>JBHLNS010000010.1:0-85551 GCA_048941285.1 Promethearchaeota archaeon
TCATGGGAATGGATGGGCTTGATATATGAAGCTAAAGAAGATTATGATAATGCTCTTAAAAATATAAATAATTCAGTAAAGATTGACTCTAATTTTGCTGATGGTTGGTACAATTTGGGTAATGTACACAAACTCAGAAACGAGTTTGATAAAGCTATTGAGAGTTATAATAAAGCAACTGAGATAAATCCTGAATTCGCGAAGGCATGGTTCTTTAAGGGAATAGCATATTTTGATAAAAGAGATTATAATAATGCCATTCTAAATATCGAAAAGGCAATTAAAATAGACCCCACTTTTGGAAAAGATTTAAACGCCCAGGTAAAAGATTTTAAAAAGGTAATTGAAAATCTTAAAGAAACTCTTTCTTTATCATTTCTTAATAAATAACTATTTTATTAAATATTATTATTTTAGATAGATTAAATCATCATCAATAATTTTGGGATATTCATGGAATTCTTTTTGTAATGCTAAGAATTCTTTTTTAAACTTTTCAAGAAGTCTTATATTCTCCGAAAGTAAAGAAAGAAATTTAGATCCATCTTCATAGCCACCATTTACCGTTATAAACTCCAATTCCATCTTAGGGAAGGATTTATATAAAATATTAAAAAAACTACGAATTATCCTTTTAGGACTTGGATATGAGGTATTATTCATAGGTTCGAAGCACTTAATTTCAGGTTTAAAACTTTCTCGTATTACTCCGTCATACATACAGCCCATATTATTATACCACTTGCAAAGTCGACATATGGGTGGTGCTGGTACTCCATTTCTCATATTAGTTACTGTTTCGAAATCTTCTGATATTATATTAAAAATTTAATTTATATTAAAAATATACACTTAAGTTCCTAGAATTCTTCGGGTTCATCATAGTATTTAATAGTGACTAATGTATATGATTAAAAAAATCAATAATCATTATTTAAAACTTGAGAGTTAATTTAGGTCTTGTTTTATTAATAGGTCTATTTCATAATATCTAAACAGATTTAAATATCTGGAGAATTTAATGAATGTTTATTAATTTTTGGTAAGAAAAGAAGAGGGTATTATGGTATGCCAACATGTTTGGATTTGCACATTGTTTATTCTTAGAATAAGAGTCCGTTTAAAAAGTAGAATGTAAAATTGTTAATTTCTATATGATCAGTTTTTTTTGAACTGTACTTTTTCTTAAGTTCTCTTTCTTTATGTTTAGTTCTTGCTATTCAATTTTAACATACTATTTAATATTTTATATTATATTCTTTAATTGACTTGATTTAGAAAAAGGGAAAAAAACATTATTCGATTTTAGTTAAGTGTCTTAAACCCATAAAGAATAAGGGAATAGAAATCGCAAGATGAATGGAAATGAATAATATAGTAGGTGTTAATTCCCAAGCAATGATTTCGGGTAATATTTCGCCCAACCAAATCATTAAAAATATGAAACCAGTAAGTACTCCCATTTGGATACTCATAAGTTTAAACATGTTCAATCCCATATATTTTCCCTTTTCTTCAAAAGCAGGACTAAATCCTTGTATTCCAATTGCTTCAATCAATACCATTATCCCATACGATAGATAAGATATGAAAAAAACAGCTACATAAAAGGCATCAAATTGAAATAGGATAGTAAAGAATACAGTTACAACCGAAGCTAATATTATATTTATAATAAACATCGCTATAATGTAGGAATAAACGAGACTATTAACATTTCTAGGACTACGTTTATACACCCATAATAAATCTTTACTCCCAACAAAGATGAAATTCCCTAGCATAATCCCATAAAGCAATCCTCCCATGAAAACCACCATCACCACTTTAAATCCTCCTGATATGAAATCGTTAGCAGCTCCACCTACAGAAAATGAAAAAATTAATCCATAGACACAAGTAATCCCTCCTAAATAAACTAATTTCATAATGTTTTCCTTTTTTCGAAAAAATTCCTTGAATTGAGTGATTACTAGACCCTCCCATTTTACACCTATAAGCCGTCTATTGAATTTATAAAAGAAATTTTCTTTTTCTATAATAGAACTCACTTTCTCAACTCCCCCTTCTAGGCTGTAGAAGAGATCTGCTTTTTTGTAAGAAAAGTATAAGATTAATAAAGGTACGAGAATTGCTAGAGCTAAACTCATCCATATATTTAAGATATATATATTTAATAATCCAGGATCAAAAGTATAGAGTATTATATTAGAAAACCAAAGAGATGGATACCAAATAAAATAATTTTTTAGCTCTGGATTTTCCAAAATGAATTGAAAACCAAATTGTAAAGAATAAATGAGAGCAACCATTCCAATTGTAAGTAGAATCAATAAAACCTTAGCATAATCTCGTGCTTTTTCACTTTTAGCAATCTTATGTTCCAGCCAACTCATAATTATACTGCCAATTAACGTGGCTAAAAATACTAGCCCAAATACACATAGATAAATTGCCAGAGTCTGGATAAGCGACAAGTTAATAATTGGATTCAACATATTTACAAAAATAGGTGTGAGAGCAAATACAAACGAGAATAGAATGGGTATTTTTCCAAAGAGCTCTCCCAAAAAGATATCTCCTGCACTAGTTGGAGATGCCAACAGAATTTCTTTAAATCCAATCTCAGTTTTACGATATACATTATTAAGAGGATACATCATAAGTGCAATAAAGAAGATCATCATTATGTGTTCTATAATCATCGCAATAGAAGGAATTAAAATTGTAGAAATTTCCTCCATCCCAGCTAAGGTAGGCATAAATTGGTCAAAAATCAAGGGACATAGATAAAACGCCCAAAAGATTAGGAAAGAATATAACACTAAGAAAAATGCTAATCTGTTTTTTCGAAATTTTGAAGTTCTAACTCTGATTTCATTTTTAGCAATTTTCGTCCACAAAGCCATGGTACATCACTTCCTTTTCCTTTTCTTTTTTCTATTGGGAAATTCACTTGTAGGACCATTTTCACGCCACGATAATAAGTCTTCTAAATGTTTTACCCCCATAATTTTAAGGTAAGCATCTTCTAAGTCTTCTGCGTTTTGAGATGTAATAATTTCATTCGGACTCCCTTCCAATTTTAAAGTTCCTTTATCAATTATGCCTATGATATCGCATAATTCTTCAGCTGCATCAAGCAGATGAGTACAGATAAAAATAGTTTTATCTGCTTTCTTCGTTAAATCTGATATAAGATCTTTAACCATTCTCGCTGCTGCAGGATCTAGATTAGATGTAGGTTCATCCAAAAAAATAATCTTGGGATCCTGAATTAAAGCTGCGCAGAGACAAACCTTTTGTTTCATTCCGCGTGAATATCCTTCAAGTAAGTCGTTTTCTCGCCCTTCAAGATCGAATATTTCAAGGAGCTCATCAATACGACTCGAAATAGTTGCTTTCGGTAAATAATACAATTCACCGATAAACTCCAAGAATTCTTTTGCAGTTAATTTTTGATATAATCCAGGAGATTCTGGTAGAAATCCACAAATCATTTTCACATCATTTGCTTGAGTGAGAATATCATAACCCCCTATTGAAGCTGTACCATTTGAGGGGGAAATAATTGCATTTAACATCCTAACTGTGGTGGTTTTCCCAGCGCCATTAGGCCCTAAGAGCCCATAGGTGCTTCCATAGGGAATCTCAATATTTAAATCTCTTACAGCTACAATATCACCAAAATTCTTTGTGAGATCTTTGGTTTCTATTGCCAATTCTTCCATTCTATTTTTTACACTTCCTAAATTTTTATTTTATTTTATTTTTTATAGCTTTTTAATACTAAACTTCTTTCTGGAATAAATCTTCAAATTTTACTCTTAGAACTTTACAGATATTATACAATTCGTTCTCTGTGAAGAATTTTAATATGTCATCTTCATCTATTTTTTTTAACTTAATTATTCGTTCAGGTTTAATACCTGTTTCCTCTGACATTTTTTCTATTTCGTCAAGAGTTTTACTTCCTAATAAATCTGTTATAACTGGTTCTTGATAAAAAATTAACTCCAATGGTTTCTGAAAAATTTCTGTTAATTTAAAAGATAATGTCAGAGAAGGGTTATAATCGCCTTTTTCTAGATAATAAATTGTTTGGCGGGAAACACCTACCCTATCGGCTAACTGTTGCTGAGTGAGACCAATATCTTCTCTATACTCTTTCACATTTGACTTAATTCTTTTTACAAACTTCAGATGCTTCTCACCAGAATTTGTATTTAAAATTAAAATATTTAAAAAAAAATTTATTCGGATAATTTAAAGAGATCCTCAATCTTACACTTTAAAACTTCTGAAATTTTCATTGCTAATGCTAGACTTGGATTATATCGTCCCTCTTCTAAGTAGTTTATTGTTTGAACGGGAACACCTACTTTTTCAGCTAATATTGCGGCAGTCAGCTTGCTGTTTTCTCTCTTTTCCTTTATTGTAGTTTTTAAATACTCACCTTCTCGCATTTTTGAAAGGATGTAACTAATAAAATTATCGAATGCAAGTTCTTCAGGTTTAAAGATTTTATCCTCTAAACCACTTGGAATTTGAGAATATTTTGTCATCATTTCTTTTATCTTGTTCTCTATTATGTAAGGATCCTCAAGTCCTGGAATCAGACCTTCGGGTCGAATATAACCTCCCCCACCTCCCCCACCTGTACCACTAGCTCCAGCAGTCTCTACTTTTACAGTATAGATGTTAAATATTCTATCGAAAACACCATTAGCAATATTTATATTTTGAACTCGAGTATAAGGAATTGTTACTCTTTTTTTTGTAAAAACTCCATGACTAATAATAATGTTATTTTCTAATACTTCAAAAGAATACTGTTTTACATATTTAGCAAGATACCAAATTGAAAAAAGTAAAACAATAACATAGGGCAGCAATACAGAGTAAAATGTCAGCCAAAGAAACATATTGAATGTAAAAAATGTTGGTTCGAAAAAGTTCATTCCCCAATATGTCAAGATCATCGGTAATGCATAGAAGATAATATAACCGAAAGTAATTTTAAGAATTGTTTTTTTCGTATAATTTCGAGAAATGCCACCTTGATACGCAAAATCTTTTTGACTCATTTTATTTTTCCTCCATTTTATTTTAATTATTTTTTTATGTAAACTATAATTGTACTAAAATTTTGGTTTTTTAAATCTCAAAATATAATATTTTGAAATTTTGCTTGCTTATGTAATGTTTATTTACATTCATATTTAAACTTATCGATCATTATTCGCAATTCTGGTTTAGAGGGTTTTATATCTTGTTTTCATTCATGTTAAATGAACTTTACATTATAATTAATTTAAATACCCTTATGAAATTAGCATCCAACACCTTAAACTGGTTTATTTTCTAAATATTGTTCAATCGAAACCCAAAAACTTAAATTCAAATTCAAATATTTTTTTGAAATGTTCAATCAAAAGATTAATTAAGGATATTTTGTTCATTTTTTTAAGGAAATTATGTGAATATAGTAGCTTATTTTTTGTCGCTTCGTTATTTACAATAGTGGGAAATTAAGGGGAAAATTTAAATAGACAAAAGAGATATTATTATTAATAAATATTAAAATTAAAAAATTGATTAATCGTTCAGATTATAAAATTATAATCTGACGATTTGTTCAATGAAGGTGATTAACAAAAAAAATGAATAAATTCCCTTGTGGCGTTAAACATAATTTTAATACGGGAGTTATAATTAAAAGTGATGATCGTAAAAATTATGAGTGGAATTGTTCCACCTGCGAAATGAAGGAAATAATTCTTGCTAAGGACCTTGAAGATTTTAAGAAAAGTGAAAAAGTTGTTTGTCCTCTATTGTCTTATGAATAAAAAATTTTTTATATATAATTTTTTTCTTTTCTAATTTTAATCTAATCACATAAGTAACGCTTTAAAGAATTTTGGGCTCAATGTTACTTTCGAAAGAGTAGAAAGTTTAGAAAACCATTTTTCTCCCACAAATCTGTCGTTACTTGTATTATGTGTAGAAAGATCTTGATTTATATATGCCTCATAAATATATTTTCTTGCTAAGCTATTTTCACTAAGTAGTTCTGTATACAAACGCCATAATGATTTTACATAAGAACCTTCATTATATATTAAGTATTCCAAAGCATTACCATTCTTGAAATATGTAAATAGAACCCGTTTGACTTCTATATCATATTTACTTAATTCAGATCTTGTAAAATTACTATCTTTTTCTAATAACGGTTTTAATGTTTTAGCTGCTATATCTCCAGTTGCTACTCCTGGTAGCATACCTTCATAAAAAAAAGCAGTAACTAATCCCGCTGCTTCTCCAAGAACAAGAACACGATCATTTGAGAAGTTTTTAATAGGATGTTTGGATATTTCCCCTACTACAGCATTTGATAAATCATATTTCAGTCCGTCTACGAAATGTTGAATAGGTTTATAATTTTGTAAAATTCTATCGAGTTTAGATAGTATTTCTTGCTTTGATTCATTCTCTTTCCCTAGAAATCCAGTTGCTATTCTCTCTTTACCTTTATTAAAATAAAAAGGGCCGTTAATCGATATGTTAGGATTAATGTGAAATACATAGTTGTATTCTAAATTTTCATTTATTTTCTCTTCATTTCCAAACAAATGGATTAATGCGCCTGTATAATGGTCTGGAGTTTCAAATCCTAAAGAACGTTGCAAGTCGAATCCACGTGAACCTGTTGCAAGGGCTAAAAATTTTGTATTATATGATTCACCTTTGCTATTAATCAGTTCTAAATGGTCACTGCGTTTAGCTACTTTTGAAATTCTTTCATTTGAATTGAATGTTCCTCCTTGTTGTTCGAGCTGATTAATAAGTTCTTTTATTATATTTTCAGTATGACAAATGTTTCCTAAAGGTTTTCCAAATTCAGTAGAATCAATAACACCATTAAACTCATCACTCATATAATTAGTTTTTGTGTGAAGGCAAGGAAAGATATCTTTATTATTCCAATCAATTTCTTCCTTGATAAAAGGCCGATTATGTTCTGGAAATACATTTGTTCTTATAGGTATTTCTTTCCTATAATCTTGAGCTTCAATTAGGAGTGTTTTTGCATATTTTGAAATTTTAGCAGCAAAAGTTGTACCAGCAATTCCAGCTCCAATGATAATAACATCATACACGGTAAGTCAATTCTTATAAGTGAATATAATTTATTTGTTATAATCTACCTAATGTTTTTAATTTTTAGTTAAAAAGTTTTTATAGGTAGCACTTTCTAAAATAACATGAATAAAATATTTAAAAATCTAAATAAAAATAAATCATTTAAAAATAAAGGTGGAAAATTATAGGATTAAGATTAGCTTCGGGGCTTGCTATAACTGCGTTATTTGCATTGCTATATGCTGTTGTCTTTGTTATAGGTGTATGGTTTCTTCCTGCTTCAATATGGGGCCTACTTATTATGATTGCAATTACGATTGGAATGGTTTTATTCCAATATGGAATATCTCCACTGATCGTAGGATGGCTTTATCGAATTGACTGGATTCCATATGAGGAATTTGCATTAAAATACCCTCATTTAGCGGAATCTCTTGAAAAAGTTGTCGCATATAATGGAATTAAGATGCCAAGACTCGGCTTTATTCATGATCTCAATCCAAATGCTTTTACATTTGGTTGGAGTAAAAATTCAGCAAGAGTTGTTCTAACTGATGGAATATTGCACTATCTAAATAAGAAAGAACAAAATGCGGTATTTTCACATGAGTTAGGACATGTAGTTCATTCAGATTTTATACTAATGACAGTAGTATTTGCCATTCCATTGCTTTTATTGACTGTTGCTCGTTGGGCATATTATGCCAGTTTATTTTCAAGAAGTAGTAGAAGTGATAGCGATGAGGCTTCTTATCTTCGACTTGCTTTAATTGCGATTGCGGTTTTATCTTTTATCAGTTATTATCTAAGCTATTTGATATCGTTGATAGTTAGTAGGGTTCGGGAATATTATGCTGATGAGCATAGTGCAGAAGTCTTGCAAAATCCAAACGCACTAGCGACTGGCCTTGTTAAAATTGCTTATGGATTATTGGTTGATGCTAATATTGAAGAAAGAAAAAAATCGCGAGTACGAGCATTGAGAGGTTTAGGAATTTTCGATCCAGGTACAGCAAAAGGATTAGGGATTATTAGTGTTACAACAACTCAAACCTTATCAATGGAAGCAATTCAAAAAGCAGCTGCTTGGGATTTATATAATCCTTGGGCTAAATATTACCAGATGTTTTCAACACATCCTCTACCGGCAAAAAGAATTATGCGTTTGAATATGTTATGCGAGATCTATGGAATAAAACCAGAGATTGACTTTTCAGACGCTAAAAGATTGAAAGAAGAACAAGCGGGAAAGACATTATGGGATCAATTCTTATGGGATATTTTTATGAAGGCACTTCCCACCCTTGTCTTTTTTGCATTACTTGGAATTACAATTGTATGGCTAATAGATCTAGCGTTCAATGTTGGAGTGTATGATATCGCTTTTCTAACGCCTGTTTATGAGAATATGTGGCTTGTATGGGCTATTGGTTTCTATTTAATTGGATTCATGTCAATAATCAAGACTGGTTATATGTATAAAGGTGGCTTTGAAGATAAAACAGTATTAGATCTTGTAACCAATGTTAAAGTGAGTCCAATTAGAACGGTTCCTTCTTTTTTGGAAGGTAAGATTGTAGGAAGAGGTATCCCAGGTTATATTTTTAGTGAAGACATGTATTTCCAGGACAATACTGGTCTAATGTATGTAGATTATCGATTTGGAATTGGTATTGCTGACTTAATTTTTTCTCTTAGGACAGTTAAACGGTTAATAGGACAAAAAGTTAGGATAAAAGGATGGTATAGACGAGGACCAAATCCTTATATTCAAGTAGATACGATATGGTCCGAATATGGTCGAAGGTATAGAAACTATTCAAAGGCATTTAGGTATGTTTGGGCAGTTGTAGCATTCCTTATAGGAATTGTGTGTATATACTTCTGGTTCTTAGGTTAAAATCCAATCTAATATTTTTATTTTATCATCTATTTTTTTTATATTTTAGTATTAATCAATTAGATTATATTTGTTATCTTGTTTGCTATCTTCTTTAAATTCATATCAGCCATTCCTAAAGGTACCGTTGAGTCAAAAAGAACAACAACTAATAGGGGATCTAATTTCCATGGGATATCAATAACTTTAGAAAAGACTTTTTGCCCATTTTTCAAGCCATAATACATTTCTGGAAGATCCAATGCGCCTATCATGTATCTGATTTCAAGTTCTTTCATAGAATTTACTAATATCTCATGCGGTAGTGAGGTATAAATAGTGTTTCCTTTAGTTGTTAGAAGTGCAGCCCCAAGAAGCTCATTTTCATACATCAATTCCTCAAAAACATCAATGACTTTCTTATAAAATGTTTTACTCATATATATCTCATCTTCTCCTCTGATTATTGAATCAACGATTTGATCGAATTTATGGTTTTCAAGTTGCTCATAATCTCTTATTTGAGTAGTATCTGGATATTCCTCTATAAAAACATCCACTATTCTTTCTAATCGAGTACTCACAAATAAAAGACTCGCTGTTGAATCTGATAGTAAAGAAAAAATAAGATCTTGATGCACTTTAAAAACAAATCTCAACTCTCTCATTTCAAGAATTTCAGGAGTTTTCCTTGAAATTACATTTTCAGAAAATGAAAATATTGCAGAAAAAAAAGGTGTGATCAAATTAACTTCCAAATTCTTAAAATCATCTGTAAAATTTCGACTGTAAATACAGGCCCCCGTTTTTTTTAAAATAAATAGAGAATGAATATTCATTGAGAGTGAAACCTTAATACTTTTATAAGCTTAAATATAGAAATCCACTCTTTTAAGTATTTTTAATACAACTAATAATGAAAGATATCTATTCATATCCTTTATTGATCTTATCAATTTCTACTTTAATCTCTTCCCAGGATGCCATCCTTTTGATAATGGGTTTACCATTTATATATATTCCTCGAGAAACTCCTAGAGCTTTAACTAATTTAGGATCATCTGTATTATAAATGTTTAAATTTATCGTGGAATACTTTTCTACTCCTTTTTTAACCGTATTAATCATATATTTTGACCAGGGGCATTGGTTACTATATAAGAGCTCTAAATCTATTTTTTTACTTTTTTGAAACTCTTTTAGCTTTGGAGGGATGAATTTTGGCACAGAAGAAGAACCTAAATCAAGGAATAGTAGCACGCGACTTCCATCTCTATCAACCTCTTTAAATCCAAATTTCTTGAAAAAAGATAATGGCATATATTCTATAGTTGTTCCAAACCATCTATCCCCATCATAAACTATTACACTAGCACCTCCATATTCTTTTGCTTTTTCAATAAAAGATCTGAGTAATGCCTTTGCTACCCCCATTTGCCAAAAAGGTGGCAGAACCCACATACAATTAATAAAGAGGGAATTGTGTCCATCAATTGGCTCTAAAGCATGTTCTATAGATACATATTCTAATAGCCCCATATATACTCGCCCATCAATTGCCAAATCTGAATGTAGGATAGTCCCTACCCATTTATAATGGATCTTTTCATTTCTAGCTTTTTCAGAGGCAACCAATATTCCAAGACCTTTAGGTATCATCTCTTTGATCCAACGAATTCTTTTCTCCATCCCATCTTCCATAAGATCTCTTGTTTTCTTATCAACGCTTGGATCAAGACATACAGTACAAATTAAATCTAATTTATCCTCTGTTATTGTTTCGATCTCCATAGTAATTATTTTCTTGATAATAAATTTAAGTTATTATAGTCCTCAAAATTTGAAGTCTGTAGAACCAAATTAATTTTTTTTTATCCAATCTCGAATTGCTATCTTAACAGAACGACTCATCTCTTGAGCAAAATCAGAACCAGTTTTTCTGAAGTAATAGTCCTGTCCCAAATTTTCAGCATTTTCTACATATAATTCTTTATTAAAATCTTGGAACATCTCAGAGAATTCCTCTTTATTAAATCGTTTATAAGTATCGCTAAAATGTATAAACTTCTTTGGAAATCTAGATTTAATTATCCTTCGAGAAGGATCTTGCTTCGGATATCCATATAAAAGCATTGCAATAGGAAATACCCACTTTGGCAGATTGAACATTATGCGATGAGTTTCAATATTTTCTATAATATCACCAATGTAGCATGAACCTATTCCTAATGATTCTGCAGCTATTACAGAATTCTGTGCTGCAATTAATGCGTCACAACATGCGAGTAATAAATCAGATTCATCTGGAGTTCGATATAAATGGTTTATACTAGAACATCTTTCCGGCACGTCTGATATAACGTAATAATCATACCATCGTTGCATATCTGCTAGAAAAATAAGAACTAAAGGAGCTGTTGCGATATGAGGTTGGTTATCACAGGTTTTAACTAATTTTTCCTTTTTTTTTTGGTCTTTAACTTCAATTATGGAATAAAACATCATATTACCTGCGGTTGGTGCTCTTATAGCGCTGTGAACTATTATATCGATTTCTTCTTTAGATAAGGGAGTAGGCTTATAAGCTCTTACGGTACACCTATTATTGATAATCTTGAGAACTTCATTAATGTCTTTAATATTCATTGAGTTTCACATTTACAAAAAATAATTAACATTCTAATTTATAAATTATTCATCATACGATTCAGTAAAACAAATCCTTATACAGTTTAAAATTTAGGTATTCTTCTTGAAATAAAAAATAGTGATTCGCTTTGTTTCTTTATAAAACTAAAAGTTATTGAGAATAATCTAATTTTATAATTCATAATCAAAAATATATATATAGTTCTTTAATAAATTTCAATTGTGATTTAATTGGAATTAAAAACTCTTTTTAGTCCAGAAAGAATTGGAAATGTACGAATCAAGAATAGAATTGTACGTTCAGCAACACACATGGGAAGCTCAGAAAAATATGGGTATGTTGGTAAAAGGCTTATAGATATTTATAAAGAATTAGCGAGTGGAGGCACTGGATTAATAATATCAGGTTTTACGGCTGTAGATCCCGGAGGTACTGCTAGCCCATATCAAGAATGCCTTTTCGATGATTCATTTATCCCAGGTCAAAAAGAATTGGTAGAAGCTGTTCATGAATATCCTGAGGTTAAAATAGCTGCACAAATTGCACATACGGGTCGTCAAGGAAACCATCCAAAATATCCAGTAGTAGCTCCATCTCCAATTCCTTTCAAAATAACCGGTTTAACGCCTCGAGAATTAACAATTGAAGAAATAAATAAGTTATCACAAAAATTCATTGATGCGGGGTGCAGGGCTTTTGAATGTGGTTATGATATGATACAATTGCACGCTGCTCATGGTTATTTTTTGTGTAATTTCATCTCTCCTTATACTAACAAAAGAAACGATAAATATGGGGGAAACACTCAGAAGCGAGCAAAAATATTAATCGATATTTATGAGGGTTTAAGAGATGAATTAGGAAAACGGTTTCCTATAACGATTAAATTACAAGTAGAGGATTTTATTCCAAATGGACTAATGCTTGAAGAAGGTATTGAATATGTTAAAATTCTTTCTGAAGTTGGATTTGATGCGATTGAACCGAGTGGCGGAGGAAGCGAAACACAAATTCTTACAAAGAAAGCATATCCAAGTTTACGTATCAAATCAAGTGAAGAGGAAAATTATTTTTTACCACATGCGAAAGAAATTAAACAATATATGAAAAATAGTAAATTAATTTTTATGGGGGGAATTAGAAACCCAATTTTTGCTGAAAAGGTCCTTCAAGAAAACACTGTTGATTTTATTTCAATTTGTCGCCCGTTAATATATGAACCAAATCTTCCAAATCGTTGGTATAGTGGAGATCTTTCCCCTGCAAAATGTATTAGTTGCAATGGGTGCTTTATGTCCATGCAATCAGGTCCAGTATATTGTGTTACTAAAAAAAGATTAGCAGAAAAGAAAAAAAAGTAAATCTAATTATAAATTGCCCTAAAATTAATAATTAATAGAGGTACAATGGAAAATAAAGAGATTAGAACAGCCTATTCTGACCACTTGTTTCAATTTCGATCAGTAGAAAGCAAGCGATTGATCTTATCTTTGACAATTACACTGATTGTAATGATTATAGAGATAGGTGGGGGAATCATTACAAATAGTATTGCACTAATTAGTGACGCAGGTCATATGTTTACCCATGCATTCGCAATATCAATTAGCTTACTAGCAAATATCATTGCTAGGAAACCAGCTTGTCACCATAGAACTTTTGGTTTATATCGAGCAGAGGTTTTAGCAGCATTTATCAATGGTTTATTTCTAATTCCTATTGTAGGAGTAATAATTTATGAAGCAATTCTTAGATTCCTCAATCCTCAAGAGGTTATTGGTTTTTATATGTTGGTTGTTGCTTTTATCGGGCTCGCTGTGAATGTTACAAGTATTTTAATCCTTCAAGGCCATCGTAAATCTAGTTTAAATGTAAAGAGTGTATTTTATCATATGATTGCAGATGCAGCTTCATCCATTGGTATTGTAATTGCCGCAGTTATTATTATGTTTACGGGAGCTGTTATATTGGATCCGTTAGTAAGTTTAGGTATATCTATCCTCATTATTTATTGGGCTTATGGAATATTGAGGGAATCAACTCGCATTCTACTCGAAATGGCACCAAAAGGAATGAACATAGATACTATAAGCGAGGATTTAAAAGTTAGTTTTCCTGAAATTGAAGATTTGTATGATGCTCACCTTTGGACGATTATTCCAGATATGGCAGTCTATTCAGCACATATTAAGTTAAAAAAAGATATTATCATTAATAATCAAGAAGATTTTATCTCAAAAATAAATGAATTTTTGTCTGAAAAGTACCAAATAATTGAATCCACAATACAAATTATGTCTAAAGACGCAATAAAGGCATGTAATTTTTAGACTCTTTCACTTTAAAATTATAAAATAAACCTTTATATAATTTCATAACCCAAAATAAATATTAATAAAATTCTCAATATTATTTTAAGAGGAAATTAGGATGTCTGAAGAAAGAAAAATTGATGCCTTTGCGATTATTATTTTAATAATTAGTCTAGTTGGCTTAATTCTCATGTTAGTTACCGATTTTGCTGGAACCTATACTGTTGGATATAGATATTCATGTCTAATTGGCTGTGACTATTGGACAGGTGTAGATTTAACTATGCAAGTTTTTATGGTCATATTATTAATAGCACAGATAGTATGGTCAATAAATGAATTACTTCCAGAAAAATTCCTCCCCTTTAAAAACTTGGATCTAGTAGGATTAATTTTAGCAGCTTCAACTTCTCTATTTGCTGTTATAGGGATTGGTTCATTTGGTATTACTTATGGTTTATTTGGAGGATTTAATTGGTGGGCTGAAGCTGGATTTTATGGAGGGTTTCTAGCGGGAATTATTAATGCAGTTTTTTACTTCTTAAGGTTTAAAAACATAATTTAATATTTTTTTTTAAAATATTTTGATTAGAGGCCCTACTATAAATTACATTTTTAATAATTGATTCTTTTTTATAGAGCATAATAGAAATATAAGAGAGCAATGGAAATATCTTATAGGTCAAATATTTTAAAATTCTATATTTTTTCATTTATTTTAGGTATTCATACTGTCAGAGCTGTGTATATTCCATTTATGATGGATTGGGGTGGTCTTTCTTTTGCCCAGATAATGATATTACAGAGCTATTTTACAGCTATGATTCTTCTACTTGAAATCCCGTCTGGGGCAATAGCAGATTTCCTAGGACGTAGAGTGGGGCTATCATTGTCGGCAGTAGCAATTTCAGCAGCAGCTTTTACATATAGTATTATCCCGAATTTTTTCCTATTTATGCTAGCAGAGACCTTATGGGCATTTGGATCAGCATTAATGTCTGGAACTAATGATGCTTTTGTTTATTTTTCATTGAAATCTTATGGAAATGAAAAAAATCTATCAAAAATTTTGGGAAGATCTCGAACAATGAATCTTATAGCTTTAACCATATCAGCACCAATAGGATCTTTGATTGCTCAATTCATTTCTCTACCATTTACAATGACTTGTTTATCCATTATATATGTAAATGCTTTTATTGTGTCTTTAACCTTTAAAGAACCTAAATTTATAAATGATAATTATAAAAGAGAGCATTATCTCAGAATAATCATATCTGGATTTAAAGAATTGATCGGAAATAAAAAGTTAAGAATATTGGCTTTAGACTGGATACCGATCAATGTATTAATATTTTTCATGTTTTGGACATATCAAGTCTATTTGCAAGCAATTAATATTCCAATTGGATGGTTTGGATTCATACTTGCTGTAATGAATATAGTTAACGCGGTATTCTCTATTATAATACCTCATTTATTAAATTCTTCTAAAAATAAGAAGATTTTTTTAATTCTGATAAATCTAATAAACGGAATTACATATACATTGTTAGGATTAACTACAATTATCCCACTAGGGTTTGCCTTAATTCTTATAATTGTAGCTTTTGGATATACAAGATACTTAATATTTGTAGATGGCATCAATTTGCAAATTGCATCTGAAAATCGAGCGACAGTACTAAGTACAATTAATATGTTTGGAAGTCTCTTAAGGGCAATTTTGTATCCAGTTGTAGGACTTCTAGTAGAATTAAGTGTTTTTTATGTTTTTCTAATTACAGGGATTTTAATACTATTTTTTACTATGCTCACTCGTTCAAAAAGTGAATATTTGTGAAAAATTAAGGGGATTACATCATAAATGAAAATATTTATTCTTCCTTAAGTGCCCTTTCTCTTAATTTCCTTCTGAAAATTTTACCCACAGAAGTACGAGGCAATATATGTACAAATTTTACTTTTCTTGGGTACTTGTATGACGCCATTCTTTCTTTTGACCACTCAATAATGTCATCTTCAGTAACTTTTCCTTGGTATTCTGGCTTAACAGTAATATATGCTTTAATAGTTTCTCCTATGTTTGGATCAGGTGCGGAAACCACGGCTGCCTCGAGAACTGTAGGATGTTCACATAATTTTTCTTCAACCTCTTTAGGCATGATCTTATATCCTTTATATTTTATTATATCTTTTGTTCTTCCTTCAATATAGAAATACCCATCATCATCCATTCTGGCAAGATCACCTGTTCTAAGCCAGCCATCTATTATTGTTTTTGCAGTTTCTTCTGGCTTTTTCCAATATCCTTTCATAACTTGAGGGCCTTTAATTAATATTTCTCCAATTTCTCCAGGAGAAAGCTCTTCTAAGG
This sequence comes from Promethearchaeota archaeon, assembly GCA_048941285.1. Classification (GTDB taxonomy): domain Archaea; phylum Asgardarchaeota; class Lokiarchaeia; order Sigyniarchaeales; family SOKP01; genus Loki-b32. The sequence continues at coordinate 16,365 of JBHLNS010000010.1, forward strand.
TGTCAGGATTTACAATTTTTACATCGGTATCAATAAGAGGTATACCAATACTTTCTGGTATAATTTTAGATAACCAAGTAGGACACATATGTGAAATTGCAGATGTTTCTGTTAACCCGAAACCTTGTCCTACCTTGAATCCGACAACCTCTTCCCATTTGTTGTTTAAAGTTGGAGTTAAAGCGGCTGACCCAGAAATTGCTGACTCTAGACTTGATAGATCCATTTTTTTAAAATCAGGGGAATTGATTAACATTTGGAACATAACTGGTACACCTAAAAACCTAGAAATTTTATAATACTCAATCGCTTCTAGGACTTCAGTTGGATTAAATGATTCGAAAATTATAAGCATTGAAACTGCAACTAAGGATGAGATTAATATTTGAAAACCAAAAGAATGACAAATTGGTAGTACAGTCAACATTACATTTTCCCCAATAATGTCTTCTAATTCTACACCAGGCTCTTTTAAGCCATATAAACTTAACAGAGAATTAGCTACTATATTATTATGAGTTAGTATCACTCCTTTTGGCAAGCCTGTAGTTCCTCCTGTATAAAGTAATGCGGCAATATCATTAATTGGATCGATATCAACCTCTGGAATTATAGTTTTCTTTCTATTTATAAAATCTTGAAATAGAATAGTATCAGGTTTGGCTTCATCAGCTCCAATGAGAATCACATTTTTCAAGTCATTATCTTTTCTGACTTTCTTGATTACCCTTAAATTATTTTTATGAACAAATAAAATATCGATAATTCCCGAATCTTTTATGATATGAGAAATATCTGATTCTTTTAGAAGTGGGTTTATCGGAACAATAATAGCACCAATTTCCAAAATACCTAAAACACAGAATATAAATTCGGGACAATTTATCGTCATAATCCCCACACCATCTCCTTTTCTCACTCCAGCATCATACAAAGCATTTGCTATTCTTTCTGAAATATAAAGTAAGTCTCGATATGAATAGGTTTTATCCTTTGGTTTATAATATACGCAAATATTATTTGGTAAATGTGTGATTGTCCGTTTAATGTAATTATGCACAGGAATTGGCTCGAATTTTATTGATTTTGGAATATAATCTGGTCGATGTTTTAACCAAGGACGATTTTGATTTTCTAAATAAGGAGATTCATTCTCAAAGTTCAAAACAGGTTCCCACTCTGAATAATCTTTCAAAAAATTAACCCCTAATTCTTAAAATTATATATATAAAATTTCAATTTGAATAAAGTCTATAACTAAAATTGAATCTAACTATATAAAAATGTTTACGTGTTGATGAGTTAGAAATATTAAGTAAATCTCACATCCAAGAAACAATTTTATTTGTGTCTATTATAAGATCGACTAAGTCTTCGTATTCGATTCCACTTATTTGGTTAATGAGATTTTCAGGATCCATCCCTCGGGCCTTGAGATCTGGTAATAAAGCAAAAATGTTAAATGAGGCGTTTATCAACTCTTCTAAAAATGCAGGTTTCGTACCCTTATTTGTGGTTCCTATTACACCATCGTGGATCATAACTATTTTTATATTAAAACCTGAATTCAATTGTTCTTTTAAGATTTTCAGAAATTCATTCGATTTGTTACTTTTAGTAGGACTGAATCCGTATAAATATAATATTGAATTTTTAATTTCCATAAAACTCCCCCGGTTAATATTTAAAGCACATTTCAGATTCCAAAACAAGTTTAGAGATTTGTTTAATGTCTACAATCTTTACATTATCAGGTAAAATTAGATCTGAAGTTTTAATTCCAGCAAAATCTAATGCATTATCATGAACATAAATTTGCAAATCAGAAAGTTCTATTAGCCGCTTAATATTTGCAAAATCGTCCATCCGCAGAGCTTCTGGTTTTAAATTTTTATCTAAAAAATAAACAGCATCACTGAGCAATATCACTTTACAATCTTCAATATCCCCTACAGCTAATAATCCAGAAGCCATTCTTATAGATTCTTCTACAGAATTCTTACCAAATGGTCCATCTTCACATAAAATTATAACTGATTTTACCATTGATTTATCATCCTCCAGGGCCAAAAAATAATACTTTGTCTGATTCTGCAATCATAAGAGAAAGACCTCCTAAACCTTCTTGATGTGACCCTTTTATGAATTCATCAGTTTTAATACCTGTGAAACTAGTCCAAGTACTACAAGCAGCAAATTCTGTATTATTAATTTTACAAAAATTTTCAAGACGTTTTGATAAATTCCGTATAGATGTATCCTTTATTGTTCTATCTTTGATGTTATAGACACCGCTCCCATAAAAAAAGATACCTACAATTTGATGCCCCTTATTAAGTATCGCTTCTCCTAAATTAATTACTGTATCTATTGCCTCATATTTATAAGGTTCAGCACATACTACAAAAGTAAATGAAACCATTTTCCACTCAATTTTAGATCTAATTAGAAGAATGAAATTATATTACAAATTTAATTCTTTTGTTAAAAAAAAAATAAAAAAAATAGAAAAGCAAATTTATTTAGTTGTAGTTTCCCGGTAATTATTGTGGTTTTATTGCCTTCACTTTTATGCTAGTGCTGTCGAGGTCTAGCTGGTCTATCTTTTTAACTTTTTCAATTTGATCTCCCAGTGCTTCCTTGATATTTTCATCATTTAATAAAAATTCAGTTGTAGAGAAATTACTTTGATCCACTATTTCTACGTCTATAAATCCGGCATTTTCAATAGCTTCAATATATTTATCTTTCATTATTGCACCTCCAATGCAGCCGACATAAGCTTGTACATTTTTTCTTACAACATCAGGTAGCTCCTTCAATAATACAATATCTGAGACCATTATCCTTCCTCCCGGTTTTAGTACACGAAATGCCTCGCGAAACACACTTTCTTTATTTGGGGCGAGATTAATAACACAATTAGATATTATAAGGTCAATAGAGTTATCTGCAACGGGTAAGTGTTCAATTTCGCCAAGTCTAAACTCAACATTATCGTAATTGCCATTTCTTGCATTTTCTCGAGCTCTATCAATCATAGAGGGAGTCATATCTACACCGATGACTTTTCCAGTTTTACCCACCTTCTTCGAAGCAATAAAACAATCTAAGCCACCTCCAGACCCGAGATCTAAAATAGTTTCTCCTTCTTGTATCAAAGCATGAGCTGTAGGATTGCCACACCCAAGAGCTAAGTTAGCTCCATCAGGAATACTTTTCAAATCTTCCTCATTATAGCCTAGTTGGGTACTATATTTTTCTAAAAAACCATCTAACTTTTCAGCAGGAATCCTAATAGCACCCCCACAACTTTCAGAGCTACAAGACTCTGGTATTATTAGCTCTTTTTCTGAAGATGGTCCACAACAACTTGAAACTCTCCTCCTAGAGGCTACTTTCCCGTATTCTTCTCGTACCATTTTCCTAATCTTTTCATCTTCAAGAGATTTTTCTTCTACCATATGTAATACCTTTTTTTTTGTTATTTTTAAATACATTTTAAATTCAAATGCTAAATTTACCGCATCTTGACCATATGATTTTGTAATTTTTTCAAGAATAGTTACTTTTGACTATTATGCCTTCTCTTTTTCTTGATCTTCTTCTCTTCTTACTACAATTTTTAAAACAGGTCCCAACACCGTTTGCACCATTGGTTCTAATATATCAGCTTTCATCAAGATCAAACAGCATGGTTTTCCAGTTGTTCCAACGTTTACTATAGCAAACTTATCTCCTTCATTTATATTTTCTTTTTCTCGCAGATCCTTTGGTAATAATATTTGCCCTTTTTTGTCAACGGTAACTAATGCTTCAACCTTACAACATTGTGAATCCATGGTCGATGGGGTACATGCACAATTTTGATTTTCTTGTCCGGACATAATTTTTATAAGACTTTTCTTCTTTATAAACTTTTTCCCCATTTTCCTACTTTTCCTACTTTTCCCACTTTTATAATTAAAAAAATGAACTTTTCTTAAAAAAAAAACATAGTAATGAGGAAAGCTTCGGAAGGCGAACTTTTTTATATCAAAAAAATCATGATCTTTGAGCTTTCTACAAATTTCACTAATTAATAAATATTATATTGAAATGTATTTTACATAGATTATGTCTAAACCTAGTTCTCTTAAATCTAAAGGATTTCACCCATTTGGAGATTTAATTGGATTTGAATTCACAAATCTAAAAAAAGGATATTCACAATGTGTTTTAAAGATTAATAAAAATCATTTTAATCCACATAAAACTGTACACGGTGCTGTTATGTATTCAATGGCAGACACGGGTATGGGAGGTGCATTATATTCATTATTAGAAAAAGATGAGTCGTGTGCAACTGTAGAAATTAAAATTACATATTTTAAACCCGTTAAAGAAGGAACACTTATCTGTGATACAAAGGTAATTCATAGAGGCAAATCTTTTGGTGTCCTAGAGTCAGAGGTTATGAATGGAGAATTACTAGTTTCGAAGGCATATGGGACTTTTTCAATATTCAAAATTAGAAAAAATAATAAGAAAATTAACCATGAATGATAAAAAATGTAGAGTTATTAAAGATTATAATTCCCCTTATACAGATCCGTTATTCTTTAAGAAAGATGAGATAGTATCAATTGGTGAGAAAGATAGTGAATGGTCTGGATGGATTTGGTGTACTAATAAATTAGGTGAAAGCCGTTGGGTACCTGAAAATTATCTTAAAATTCGGGGAGAAAAAGGCATAATAAAACGGGATTATAATGCTATAGAACTTAATGTGAAAATTGGAGAAGTATACAGTATTAAAGAAGAAGAAGCAGAATGGTATTGGGTTATAAATAAAGAGGGTAAAAGTGGTTGGGTTCCCATTAAAAATGTTCAATTAATTGAATAATTATGAAATCTTAGATTTTATGAATGAAATATTAAATTGATTACCCGAATCATGGTAAAACACTCCAACAGTAAAAATTGGTTTGAAATTATAAAGCAAAAAGAGTATCTTTATATAATCCGGGAGAGATTGGATGAAATTGATCCTCGGTTTTATACATTTTATATTAATTCATTCGTTATAGAGGGTTCTCATTCTGCGTTATTAATTGATACCGGCTCTGGATTATTTCCAATTAAACCAATTATCAGTGACCTTATTTTAGATAAAAAATTGATTGTAATAAACACTCATTCTCATTTTGATCATATTGGTGGAAATCATGAGTTTAATGAGGTTCTAATTCACAAGAAAGAACGGAACGAAATTTCTAAACCGCATGACATTTCATTCTTTAAAAATTCATCTAAAGAAATGGCTAAACTTTATGAGAAATTAAATTATACTCTTCCACCTACCAATAATATCCATTCAATAAAAGATGGCTTTACGTTAGATCTGGGTGAATTATCAGTGAAGATAATTCATACCCCTGGACATTCAGCGGGTTCAATTTGCTTGCTAACCAGTAGAAATGAATTTTTCAGCGGAGACTCAGCTCATTATGGTACTATGTACCTCTATAAAAAGAATTTTTCAATTATGCTCTCTAACCTTTCAAAATTACTAGATTTATTTCAAGAAACTAAAATTGAAATTTACCCTTCACACGAAGAATTTGCTGTTGGTAAAGAATTATTAATTGACCTTAGTAAGGGAATAAAAAATATCGATAATATCTGGGATACAAAAGTTCGAGATGAATTTTTAGAAGCTTGGATATTAAATGATGAAATTTTTAAATACGTAATATTCTAATAATTCCTATTTCTCTCCAAAACAAAATATTTTGATTTATATAACATCAAGGAAGAAACTTTTTAAGTATTTTCTAATAAACGAAGTTATAATATAACTGAAAAGGAGCATTTGGTATGACTAAGACTCATAATGGATTAAATGAAACCTTAAAAACTATTTTTAGTTTAAGATCAACTCGAAATTATTCTGAAAAGCAGATATCCAAAGACGATTTAAATCTAATAATAAGGGCTTCAGTAAGAGCTGCTAATGCCTCAGGAAGGCAAAGTTATTCAATAATTGTTGTCGATGATAATTATCTTTTAAAAAAGTATTTCTATTCTGCTAACATAGGTTTACTGTTTTGTGTAGATTTTAATAGAATCATTGATGCTGCTAAACATTTAAATCATACTTTTGCTTTGAATAATCTAAGATTTTTTATTACAGGATCGACTGACACTATTCTTGCTGCTCAAACAGCTGCTATTGCAGCAAAATCTCTAGCAATCGACTCATTATTTACTAATAGTGTTCATAGAGAAGAATTAAAAGTTGTTTATGAAGATTTCAAACTTCCTGATATGTTTTGCTTTCCTTTAATCGCCCTTTGCTTGGGTTATGCCTCCAAAGAACCAAAAATTTTGAAAGGGCGTTTAAATAGCTTGGGAGTTGTTCATCATAATAAATACCATCGATTATCAGAAGGGGAATTAGATAAAGTTATTCAAGAATATGATGATGAGGAAAAACATATAGCTCTTTCATGGGAAAATTGGAAAGAAACAGGTTTTAAGCATTACCTAGATTGGTTTTATACCAAATGGTCACGAGAAATACCAAAAGAAAAATTACAGGAATTCCACTTAACATTAAAGAAAACTGGATTTATAGATCCAAAATGGTACAATGATGTGTAGATTTGGATAGTAAATGCATTTAATTATTTTAATTTAATGTGAGTATATCCTTTTTGGTTAAGGATTTCCATTAATAAAACCCCAAATATAGTTTGTACATTTTCTCCTGTTTTTGATGAACATTCAATATAGCCATGAAGTTTATGTAATTCCATCAAATCCATTGCTTCTTCTTTATTACAGACTCTTTGTTCTTTAAGGTCGAGTTTACTACCAACCATTAAAATAGGAATATTTCTTGATATTTTTCGAACTTCTGGAAGCCAATTAATCATATTAACGAGTGTTTCATAATTTGTAAGGTCAAATACGAAAATTCCTCCAGATGATCCTTGAGCATACGCAGGTAATAGGAATTTGAACTTATCTTCACCACCAAAATCCCATACTTGGAGTGTTACTCTTCCATTTTCTATATCTAATAACTTAATATGGATAGCTGCTCCTAAAGTCGATTTAATATCATCAAAAAATTTATTAGTTAGATACCGACTTATGAGAGTAGTTTTCCCAACTCCACTATCCCCAAAAACACAAATTTTGTATGTAAGGTTTAATCCTTCCTCTTCATTCATGACCATTTCAAAATATCACTATATATATCTTCAAAGGTTGATGAGTTCTTCACATAAAATATTACTTTTTTATACCATTTTGTTTAGAACTAATAATTTGTGGCAGAGTACTTTCTCCTTATTAAGATCTTTTTTAATAAATTTAAACATTTAGGTCTTAAATTTTATAAAAGATTTTTAGATGAACCTCAAATAACTTTAAATAATAAATTCTCAATAAAACAATGATATCTAATAAATATATGGCTAGTGATGCGATTTTACGGTATAAAGGCTTTAAGATCTTAAGACTCTGCTCCTTTTTTAAATTCAAAGGAAATTATTGCCGTGTCTTTTATTCCTAATTTCGTGCTTAATTTTCTAATATAATTTATCCTCCTTTTTCTTATTAAATCATTAAGGATTACAGATGGCACTAAAGAGATTATCAAATAAAGCGGCATTCCCAACCATAATATTAAGCTAGGAATATTAAAAATATTTCCAGGTAATCCATAATTAGCAGTAAATCTGGTTATAAAATCATTTACTGTCAAGATGTACGTAAGAATAGCACCAATGCCTGCATAACTTCTAAGAATTGTTTGAAACCATTCACCTATAGACTTTAGGACAATTGGTTCAGTAGAATTCTCAATTTTATCTTTGTTGGAGTATATTATTCCTGAGTCTCTCAAGAACCAAACAGAAGAGAAGAACATTGTTGCTAAACCAAAAGTTAACATTAATAATATGGTTTCCGCAAAAAATCTTGTTAGCATTGGGATTCTAGAAACATTATCAAAAATATTTGTTATATCTGCTGATAATATGAATTCAACTATATTAGGAGTAAAAAGAATAGAAGATAAATTAATTGCCATTAACACTGGAAAAAAACCTTGAGAAAACAGGAGTATTTTTTCGTTACGTTTTTCTAACTGTATTCCATAATGCATTCTTGAGCCAAAAAACTTTTTATGCAAGAATAAAATAATAGGACTTATAAGATAGCCTCCAATAAGTAGGCCTATTAAAGCAGAAAGAGGAAGTATAATAATGAATATAAATCCAAGTTCTAAAAGTACATCATCTAAAGGTATAAAACGAGATAGATCAATTGGAATCGCTGGTCTAAAGAACATTTCTAAAATAATTATTATAATTATCCAAAAAACGAAATAAATACAATATAATATTATTAGCTTTTTATACTTGGAAATATTCATGAGAGTGAAAGTCTTGGACAATTTTTAAGAGCTTCTTTGTAAATAATTAAGTTTTTGATAAATTTAATAATTTCACTTTGAGTTAAGCAACTTATTTTTTTTCCACCAATAAGGAATATCAAAAGGAGTTAATATTTTATCATTATAGAGTAATATTTTATCCTCTATAAAAGAAAATGCAAAACCCCCAAGATAATTTATCCACTTTTTACTTGGAGGTATTCCAAACCAACCAAATCTCAATGCCAATAAATGTAAGTCATGGGTTACATGAATATCCAAAGTCTTTTCAGGAGCTTTTTCAACATTCTCCCACATTATATCTGCTGCTTTTTGAGAATATTCAATTAAAGGGGTCCAAAGTTTAGGGGAATAAAGACCTGCACTCCAACGGTTGAAAATCTTAAATATATCGTATTTTTTGTTCTCTTCTAAAAAAAGTTCTAAATTAATACCTATATGATATAAAGGGAGTAAGTCTCCTTTCAAAACGACATCACCTCCAATTTCTTTAAAACCATTGAAAATGTCTTCAGCAGTATCCTTGCATCTACCAGCTTTACTGTGAAATAAGCGAATTCGTTTATCTTTTGGTAAATTTTTACCAAAAAAATTAGCTATTTTTCTTCCTTCAGGAGTTAAGCTTAAATCTGCGTCTACATCGAAAATCTCAGGTTCATTTCTTTGAGAATGTCTTAAAAGAAGAGTTATTTTTGAATCATTTGGAAATTTCTTAAGACCTTCAATTACTTGTTGTGCCTCTGATGACCACTCAGCTTCCTTCCAGATTTTATCGATATCCATAGAATTTTAAATTTTGTATATCTTTAGAAAATTTTCTTTTTGTAAATTTAATATTCAATTGAAGCATGAAAAGAAATATCAAAATTATTTATCGCTTAATCCAGTTAATACTTGTTCCATTTTTTTGCGATAAATATCAAAAGCCTCCCTGCCTTGTTTACTTAGTTTCAAGATAGTTTGAGGTTTTTTACCCTTAAACTTTTTCTCTACATTTACATAGCCTACTGATTCAAGCTTGTTTAAATGGGATGATAGATTTCCATCAGTTAGTCCTGTTTGGTTCCTTAAGAAGACGAAATCAGCACTCTCGACAACATATAAATATGACATAATCATCAACCTTGCTGGTTCATGAATAACTTTGTTAATATCAGTGAGAGGTTGGATAATATCATCTGACTCCGCCTTCTTCTTTGTCATATAATATCACCTATTTTGGTATGGGAAATTTTTTTAAAAACCGAATAAAATTATATAAACCGATAATAATAATTCCAGCACCAATTATACCAAACGTAAGAAGAGTATCTAAGGGAGACCCTACAAGGGGATGAATCAAATATGTTAAAAATAGTCCAATTCCTGCAAAAAAAGCGTAATAATACAGTCTAGTGAAATCTAAAAAATAAGCAACGATACATAAAGGAAAAGTGAAAAATCCAATTCCTAATATCAGTGTTAAAAGAAGTGGTTCAAGTTGTATGTTTCTGAGTAAGCCTGTAAAAGGTAAAATGGCTAAAATTAAATTCACTATGGCGAATAAAGCTAAAAATATTTTGAGTTTTAGTTGTCTTGACTTGCGTTTTGGGCCAAATTTAACAAATCCGATACGTGGGATTGTGATGAACTTTTTACCTAAATAGAATATTAAAAATGCTATGATATTTAACACTAAAGCAGGAATAATCATAATCCAAACTTCAGATAAATCAAAAAGTGAGCCTATTGACGTTCCAATCCCCAAACTTAAAATTATCATGCCCATAAACAAATCCCATAATCCATCATCAAACACAGACCTATAAGCTTTTTTTTCAAGTGATTTTAGATCAATTTTTTCTGCCATATACTAAGAAATCTCCTCTTTTGGTAATGGATATTTTTTAAGAAATCGAATAAAAATTACTAAGCCTATGATTAAAATTATACAGCCGATAATCCCATATGATAATAACCATCTAATTCTATAATCCATGAATGCGTGTAATAAGTCATTAATTAATACTGCTAACCATATAAGCATACCAATAAAATATAGTCGCGAAAACTTCATTAAATAAGCTATTATGGCGCAAATAGGTATGATAAATAAGCCAATAATTAATATAAAAACTATCCCTTGAACTTGTATTCCAGAACCATTTCCAACAACTAGTAAAGAAAGAAAGATTATCTGAATTACAAATTGAACCGAAATGACAACAATTAATTTTTTTCCTATTGATTTTAAAGAAGTTCCAGGTTTTGCAATTCCAGTTCGAGGCTGAATGACATATTTTATGATAAAGATAGGGACCACACATGCAATACTAACAATAATTAGTGGCCATAAAAAATAATTATAAGGTGTAGGTAAACCCTCACGAAAGATTGGCCCAAAAGACATTCCAGTAACAACAAAACCAAGTATTATATCAAAAAGACCATGTTGATGAGCCGTTTTGAGAACATTTTTCTCTATAGTCTTTAAATCAATATTTTTATTCATAAATTAAGGTGTCTCCTGTTTTGATAATGGATATTTCCTGATAAATTTTACTAGAGATACAACCCCAATGAAGATAATGATACAGCTTACAATTCCGAATGCTGTCAAAGCATCGAATGGTTCTGGGATAATAAAAAAGAATAATTCTGATAGAAAGAAACTTAATCCCACCAAAATAGCTATAAAATACAATCTAGTATATTGAAGGAAATATGCTGCAAAAGATAATGGAGCTGTTATAAATAGTAATCCTATAATTAATCCCTCTATATAACCCGGAAAAATTGATCTCAAGGCTGGATTTACTAATCGTAAAATAAAAAGAATTAAGAGAATAACCGAATTAATAGATAACACTATTATTATTTTTAATTTCCGGGACTTTTGTCTAAATCCAAATTTTACAACTCCTAAACGGGGCTGTGTAATAAATTTTTTACCGAGTAAAAATAGAACTAACCCAATTATGATGAGAATTATTGGTAATAAGCTATCAAAAGGTTCAGGTAATAAATCCCCTAGGGTTATGCCTATACCAATACTTAGAACCAACATACCAAAGTAGATATCTAGGAGACCGTCCTCAAGGGTAGATTTCCATGTTTTCTTTTCAATTTCCTTTAAATCAATTTTATTTGTTATCTTTCTCACCTTGATGTTAAATCTTAAAAGATACTATTTAAGTACATCATGAGAGCCACCACAAGTATAGAAAAAAATACAATAAATAGTATGATTCTTAAAAGTAATATCTTTTTCATTTATTTCTCCTCCTTTGATATATTTTTTTTTATTTTTCACTTGATAATTTGTTAAAAAAAAAAGAAAAAAATGAGATTTATCAGTTATAATTTTATTCTAGTTTATTCAATTTTTTCATGCCAAAATATAGTAGTGGAATGCTAACCCCCATATTGTAAAGAAATATAGGAACCTGTATTAATAATCTCATAAATTCAATACTCCCTGGTCCAATGAAGATTAATAATCCTATAGGAAGAAACATTAATGGTTGCATAAGTAACATTGAGGTCATTGCATTTCCACGCATACTTGAATCTTTTTCTCCAAAAGCGGGAGAAATGCATTGGAGCCCCATTGCTTGACACATCGATATCTGAGCAAATAATAAAAATTCGATAAAGAAAATAACTGTATTTACAATGTCTATATTTGAGAATATTGTTAGCATTGTAGTTACAAATATTGCTAAAAATATATTGAAGATTAACATCATTAGCAAATAAGAGTATACTAATGCTTTTATTCCCCTTGGAGATCGCTTATAGACCCATATTAAATCCTTTGAATCAATAAAGGCAAGATGTCCTATGATTATGCTTCCTATCCCCCCTCCAATAGCGATTAATAGTGTAGAGACAAATACAATACCAAAGGCATCATCATCCATGCTCGACATAAACCAACTCATAAATCCTAGAAGACCTATAACATAAGCAATCCTCGCAATATTGGCCTTTTTCCTGAAAAATCTCTTGCATTGTACAATAATTAAACCACCCCATTTACGACCAGATATTTTCCTTAGAAGCTTATAAAATGGTTTTTCATGTTCGATAATTGTAATATTACTCCTTTCGATTCCTACTTCTAAAGTATAAAACGATTCAGCTTTTCTATATGAGAAGTAAATTGTAAGGACTGGGATCCCAACAGCTAATAGAATGCTTAACCATATATTCAGGATGAACGCACTGAGTAAAACCGGATCTATAGAGTAGAGTATGATATTTGAATACCAAAGAGAAGGATAAAATGCTAACCAATTTTTTAATTCAGGATGTTCCAATAAGAAATTAAGGAAAAAAATAACTGCATACATTATGACAACCATTAATATTGTAAAGACCCATATTAGGGCTTTTCCTAAATCCCTTGCTTTTTCATTTTTAGAAATTTTATGCTCAAACCAACTAGCAACAATAGACCCTATTAGATTAGCAAAATATACATGTCCAAAGACTGTTCCATATATTATTACATATTGAAACAAAGTTAAATTAATGATAGGATTTATCATTCCCACAATGATTGGAGCAAGTATTAAGATTGAAATTGAATAGATAGGAGATTTGCCTAAAAATTCGCCTAAGAATATATCCCTTGCTTTAATTGGGGTAGCAAGTAATGTCTCTTTAGAACCAACTTGATCTTCTCTATATACATTGTTTAATGGATAAATTACAAGAACTAGGAATAATGTCATCATGAGAGATTCGATGACAAGGGCTACTACAGGTTTAAATACATCAGAAAATTGAGTCGCTAAAGTTGGCATAAACAAATCGAATAGATATGGAGCTATAATAATAGCCCATATACATAGAAGTGAATATACTCCAATAAAAAATGCCCTACGATGATTTCTAACGCTACTTGTTCTTATCCTTATCTCATTCTTAGCCACTATTTTCCATAAATTTCTTTTTTGATTTAAGAACTTAATTAAATCTCGCCTTTCAGTTTCAGCTACGGTTTTATCAATTAATTCTTCAGTCTCTAGAACCGTCATTTTAAGATTACCTCGATTTTTTACTTCTCCTTTTCTTTTTTTTCCTTTGGTCAATTTTCTGATTGATAGAAATATCCTCTCTCCAGCCCAGTAAATCATCTATATGAGAAGCTCCAGTAATTTTTAAATATGCTTCTTCTAAATCTTTTGCTCCGACAGACTGGATTATTTCTTTTGGAGTGCCTTCAATTTTTATCTGGCCATCAACTATGATTCCAATGATATCGCATAATTCTTCAGCTGTATCCAGAAGATGGGTGCAAATAAAAATAGTTTTATCTGCTTTCTTAGTGAGTTGAGAAATTAAATTTTTCACCATCCTAGCTGCAGCAGGATCTAGATTCGATGTAGGCTCATCTAGAAATATTATTTCAGGATCTTGAATCAATGCAGCACATAAACATACTTTTTGTTTCATCCCTCTTGAATAGCTCTCTAAAAGATCATTTTGTCGACCTTCTAAATTAAATAATTCTATAAGTTCATTAATTCTAGTGGAAATTACATCTCTTGGCAAATAGTATAACTCACCAATAAATTCTAAAAATTCTTTTGCAGTGAGTTTAGAATATAAACCAGGAGATTCTGGCAAAAATCCACATATCATTTTGACTTTCTGACTTTCGGTAACAATATCATATCCTCCAACTGAAGCGTTTCCTGAAGTCTTAGATATAATGGCATTAAGAATTCTTACAGTTGTAGTTTTTCCAGCTCCATTTGGCCCTAATAGACCATATGTTTTTCCATAAGGAATATTTAGATTTATCTTATTGACAGCAAGAATATTACCAAAGTTCTTAGTAAGATCTTGTGTTTTAATTGCCTGTGCTTTACTCAAATTTTTGTACCTCCATTTTTTTATTTTTATATTTATCTTGATAAGAGATAATAAATATAAGAAAAATAATGAAAAGAAAAGAATCGAGATCCATGTTAATACTTATCCATCCTAGGTTTTCTCCTATAACTATCAAGAACTCTAACAGAGCGAAAATAATTCCAACTACGCATACACCAATTTGATTGTCATTTTCCAAGTTGCTCACCTTGCATGGTTCTGTTGTTTCCATTAGAATCTTTACTTTTTTCTAATCGATATTTAATTAAAAAACTAATATTCATAACTATAGAAATTCCAGTCAACATCCCCTTAAAAAAGCTGATAACAGATAAATCTGGTAGAAGGATACCCATTATCAGGGCGATTGTTAATGAGGTTGCACCAATTATAAACATAGATTCTTTCTTCATATTTAACATAACCTAAATTGAACTAATTCATAAATTTTAAATTTTCTTAATTTTTTATCCTTAGAGACTTTCTGAAGCCTCAATAGATTTATATGAAATAAAATATATAAAGCTTTGTATCGCAAAGTAATGTTTACTATAAAGTGTAATTTGTAATAAAATATGCCTTCAGTCCTCTCCGATCTTAAGAAAAAAAATAGAGAAAATTATAAATAAATCTAAATTTAAAGTGTATAATATTAATAATCTACAAGTGGAAAAATGAAAAAATGACAGCTATTAGAAAAGAAGGAAAAGTGAATGATGATACGACTCTCATTGACATTAATATGTTTGGAGTTCCTAAAATCACTGCTATTTATCTAATTGAGAGTGGAAAGAAATGTTTAATTGATGCAGGAACCCATACGGAAGCTCGAAAAATCCTTAGACAATTGAAAGAGTTGAATGCTTTTCCCCCAGATGTAATTGTAATAACTCATTCACATTGGGATCATTGTCAAGCCATCCCTTTTTTAAGCCAAAGGGCAAAAAAAGAGGGAAAAGAAATTGAAATATATGCTTCAGCAGAAGCCATCCCAAACTTAAGGGACCAATCTTACAACGAAATTTTTGGAACAGGACCCTTTAATAATATTGAAGATGATATCATTTCTGTCAAAGAAGGTGATGTTGTAAATTTAGATGGGATATCTCTAAAAATTTTTGAGACACCAGGTCATATATTTGATCATATTGCTATTTTAGATGAGAAAAACAAAAATCTCTTCATAGGGGATACGCTTGGTGATAAAGTCTCAGATATTGTATTTGTCCCTCCATTCATGCCTCCTTATTGGGATAATGAGTCATATCTTAGTACAATTAATAAAGTTAAAAAAATTGATTATAAAACAATCAGTTTGGCACATTTTGGATATATTCAAGGAGATGAAGCCAAAACTATTTTAGATGAATCTGTTGATAATTATAGAAAATGGTGGAATATTTTTGAAGAAAATACTGAGAAGATTGATGATATCCCATATATAATCGAAAATGTTATACCATCACTGATACCTAAATCATCAATTGATCGATTTCCTAATAGGCTTGTAGAAGCTATTAGTTTTTGGTTAAGTGAAGGTTTTAAAATCTCGAAAGGTATATGAATAAATACTTTAGATTTTCCTACATACTAATTCTCCTTTTTCGATGGGGACTATCAAAGCATCTACTCTCTTATCAGTTAATGCTTTATCTAACATAGGTTTTAAAGTTTCATAATGATTTATAGCATTATCAGCAACAAAAATACCACCTTTAACCATATTTGGAATCACTAGATCATAACACTCCTCATAAACCTCTTTTTCAGCATCTAAAAAGCAAAATGAGATATTCTTATAATTAGGAATATAATATCTCGCATCGCCTTCTATTAAGTCAACTAGATCCACTACATTGGTTAATTCAAAGGTTTCTCTCGCTAACTTTGCTTTTTCTTTTAAAATTTCAAATGTAATTACTTTAGTCCCTATTAATTGGCATGCAAGAACAATCCATAAAGTAGAATATCCTGCACTAGTACCAATTTCTAAAAAATCCCCTTTTGGGGCACAAGCAGCTAGAATTGAAATAAATTTACCTGTTTCACGGGGAATTTGGCGCAATCTTTCCATTCTAGAAGTTCCATCTGTTCTATCTTGAGCATCTAATTTCTCTAGATATTCCATTCTCTTGTTTATAGATTCAGGTATAGTATGAAACATTTTCACTCAAATTTTGAACTTTAATTAAATTAATTATAATTAAAAAAAGAAAAAAAAATTAATAAACAAATTTATTACGATTTGAAGCCTGTTATTTCTTCGCAAATCTTCCATAATCGGTTAGCATATTCTTTGTTGTAAGATTCTTCTGAAGATTCTCTTGGTTCCTTATTTATAAAATACTTACCTGTTATTCCTTCTACGTCTGGAGAAGAGGCTAAATAAATTGATGTTTTAGCTCCTTCTTCTGGACTTTTGAAGAATTTTCTTGCAAACCATTGGCTAAACTTTGACTGATCTCGACCAAGATTAGTATTAACCACGCCAGGATGGACTGCATTAACCGTTACTCCAGTTCCTTCTAATCTTCTACTTAATTCATAAGTGAATAATACAGTTCCTAACTTAGATATTCCATATACTCTAAATAAGCTATATTTCTTGTTTTCACTCTGAAGATCATCGAAATCAATTTTAGCTTTTTTATGTGCTGCTGAGGCGACATTAATAATGCGACTTGGAGCACTTTTTTTTAGATCATCAAGTAATAAATTGGTTAATAAAAAGGGACCAATAAGATGTGTCGCAAAATTCATTTCAATTCCATCTATAGATAAAATTCGCTCTTTAAGCATGATTCCAGCGTTATTTATTAATACGTGTAAACTCTTATATTTACTCTTAAAATCTGAAACGAACTTGCGAATTGAATCCTGAGATGATAAATCACATAAAAGTAAATCAACATTTCTGTTTCCTGTCTTCTCAATGATTTCTTTTTTTGCTTCTTCTCCACGTTCTTTACTAATACAGAGCATTACTACAGTTGCATTCATACTTGCTAAAGCTTTTGCTGTTTCCTTTCCGATACCTGAATTAGCACCAGTTATTAAGCATACTTTTCCTTCCATCATAAGTCTAAACTCTTCTTTATAGATTACATTGCTAGTAATATTTTGAATGATAAAATTATAATAAATATGTTGTCAATATACCATAAGTCGAAATTACTGAAATTAGAATTATCAAAATGATTACAGTTATCCTAAAAATAAAGGTTTTTTTTAATTTTTTTGAAAGAACTTCTTTTGGAAAATTCATAAAATTATAAATATATTTATTAAAAATACTCTTTCCTTCACGTTTACGAGTAATTTCAATTCTATAGACAGCGTGGAGTGTTATTATTTCAATTTGATCAATTGGGAAGCAAACATAAAGAAATATAAAGGCAAATTCAATAATTAAGAAAATAGTGCTAATTATGTTACTTAATAGAAATACATGGGCATCAAGTACAATCCATTCTTCAATCTGATATGCGATGGTTAAAATTAAAATCCATCCTATCAGAGAGATATCTAATAGTTCTAATTTACGAAACTGTTTTTTAACTGAAACGGATCCCACCTTATTATGTGTTATATATTGGAATTTAAATTTAAATTTTCTTTGAAATCTAAAAATCTTGCTATTATCATCGTAATGGAAAGTATCGCCTCCTCGATTACTAAAATTATAATTTAATGCTTTAGCTAATAATATGATCCCATAGAGAAGGGTTATCCAAAATAGTAATGGCCCCAGTAAGAATAATTCAGTATTTATAAAAGTTGTTCTTATTATTAGAAACAATCCAAAGATTAAAGCAAACATTTGAAAATGTCGATTACTTACCTTTGAAAATAGAGTATCGTCTTTTTCATATTTCTTTAATTCACAACCTAAAAATTCACTAAAATTTTTGGTAAATTGGAATCGTTTTTTGCCTTGTATTGGAGAAAACCACATATAGTACAACAAATCTGCTGTGATAATTTCATAAAAGTCTTGAGTAAAAAATATAAGTAAAATTAAACCAAAAATTTCTAAAATTGAACATATGATGAGAAACCACGAAATGTAAAGTTCGGAAACATTAATTGGATCAATAAATATTGAAATTGCAGTTATTAGTTGAAATCCAATTAGAGGTACTAAAAGCAGGATCCAAGATAATTTACGTCCGAGATAATTATTTTGATATTTTATAGTATCAATCTGATTTTTAGGAATTTCATGGATCCAAGGAAATAGAGGGCGATATTCTAAAAAAAAGTAGGAATTTTGAGATTGAGTGAATATTCCTCTGAAAGGACTCAATATTAAATAAATAAAAAGACTAATTCCAATACCGAATGCTGGGAGTCCAATAGCATAGAAAAAAGTATTTTCTCCGAGAATAAAGAACCCTGCATAATTAATTTGATTTATAGTATTTTGAGTAGAAATTATAATAGAAATTATACCAACTGATATAAATGTTAGAGCTGCGATCAATCGGCTTATTGAGAATGAGTTGAATTTAATAGAATTTTCCAATGATTCTCTAAAATTACTCGAATCTATGCGAATCGATGATTCTCTACGTAAATAATAGGGTGGAAAAATAAATTTCCAAGTAATTACCATACCAATTACTATAATCAATATGTAAATCATAAGCGAGAGATTAATACCGTTTATTCGTATTCCAAAATCGATTTGAGATGTTGTAAATAAAATCCCTAATAAAATTAAAGATGAACCAAAAATCAAATAGATTAAGCGAAATAACCATCTTTTTAGAGATGAAATTTTTAACTTCTCGAGTTCATCCTCGCTTAAAACACTCATAATAATATAAAATCTTTAATCAAATCAATTTATATTTCTTTGATCATTAAATCTTATAAATTTTTTAATTCATTAGGTTTAACTCTTTACAATTTATTATTGGATTTTTAATGAAAATTAAAAAAAACACAACTGTTCGAAGACGTAAAATCCCACGTTTAAGTCTTATAAGTTCTGTCATATTTTTTTACATAATCTTTTTTAATCTGTGTTTTAATCCTTTTCCTTTATATAAGAAGGATATTGATAATCTTGTTGATGGACGTCTCTCGGAAAACTTGGATCGAGGTATTATTGCGATCTACATCAATAGTAGCCATGTATATGTAGGTTGGAGATTACTTGAAGATGATCCTATCAATATTTCATTCAATCTTTACAGAGATAGCTTAGAAAGTTTGCCTATCAAATTAAATAAAGAATTAATCAGTCAAACTACCAATTTCATCGATCAACCTCCTAGTAATGAGACTAATTTTCGTTATTGGGTAAGACCAGTAGTCAATAGCTCTGAGCTAAGCCCTTCTAGAGGAACTTCAATATTAAATAATTTGGGAGAAGATTATATATCAATTGGTCTTAATGGAAATTATACATTTCAGAAAATAGGAATTGCAGATCTCAACGGTGATGGAAGCTATGATTATATCATAAAACAACCAAATTATAATATTGACCCTTTAGAACCGTATTTGGATGGGAATTGGGAGCCAAGCCAGGATACATATAAAATAGAGGCTTATTTATCTAATGGAACCTTTCTATGGAGTAAAGATTTAGGATGGGATATAGAACAAGGAATTTGGTATTCTCCCTATGTTGTTTATGATTTCGATGGAGATGGAAGAGCGGAAATTGCTTTAAAAACAGGTATTGGAGATCATCGGGACTTGCTTGGTCGAGTTCAGACAGGTCCTGAATATCTTTCAATCTGGGATGGTATGACTGGCACCGAAATAACACGTTATCCATGGCCTCGACGAATACCTCAGTTTTATAGCTGGAACTCTCGTAATCAGCTTGGTATTGCTTTTTTGGATGGCTATAATCCAAGTATTATTATAGCTCGAGGAACCTATGGAATTATGAGACTTGAAGCAGTTCAATTTACTAATAATACTATTAAAAATTTATGGAAATGGGATACTAGTCAAGAATATTTTTTTAAATACTTTGGGCAAGGGGCTCATTTCATGCATTGTGCTGATGTAGATTCAGATGGGTTCGATGAAGTTTTGCTAGGATCATGTGTTATAGATCAAAATGGTAAGGGTCTCTGGTCTACTGGATTACAACATCCAGATCATTTTTATATTGGTGATATCGACCCGGGTCATCCCGGACTAGAAATATATTATGGTTTAGAAGGAATTCTTGCAGGAGTTGTAAGACACGAAAATGATATTTGCCTTGTTGATGCTGCAACAGGTAAGATTTTATGGGGAATAAAAGAGAAGACTTATCATGTTCATAGTCGAGGTTTAGTCTCTGATATTGACCCAGCTTATCCCGGAATGGAATGTTATAGTGGAGAATCTGATCTTCCTAAAAGATGGTTACATTCTGCTAATGGAACTTTCATAGCAAATGAAATTACATTTGATATTGGTTTAAACCCTGCAGCTGTATATTGGGATGCAGATCTTCAACGTGAATTATTATATAGTGGAAGAATCGAAGATTATAGTTCCAGTGAAATTCATTTATCGGGTATTAGTGGATATCAAGTGGCTTGGACAGATATATTGGGTGATTGGAGAGAGGAAGTCATAGTTTCAGTCGAAGGTGAAATAAGAATTTATACAACAACAATCCCAGCTGAAGATAGAAGGGTTTGCTTAATGCAAGATCCAATATATAGGCTTGATGTAGCACACAATTCTATGGGATACTCTCAAGTACCTATGACCTCATATTGTCTTGATACCACTGGAGTAGTACCCTCAAGATATTCTGAACCAGAAGATAATTTTTATAACTTTATGTTATTAATTATTATTTTGATTATTATTGCTATAGCTATCACTACAGTTATTGTTATAGCATTTTGGTTGTCAAAAAGAGACCAATTAGTCATTATATTATCTCATTTATATAAAAAGGATAAGTAAATAATTAAGTCTTAATTAAAATTTTCTCTTTTCATAAATGAGGTCCATACATTTTCAAACCAACCGAAATTACTTGGAATCTCTCTTATATCCTCCCAATCAATAATAATTTCTCCATTTTTCCATTGAAGGGTTTGGATTTTTTTTGATAAATCTAAATTATTATGAATAAATTTATGCTCTTTAAGATAACCAGGAGGTACTATATACATTTCTGATAATGCGGATTTTAGATTTTCTCGTAAAATTAAGTAGGACCCTCTACTTCTTCCATATGTGATATGATAATTCAAAATAGCTTTTAAAAAGAATAAATGTGTAAGGAGAGCATTTTTAACATGGAAGTAATCGATTATTTCTGTGTTATTATTTAATTTTATCAATTTAAGTATGTCTTTCAACTGATTCTCAACCTTTTTTACTTCAGGCTCAAGACCTTTTAAAGGGCGAGTAATGGTTGCGTATTTAGCCATTCTTTTTTGAATTTGGCCCAAAAGCTCGTTTGGAAATAGAAATTTCTCCTTGGAATTTTTAAAAATGGAAGAGATTTCTTTCTTAATATCAATAATATCACTTCTTGCAATATTCTTAAATTGTTCATCATTTTTCAAAAGAATTCTATATTTAGAATGAGCTATTCTTTGGGCAACTCTTAAGCCCCCTACTTGCCCTGCATTTAATGCTGCCCCTCCAGGTCTATGAATGCCATGGTTTCCATTGATTTCACCTATGGCAAAGAGATTATTAACAGTACTTGACTCCCACCAATTATCACATGATAATCCACCGTTGAGATGTTGATTGCATAAAGCTATTTCTAATGGTTCTGATGCAATATCAATTCCTTGATTGATATATACTTTTACTGCCTCTTTATTCAATTTATCTAGTCTCTCAATCGGAGATTCTCCTAGCGCATTAGATTTGATTAGGTAATCTTTTGCTATTGTGTGTAAATCCTCAAAATTAAAATTGTCTGGGTTTTTTGTATAATCTAAAAATACTCGTCTATTTAAGATTGTAGATTCGTGAAAAACTGCAAGATCAATTAAAGAAGAGCCAAAACCCTCTATTAAAGTCGAATTGAAAGGCCATTGATATCCTTTCAAAAAAATAGCTTTTGAAAGATCTGCAAAAGATGGAAAAACTTCGTTAAGAAATTCATTTTCATTACCATTATCCTCAATAGAAAAATATCTAGGAATTACTTGTTGATAGGACCCAGATAGATTCCATCGATATTTAGTGGATGCTAACCCGAATTGAGATTCAGTTAAATTCTGTAATTTACACCCCGCTTGAATAGCTAAACTCATTGTACCTCTTTGAGATTTAGGGTAAACAGAATGTTTATATAAAATTGCTGGACCCCCAGTTGCAAGGATGATGTTTCTCGCTTTAAAAATACTTAAAGAACCAAGAAAACCATCAATATTCTTTTCTTTAAATAATTTTTCAATATTAACACAAATTAAACCAACAGCTTCAGGTTTTTCACTGTTGTCATTTATAACTGCTTTCAGAGCATAATGATTGTTATAAATCCTTATGTTTTTCTCTTGGACAGCTTTTAATAAACATTGTCCCATTTTTTGGGAAGTAAAAGGTCCTATTGAAGTAGCCCTTTGTCTTGGGTCGTTGTCTGTTTTGTATCCAACAAAACCTCCAAATTCATCGTAAGGAAAAGGAACACCAAGTTGGACTAAATGAAAAAATTCTCTTATAGAATTGGTTGCTTCAATTAAGGCAATATCTCCGTGCATAGCACCTCCTGCACAGAGATCCTTTGCTAATTCGTAAGGGGAATCAGCTTGATCTCCATAAATAGACATTTTATAATAAGTTTGCTTATCAGATCCTGCATTAAAAGAAGTTCCTCCACCTAAATTCTCGGTTACAATAGCGATTTCATTTGAAGAAATACCTTCCAATACTAAATGAAGAGCACAATTTAATCCTGCAACTCCAGAGCCAACGATTATTGAATTATATTGTTTTATTTCAAATCGATCTATATCAAATTCTTCCATGATTATCCTCATCTAATTATAGGCGATGTATGTGAAATCCGCCATCAATATCTAAAATTGTTCCCGTAGAAAAGGGAATTAAACCGCTTACAATTGCGATTATAGGTTTAGCAATATCAATGGGTTTACCCCATCTTTTAATTGGGGTAACGCCCTCGTTGATTAGTTTATTATAACTTTCAAATCTCGGTTTTGTTAAAGGGGTATCTATTATTCCTGGTGATATCTCAAATACGGGAATTTCATGTTCAGCTAATCTTACGGCAAAAAGTTTAGTCATCATGCTCATCCCTGCTTTTGAAATACAGTACTCCCCTCTGTTAAGTGAAGCTGTATATCTATTTATAGAAGAAATATTAATGATATATGGTTGATAATCGTCTTTTATGGTTTGCTTTAGCTCAATCATCCATTTAGCAATAGCTTGAGTTAAGAAGAAGGGACCTTTAAGATTGATTCCCATTACTCTATCATAGGATTCTTCTGTCATTTCTAACATTTCTCCTCGTTTAATAGGACCAACGCCTGCGTTGTTCACTAGGACATCTATTCGATTGAATTTCTTCTTAATTTCTTCTATTATTTTTTGTCGATCTTCTCTTTTTCCCACATTTGCTTGAATGTAAACATATTTATCTTTTAAATCCTCATTATAGATTTCTCTTAATCTTTTTGTATAGTCAGCCGAAAGCACCTTAGTTAAAGCACCATTAATAGCAACTGAAAAGCCAATTTTGGCTAGTTCCAAGATAATTTGTTCACCTATACCATGACTACTTCCAGTCACTAATGCTACTTTTTTATTTTCACGGCTCATAAAATACTATTTATTTGATTTTATTAAAAATATTATCAAATAGATCTCGTAAATCTAAATTTAAAAGAATAAATATAACATCATCTCTATCTAACAATAACACTTTAATTGAATAAAATAAAAATTATAAAATGATTCAGAATGAGAAGATTTGCTAGTATTGATTTCTTGCGTGGTATCGCTATTGTATTGATGATATTTTTGCATGTCATTACACATGTTTTAGATGTTTCTGGAATGCTCGCTCAAATAAATAATATTCCTATGGTAAATATTGTAGCATTTGTTATGTTACCCTTCTTGGGAGGTTTGGCAGGCTTTTTCCTAATGGTATCAGCGATAGGTAATATGATTAGCATGTACAGACACCTGCAAGCAGGGAGAAGTGTGAAGGATTTAATCATTCGGCAAATTATGGGAGGTGTTCTATTACTGATTTTTGCTTGGATTTCGGAGAGCATACTTGGAATTCACGGTGTAATCCCAAATCTAATGAGATCTTTAGATGATTTATCCACATGGAATTGGCAGGTTATTCTTTACCGTGGTTATCATTTTGAAACTATCCATACAATTGCGTGGTGTATTATCCTTAACGGAATAGTCCAAGGCATTCTTTCTAGAAAAAATGGATGGAAAAATCCTAAAAAGCTTGTTAAAATATATTTAATATTAATTGTAGCAATTGTAGCCATAACTCCTCTCATGTGGTGGTTGGTGGATTTGGCGATCCCCGGATATCCATGGGCTAATGATCCAGCTACAGGAGTGGATGTTCAATATCCTTATCTAGGGATTTCAGAATGGTGGAAATTTATAACTCATTTCTTTTTTACTGCTATAGCAGGGAAAGAGGAACCATTATTTCCTTATCTCGCAGTATCCTTTATGGGAAGTATCATTGGTGTTATTTTAGCTCAACCTAGAGAAGAAGTTCGAGAAAAATGGTTAAGTTTTCCAAAGAGAACAATGAAGATTGGTTTTATTATGTTTGTTATAGGCTCTATTGGTCTTGCTATAAATCTAGTTCTTTTAATGATAGAAGTGAATATAGATGCTGCGTTGAATCTTTATATTGGACTTCCATTCCATCGAAACTGGGTTCCCGAAAATCCAGATATCCCTAGTTCGGTATTACCCGTTTTAGGGTGGTTATTCCAATTTTTAAGTCTAAATGGAGCTGCTATTTGTCTCATAATGGTAGTAGTTCGTGTAGTCGAATTTCGAGGACGTGGTAAAAAATTTGCTGATAAAACTCGTTTTTTCCGCCGATTTGGATTTGTTGCTTTCACTATGTATAATATTCAGTGGCTATATTTGTTCATCTGGTTTTTAGTTTCAGCATTAATATATAATCAACCATACTTACCACTTGATTGGGTTGGTACATTTCTAGTAATGGCTATAACATTTTTAATCTTTCAGGGTATATTGCTACTTTGGGAGAAAGCGAAGTATACTGGAAGCTTAGAATGGACAATGGGCACTATTGCGGCTCAGATCATTCCAACGAGGAAAGTAGAAGGTAAATGGTGGAGATCTGGACAATTAAATGTTGAAGATGCTTTTTATAATGCTGAATGGTTAAATATCATAGAGGAAAATGAGATAGCGCATGATTTGCAAAGAGATTCAAAATTTGCTTATAAAATGTCATTTTTTGGATTTCTTTTCTTCCCAATATCATTTATTACATTTATAATCGCACGAGGATCTGTACGTACTGAACAAAAAA
This sequence comes from Promethearchaeota archaeon, assembly GCA_048941285.1. Lineage (GTDB taxonomy): Archaea > Asgardarchaeota > Lokiarchaeia > Sigyniarchaeales > SOKP01 > Loki-b32. Next base: position 42,191 of record JBHLNS010000010.1, read on the forward strand.
ATAAATATAATAAGTGGGGAAAAATTGTTTCATTAATAGGCATTATCTTTTTCTTAACATGGCTAGTTATTTCAATAATTTTCAGTTTATCGGATCTTGGAATATCTCTCTAGATACCTAAAAGAGTAAAATTTACTTTAAATCCAATTTTTTTTTTATTAAATTTAAAATTACCATTTTAATTAGGGGTTTTTTGAATGAATCATATTAAGAAAAATATGAGTGAAACAGAGATTGAAGTTTATGTAAGAAGTGTTCTTAATAGAATGACTTTAGAACAAAAAGTTCAACAAATGACTGGGAATGGATTATATCTTAAGGTGTTAAAAGATGGAGGATTTGGTAAGCGGGTATATGATGCAGCTGGTTCAGATGAATTTAATATTCCTCCCTTTAAATTTACTGATGGTCCTCGCGGAGTAATAATACCAGATTCTACATGTTTTCCCGTTTCAATGGCTCGTGGAGCATCCTGGGATATAGAATTAGAACAACGAATTGGTGATGTGATCGGAAAAGAAGTTCGTGCACATGGAGGTAATCTTTTTGGAGGTGTTTGCATTAATAATTTACGACACCCCTCTTGGGGCAGAGCTCAAGAAACTTATGGTGAAGATTCTTATCTAATAGGAGAATTTGGTGCTGCATTAACTCGTGGGGTACAAAAACACAATGTCATGGCAACTGCAAAACATTTTGCAGCAAACAGTATTGAAAATGCACGTTTTAAGGTCAATGTGAAAATGGACGAACGAACACTACGTGAGGTATATTTACCACATTTTAAAAGATGTGTAGAGGAGGGATGTGCAACAATAATGAGTGCTTATAACAAAGTTCGAGGAAAATATTGTGGTCATAACAATTATCTGTTACGTGAAATTTTAAAAAAAGAATGGAATTTTGATGGATTTGTACATTCTGATTGGATTTACGGTTTAAAAAATACTGTAGGCGGAATTACAGGTGGTTTAGATGTTGAAATGCCTCGAAAAAAATACTATAGACTTCGGAGAATACAAAATTTTCTCCAAAAAGGCAAAATATCAGAAGATATGATTGATGAAGCTGCTCGAAGAGTCATGAAAACAATCCTTCGTTATACTACCAAAGAAGATCCCCAAATATATGAACAAGATTTAATCGGATGTGAAGAGCATCTTAATGTAGCATTAGAAGCTGCAGAAAAGAGTATGGTACTCTTAAAAAATGAAAATAATATTCTACCCTTGAAAAAAGCTAAATTAAACAAATTAGGAATCTTTGGAAGATTAGCCAGATTAAGAAATACAGGTGACCATGGCAGTAGTAATGTAAATAACAAAAAAATTATTACTCCTTTAAAAGGTATAAAAAATTATTTGGGAGATTCCATTGAACTGCTTTACAATGATGGACAAGATGAAGATAGTGTGAGAAAAATGGCTAAGGAGGTGGATATTGCTATTATAGTTGTTGGATTAACCTATAAGGATGAGGGAGAATATATTCGTGAATTCAGAACTGGCGGAGATCGAGAGAATTTATCATTAAATGATAAGCATATCAAATTGATAGAGAATGTTGCATCTCAAAATGCAAAATCTATTGTTATTTTAGTTGGAGGGAGTGCTATTACTATGGAAGAATGGAAAAATAAAGTTCCAGCAATACTAATGGCATGGTATTCAGGCATGGAGGGAGGGAAAGCTTTAGCAAGAATTATTTTTGGTGAGGTTAACCCAGGTGGAAAACTTCCCTTTACTATTCCTAAAGATCCAAACGATTTACCATTTTTTGATAAGAACGCTGATGAAATTGAATATGGGTATTATCATGGATATACTCTTTTTGACAAAACAGGATTGGAACCAGCATTTCCTTTTGGTTTTGGATTAAGCTATACCGCTTTTGAATATAGTAATTTAAACGTTGATGTTAAAAATGATTCTATTCTTGCTTCTGTAGAAGTTAAAAATACCGGAAAGATAACTGGAGATGAGGTAGTTCAATTATACATAGGATTTGAAAATTCTAACATTGATCGTCCAGTAAAATTATTAAAAGGCTTTTCGCGAGTTCACATAAAACCAAATGAAGTTAAAGATGTAAATATTGAAGTTCACATAAAGAATCTTGCATGGTATAATCCAACTTCTAAAACTTGGGAGATTGAAAAAATACAATATACACTTTATGTAGGTCCATCATCTAAAGAAGATGAACTGTTATCTGTTCAATTTAAATTGAACTAAATATGAAAAATTTTAATCAAAATTTTTCAATATTTTCTTTTTTCCCAGTTTCAGAAGATTTATATAAAGCAGATATTAAACTTAGAACTTTAGAGCTTTCTTCTATTGTATTGAAATAAGGTTTATCGTGAAGTACCCATTCCCCAAATGCTTTTACTGATCGCCCAAAATGAGAAAACCCTTTTATTTCTTTTTTGGTTTTGAATTTTTTGACCCCTTTCCAAGTTAAAGATGATTTTGGCCAAGGACCTTTATAGAAACATCTTCCTTTTTTACCAAAAACTTCCAATTCAACCTTTTCTTTAAATATTCCGTAAGGGGGGTTAATAAATGTTGAATCATTAATTTGGGCATAGATTCCGTTTTCAAATTCAATAATTCCTAAACCAAAATCTTCTACTTCGATATTCTTGAATCTGAGATTATCAGTCTTTCCCATTATTGTTTTTGGTGCGCCAAAAGCCCATATCATAATATCAAGTATATGTGAACCATGAATTAAAAGAGTTCCCCCTCCTGCAGTCTCTTTTTTAGTCCGCCAGGGACCTTTTTCAAAATATGTTTCATTTCTACTGAAGTATACATTACAATTAGCGTAATATACTTCACCTAAATGATTATTCTGTAAAGCATTAACCAAACGATAGCAATTATGGTCATATCGATAATTATAATTAAAACCTAACTTCAAATCTTGGTATTGATTATCTAAATTCTGTATCTCCCGAGCGTCGCCTAATGATATAGAAACAGGTTTTTCACAGAGAACATGCTTTCCATTTTCAAAAGCTTGTTTTATCATTGGTTTATGAAGGTGATGAGGTGTGGCAATATATACAGCATCAAAATCCTCATTCTCATACATCTCCTCAGGATCTGTACAAGCATATCCTCCAATTTTAATAGCTTTATTTATATCTAAATCAACGGCTGCAACAATTTTTGTATTTTTTATTATTTTTGTTACAAGTTTATACATCTTAGTTATCCCACCACAGCCGATAACCCCAACTTGCAATAGATTTTTATTAGTCATTGTGCTCCACCATTATTGCTATTCTTTTAGAACCCATCTAACCATATCTCTTATAAGTGTACGATAGATCTTATTCTTTAAAGATTTTGCTTGATGTCCTAATGCACAAAAAGCAACTCTTCCCTCTCCATACGTCTTAACCCAGATTATAGGTTCAGGATTAGGATCTTTCTCATCATGATAATATCCTTCTGCTAATACTTTCATATCACCTTTCATAGAGAAATCGTGTCTATATGGTTCATCAAAGAAAGTAAAGTCTTCTAGATTAGCAATTATTGGATGAGATTTATCAAGTATTTTGATATCTATGTTGGTTTTCTTTTTATGCTTTAAAAATCTCCCTCCAATCATTTCATAATATTTAGGATGCTTCTTAAAAGAAGCTGAGGCTCCATGTAATCCAACAAATCCTTTTCCACCAGCAATAAAATCCAGTAAATTTTTTTCTTGCTTTTCAGTAAATTCACCAAATTGAGTAAAAAAGACAGTTGTGTCATAATCAAAGAAGTCTCTATTATTGAAGATTTCTACATCTTCGTAAATATCAACAATATAATCATTTAAAACTTCCTTAAAATAAGAGGAGGTTTTTTTCTTCTTAAAATGCCTACCCCTTTGACATATCAAAATTTTCTTTTTCACAGCCATAAACCATCATAAAAAAAAAATGAAAAGTTCTTTATTAAGGGATCTCTAGTTATAATGTAATGAGTCTAAATCCTTCCCTCTCCCAATTTGAAACATTTGCTTATAAAACGTTAAATGAATTAGAAATAAATATTAAAAAATTGGGATTGGATATTCCAATATATCCAAGAGTAGAAATTCTACAACAAAGAGTACATGTTCATAATTTATTTTTACCTAACAGATTAGCAATTCAACCAATGGAAGGATTCGATGCTAATTCTGATGGATCTCCTGGAAAATTAACTTATAGACGATATGAAAGATATGCAAAGGGTGGGGCTGGTTTAATTTGGTTCGAGGCTACAGCAATTAACTATGATTGTCGATCAAATCCTCATCAATTAGTCTTATCAGAAGAAAATTGTGAAAAGTTTGAAAAATTTGTTTCATTTACAAGAGAGGTTTCTAATAAAGCTCTTAAAGAGTTAGGTTTTGTGAATAAAAGTATATTAATTCTCCAATTAAACCATTCTGGAAGATATTGTGTAAGGGATGGTAGGAATTATCCTTTAAGAGGTTATCATAATCCTGATTTAGATAAAGCTAAAAAACTCTCAAAATTGGAAGGTACTATTTTATCGGATAAGGAATTAAAAGAATTAGAGGATGTTTGGGTTCAGAAAGCGATTTTGGCAAAAAAGGTCGGTTTTGATGGGGTAGACATTAAATCTTGTCATGGTTATTTAATTCATGAATTACTTAGTTCAAGACTTCGAGAAGACTCTAAATATGGTGGGAAATCTCTAGAAGGTAGGTCAAAATTTCTTCTAAATATCATAAAAAAATTAAATAATAAACTCAAAAATGAGAGAAATTTTATAATTACAACTCGAATGAGCGTTTACGATGGAATTCCTTTCCCTAATGGTTTTGGAGTTAAAATGGATGAAACTGAGAGTTTTCCCGCTTCAATAGACCTTTCTGAGCCTTTAGAGGTTATTAATAAGCTCTATAAACAAGGTTTAAGGTTAATAAATATATCAGCGGGAAATCCTCATTATAAACCTCAAATCACTCGCCCGTTTGATAAACCAATAAAAGGAGGGCTTTTACCGAATGAACATCCTTTATATGGTGTAAATAGGCTTTTAAACTTGGCAACCTTAATTAAAAATCATCTACCAGATGACATGATAGTTGTGGGATCTGGTTATTCCTATTTACGCCAATTTGCAGGATACGTTGCAGCGGGTATGGCACATGAAAAGCGAGTAGATATTTGCGCATTTGGAAGGATGGCATTAGCAAATCCTAATTTTCCAAAACAAATTTTTCAAGAGGGAAAAATGGATAAAAAACAGGTATGTATCACCTGTTCAAAATGTTCTGAATTGATGAAACTAGGCCAAAATGTAGGATGTGCTACTAGAGATCCTGAATATCAGAAGTAAAAATTAATAGAGAAACTTATTTTAATCATTAGATTGAATTTATAATATTAGAAAATTAAAAATCTCTGTTCTTGATATAATGGAAAAATTTCGAAATCAGAAGAAATACATTAGATATATTCTTTTTTTAGGATTGTTTCTCATTATGTCTATTCCTCTTTGGAAAATTATAATTTCAATTAATATTGGTGGACCATTGATATTTCTAGCATTTGTACTGTATTATGTGAGCTCTAATACAATTTTTAATAATATTATTATAATTTTTTTTCTAATTTATTTAACTTTTATAATCTATCGGATAAAAGCAGCAAATAGAAGCAAAACCAAGAAATCTCCAAAATTAATTTTATTATTTGTAATTTTAGTTTTACCACAATTTTTCATTTTTGAGCAAGATTATCCCAAACCTAAAATAAGCCAAGAACAATGGGAGTTCTCAATGAGAACTAGTTTCAACCGTAATTTTGATTTATTTGATACATTTAACGCAACTGAGGGTTATAGAGAACGTCAGAGTGTATATTTGAATGATAGTAAAAACAGTAACCATGTATACGCTCAAGTATCTCGAATTTATTTAGGTTTGAATGTGAGTGAAGCCAGTATTGAAGCCTCACTTTATAAAATTTACAACCTGAAAGATACTTTGGATTTTACTTTGAATAATCTTATACGTTTGATATACATCGACATAAATAGAAGTATTTTGAGTCCAACAATACGGAAAAAAGTTATTGATGCTTTTGGTAAAACAAAGTATTGGTACACGGAACCTGTTAGAGATAATATGATATATTATACAGAGAATCATCAAATTCTTTTTCATACCGCAGAATTACTCATAGGGCAACTTTTTCCTAATGATACGTTCGTTATCTCAAATATGACTGGGCTTGAACATGTAAATCATGCTCTTCCTCTAGTAAAAAGATGGCTTGATTGGAGAGCTCAATTTGGTTTTGCGGAATGGCACTCAAATACATACTATACTGAAGATATAGCGGCTCTTGTTAACCTTGTTGATTTTTCAGAAGATCCTGAAGTTGTTTATAAAGCAGCGATGGTTTTAGATATAATAGCTTTTGATTTTGCTAATAATTATTATAAGGGTAGATATGCCACCACGCATGGTCGTTGCTATGATAGAACTAAATTAGGCCCTAGTATAATATCTCCCGCATCTCGAGACAGTACCTCTGAATCTGCTTGGATAATGCTAGGTCTTGGATATCATAATCCTTCAGATAATAGTAATCTTGCTGCAGTCGCTTTAGCTACCAGTGATTATTATGCCCCCCCTCCTATTTTGGAGGATATCGCCAATAACGCAACCTTATATAACGAACATAAGGAAAGAAACAGTATTGACATGAATGACGGCGAAATGTACAATATAAATTATAACGAAGATGATCTAATGTTTTGGTTAGGTATGTCTGCGGTTCTACCACCTCAAACAATAAAAGGGGTCTTTGAATTAGTAGAAAAATATAATATAGATTCAAATAATATGTATGGTCCAACATTAATCTCTGACTTTTTTCGAATATCAGCATTTCTGCATGGAATTTCACTTAGTCAATATTCTGAGAAAATGAAGCTCATAACCCAGGGGATATGCTTAGAAACTTCAAATACTTATACATATAGAACACCCTACTATCAGCTTTCCGGTTCTCAAGATCATCAGAAAGGAATGAATAGTTATCAAGAACACATTTGGCAAGCTAGTTTAGACGATGATGCTTTTATTTATACAAATTCACCCGGAGGGTTAACTAAAGATTTTGAACAAGAATATGTTGGTGGTTGGAATCCAAGAGCTACGTTATATAAAAATGTAGGGGTAATCCAATATGACCGTGAAACTTTACCATTAGAAGGAGAATTACTATTATATTTCCTCAATCTTTTTACAGGTAATAAATTCTATCAACATGCTTATTTTCCCCAATGGGCTTTTGATGAGATAGAAGAGCGAGGAAAATGGATATTTGGTGCTAGAGGAGGAGGATATATTGCACTTTATTCTTTCTATAACACTAGATGGGCTTCTGATTATGAATTAAGGGTTGATGGGTTCAAAAATTTATGGATCGTTGAATTGGGAAGTGTTGATGAATATGGTTCATTTAATCAATTTATTTCTGATATCCAACAATCTCAAATACAAGTTGTACCACAAGCATTAGGTTTTAATGTCCAGTATTCATCTCCTTCTCAAGGACTAGTAAGGGTTTCATGGAATGGGCCAATGATTGTAGATGGAAGTGAGGTCGACTTAGGTCCTTATGCTCGTTTTGATAATGATTATTGTTATCAAAATTTTGATACAAAATCGACTTTAATTCAATTTGGGAATCAGAGTTTAGAGTTGGATTTTATTAATGCTTCAAGAATTTATCAAATTAATTAATCAACCATAATAAAGAAAAAGTGATAGTAAAAAAATTATTAAGAATTGGGAAACCTGCCGTAAAGGGTAGTATTTTAGTCATTTTTGGAATTTTAAATTCTCGTATTGGTATTGGAGTAGAGATTTTTACAAACAATCTTATTTATGGCCCTCTTGCATATCTTTTCCTCGCTCTTTCAGGAATAATCATTATCAAACTCCTTCATATACTAAATAATCCCTATGATAGAGGTAAATTAAATAAAAATAGAGTTTTACTTGTTTTGGGAATTTTAAGTATTATTAGTTTAATTTTAATTATCTGTAATATATTTGAGAATTTAACAATTTATTATCTTAATATTCCTATTATTCTTTTTACAGCATTTATTATCGCCTTTTGGATTGCTTTAGGCTATTTTGGTGCTAAGAATATAATAGAAAAGATATCTGTAAAGATACTTGTTTTTACGTTCTCCTTCTCTCTTGGATTATTCTACGGTGTTTTCTTAAATACTTATATAATTCCTACTCAAATCTATTTTTTTTTTTTGTCATTGTCATTTTTACAATTGTCTAGAGAATTCTCAAAGAGATTAAATGAAAAAGAAAAAATTAAGGAGTATTTGCGATTTCCTTATAAAATTGATGAGAGAAACCTACTTAAGTTTTCATTGTTCTTTCAATTTGCTGCGATAATTTTCCTTATTATTCCAGTATTCCTTGAAATATATAATAATTTCATACTTCTTTTTTTTATGGTTTTTAATTTAATAGCTATAGGTATTGCTTCTATTCTGACTTTAGCAAGCTTAATAGAAAAAGAGATTTACAACAGTATAAGTTTGATATTAAAAATTGGAATATTATTGGAATTAATTATGTTTTTAGTTTTAGGAATATAGTTTTTTCTTAATAAGAGTTGAAATTTATATGAAATTATTACGAACTCCTGATGAATTGTTTGAAAACCTCCCGGATTATCCATTCAAGCCTAATTATTTAAATGTTGAAGGAATAAGAATTCACTATATAGATGAGGGACTTAAAGATGCTGAGGCTATACTTCTTATGCATGGAGAACCATCATGGTCCTACTTATATAGACATATGATTCCAATTTTATTAGAAGCAGGATTTAGAACTATAGCACCAGATTTAGTTGGGTTTGGAAGATCTGATAAACCAACTGAAAAAAGTGACCATACATTCCGTAAACATGTAGAATGGATATCTAGTTTTGTTAATATGCTCGATCTCAAAAATATTACCTTATTTTGCCAAGATTGGGGCTCATTAATAGGTTTAAGAGTTGCTATTGAAAATCAAGAACGTTTTAGCAGGATTGTACTATCGAATGGAGGATTACCTACGGGAGTAAGAAAACCAACTGAGGCATTTTTAGAATGGCAACATTTTTCGAGAACTGCTACTAAATTTAATGTTGGAAGGATTATCCAGGGAGCTACAATTACTAAATTGCCAAGAAATGTGATAAAAGCGTACGATGCCCCGTTTCCGGATGATACTTTTAAGGCGGGACCTAAAATTATGCCTTCATTAGTTCCAACTTCAATAGAAGATCCAGAGCATGAGGCAAATAAAGAAGCGTGGGAGCAGTTTTCACAATGGAAAAAACCCTTTTTAACAGCTTTCTCTGATAAAGACCCCATTACAAGAGGGGGTTACAGAAAATGGCAAGAAAAAGTTCCAGGTGCTCAAGGACAAAAACATGTTACAATAAAAGATGGCGGACATTTTGTCCAAGAAGATAAAGGTCCTGAGTTAGCGAACCTCATAATAGAATTTATTAAAAGCAATCCTTTATAATTATTTGAGTATGATTTAATTCTAAATAAGTATGAAAATTGGACTATACAAGAATTATATAATATGGTTTGAATCTAAAATATAATAATTAACTTAATTGTTATTATCCTATGAATATAAAAAGACATGAAGGTCATGAAAGGGAAGCTCCAAATTCCCATATATATCAAAGTGTATTACCTATAGTATTTATACTAATTTGGTTTTTGGATTCACAAATCTTTAGATTTTCTACTTTCTTGAATATTTTTATTCCTTTTCTGATTAGACTAATCTTATTTATTATCGTATTCGCAATATCTATTGCTTTCATAATGCTTTCACATCGTACTCTCTTTAAATCTCATCAGCCACCTAATAAATTAATTACTGTTGGAATTCTTCGGTATATGAGGAATCCTATGTACTTCGGAATTTTACTGATATATGTCGCATTTTTGTTTTTATCCATTTCATTAATAGGAATTGGAATGTTTATCATCGTGTTCTTGGTATATAATTGGATGGTTAACTATGAAGAGAGGATTCTTGAAGATTTATTTGGTGAAGATTACAAGGAATATAAAAGAAATGTGTCAAAATGGATTCCAAATCCATTTAAAAGAAAATTAAAGTTTTAACTAATTTTTTTTTTCTATTAATTTAAGTCTAAAAGGGAAAAAAAAAGTAGTCCCTAAGAAGGATTTTGGGGAAGAGGAATTCGAATCTCACGTATTTAGAAAACTTACCAAGAAAAACGCTATTTGGGATGGTTCTGAAACTTAAAACACTTGAAAAATATAGAAAAATTACAGGGAAACTTTGGCTATATAAAAAGGAGTTAGCTTAAAATTTTGAAAAGTACCTTAAAAACCTTAGAAAGGGCAAATAAAAATTACAAATAAATTATAATTGATTTAACGCTTTTATCAAAAGTTTTTTATTAGAATCTGGATAATACTCAGAGTAATCAAGTATCCTTTCTTTAGAAATACCATCCAATAATTTAGAGATATCAATAACAATACGATTTTCATTTATATGATTATATTCCCATAAATAAATCAAATCTAAAATCGTTTTCTCATGATCTGAATATCTGACTTTATTTTCTACAATTCCAAAACCAAATAAGGCATTCTTGAATCTTAAAAATCTAAAATTCTTTCCAAAAATGTTTATGGGTTCATTTTTTATCAGTTGATCATTAATTACATAAAAAAATTCATCTTGATGATCATGTTCCACTTGAATTAGATTTAATGCAGTATAAAGCCCATAATACCAATTATTAACTCTCTTAACCGTTAAACCCTTCGCAACAAGCTCTAAAAGGGAATGCTTAATCTTTTTTCTTCTCAATTCCTCAACTGACTTCAAATAATAAATATCTTCAAAAATATTTACTAAATAACCCCGAGATATTAAATAATCACTACTAGTTTTGTAATTAAGGTATAATTTATCACAATACTCTTTTATTTCCTCAGAAGTTATAAATTTTATATCATCTTTCCTGATTTCTTTTAGGACACGATTCATAAATCAAATTTCGAAATATAATTAAATTTTATAAAAAAGGAATAAAATTTCATCTATTGTTATATATAAGATAGCTAAATTTTTATGTCTTTTAGATTTAGAATATAAAAATTTTAAAAAAAAGAAAAAATTATCATCAATTTTGTTATTTATTACATAAATATCGAATTATCTGGTTTTAGGTATGAATGAGAAAAATATTATAAGATTTAACACAGCAGAAAAAGTAATTTTTTTTACAGGAATACTGTTGATTGTATTATCAATTATTAGTGAATTAAATTTCCATTACATTCAAGGTTTCAAACCTGAATTAATGGCCCCTAACATTTTTTGGAAAGCAGAAGCAGCAGAAGTTTTTAATTCTATGAGTTTTCTTATCTTAGGTATTTTATTAATATTTATTGCTTTTAGAATTTCAAAGAGAAGAATATCTATGGAAAATTAGATAATTCTGTTCTCTATTTACCTTAGAATGCTTTATTAAATAAAATTAAAAGAATAAATTAAAGAGGCCACATATTGATTCCAACCATTATTACAATTAATGAACAAACTAAAGTTAAACAAATTATTATTTGGATTGCTCTTCTATATTTAAGTGCACTTGATCCTTTGAAAAGTACATAAAAAAGCGGGATTAGCATCCATGAAGTAAAACCTAAGAATAACCCTATAACAGGGATCAATACTAAAAAGGGATACATAAATATCAACATTCCTATTATGATAAAAATCCATGGAAATGTAAGTGGACCTAGGTTTAGATCTTTTATTTTAGATATTTTCCTGAGTAATTTTTTCTTACTATCCCAATTCGAAGATCTACCTTTTAATCTACGAATTGTAAAGAACGCTGCGATAGAAAATGATATAATGATAAGTATTATTCCAATAATTAATATAATATTATCAGTAATTCCGATCATGGCACATATACTTGCATTCGGGTATCCTGTATATAACCAAATCGTAGGAGGTAGAAGTTCTTTATAACTTTTGGGAATAGTAAATGTGTAAAATGCCATTATTCCTCCCAAGATTGCCCATAATAAGAACATCCACATCGGAGGGTGAGGTATAACTATTGGAGATCCAAATCCACTTGTCCAAAAACTATCTAAATTAACTGTACCCATCCCAATTCTAAGAGCCCACCACGACCAATCATAAATTAACCAATGGGCACACCAAAAACCAGAGATTAATGCAATTGTTTGATATCCATTGATTTTATTGGATTGGACAACTAATACTATGACTATAACATAGAGAGTAAGAATACTAAAATACGCAATGTCGGTATGAAAAAAGAATGAAGGTATACCTGTCTCTTCCGAAATACCTATTTTTGCTATTCCTAAAAGATATACTATACTTGATATAAAAGCAAAACCAAGAGTCATAAAAATTGTCCATCTCCAATTGAAATCTCCTAGATTTCTTGCAGGTAATTGTCCTGTTTTTTTCATATATTCTTTTCTCAATTCTAGTAAATTTCTTTCAAGAATTTTAATTTGTTTTTCTAATTCATCTTTTGAAAATTCTTTTGTTTTAGACAAGAAAAATCACTTAACTTTTGAATTTATATATTGTAAATTCTACAATTCTCTTTTTAAATATTATTAATCTGGAGTAAATAGTTAGCTCTAAACACATAAAATTCATCTTATCTTGTATTTTTAGAAAATTTCTCTCCAACAACATTTATATACTAAACCAAACTAATTTCTATAGAAAGAAGCGACATAAATGTTAAGAAGGAGGAACAGGATTAATGATATATAACAACCCAGATGAATCTATCTCAGAATATGAAGAAACGATTAACAAATTAACGACCCAAATTACAGATTTATTTTCCAAAATTCATTTTTACCAAGCTCTTATTGCTGAAAAGGATCTTAAGATAACCCAATTAATTAATGAGAATAATACTCTAAAAATGCAGATTCGAAAATTATCAAATGAATTAAAAACACCTCCTCCACCTAGTCAAAAATCATATACACCTCCTCAACAACCTTTACCAACACTTCCACCAGAAACGCCCTCTAAAACAACTTCAGTTGAAAAAACAACTCCCAGTTTCACAACTGGCACAGATTCTAGAATTAATAAACGACAATGTCCAAATTGTGGTGCAATGGGTTTTGCTATACGAGAAATCGACGACAAATCAAATATAATAAGTTATGTTCCAAGACGTATCTATGCAAAAAAGAAATCTTGCACTAAATGCAGGTATGAATGGTAATTAACTTAAATTTTAAAAAATGGGGTTAAATTACGCGGTAAAACATCGAAATAATTAACGAGATCATACCTTTCTATTTTTTCTTTGGTTTCCTTATCAAGATCATTAAAACTTATCCTGTCAAATATTTGTTTAGTTTCTTCTTCACTAAACTCAGGCCCTCTTTCAATCCAATTCTTGACCTTCTTATTTGCAGGACATACTTTTTGGCAATGAAGACATCCCACTAAACAATTATGCCAAGATGAATCTATCCAATCTGGAAAAGGAACTTCTGGGGGTTGTTCGTTATGATATGTTAAACAACGCTCAACTCTCAATAGAATTCTATCTGTTGGAATGGCTCCTGTTGGACATTTAAGTGTACATGCAGAACATTCCTTACACATATCCATAAGTTTCAAATCATGCCAATTATCCTCATCAGTGGGATAATCTGAATACAGGGTTGTTAAACGGTGAAAACTCCCCATTTCAGGCACATAAGTAATATTGTTTCTGCCATATTCAGCCAGTCCACAACGAACTGCAAGTGTTTTTTGAGGAAGACGAGCATATGCTACTTTATATCCACTTGGTTCTAAAAGCTCACTTACAAATTCTATCAGATCGTTAATAATTTTGAGACCATACAAATAAGTGGGAGGTATAAGTAATGAGATTTCTTTATTATTCCATTGAAAAACTGCTTCAAATTGGGGTACAGGAACTGAAATTATAAAAAGAGATCTGATTTGAGGCAGATCAACCTCTTGTTCAATTTCAAAATAAGACTTATATTCTTCATAGAACTTAGGATCTAAGAGATTTTGTTCACGAAATTTTTGAACGTCTCTAAACAACTCAGGAATGTGTTTTGCCGATATTATTTTTCCTCTATATCCTTTCAATTCTAAACTTTTATAAAAATTCTGATTAACTTTATTTTCGCTTTTCATAAATATCACTCTGTTAAATTAGTTTAAAATTTCTTTTTAATTTAAATAATACTTAATTGGTGAAACTAAATATCTTGAATCATAGATTATAAACTAATCCTGGGGTCCTCTTTTATCGTCTTAAAGGCAATGAGAGATTGCATATCTTTAATACCAGGTAACTTACTGATTTCTTTGGTTAGATCATGTAAAGATAGGTTATCTTTTACTTTTACTTTTAATAATATATCCCAATCACCAGTTATTTCATGAACCTCCATAACATTGTTATTCTTCGCTATTTCCTCTGCAAAATCACAACAATCCGTTTTAATATCAAGATTTATTTTAATCCAAGCTGTTGTAGGTTTACCTACCGCCATAGGAGATACTAAGGGAACTATTCCTGTTATAACTCCAGAATCTTTCATCTGCTTAATTCTTGAGAAGACTGTTGAAGCGGGTTCTCCAATTTTTTTTGCTAATGTTCTATAGGCTATACTAGCATCTTTTTGATACTCTTCTAAGATAACTTTATTAAGTGGATCTATCATTTTTTTTGATTATTTTTTTTATTAATTACTAGATATCGTACAGTGTATTTAAATTTTTCTAGGCAACATGCAAAAGATTTAAATGTTTATGAACAATATATAAAATTATTCCAAAAAAAATCAAAAAATTTCTCTCAAATTAAAATAAATGTTAGAAAATTATTTTACATCAACATATAAGAGTATTTTTAAAATGAGTGATGTTAAAAAAGAACTTTTGGCGCCTTGTGGTTTATATTGTGGAGTATGTAGAATTTATAAAGCATATAAAAATAATGATTTAGACTTCAAAAAAAATATCTTACCAACACTTAATGAATATGGTGCAAAAACTATAGACGATGTTGCTTGTACAGGGTGTTTATCCGATGGGATTGTATTTCATTTCTGTAAAAACTGTCCTATTAAAGAGTGCATAAAGAATAAAAAAATAGAAGGATGTCATCTATGTGATGATTTTCCGTGTACAATTGTAACAGATTGGCCGGATTCTTTAGATAAGAAAATTATGCTTCGTTCTATTCCTGTTCGGCGTGAAATTGGAAGTGAAAAATGGGTTGAAGAAGAAGAAAAAAGATATAAATGTCCCAAATGCGGAAACTCATTGTTTTATGGGGCAAAAAAGTGTTACAGATGTAATATTAAGGTAGATTTAGATTGAAAATACGTGATTCTATTCCCTACTTAAATCATATGTGGATTTTATCTTGTATCCATCAGGTATCCTATCTTCCTTATATGGAATTTCTTGTAATTCAAACCTAAAACCTACAATATCTTCACCTTCTAACATATAAACAGGGGGAATATTTGGGCGTAAATCTTCGGGATCTAAAAATTGAGTCCTATCCACTCGTAATTTAAATAAGGTTTTGAGTCCTTCTTGCTTAAAGGTCTTTGCTGCTTCTTTTACATTTTTAACATGAAAATTAAGATTGTGAACTCCTGGACCTTTCTTTTTCAAATGATCTGCCCATAGATTTCCTTCGGTTAAAGGTTCAACAAATTGTAGAATAACATTTCCAAGTTGTACATGCACAATCTTCACTGCAGGGCTACGAGATAGATAATTTGCTAAATCTTCTTCAACTTTTTTTGCTCCAAATACTCTATGTAAAAATTTATAAGCTTTTTCAGCATCTGAAACTACAATTTCTATATGTACCAATGGTGAAATTTCTATAACCATACTCGTCACTTAAATTATTTCTTTTATTATAATCGTTTCTAAGCATCCATTTTTATAAGAATCTTTTTCAATTTTATTCTATAAAATATTACCTAAAATTAAAATTTATGGAGCAAAGGCTATATATGAGTTTGTTTGTATACGATATTTATCAGACGGCGTTTAAATTTACTTCTTTCGAATATATCAAATAAAAACTTGTATAAATATTAAATAAGCTTTAGAATATTATCACGTTGATGATTTTCATTGTCTTTTCATAAACATATTTAATTAACAAGCATAATATTTGATTCTAGGTTATAATTGTAGATGGACAATATTGCTAACTTTAAATATTAGAGAATTTTATACTACTATACTACTAATCCCAAAAAAAATAAATAAGGAGTATGTTATAAAATGGTTTTACTTGTAGCGACAGTTATGTTTCCGCATGCCAAATCAAGCAAAGTAGCAAAAAAAAATATTGAAATGCTTAAAAAGTACCCTGCTGATCCTTCTATTGGAGAAGGAATCGCACTAGGCGTCAAATCAACAACAGAAGGAATGCAAGTACTGTTCGTAGCAGATGTTAAAAAAGGGAAAGTTGAGGAGTACATGTCAAGAATGGCAAAGCAATATCAAGAATATGCCTTGGAGATAGATGGTTTTAAATATCAAATAGAAACTTATTTTGATGTTGCAGAAGCTTATAAAATTTTAGGTATGGAACCTCCTCCAGATTAAAAAAAGAAACCTAAATTTTTTTTTTTTAGTTTTTAAAAGTTATACCGTAGAGAAATTGTAGATTTTCTTAATTTTTTGGCATAATTTTTTAATATTAGTAGATTTTTGATAAAAATCGATGATTCCATTTGATAATGCCTCTTCTCGTATGGAAGGATCACCACTTACCATCAAAATTTTAAAAGATTTATCTATGTTTAAAAGTTGTTTTGAAGCCTCAATGCCATTAATATAGGGTAAATGATAATCCATAAGTATTACATCAGGTTTAGGAATAGAATTTGACAATTTTTCGACAGCCTCTATCCCATTATTCGCTTTCCCTACTACTTTTAGTCCATTTAATTTAAAGATTAATGAATATAATCGTGATATACTCTTATCATCATCTACTATAAAAATCTTAATCTGTTGCCTTTCCATAGTTAATTAATTACACTTTTTCTTGGTTAAATACTCAAAATATAACTCTGGCATTGTAAGTGCTCCGAATCTCACAATATTTTGAGAATAATTGTAATTTTTAATTACATTTTGTGTATTGTTTTTAGACATAGTGTCTATTTTTATTAAAATAAATAAAAATATTTAAATTTTTGGACGCGATATATAATAATTAGACACATCGTATAATGATTTTTAAAAATTTAAAAATACCATGAATGACCAAAAAACCACAAATTCTGAGGATTTAACTAGAAAAGAGCGTAAAGTATTAAGAACTAAAACTATCATTTTGGAGGCGGCAAGAGAATTATTTTCTGAAAAAGGTTTTGATTTCATTACAATGGAAGAAATCGCCGATTTAGCTGCTTTAAGTAGGGCAACTTTATATAATTATTTTAATACAAAAGAAGAGATTTACTTTAACATTGGTTTGTCAAAGATAGAAGATTGGATTGAACAATATAATGCATTAAACTCTACTAATTATTCAGGTAAAAAACTAGTGATATTCTTGGCTGAAAATTTAGTAAAAGATATTTTAGAATTCCCTTTTTATTCTAAATTGTTAAGGAGATTTTTTTATAGAAGCATAGAATTGAATCTTCCTATTCAAGATATATTTTATAGTAGCATGATTGAAAAAAAAGAAATTCAGGAGAATTCAAAATTTGATGCTCAAAATAAAATATTTCTTGATTTATTGGATGCTTATATTAATTATAGACAGTTGTGGAAAAATTCTATTGAAATTGGAGTAAAGGACGGATCTATTTTATCAACTTCAAATCTCATACACCTTAATTTCTTTTTAATTATGAGTATTTTTGGCCTTTTGGATCAAATAGATTTCAGGCGCTCTTTAATGAAAATGGTTAATTTATCTAATAAAGAAATAACTAATTTCATTCTACGTCTAACTTCAAAATTTCTTGAAGGCGAAATTTAATTGCCAAATTATTATAAAATTAATAATAATTATATTTCTACTTCTTCATTTTTGGAGCAATGACTGAATCAGATTTGACTACTTTCTGAAGCATTTTGAAAGCCTTTTTAGATGTTGAAAACGTTCTAGCATTGTACTTCTTTATTATATCCCTGAGTTCCTCATCAAAAATTCTTACAAACACTTCAATATGAGGATATCGCAAATTTAACTTAGAAGTAAGATAAATTGATTCGTCAAATTCAGATTCTCGCTTCCAACATATAAAAACTTGAGTAACTTCCTCTAACTTCACATGAGCTCTTAAATCACTTAAAAAACAAGCGAATTCATGGCATATATGTAACTGATTATTCACGACAAATTCAATACCATCATGAACATCATCAAAAAGATAAACTTCCCTGCTTGGTTGTTGAGAAATATGATATGCAATGCGATGGGTCAAACTGTCTCGACCAATAACAATTGCCCCACCGGTCTTGTCTTTAGTCCATTGAATGATATTATCCATAGCCCATTTAGATGTTGAGAAAGAAAATGCGTTCAATGGAGGGTTTTTAAGATATTCTTGTACATGATCTTCAAAAGCTCGAACATAGATATGACAATCTGGATTCATCTTACGGATTTTTTCAGTACAAATTATTGCAATTCTTACATCATTGATATTAATAAAAACCTCCTTTGCACGTTTTACATTTGCTAATTCAAGATTGGTTGTCTCAGTGGCGTCACCAATTACGACTGGCTGTCCTGCATTAATTAAATCTTCTACAGCTTCTTCGCTATCTTCAATAAGAGAAAAGGGTTTTTTGTTTTCAACACAATATTCTATTATTCTCTCAGAAAGATGGTGATATCCGATAATTACCGCATGATTTCGTTTATGAGAAGCGAGAATTCTACTTGTAATAACAGGATTATATTTTTCAAATAATTCTCCCATAATAAAACCAAAAAAAATTACTTCTAGTAAAATTGGCCATACTATGGCATAAAATTGACCAAAATCTCCAGCATCAGATGGAATGTTTACAATTATTGAAAATAAAAATATCTGAGCTAAACTATATTCAGGTTCAGTGATAAGAAAGAAGAGAAAACCAGCAAACCAAAAAAGAAAGAAAAATATAAACTGCAATTTATATTGTTTAAGCTTAAGATGGATTATAATGAATGAATTAAGGATGTTCATAACTTAAGATAAAACACCAGAATATAAAAAAAATATGATCTAATTGAATATCATTTCGTTTAATTTTTTGTCAGTTTTGGCAATTGGGAATAATTATACCTTATTTCTTTTTATGTCAATCGCATTTTGTTTAAACACAAACTTTTATGAGGTTTGAAATTAATGAGAAAAAAACAAATTATAGGATTATTACTAATCCTGAGTATCGTAAATATTGCTGGCTTCTCAATGGCTATATTTACGATTAATAAAACTGTAAGTGATATTAATAATGATTTATTAAATTCACTTAAAATCAAGGATTACAAACCATTCGATGCTACTGCTCGTTTTGAAGATAAGACTATTGATGATTCACAAAGTCTTAAATTTATCGCTTTAAAAGGCGAAATTCTTGATATCGAAAACACTTGGACAGTGCCGCTCATAGATGATTATACAGGAGAGGTATATGACCAGGATTTTGAATGTGTATTAGAAGGAGTACATTGCAATATTTGGATTGGATTAAGCCCTGATATTTGGGAGGGTGGATTCCAAGATGAATACGATGCTCAAGGCGAAGGCTTTGAAGATGATATCTGGTATTTTGCATACCCTTGGAGTTCTATAGGTATTGACGCGATAGAAGCTGAAGCTCCTGATCCTGATAATGATGGCTATTATTTACCACCTGAATATCGGGATTGGGTAACTGGAGCGAATCTATTAGACATAAGAGATGAATTCGATGATAATATCCATGATAGTGTTATTGACCATTTTGGTCAATATGCTGCCCGACCAGGCCCCTTAGAAGACTATAAAATTCAAGTATTGATATTCAATATCCGAGATGGACTATTCTATGATCCAATAAATGCACCATGGTTTACAATAGGTTATTTCTGGTCATATGCAAGTGAACTTAATGATGCAAATATATTTCACATGGATACATATCAATGGTGGAGACGACAAGGTGAACCAACTAACATTTATTATGGTCTTGGACCGCTTCCACTTCAATATGAAGGTACTTTCGCTCATGAATTTCAACACTTGGTACATCACGATGTTGATGGGGATGAATTATCTTGGGTTAATGAAGGATGTTCGGTATTAGCAGAGTGGATTTGTGGATATGGATTCCCAGCAGGACATATTTCTGAGTATTTGCTCTATTGGTGGGATGTTTCTTTAGTAATCTGGCAAGGTACACTGGCAGATTATGGTGTATGTTTTCTGTGGACTTTCTATATGTGGGAACACTATGGTGGAGATCCATTAATATGGGATATTGTTCATGAACAAACCAATGGAATAGAAGGTTGGAATAATGTTCTTACGGCTCATGGTGTAGAGAAATCATTTGATGAGATTTTCCAAGATTGGGCTATAGCAAACTATCTTGATGGTGAAGGAATCTATGGTTATGAAGCTTTAGATATCCCTTCAGCAGATACTGAAGGGTGGGATATAGCTCAAACTTTATACTTATGGGAACATAATAATCCAACTCTATTTGATACAGAAGTTCAAACTTATCCTAATTATGGATACAATTATCCATATGGATCTTCATTGCCTTATGTTGTCAATTACGTTAATTTCTATAAAGTGGGAGCCCCACATATACTCACGGTGAATTTTGATGGTGATGATTTATGTGGTATCCCCTCCCATGAAGGAGATTATAAGTGGCATTCAGGTGGAGATGCTTGGGCTTGGTTTAGATTAGAACAAACATTTTCCATACCAGAAGGCGGAGCAACGTTAAACTTTTGGAACAATTTTGAAATTGAAGAAGAATGGGACTTTGGCTATGTAGAAGTTCATGATCTTACTACTGATGAGTGGTACACATTACCAGGAATAATGACTGTTGATGATTGTGGTTTCAATTACCAAACAGACAACGAAAATTGCCCTGATGGTTTTGAACCAACTGATTATTATGATGCAGGGCGATGGCATGCATTCACAGGCTCTAGTGGTGGTTGGTATCAGGAAGAGATGGACCTCTCATTGTTTGCTGGGCATGAAATAGAATTGTATTTTACTTATTGGACGGATCCATATACTCTTGAGGCGGGTTGGTATATTGATGAAATAGAGATCCCCGAAATTGGGTTCAGTGATACTGTTGAAAATGAAGAACATGGTTGGACAGTATATGATGGATGGTATCGAAGCAATATACTTTACGACAATAGTTTTACAGTAAGTTTCATCGATTTTGTCAACATCTACTCTAATAGTGGAAACTTATTAGCGTCTTCATATGAGTTAGAATTTATGAATCTTGATCCAGAAACTGAAACTGGTCAAAAGATTTCTGCTTTAATAGATAATGGTGGACTTCAAACATACACAATAATGGTAGCTGCTAACCAACCAGGCTTTGAACATACTTTTGGAACAGCCTATTCCTTTACCGCTGAAGCTGATAAAGTAGAAGATTATAACTGGCTTTGGCGTTGGTTGTTTGGCCCTGTGGTTGAGTAATCTTTATTTTTAAAAATTAAATCTTTTTTTTTTATTTTTTTTTCTCAGCTTTAAACCCATGTATCTTAATTTAGACAAAAAATTAACTAATTTATATCAATAGGGAAAGATTATACCATAGTTCTTTTTATAGTAATTGTATTTTTTTAATTACTTATTAAAATCATCTCATTTTTTTTATCTTGGGTAGTCAAAACCCAAGAATAAAAATTCCTTCAATTTTTTAATTTATAATGGAGTAGCTATAGATTTCAAGTTTGTACTCAAGGTTTTTCTAACCAATTAGGAACGCTATAATCCTCAACTGTAATACATTTCCCGTGCTCCCAATCAGGAAAAGGTTTAATATCTAAAACCGGAGTCTTATCATAAGCATCAAGGCCTTTTACGCATAGAACATTATCATCACGATTTATTAGTTCTACTAGTGTCAACCCAATAGGATTTGGATGAATTGGAGCTCTTGTCGCAAATATTCCTAATGGTGCAGATTTTTGATTCTTACTTGGATGGTGTAAGTAAGTAGTATTTTTTACTCTATCCATCCAAAAGATTACATAGATATGAGAAAAATCTGTAATACCATCCAAAGCTTTGGTGAGGTTCTTATTAATTATAATCTTTGAAATAAGACTTCTATCTTTATCATCTTCATTGATCGATTTCCTTTCTATAAAACCTATGGACTTAATTTGGATTTTCTTCATAAACTAAGATATGTTCCTCCAATATTTAAAAGATATGATCTGATTCTTTAAATTATGCCTTCTAAATATAAATAATAAACATTTGAATAAAACAAAAATATAAATTTAATTAATGATGTTTTTTGAAGAAAAAAGAGCTGCTGATATTTCAAAAGCCGAAGTAGTTGAATCTTTATATGGTTTTTTCCCTGATATAAGAGAAAGTGATATTAGATTTTTTTATCATGGAACTTATAATGTTTATGAGGTGAAGCATCATTATATCTTTCGTATTCCTGATAAAACTTTCAGAAACATTAAAGGGATTAGACTTATTCAAAATGAGCTTAAAATGTTATACCATATCCAAAAATATGTATCTGTACCCATCCCCGAACCAATATATATCTCCCTAGACTCAGATTGCCCACTTATGGGATATGAGAAAATTGAAGGAATTCCTTTGTCAAGATGTTTTTGTAAAGCATCTCAAAATGAAAAATTAAGAACAGCAAGAGAAATAGGTGAATTCCTCTCTGATCTCCACTCAGATGATCTATATCAATCAGCTTTAAGAAATCAAATAGTTGATGATATTTTTTCATGTGAGAAATATAAGGCTGAATGGGAAAACTATTTCGAGAGAGCTAAAAACAAGATTTTTCGATTGTTAAATCCAAACCAAAAAAATTGGATAAAAAATCTTTTTAATACTTTTTTAAATAAGGAAGCCAATTTTGATTTCAGATATTCAATAATTCATGGTGATTTTGATATAACAAATATTCTTGTTGATCCTCATACTTTTAAAATTACTGGAATAGTTGACTTTGAAGAATCACGAATTTATGATCCTGCTTATGATTTTCTATTTTATGATGAAGGAGATAACTTTCTAAAAGAGATCTTTTTATCTTATAGGAGAAAAATTGATTCTGAATTCCAAGAACGTATGAGATTCTTATATGGATGGTCTTGCTTAGCTTACCTTGAATTTGGTATTGATAATGCCCTCCCTGATCTGATAGAAGCAGGATTTCAATTACTCAAACATAAAATGAATAGATTTCCTTTTTAGAATTTAAAGAGAGTATGATATCATTTCTTTTGGACGATATAATCAAAATATGCATCTTTCATGATGCGATCTTCAAGCTTTTTATGTAATATTCTCTTTTCTTTAAATAAAATTTCAATCTCTAGGTTGTTAAAAAATCCATCAGATTCTTCATCTGTAAAAAAAGTATGCAAAATTTTTTCCTCACGTTCAATTTGGATGAATTCACCAACATTTTGTTTTTCACCTTGGCTATAAAATTCTGAATCAACTGAGAGGAAATTAACAAAACAGAGACCTCGTGGTTTTAAAATTCGAATCATTTCACCTATAGCTTTTTTAATATCTATTTTATTCATATGAAATATCGTATTCCATGAATAAACATATCCAAAATGATTAGATTCAAACTCAATTGAACGCATATCACCCAATTGCATCGGTAATTTTAAATTATGCTGTTTTGCATACTCCTGTGCCATTTCCAGTCTTTTTTCAGAAAATTCAATTCCAATTGTATCAAACCCTAGTTTTACAAAAAGCTCTTGTTTGGGAAAAGGTCCACCCGAGCCACAATCGAGAATTGGCCCACTAACATCAGATTTAGCTATATATGAAAGAAAATTATAAAAGGGAGCAGGATATAAGATATCTTTTGTTATATTCATATATTTATTAAAAACTTATTATTAAAAAACGAATCTAATTTTGCTTTTTTATTTAAAATACTGTATGTTAAATAAAGGGTAATTTTAAATACAAATAAGTAGTTAATTAATGTGAATGAAAGGAATAGAAAAATTTAGGGAGAAGTTACCAGATTATCAAGGAAAAAGAATAATTAAATTTTTAGTTGTTGTTCCAATTGTTTTTCTAATCTCCATAGTCTTTCAGTTAGTAATAGATTCACTACCACGTATCCTCAGAGAATCCCCTATTTTGCAAATTCTGGAACCATTGACTCCCATTTTTGGTTCATTGATAATCCTAGTCATTGGCTTCTCATTGGTCTATTCATTCTGGCATATGAGAGATAAATATTTGAAGATTAATCACAAATTAGCCTATCAAAAAGCCTTTAAATTTGTTGTGACTGGTATCCCACTAGTAATTTCAATTGTAATCCATAGCTATTTCCCTACTGATTTAATTATGCCATACCAAGATAATAAATCTATTAGTTGGTATTTAGCGTTACCTATTTCTAATATTTTCTTCAATTATTCAATTATTTTGTTTTTTATTAGAATAACCTTATGTATTGTATTTTTTGGATTAGCATTAAGCGTAATTAGAAAGACTTTTGAAGTATTTGGCATTGATTATATGGGTTTAATCTATATCTATTACCCAGAAGATTCTAAAATTCAAAACCACGAAATTTATTCTGTATTACGTCATCCAACTTATCATTGCCTTTTACTATTTAATTTTGCGAGTTTTTTTTTAAGATTCTCTGTTTATTCTATTATCTATTTTGTAATATTTTTGATAGGGATAAATATTCATATTAGATTGGTAGAAGAGAAAGAATTAATTCGGAGATTCGGAGAAGATTACATTAAGTATAGAAAAAGTGTACCCGCACTCTTTGTAAGAATGAAAGATTTAAAAAAGTATTTCGCTCTCATATTTTAAAACGTTGTTTTACTATTTTTTCTTAAATCGGGGAAAGATAGCACCAGTTTTTTTTTGATATTCCCTATATTTTTCACCAAAACGTTTTATAAGGTCTTGCTCCTCATAGTAAATCATAATTGGAACATATAATATTATATAAATACTCATTAGGACAATAAGAAACCATGAATTCACCATAAAAGCTATTGCAATAAATAATGGGAATTCTCCAAGCGATTGAGGATGCCTTATATAATTATATATCCCCCCATACATCTGTGTATCTTGAGATGGTTGGATAGTTTCTTGACCTGCATCTCTTACTCCTTTTATAAGTATAATTAAACAGGGAATGGTAATTAATACCCCAATTACAATACCAATTATATAATTTGTGTGTACTTGCCAACTAACTAAAGAAATCGGAAACATGCTCCATAGTGTCAAATTTATCACAATTATAAACTCAAAAAAACTCGCAAAAATTCGTAATTTCATACATTCTCTCCAAGCACGATCGCCCTTTGTTTGTTCTCTCTTTATTGGTTGAATACTTAAAATATAAAGGAAACTAAAAAGAAAGAGGCTTAATAATAATGATCCAAAATTTATCCAATCAAACATAATTTATTTTTTGAATTAATATATATCCATTATGCCATGTAATATCTTCAGGAAAATCAAAAATATTTTTTATTCTCCATTCCATAAGGAATCCTTAGAAAATTATTTTTAATATATTCTTTTCAATTAATCAAGAAATTTAAATAAATTCAAAACACTTCCATCAAGATTTAGCATCTTCTAAATAATAAATAAGTGTAAAATTTTAATTCTCATAGAACTTAAATAAAATTTGGAATTAAGTATTTTAAATGTTATCTAAAAGAGGTTAGTTATGCTTTTAAATGATTTATCGAATATAATAGGAGAAACGGCAGAAGATTGCATAATTTATAAGAAGTTGTGTAAAGAAGTTGAATATGATTTTGATAATACTTTAAAAGAATCAACTTTAGGAGAAATTCCATTTGTTCCATGGAGTTTTTTTAAACTTTCGAATAATAGATTTAAAGATTTATTGCGAGGTAATACTTTTGAAAATCTAAAATATTGGATGGAATCTTCTTCAACTTGTGGAGACCCTAGTATCGTGGGAAGATTGGATAATGACATTGAAGTCTTAAAAGCTAATTATAATGAGGTTTTTAATTCATTTTCCCAAAAAGATAAAGTGAATAATTTAATCTTATTTGCACCAGGAATGAGAATCATTAATAAAATACGACACAATTTTTACGGTATAAATGCTTTTCTTCTTTATAAAAGCATTGTAGACATATGGGAAGGAAAAAATATTAATTATTTACTACAATTCTTTTTGGGTAAAACTATAGGAAAAATGTTAACCACATTTAAAGCTCGAGCAGTAATTGGGATTAATGGAAAATTACTCAAATATGAACTTGATCGAGTTGAACAAAAAAAAATTCCTACCATAATGGCTAATTCTCCACTATGGATGCATAAAGTGTTAAATGATTATTATCTTAAGGAGAAAAAAACTTTTGATCTAGGTGATCATTTTTATATTATTACGGGGGGTGGGGGATGGGACGGAACAAAAGGGCGTGTTAAATTAGGATATAGTGTAAAAAAACCTGAATTTGTTGAACAAATGTGTAATATGTTCAACATTACCCCCGATAATTTTTGTGATAATTTTGCAGCTACTGAAAGTCCAATGGCATGTGGTGGTCATTGGTCAAACCACTATAACGATTTTATACTCCACGTTAATAATGCCCAGGGTCGAATAGTAATTCGTGATATTCAAACTTCAGAACCTATAAGAAAAACAGGAGAGCCTGGTCTTTTGGAATTAATAACTCCATATGGAGTGGAGGGCTATGCAGGATTAGCTGTTTTACTAGATGATATTGTTCAAGTAGAAAATTGGGAAAGATGCCCAGAATGTAATCGAGAAGGCCCAATTTTTCGAGTATTGGGACGATTAACACCTTCTATCGGAAAAG
The DNA here is from genome assembly GCA_048941285.1 of Promethearchaeota archaeon. Lineage (GTDB taxonomy): Archaea > Asgardarchaeota > Lokiarchaeia > Sigyniarchaeales > SOKP01 > Loki-b32. The sequence goes on from JBHLNS010000010.1 coordinate 69,417, forward strand.
GATGCAGTTCATTATTTACTCTAGATGCATATAATTTGTAAAATTAATTATAAAATTCATATGTGATAATTAAACTTCTTATAAACTTTGGTTTTAAATCTATTAAATTATAACATCCACTGTTTAATACAATCGATATATTAAACTATTTGAATATTATCTATTTTTTGCCAATCTTATTAAACTTAATTTAAATTTTGATATATTTAGTTTTGAAATCAGGTGTTCAGTTAAAATTGAAGAAGATTATATTATTTGAAGAAAAATGTAACTCACTCTTATACCATCTACATATTAATAACCAGTCAATACTCCGATTATATGGGAATATTATTTTATATATCAAAAAAACAATAGAGTTGATTTTATGAGAAGTAATAATTTAAAAATATTAGCTTTGGTTTTCTTAGGATTTATGTTTTTAAGTGTTAGTCTAGGAACTGTTGTAGCTACTACTGATGACGATTCAGATGGAGTAGAAGATCAATTCGAAGAAGAACATGAGAGGACCATAAATACAGAAATAGAAGATAACATTATTAGTATAGAGTCGGTGTTGCGTACTGAAACAGGAAAAAACAAAATAGAATTTGAGATTAGCAATGAATCGGAAGGTTTAAGTTTTAAAGTTGAATTTACACCAAATTACAACCCTGCTTCAAATAATTCGCAAATTCAGTTAGAATTTGAAGTTACCTTTAAACAAATTGTTGAATATGTAGATGTTGATGCAGATGGTATATTTACTGAATCAGTTGATGAAGAGATTAGCGTTACCAGTTTGGATGACTTTAAAGCACCCATTTATACTATAAGTGATATTTCTTTAGACACTAAAATGCATTACATTGTTTTAACGACTACAGATGATGTATTTACAGCTCATGTCTATTTTGTAGAAGAATTTGAAATTATCAATGAAACTTTGATCACACCAACTGAAACGAAAATCGATATTGAAATCAATAATTACAATTACGTTAATGATTCATCTCAATTAGCCTTATACACAAAGTTGGAATCTGAAGTAAATTACAAGATGGATGATAAAACTGAAGATGAAACTTCAGGGTATGCAGAGGATGAGAGTAGCGCCTTTACTATGCAAAACTCTTTTATTGGATTTTTTAGCTGGAAAGAAAATGCTACAATTGATGGTGTTTCTAAGAATGTGTTAGTTAGTCAAATCGAAGATGATGATTTTGAGCCCAATGAACAAAAGATTTATCTCAATTATCCCAGAGGGACTTTAATTTATCATGACCCGAAAATCGGTATTGGTCTACCATTAGCATCTCAGATGATTCCTGGCTATACAATTTTAATCATAGCGTTAGTAAGTGTCCTTGGAATTACCGGAATTATTTATGCCATTAAGAAGAAGCAAAGAATGTAAATTTAAAAATAATTTTTTTTTTATTTTATAAGTATTATGTTTAATTTTTTAACCGACATTAGCAAAAAACCATAAAAATTTATTGGCAAATAAAATATAAAAACAATTTTTAAAAAAAAACAAAAATGCTATTATGTGAGTTCTGTTATGAAAAAAAGAAGCCTTTTCTTTAGCATCCTAATTATAGGAACTATCTTATTCAATTTAAGTATCGCAACTGTAATAGCTTCAGATGATGATTTTGATGGAATTGATGATGAATTTGAAACTGTGAATAATAGAAACATAGCAATTAGTTTTTCAAGCGATGAGTTTGAAGTAAATTCAATTTTAAGAACTGGAATACATAGAGATATTATAAAATTTGACATAAGGTATAATAGCGACGGAATCGAAATAAATCTCCGATATAATTCTGAATTTGAAGGCGAAAATCAAAGTAATTTCAAACTAGAATTCTCAGTTTCTTTTCGTAGATTAATAGAATTTGTTGATATGGATAGTAATGGAATTTATGATGATTCAATCGATCAAACAATTCAAGAAGTAGAAATAAAAGATTTTAACCCGATTAATTATTCTCAAATTGAGTTATCATCAAATACTACTTTGCATTATATCAAACTAAGTACTGAAGATGGAATTTTCACAACCCACTTTTACTTTTCTGAAGAATTCACAAGCATAAATAACAGTTTAATCTCACCATCCGAATCAAAAATAGATATTGAGATTAATAATTTCAATTATACCCATGGATCGTCCCAACTTGCTCTCTATGTTAAATTGGAATCTGAATCTGATTATGAAGAGAATGAGGAAACGGAAGATGAAGATTTAGGTTTTGCTCATAATGAAACTTCAGTTATTACAGCAAATCAGAGTCGAATTGGGTTTTTGTCGTGGAAAAAATCTGCCATTATTGATGGCAGCGAGCACCAAATTAAAATTTCTCCCATTGAAGTTGATGACGACGACGCAATGGAGCAAAAAGTCTATATCAATTATCCAAGGGGCCAAAAAATCTATCACGACCCAAAATTAGGAGTTGAAGGTATATTAAGATCGATTCTTCAACCGCCTTTTCCATTTGGCTTAACAACAATAATAATTATTGTATTTGTATTTAGCATTAGCATTGCTTACGCTGCATATCACTATAGAGAGAATTTACTTCCTAGTATTTTCCTAGCAAATGGGAAAAAAAAAGAAACTGAACAAATACCTAAAAAGAAATTTTTAACTACTAGCCATAAGATTGAGGAAATCCTATCTAATACTAAATTAACAGCCATTTCACCAGACTTTTTTAAACTTGTGGAGCAATTCGAATTTGATGGTGATGAGAAAGATGAATTTATTAAAGAAATGTTAGCTTTGAATCCATTTGAAAGGAACTTGATAATTAAGGAAATGATTAAAAAGCATAAATTGTAAGTAAATTGTTGATATAACTCCTGGTCTATTAAAATGTCGGTTGAGCTAGTTGCACAAGAAAGAGTAGTATTTGATATTGTACAAGATTATTTAAGTAAAAACCGGCAATTTAATATTGATGATATTATTCCATATATTAGTTTCCATCTTAGACGATCTTCAAATAATCTTAATTATGAAGGAATAAAATCGGTTTTAAAATCTTTGGTTAAGAAAAAATTCCTAATTGAAGGCTCTAAATTGACACATGCTGATATTTTAAAAAACCATAAACGTAAAAAGATATATAATCATATTATAAAAAACCCTGGAATTTATTTTACTAAGATTATTAGTGATTTAGGCTTTAGCAATCATGTAGCAGTATGGCATCTGAATATATTAATTAAATTTAATTATATAAAAAAAAGAATTTACAATAAGCATGAAGTCTTTTTTGATTCAAAGGTTGACCCAAATGAGGCTAAATTTGAATTTTATATTTCCCTTGATAAATCTAAAACTATAATTCAGTATCTTGAAAAAAACAATATAGGCATCACAAAAACTGGCCTTTCAAAAGCTCTTAATATGCATGTAAACACTCTCTCAAAATATCTTGATATCCTGGAAAAATTAAAAGTAATTTTAAAAGAAAAAATAGATAATACAAAATTGATTTTTATAAATGAAGATCTCTTAGCACAGATTAATTATTTTTAACATTTAAAGTATTGATGGGAAGTAGAAAAGCTTTGAAACACTTTTCAATAATTTTACGTTATTAAATGATTTTATAAGTATGCCATAATTCAATATTATGAATTTAATCACACATGAAACTGATTTAAATGATTATAAATAGAATTAAGAAATTGATCGCTGTTTTATTTTTAATCCTATTTATTAATATAGGTTTTATCTTATCTGCTATTGAAGTATATTTTAATTTGGGTACTTTAATCATAATAATCAGTTTTACATTGATATTAAGCCTTGATATTAGTATTAGGCCAATAACTCAGAAAAGAGATCAGTTTAAATATGCCACGCTTTCAGTATTGTTATTTTTACTACTTCCATTGTTATCTATTATTCCGTATTTAGAATTCTACTTTCTAACACAGCGATATTTCATAATATGGAATAATTTTTTATTATATTTTGTTGGAATGGTTTTATTATTACTTGGTGGGATAATTTTGATTTATAGCAGACTTATCCTAGGAAAGCTTGCATCTAGTAAAATTGTTATTGAACAAAATCATATTTTAATAAACAAAGGAATTTATAAATATATTAGACATCCGATATATTTAGGGATGCTTCTTATTTTTTTTGGTTATGCGTTATCTTTCAAATCTGTTTTTAGTCCTTTTTCTTTTCTAATTTTATTCTTCCTTATTTTTAATAATCGCATGAATTTGGAGAGGAATATGAATCTTATATTAATAAAACTAAGAGACTTATTCCTTATATATATTGAAATTTTAAATGAGTAAATAATTTTGGATAAAAGAGGGAATAAAATTATTTATCTAAGTCGATGTTTAATCTTTAAAAATTTAAGATTCATAATTTTTTCCCTTCAAATTTTTTTACTTAATCAATAAAGGTTATAGAGAATAGTTAATAATTAAATATTATTTTCTAAACACTATTTTATAAGTTATTTGATGAAGAGTTATCATTTATTTTTAAAAATCTTATTATTAACTAGCTTAGTTGTCCTATGCACCTTCATACTATATAATTTTTTTTATATCAACCAAAAATATTCTTCAGATTCGATAGAAGTTTCGATTAATTGGATGTCTACAATTAGTTTTTTTATCTTGGTTTTCTATATCGCTTTTTTCCTTGTTAATATAAAGTTATACCTTATTATTTTTATCTTTATTTCCATATTTGGAGGCTTAACTTGGATAATAATCTATATTCTAGAGACTTTTTTTGGGGGATGGTGGTTTCCTATTTTAACAATATTGAGACATCTTTCTGCTATTTTATGTTTTTCTGTATTATCACCAGGTTTAATATTAAGTTTAATGCATTATATCAAAAATAATTCGAATAAGAAAGAATCAAGAAAGATCTTTCATAATTATCGGATTCATGAGGGATTTGTCGGGATTATCTTTATAATAATAGCTTTTGTTCTTCTGATCTTACGATATAATCTTGTTAAATATGAGATTTTTCGAACAAGTTTAAGAATATATTTAGCAATCGATATGATTCTTCTTTATCTATTTTTATTTTTTGGAAGCTTTTTAGTTTTAAGAGATAGGAGAGATATTATCACGCTTAAACTTATCGAGAAACGTGAAATTCCAAGCAATAATTATAATTCTGGGATATTCAATCCAGTTACCTCTGATTCTCTCAAATTCTTCAAATCTCCTAAAGTTCTATTATATCCCATGGGAATTCTACTCAATAGTATTGCTGCAAATCTTTTTATACATGGAACTGATTTCTTACCAGAAGAAATATTCTCTCTAAATCATGAAACGCTCGTTATGATTGGTATTATTCTAAATTTTATAGCAGGAGGAATGCTTGGCTTAGACTGGTACAGATTGTTTGGCAGAATATATCCTGAGCTATATCAGGAATTTGAGCACATTTTAGATAATTTAAGAAAAAATTAGTATTAATTTTATAATTCTGGATATTTAAAATTTTAATTCTATACTTGTTAATTATAAAAAAAGTCCTTCATTTTATTATTTAATAGTACAATTCCTGTGTTATTACCTATAAAAAAATTATTTACTTTTAATCATAGTGCGAAATGTCCAGGTTAGGTAAAATAACGATTAAAAAAATAGCAGTTCCCCTTTTAATTTTTACTCTTGGAACTGCGGGGATCCTCCCTGGAGCACTTCTTATATTTAGATTATATTCAAATGAGTATTGGACTAACATATATCCAGAACTTGTACGTATGGACTCAAATGTTCTGGATCAGATGATATATGAGGTTGAACATGAATATTATGGAGTTTATAGTATAATAATAATACGAAATGGCTTTATTGTAAAAGAATGGTATGACTCATTTGCTAATAAAGATTTTCTCTTTCGGTTATACTCAGTTTCCAAGAGTGTTACTTCCGCTTTAATTGGAATCGCAATCGACAAAGGTTATATCTCTAGTTTAGATGAATTAGTTTTAGATTACTTTCCCGATAGAGATATAGCTAATCTTGACCCTCAAAAGGAATCTATGACCATTGAACATTTGTTAACAATGACAACAGGCTTACATTGGCCTGAGTATTATCCTTATGATGATCCGAGAAATCCTTATAATGATTGGAAAGCAAGTGAGGATCATGTGGAATTCGTTCTTAATAGAACAATGGTTTCACCTCCCGGTCAAACCTTTAACTATAATACAGGAGCAACTCACTTGCTGACAGCAATATTGCAAAGAGCAACAAGTATGTCAACTATAGATTTTGCAAATAAATATTTATTTAGACCATTAAAAATTCAACATATTAATTGGCTTTTAGATCCTCAGGGTGTAGCATGTGGTGGGGATGGTTTATATTTAAGAACTCGAGATATGGCTAAGATCGGTTATCTTTTCCTTAAAGGTGGCAAATGGGATGGAAAGCAGATTATTTCTGAAACTTGGGTTAGAACCTCGACTAGTCAATTAATTTCTCTTGGATTAAATATTGGATATGGATATCAATGGTGGGTTTACCCTCTAGATAGATGTTTTCGAGCATTAGGTTACGGTGGGCAGCAGATTAATGTCTTTTATCAAAATAATTTATTAGTAATTTTCACAGGTATGAATTTATCCTATGATTTTGCTTCATTTCTTATTAATAATTATATATTACCATCAATAATAGGAAGTACTTAAAAATTGATACTACAAGATGATATAAAATGGAAAATTTAACTAAAAACTTAAAAATCTTATTAATTATTAATGCCATTATTGGTCTGGGTTTTGCTGTGCTCTACTTAGCAGTTTCACATTTATATTTATCTCTAATTCACTGGCCATTTTATGACCCATATTATTCTTGGGCATTTGGTGGAATTTTTTTAATTCTTTCAATATTCATACTTATAACGCTAAAAAAGAACCAATGGGGAAAATGTAAAACCGTTTTTGAAATTAATATAGCTTGGCAGATAATGTTTTTAATTCTAAATATTACATCTTTAATTTTCATCCAAGCACCGATAAATTCTATAATAACTACGTGGATCTATAATATTATATTTATCATACTGATTGTCATCAATATTAAATTTTATAATAAATATCGATAAAATAAATTAGAACTAGTTTATTAACAAGATTAAAATAAAATATTTTTAAAAAAAACAATGTTAATGAGATATATAATCCAAGCCCCTCAAGGTGATGAGAATTTCACTTTTTTGAGCTTCTAAATTTTCTATTCTCTTTTTAAAAATATCAAATTTTGTTATTTCATATAATTCCTTGGTAGAAGCAATTTGTTTATTAATTTCGTGAATAAAAGTTTGTATCATAATAGAATTTTTGATATAATAAATTTAAAGGAAAAGGTACAATCTTACCCAATAGACATTTAAGGTAATTTTTTCTAAAGAAAAAAATCTTGATAAAGTTCAGCCTTGAGATCAACTGAAAATTTTTGTAAATCAGTTATACCATGTTCGATAAGAATTTCTTCATCAATAAAGAAATTTCCCGTGTAATGTTCACTTGGTTTTGTAAAAATAATATAAGCTGCATCAGCTACGATTTCTGGAGTCCTTGAATGCTTAATTGTGGATTCCCCACCTAACAAATTTTTCACAGCTGCAGTTGCTATAGGAGTGCGAGGCCATAAAGCATTAACAGCAATCCTATCTTTCTTAAATTCTTCAGCCATTCCTAAAACACACATACTCATTCCATATTTAGAAATTGTATATGCTACGTTATTTTTAAACCATTTTGAGTCTAAATTTAAAGGAGGTGATAAATTTAATATATGAGGGTTTTCTGCTTTTTGCAAGTAAGGGATACATAACTTTGAGCATAAAAAAGTTCCTCTAACATTAACTGAAAACATTAGATCAAATCGTTTCATCTCAAGCTCTAAGGTGGGTGATAGATTTATGGCACTTGCGTTATTTACAAGAATATCAATACCCCCAAATTCTTTTACGGTAGCTTCAATGGCAATTTGAACCTGATCTTCATATCTGATATCTGTTATACAAGGGAGAGCATTACCTCCCGCTGAGATTATATCTTCAACGGCGCTATATACTGTTCCTGGCAATTTTGGATGAGGATCTTTCGTTTTCGCAACTACTGCTATATTTGCTCCATCACGAGCTGCTCTTAAGGCAATAGCTTTGCCAATTCCCCTACTGGCACCAGTAATGAAGAGAGTTTTCCCTTTTAAAGATTTCATTTAAATCAAGCAAATTTTCTTATAATTAATTTTAGTTAACTTTGTTATTTTCTATTTTAACTAATCTTTTATATTTTATAGTAATAATTCATAAGAAAAAGGTTTAAACACATTTTTAACATATTTTACTCATAATAATGGCAGATTTGAATCCCGAAAAATTGCATGTTGTTTATAAAGATTCGGTTGATGCTGATAGATTAGTTTTGCCTCGTAAATATACATTAACACATTCTGATTCAACTGGAGAGCTTTTCCTTACAATAGGAATTGAATATGATTATGAACAAATTTCAAGTTTTTATACTCGATTTATGAGAGACGAGGTATTAGCTGAATGGCAAAAGAAGGAAAAAGATTTTGAACTCCATTTCTACTTACATGTGAGTGGTGGTTTTTGCTTCGGATGGCCAAGATTACGAGATAGAATCTTTCGATATCACCTACCCCTTGTTTTTGAAGCAGTTAGATATGGAGATAAGAAATTATTTGAAGAAATGCCAGAAATCAAGGATTCACAAATTATTGTACATTTTCAATCGAATAGAAAGAAATATAATCTTATTGAAAATTTCGGACAATTTTGCGAGATCCCCGTTAAGAATTATAGAATATTCACTCAATAGGTTTAAGATTTATAATTGTTTAACCTAACCTGATTAATAAATTATTAACATTGCCTACTTAAGATTCAATTTTCATATCTAGTAATATGAATGAAATAAGTAAATTAGTTGAACAAGGATATAATAAAATTGCTGATGAATATTATACTTATAGAGATATTAACAAATTTGATAACGAGCTAAGAAAATTTGCGTCTCTCCTTCCACATAATGCTCATATATTAGATGTAGGATGTGGAGCCGGTATTCCTACTGCCAAATTCTTAGTAGAAAAAGGGATTCAAGTTACAGGAATTGATCTATCTCAAACAATGTTGAACCTAGCTCGAGAGAATGTACCTAATGCTCAATTTATTAAAATGGATATGAATGAACTTGAATTTAAAGAAAATACGTTTAATGGAATTATAAGTGTATATACTTTATTCCATGTTCCTAAGAAGAATCATTTCGAAATATTCAAAAGATTTCATAAAATATTGAAGCCTGGCGGTATTTTGTTAATGAACACCGGTATCTTAGAATCAGAAGGAACCAGCATTTTTTTCGGTGTTCCAATGTTTTGGAGTAATCTCAATCCAAAAACAACTCTCGATCTCGTAAAAAGTGCAGGATTCTCTATAATTTCTGAAGCGATTTTAGAAAGAGGTGGAGAATATCAATATTGGATTTTTGGAAAAAAAATTAAATGATAATTTTTCTTTTACGATTTTTATCTTTTTAGATATTTATTCTATAAATTAAAGAAAGAATTTTTTTTAATAACTATAACTTCTATTTATCCAGAATTATGATATTATTTAGTATTAGAAATGCATTTAGGAAAAAATTAATCGCGATACTTGCTGCTATTGGTGTCGGATTTGGATTAATGTTAGTTTTTGTGATTGGTGCATTCACAGCAGGCGTTACTGCTCAGTTTCAAGATAGTCTTACAAGAACTTTGGGTATTGTAAGTGTTACTGAGAAATTTCAACAAGGAGCAGAGAGTCATCTTCCATTAAGCCTTCCTCAAGAGATTCAAGATACTCCAAATGTTGGGGAATATATATTAAGCTATAATGTTGAAACTCAAACTCCAGATTATTTTACTTCAGAATATTGGGGTAATTTAAGTACTTTTGGAGATAGACTCATTTTAAAAGGACTTAATTCTACAATAGATAGTAATTGGGAAGGTGTTACAACAAAAATTATCGAAGGAAGAACTTTTGATCCTAAGAAAAATGAAACTATAATAGATTCCCGATTATTAGATATTGCAGATTTTCCAGTATCAATAGGCAGTAATATTACACTCAGTTTGGATTTAAGTGGAAATAAAACTTCAATTCTAACAATAGTAGGGATATATGAACAGGAAGACACAGGAGCTCCCTCATTTGTTCCCAGAGATTATTATATTTATACAGATATGCAGACTACGTGGAATTTTCTCAATATAGCAGGTGAAACAAGTAATAAATACACTTTGATATATCTTAGATTTAATGTTAAAGGGCATAAAGATACAGATGAGTTGGTAAAAAGGATTAATGATTATTCAGAAGATGATGGATATGCGCCGTTATATGTGACAGCATTTTCACTTGCTACTTTTCTTCAGGAAATAGAGGATACATTTAGGATCTTTGACTCATTCACAGCAGTTTTAGGCTTTATTGTTGTTCTTTCAGGAGGAATGGCAATAATTGTAACTCAATTGATGTCGGTTTCATCTCGTATGAAAGAATTTGCTATTCTTAAAGCAACAGGATGGAAAAATCGTCACATTTTCAAGGATGTAATTTATGAATCTCTAACACTAGGCATCTTGGGAGCCGTTATTGGATTATCGATCGGTATTTTGCTTATTTTCCTCTTAGGTGGAGGTTTATTGCCATTTGGAGGTGTTTCAGCTATGGTTACATGGAGAGGTGTTATAGAAATAATTGTCTATGCTCTCGGCTTAGGTATTGTTGGAGGATTATATCCAGGCATAAAAGCATCCAGAGTAAGACCCGTAGTGGTCTTAAAAGGAGAATAGTGAGGTGTTAATGATTGAACTTATAAAGTTAAAAGATGTTAGTAAAATTTATGGTGAAGAAAGAACTACAATTAAAGCATTGGATCGTATTAACCTAGAAATTGAAGAGGGAAATATTATTACGGTAATGGGACCTTCGGGAAGCGGGAAAAGTACTTTATTAAATATACTTGGAGCTATGGATAAACCCACATCTGGAGAAGTTTTGGTTAATAACATTGAGATAGGAGGATTGCCTGAAAGAAAATTGTCCAATTATCGCAAATCCCAAGTAGGGTTTATTTTTCAGAATTTTTATTTATTGCCAAATCTGAATGTCATAGAAAACGTTCTTGTCCCTATAGTCCCCTTTGGGATTAAAGAAAAAGACCGTAAAAAAGCGCAAGAATTATTAGAAATCGTTGGATTAGGTGAAAGAGCGAATAGTAAAGTAAGTAAGCTCTCGGGCGGGGAATCTCAAAGAGTTGCTGTTGCTCGTGCATTAATTAATAATCCCAAGGTAATATTAGCTGACGAACCAACGGGAAATTTAGATACTGAAACCGGAAAATCAATAGTAGAGCTCTTAATAAAATTAGCTGAAAGTGGAAAAACTTTGATTATTGTTACGCATGATCCCAGAGTTGTATCATTAGTTGCTAACCATCCACTCGGTAAAAACATTTGGATAAAGGATGGGCAATTAAGCGATCAACCTACCTACGATCTAAATTGCTGGTAAGATATCAATAGTTTTGAAAAACTCATTTTTTTGATGAATTTTAAATTTTCCTTATTTATTTTAATATTTTACATTTTCACATAAGGTAAATTTTCATTTAAAAACCTTGAATTAATAAATTATGTTGAAAATAATTTTATGATAAAATGTCTGAATAAAAAATAAATAAAATTAAAAAAATGTGATATAAATGGAAGGAAGACTAGATTCTGACATAACATTTCCTTATTTGCGAAAATTTAATTTAATAATGGGTTTTTTACACCTTATCCAAGCTAGTTTAATGTTAACCTTAGCCCTGGTTGTTCCTCAAATAAGGGATTTTGAGCTCCCAATTACCACTGCATTTTTAGAATACGATCCTATGTTAGAGATATTGATCCCAAATTATACTCAGTTGACTACAATACCAATAGGACCTATTGTATCCTCATTTCTTTTCATATCGTCAATAGCTCATTTTTTAATCGTATTACCACGAGTTAATGATTTCTATAATGAAAAATTGAAACTAGGAATCAATTATTTTCGATGGTTTGAATATGCTTTAAGTTCATCCGTAATGATTGTCCTTATTTCGATGTTTTTTGGAGTTTATGACTTAGGAAGCTTAATTGTTATTTTCTCAATTAATGCTACGATGAATTTATTGGGATTGATGATGGAATTGCATAATCAAACAACCGAGAAAACTAGATGGACAGCTTTCTACATCGGGGTTTTTGCAGGAATTATCCCATGGGTCATAATTTTAATCTATTTGTTTGGAAATGGTAATATTGGTGAAATTCCGTGGTTTGTCTGGGCTATTTTTGGTTCGTATTTCTTTTTCTTTAATACCTTTCCAATCAATATGATTTTACAGTATAAGAAAACCGGTAAATGGAGAGATTATTTGTATGGGGAAAGAGGATATATACTTCTGAGCTTAATTTCTAAAAGTTTGTTAGCATGGCTAGTGTTTGCAGGTGTCTTACAACCAGCATAATTCAAATTAACTAAACGAATTTTTTTCTAATTTATTTTCTATAATAATAAGTTTTTTCATGTCTTAAAAATAATAATCATTAATTACAAAGTATTCAGATTCAATAGATTTCAGATTTTCTAAAATGGAAAAAGAAGAACTATTACATTGTTTAAATTGTGGCAGAAAATTAAGTGCTGAGAATAAAGTTAGCAATAATTTTTGCGCTGAATGCGTTCTAGGTTTAGATTTTCGAATAACTGATTTAAATCATAAAGAAATTGATATTTATCTTCAGAAGATATTAGATTTTTTCATTTCAGATGTAAATGTCGCTTTTAACAAAGATCCTGCAGCAAAGTCTCTTATCGAGGTATTAACAAGTTATCCAGGAATTAAAGCTGTTCTATTATACCGTATAGCACACTTTTTTTGGAAAATGGGAATGCCCTTTATTCCAAGGTATATATCTGAGATCGCAAGAGAGTTAACAGGCATAGAAATTCATCCAGGTGCAGAAATAGGAAAAGATTTCTTTATAGATCATGGAACTGGTTGTGTTATTGGTGAAACTACTGTTATAGGAAATAATGTTACAATATTTTCAGGTGTAGTTTTAGGAGGCACAAATATTGATCCTGTAAAAAGGCATCCTACTTTAGGTAATAATGTAGTTGTAGGGACTGGAGCTAAAATTCTTGGACCTGTTAATGTTGGAGATAATGTAAAAATTGGTGCAAATTCTGTTGTAGTAACTGATGTACCACCAAATTCAGTAGTAGTGGGTGTACCCGGGAAAATTATTTCGAGAGAAGGTGAAAAAATAGAAAAAATAGATTTACGGCACGGTGATTTACCTGATCCCCTAACACTCACAATAAAAACTTTGGATAAAAGAATAAAAGAATTGGAGAACAGAGTTCTTGATCAAACGGAAAAGGAAAAGAAGAAAGATGATATTGAAATTTACTATGGAGAATATGGTCATGGAATTTAGAAACTATTAATAAAATTATAAAAAAAAAAGTGTTAGATATATGGGAATATATAATAATATAATTGAGACCATTGGCAAAACTCCGCTAGTGAAATTGAATAAAATTGCTGAGAATATTAAACCTTCAATATATGCAAAATTAGAATATTTCAATCCAGGAGGCAGTGTGAAGGATAGAATAGCAATGTCAATGATTGAAAGAGCGGAGGAAGAAGGATTGATATCTCAAGATACTGTTATAGTAGAACCCACTTCAGGTAATACAGGAATTGGATTAGCCCTTGTTTGTGCAGCTAAGGGATATAGATTAATCCTTACAATGCCAGATAGCATGTCTATAGAAAGACGGCAGATTTTAAAAGCATTTGGGGCAGAATTAGAATTAACTCCTGCTTCGGGAGGCATGAAAGGTGCTATCGAAAAAGCAGAAGAGCTGTCAAAAGAAAGAGGGAAAGTTTTTATTCCACAACAATTTAAAAATTTGGCTAACCCTGAAATTCATAGAAGAACTACTGCTAAAGAGATATTTAATGATTTAGCGGGACAAATTGATGGGTTTGTAGCGGGTGTAGGAACAGGTGGAACAATTACTGGAGTTGGCGAGATTCTAAAGGATAGAGTAGGAGCAAGATTAAAAGTATATGCCGTAGAACCCAAAGATTCGCCTGTATTGTCTGGAGGTAGTCCTGGCCCCCATAAAATTCAAGGAATTGGAGCGGGATTTATTCCAGAAGTGTTAAACACAATGATATACGATAAAGTAATAACAGTAGATTATGAAGATGCTTTAGCTACAGCTAGAAAACTTGCACGCTTGGAAGGGATTTTTGTTGGAATATCCTCTGGAGCGAATGCGTGGGCTACTTTATATGAAGTTTCAAAGGATTTCGGAAAAGGAGAAAATATAGTAGTAATTTTACCTGATACAGGAGAAAGATATCTTACGACTGATGTATTTAAATTCTAATAAAGCAAAAATTAAATTACAAGCTTTAACATTACTTCTTATAAATATTTGATTTTTACTTAAATAATTATGCCAGAACTACCAGAAGTAGAAACATTCAAGCATTATTTTGATGAGACTTCTTTAAACCAAACAATTAGTTCATTGAAAATAATAGATAATAGAATTTTGAATGCTAACGAGTCAGAACTGAGAAAGTTAGTAATAAATAATAAATTTAAATCATCGACTAGACATGGGAAACATCTGCTGGTCAACCTTGGGCAAGGATATTTGATTATGCACTTTGGGATGACTGGAGATTTAGAATATTACAATAAAAAAGATGAAGATCCCAAGTATAGTAAGGTAATTTTCTATTTTAATAATGGTTATAATCTAGCATACACATCTCAAAGAATGTTTGGAAGAATAGATATCGCTAATTCAATAGAAGATTTTATCCAAAAGAAAAAACTTGGACCAGATGGATTGAAAATGAGCTTTGAAGAATTTAAGCGTGCTTTAAATAAAAGAAGTGCTCTTATTAAAAATGCGTTAATGAATCAAAGTTTTATTGCGGGTATTGGAAATATTTATTCTGATGAAATATTATTCAAATCAAAAATAAATCCTTATTCAAAAATCGATTCTTTAACTGAAAATCAAGCAAAGGAATTATTTGATAATATAAAGAAAGTTTTGAAATTTGGAATAGAAAAAGAAGGTGATTTGAGTATTTATCCAAATAACTTTCTAATACCACATCGCAAGAAAGAAGAACATTGTCCTATATGTAATTATGAAATTACACGCTATGATATTTCAGGACGACGCGGTTTCTTTTGCCCCAATTGTCAAATTTAGACAAGAATTATCATTTAATTTATATTTCGGAAAAAAATACTCCAAAAATCATAAAGCTAAATAATAAGATAAGAATCATTTTTGTTTTTATTGTAAAAAACCTGTAATTAACCTTATTCATATATTCTTGATATTCTTGTCCAAATATCGGAAATAAGATCTTCTTTTCTTCATTAAGTGCGATTAGGAAAAAAATAAGTGTAAATAGTAAAATTAAAGGAAATACCAGTAGTGAGCCTAGCATAAAAAAGAATGCCAATATGATTAAAATAAATCTAGAAGTCATCGGATGCCTTACCTTAGCATAATAACCTTGATCAAGAAGTATTTTAGGATGATTTTTTGCTTCATGTGCTTGGTTATTTAATTTAACTATATAGATGCATTGATAAAAAGAAATACTAAAAATTAAAGCTCCTAATATAATGTGAATAAGCGAAAATAAAGATATATCGATAATCCAATTAATTATGATAAAATCAACTGATTTCCATAATAGCAAGTACGGATATTCCAATCTGCTAAATAAACTAAGAAATATTAGTATAATCGTAAAAAAAACGGATGTTATTACTGAAAATAATCTAAATCTCTTCAATAAATAAAATAATGATTTAAATTCAAATAATTTTTCTTTTTAACTAAAATATATATGAAATGGAAAACTAATAGGAATTTGTTATGAAGGCTATTGTATATAAAGAATTTGGCACTCCGGATGTTCTTAAATTAAAAGAAGTTCCGAAA
>JBHLNS010000048.1:0-23747 GCA_048941285.1 Promethearchaeota archaeon
CTTAATTTCTTTTGGAAATCTAAATTAATAAATGTATCAAAGATGTTATAAGCATGTCCAAGAAGGAGAAATCTAAGATCTCCCTTATTTTTTTTCTTCGGTAAAGTAAACGGTCGATTATATTCTACAAGCCTTAAAGCATGATTTACAGGTGCTCCATCCTGTAAAAATTTATGATATTTATCAAAATATTTTTGTGCTTCTCTATAAGCATTCAGTGATTCATTTTGATTTCTGCCTAATTCTTTACCTAATTCAATAGCAGAAGTAGCAATTGGAAACTCTTTTACATTCACTTCAAAATTTAAAATTTTGGGGACTTCTGGCAATATTTTGATAACATCTGGCAAGGATAAAGATTTTGGGCAGAAAAAGGCTTCTTTAACTTCTGCTACATATCTAGGTACAAAAATATAATCTAAATCTGGATGGTCGCGGACTAATTTTAATACTTGACCATAATAAATTTTAACAGGAATACAGAGCTCTCCAAATCCGTGAGTTACACCCTCTTCAACGATTTTTTTATTAGTCGGAGGACTTAAAATGATTTCAGCATCTAATTCCTCAAGAAGCTTTTTCCAAAAGGGAAAATATCTATAAAAATGAAGCGCTCGTGGAATACCAACTTTTATCTTTTTCTTGCTCGATTGTTCACTCGATTCCATTTATTTAATTCCTCAGTACCTTATGCGTCCGGTGTATCATAAAGAAGCAGATCTCTAATTTGGTCCATCAAATTTGCCGTTAATCTTTTAAGTTCGTCATAATCTGGCATAGGCTTATCCCAATATTTTTGATGCTCCATAAATGGCGGACCAGCTTTTAAAATCTGACCTTTGTAAAATTTCAGCATTTTAGCATGCTTTGGATAAGTTCTTTCGGTACCTGTTATTCCTATGGGAATTATAGGTACTTTTGTTTGAATTGCTAATCGCATGGGACCCGTATGGCCCTCTAAAAGTTGACCATTTCCCAGATTGGTAGTCCCTTCTGGATATGTGCACACACATTCTCCTTGTTCAAGAAGCTCTCTTGCATATGTAAACGCATCCACGTCGTGCATTCCTCGTTTTAATGGAAATGCATGATGATTTCGTACCCATGCATTAACGAGTGGTATTTTAAAGAGTGATTGTTTTGACATCTGCCACATTATTCTTCTTGGTTCATGATGAATTAGAGTTGTAGCCAGTATGAGTACATCCCATTCAGAATTATGACTTGGGCAAAGAAGAACGCCGCCTTCTTTTGGTACATATTTATCAAAATCTATAGCTTTGTATGGCATCATTAGATCAGACCAACCACTTACTAATTCACCTGAGAATGCCATCACAGTTTTTTGAAATTGTCTTCGCACTCCAAACTCTTCTAAGGTTTTTAAAAGAGCATACCATGAATCATCTATGAGCCTAAGAAATCCTTTTCCTTGATCTTTCAAATAAGTCATGAAATCAAATTTTGGTTTTTTCTCAACTTCTTCAGGTGAACCTATGGAAAGTGCTTCATTTTCTTCCCTTCCATAAATATTTTCCCGTAATTCCCATACAATACTCCTTAAATCATCAGTTAATCTACGAATATCATCATATGATACAGTGTTAATATCATAGTCATGATAATAAATTGGATCACCTACTCGAACTATTACTTGAGTTGGTTTCATTACCAGATTGCCTTTTGGTAATGCATTTCTAGATCCAATAACAGCCATAGGAACTATTGGAACATCCATTTCAATAGCAAGCCGAACTGCACCAGTTTTAAATTCTCCTAATTCTCCATCATAACTCCTAGTTCCCTCTGGAAATATTCCAACCCACTCTCCGCCTTGGATAATGTTTTTAGCTTTTTCCCAACCCAATTCTGGATTTTCCCTGTCTATTTTAAAAGCTCCAAGGTTATTGAAGAGAGTTCTTACTATTGGTGTCTTAAAATTGTCAAGTTTGCTCATGTAGCGAATTCTACGATGGCAAGCCGCTCCATAGAAGAATGGGTCAATATGTGATTCGTGATTTCCCACCAAAATACCTGGGCCATATTCTGGGAACATATTCCCTTTAGGATACTCCGCTTTAAAATTCCAGAATGTCCGGACAGCCCATTTAATATAAATATATGCCGCCCACCATTGTAAACGTCCTTCTATTTGCTTTAAATCTAATCGTTTAATTATATAACGATATAAATCATTCAGAGGATCGATAGGGTTATATTTTAAAATTTTATACAACCAATTTTGGTGGCGTTTCTCTAACCTTAGTTCTTCTTGCATTTTTTCTTCGATATGCTTTTTGAGATCTAACTCTCGAGCAGTTTCGGCTCCAGTTTTACTTACTTTTTCTAATTCCATAATTTTCACTTAGTATTATTAAAAGAAGTGTGAAAATTTAATAAAAATATAATCTTTTCAGCTGAATTAATTTTACTTAAAGACTTGTTTATTTAAAAAATTAATGGTTAGAGTAATACGCTAAAAAGTATGATTATTTTGGGGGCTGAAATTAAGAGATCATTAGCAATTAAATCATAAATACCTAAAAACCACCAAAATTCGTCACTTGAAATTAGTTTAGCGTAAATGGTTTAAAAAGGGCTCTAATTTTTTAATATGCTTAATAAATCATCTAAAGACTTAATTAAAAGGTCAGGTTTATATTCAGTTAAAATTTCAGATTTACTTACTCCACTTGCTACCGCAATAGTCCAAAAACCTGCTTCTCGACCAGCTGTGATATCTGAAGGCATATCACCTATCATCAAAAATTCATCTCTGCGGCGTTTCTCATAATTTTCTAAAGTTGGCTGAAGTGCCATTGGATCCGGCTTTTGAATAGGTATTTTATCGCTTCCATAAACTCCTTTAAATGCTTTCTCAAATCCTACTTTTTCTAAATGTTCGATTATTGTCTTTGTCTTATTATGAGAAACAATAAATAAATCAGAATTTTTGCCTAATTCTTTTAATAAGGATTTCACAGCTGGGAAAAAAAGAGCTTCCTTAGCATACTCAAGATATTTAGCAAAAATTTTAACAGCTATTTGCAATTTTTTAAAATAAGTTAATCCTTCAAGTGCACTTATATGATTAAATATATTGTAAGATTCAAGCAAGACCTTAGGAAGTGGATATCCCTGAATGGTTTCCAATAAAGCACCGATTTCTTGTATTGTAGTTTCCATATCTATAGTTAAATTTTTTTCTCCTAAAATTTCTTCAATTGATTTTTCAATAATTTCTCTGATATCAAGTAAAGTTCCATCAAAATCGAATATTATCCCACGGAGTGAACCTTTTTGAAGTAATTCTATTAATTGCTTATCTCTACTCATACTGTTAAAAAAGGTGGAACTGTTAAAAATTTTTTGTAATATCGAATCAAGAAAGGAGTTGTTTTATAGCACCAAAAGCTTGATAAATTTCACATATAAGGAGTGTATAAATTATTACTTTTTGCCCTGTAACATAAATAAATAGAACAGCTGAGATATTATTATTTGGAATAAAAAATAAAGCTATATAATATATTATCAAAACACCTGATGTAATTGCACATACAATTGCATAAGATTTTGGATAATCCTTATTCTGAAATAGTACAATTGTGAATAAACTTATAGATATAAAAATAGATCCAAATCCAAGTAGCACAAAAAAATCATGCCAAAAACCAAGAATATCTGAGGGTGTGAAAGCAATACCGATAAAAAAAATTCCAGTAAGAATGCCAAAAAGGGAACTAATGATACTTATAAATTTTATTCTTCTAGTCTTTTTAAAAAAACTAGGTAAAGCCACATAAAATGGGATTTGAAATATTCCCCATAAATTTAATGTTATCATAAATAGAAGAGAAGAAATTATATTTGGATTTCCCGAATGTGCAGAAATCCGCCCTAAATCGCTAAAATAGTTATACCAGAAGATGTAACCTTGAGTAAAAGGATCAGCATAAGTCCCTCCTCCATAATAAAACATAGCAATACTCGTCAAGATAATGAATTGACTACAGCCAAAAATGTTTAAAATAAAAGCCCAGAATTTCCAATTTCTTTGGTGCATTGAATATTTTTTGATAATCTTACTTAAAATTTAAATAATCACAGAATCAATAAATTAAAAACTTAAAAAAAATTTAGATTTGTAATTAGGAGATATTTTGGTAATACGAGAAAATTACTTAAAGTGGTTTTTATGAGCGAATTTTTTATATTTAACATTTTAATGATCACTTTTAGTTTATCTTCAATAATAGTTTTTATTCTTTTATTCCAGATTCCTGCTGGGTATGGGCAACATATTAATAAAAAATGGGGGCCAAGTATTAATAATAGACTTGGATGGGTTTTGATGGAAATTCCTACAGTTATTATTTATTTAATTTACTATCTCATTGGAGATCGAAAGCTAGAAATAGTTCCACTCATTTTTACGGCAATATGGATGCTACATTACATTCACCGTACATTTATCTTCCCATTATTAATTCGTGGTAATCAATCAATGCCTATAACAATTATTTTGATGGGAATTATATTTAATGGAGTCAATTCTTACTTACAAGCAAGATGGATTTATAAATTTTCATTTTCATATGCCATATCTTGGATATTAAACCCGCTTTTTATAACGGGAATTTTAATATTCTTTATTGGTTTTTTTATTAATCTCCATTCCGATTATCTAATCCGTAATTTAAGAAAACCCGGAGAAACTGAATACAAAATCCCATACGGTGGAATGTTTAAATATGTTAGTTGTCCTAGTTATTTGGGTGAAATAACAGAATGGACTGGTTGGGCAATTATGACATGGTCATTTCCAGGACTTGTATTCGCTATATGGACGTTTGCAAATTTAGCACCTAGAGCCCGAACTAATCATTTATGGTATATTAGAACATTTCCAGAATATCCCAATAATCGAAAAGCACTGATTCCCTATCTTTTTTAGGCGAATTATTAAGGATCATGCCAATAAAATAGGGTTCTTCTCCTGTGGTACAAGGGCTTGCTAATGTTCACAAAATAAAGATATACAACTTCAAATTTACAGTTCAATAATATAAATCTTGAATTAATACTTTAAAAGAAAAAAAATAAGAATCAAAATAAAATTTAAAATTCTTCAAATATTAGTTACTTTTTTAGATTTCTAAAAGCTCTCTAAAACTTTTCAATTCCACTATTCTTAGTTCATTTTCCTCCATATTTTCATTAACTACATATTGTTTAACAATTGAAATAAATTCCATAGATTTCAACCCTTTCAAAGCTGTTGAATTACAAAGTAAAAAGAGTTCTAAATTAATGTATGTTCTGTTCTTTTAATAATCTCATCTTGTAAAGTTGAGCCTAGATTCACAAAATAATCACTATACCCTGCAACTCTTACAATTAAATTTCTATATTTTTCTGGATTTTTTTGTGCTGCTCGGAGTGTGTCTGCTGAAACTACATTAAATTGAATGTGATGACCATTCATTTCAAAGTATGCTCTAATTAAGTGCCCAAGTTTATTAATTCTATTCTCATCTGAAAGAAAATGCGGAGTAAATTTTTGATTTAATAATGTTCCACCAGTTCGTAGGTGATCTATTTTTCCAGCTGATTTAATAACAGCAGTTGGGCCTTTAATATCCATTCCTTGAACTGGAGAAATTCCCTCTGATAATGGCATATATGCTTTTCTCCCATCTGGAGTAGCTCCTGTTACTTGACCAAAATAAACATGTACTGTTGTAGGAAGTAGATTAATACGATGTACACCGCCTTTTGTATTAGGGCGGTTATCGATTGCATCATAAACAATTTCAAAAACTTGAGTAGTTATTGAATCAGCATAATCATCATCATTTCCATATTTAGGAGTTTTATAGAGTAATTTCTGGTGAATAGTATCGTATCCTTCAAAATTCTTATCTAAAACTTTTAACATATCTTCCATAGAGATAATCTTCTTATCGAATACATTATATTTAATAGAAGTCAAGCAATCAGTAATACTACCTATTCCTACTATTTGTATATAAGAAGTGTTATATTTTGCACCACCGTCATTATAATCCTTCCCATTCTTGATACAATCATCAATCAATATCGATAAGAATGGTGCGGGATTTTGTGCCCAAATACGCTCGATAATCTGATTTCCCTTTATTTTAACATCTACAAAATGCTTAATTTGCTTGTTGAATGCTTCAAATAAGTCATTAAACGTTCTAAATGTCACAGGATCACCAGTTTTCAATCCAATCTGCTTTTTAGTCAGAGGATCAAAACCATTATTATGTGTTATTTCAAGAATTTTTACTAAATTAAAATAACCTGTTAAAATATAGGCTTCTTTTCCAAAAGCTCCGGATTCAACGCAACCACTTGCTCCCCCATTTCGAGCATCTATTATAGATTTTCCTTGTCTCGTTAATTCATGAATAATTGCATCAGTATTAAAAATTGAAGGTTGTCCAAAACCAGTTTTCACAATTTCAAGAGCTCGTCTTAAAAACTTGTCTGGGGTCTTTTTACTAATTTGGACATTACTACTTGGTTGTAATATACGCATTCCCTCAATTACATCTAGTAGCATGTAAGACATTTCATTAACTCCGTCAGATCCATCCTCCTTAAGGCCACCAATATTAATATTGCAAAAATCAGTATAAGTATTGCTTTCTTCTGCTGTAACTCCAACTTTTGGAGGTGCTGGTTGATTATTAAACTTGATCCAAAATGCTTGAAGTAGCTCATACGCCTCTTCTTTTGTTAAGATTCCCTTTTCAATATCATTTTTGTAGAATCGATAGAGATGCTGATCTAAGCGTCCAGGATTGAAAGAATCCCACGTATTATACTCAGTTATGACACCTAAATGAATAAACCAATAATGTTGAAGTGCTTCCCAAAATGTTCTAGGTGCTTTTCTGGGGACATTAGAACAAATAGCAGATATTTTTTCTAACTCTTTTCTTCTGTCTGGGTTTGATTCTATACTTGCTAATCGATTAGCCTCTTTAGCATAGCGATCAGCAAAATTAATTATTGCATCAGCGGCAATATTCATTGCTCTTAATTGCTCTCTCTTATTATAGGCAGTGGGATCATTGTAAAAATCTAAAATTTCTATGCTTTCTTTTATTTCTTGCTTGAAATCTAAAAATCCTTTTTCCCATATATTTTTCCCAGCAACAGTATGTCCAGGTGCTCTCTGTTCCATAAATTCTGTGAAAATACCTGCTTCATAAGCGGTAATCCACTCATTATCAACTTGAGAGAAGATTTTATCCCGAATAGATCTTCCTTTCCAAAAAGGTATTATAATCTCTTTTGTTTTTTGTTTTACTTCTTCAGATACTTTAAAGGAAATTTTTTCACGGGTATTTAGGATGTCTAAATCTTGCAAACTGTGACAACAAACTTCTGGATATGTAGGAGTTGCCTTAGGTTCTGGACCGCGTTCCCCTACAATTAGCTCTCCTTCATTAATACATATCTTTTTATTTTGTATTATATATTTAAATGCTTTAGCTCTGGCAATTGGAGCAGAAAATTTATGAGCCGCACCAGTTTTATAAAAATCTGTTATTAAAAGAGCTCGTTCTAATGAAAAGTAAGGAATAGCATTGCGACTTTGATTTCGTAATTTCCTTATTCGTTCATTCATTATTTAAATACTAAATGAAATATTAAAACTATATAATTATTGAACATAAAGAATTGAAGTTATAAAAAAATAATCCCACTATTTTCTTCTTTTTTCAGCCTTTTTAGCTTCCTTGTCTCGGATCACTCGTCTTAGGACTTTACCTACTGCACTTTTTGGAAGCGAAGAAACAAATTTCACTACTCTTGGATATTTATATGCAGCCATATTTTTCTTCGACCAATCAATGATTTCTTGTTCAGTGATTTTTCCTTTAAATTCATTCCTAAGAATAATATGTACCATTATATTTTCACCCCTTTCTGGATCTTTAACACCGATTACAGCACATTCTTGAATTGCTGGATGTTCATACAAAATCTCTTCAATTTCTCTTGGATAAACACTATGCCCTTTATATTTTATCATGTCCTTAACTCGATCAATTAAGAAAATATAGCCTTCTTCATCCAATTTTGCATAATCCCCTGTTCGTAGCCATTTATAACCCCCCGCTTTAAAAAATACCTTTTTATTCTCTTCAGGTCGATTATGATACCCGAGCATAATCTGAGGGCCTGATGCAACTAATTCTCCAGGTTCTCCAATTGGTACAAAATTTAAATTTTCATCAATAATGCCAATTAAAGTACTAGCTATGGGAATACCACAACTTCCTAGCTTTTTCTTACTCCATGGAGGAGAATTTGAAACACAGACTGTTGATTCGCTTAAACCATATCCTTCTCCTAAAGGAAACCCAGTTTTCTGTTCCCATTCTTTTGCAACTTCAATTGGCATTGCAGATGCTCCTACATTGCAATATTTAAGATTAGAAAAATCAACATCTTTACTTAATGGGGAACCTAATATATTGATAAACATAGTAGGTACCCCAAGTATGAAATTAGCTTCTTTTTTTTTTATAGTCTCAATCATTCGAGGTATATCAAATGTTGGAAAAATAATACCTTTCCCTCCATTTAAAGGACCTTGTAGAAGCTCACAAATTTGACCATATACATGATACCAGGGGAGCACAGAGAGTCCTATGAGATCTCCCTTAATATAATGTTCTTTCATATAATCTGAGATTTGTTTAATTTGTAAAAGATTTGATAGAGCATTATAATGAGATAGTTCAGCACCTTTTGGATCACCTGTCGTACCACCTGTATATTGAATAATAGCAATATCTTTTTTTGGATCAATCTTTACCTTGAAATCTGCTATAGCTTTCGGGTTTGAATCCATCAATGTATTAAAATGGATTAATTTGTCTGTTTCGGGTATCTCAGGGACTTTTCCTTCTACATTCACTAAAATCACTTTTTCGAGATTTAATCGATTTTCAGCTTTCTTATATTCTCCATAAAATCTATCAATCATTATGAGATATTTTACGCCTGAATCTTCTATTTGATAAATCATCTCTCTTGCCACAAATAAGGGGCTAATTGCAGTTAAAGTAGCTCCAAGACCTAATGTGGCAAAATAGCAAATGCTAAAATGTGGGCAATTTGGTAACCAAAGTGCAACTACATCTCCCTTTTTTATCCCTAATTTAAAGAGAGCGGTGGCAAATCTTCTTGTTAATTGATCCAATTCCCCATATGTGAATTCTCTTCCAAAGTAATCAAATGCTACTTTATGGGCATAATCCTTAGCGCCCGTTTCAAATACATCAATTAAAGATTTATCTTCAGGGATTTCTACTTCAATAGTCATCCCCTCGGGTAAATAATCCTTCCAAATTCGATTTTTAATATAATCTGGTAGTTCCATTTTTAGATTCTCTTATATAATATCATATTATTAATTAATGAATATAATATCAAAATTTAAATTTTTAATTCTCCATTTCTTTAATTTAACTTTACAAATGATTTTTTAATGATTTATTATTATACATTCACGTATCTTTGAAAAACTCAAAATAAAATTTCTAATTTTAATTTATAGGTTTAATATTTTGAAATCACAAGAGGAGTTAGGCGTAGCAGTTCCGGCAAATAAACCATTGGTTGTTAGAACAATCAAACAAGTTACAAAAGAGCAACGTGAATATGTACTTAAAAAAACTGAATACAGTATGTTTTCCTTTCCTGCAGATTTAATTTTTGTAGACTTTTTATCTGATTCCGGCTCTGGAACGATGACAGATTTTCAATGGGCTGCTCTTTTTCATGGAGATGAATCTTATGCACGCAATAAAGGATATTATGTTCTCTTGGAGGCAATAAGAGACACATTTGAAAGAGGTGATAATCCTAAAAAGTCAATAGATCTAATTCTTACAGGTGAAACTAATGTAAAAAAGCTCATGGATGAGCTATATATTACCTCATATGAGGGAGGATTTGTAAATGGAGGAAAATATCAACTAATTCGTCCTAATGCCTTTATTGTTCCACAAGGACGATGCGCTGAACACTTACTATTTTCAACCATCGCCCCTATTTTAAAAGAAAAAAAAGATGTTATATATTACATCCCAAATAATGGGCACTTTGACACAACAGAAGCAAATATAGTTGCGAATGGCATTCAAGCTGTAAATCTATTTTCAAAAAATTTATTCGATGATTTTCCTTATACTGAAATGGATAAAACTAACCCATTTAAAGGGAATATGGATATTGAAGCATTGGAAAAATTAATTCAAGAAAAAGGAGTAGAAGCAATTCCATTGATTTACATTACAATTACTAATAACACAGCTGCAGGTCAACCGGTTTCAATGAAAAACATAAAAGAAGTTCATAAAATTGCCGAAAATTACGATATACCGTTGTTCTTTGATGCCTGTCGTTTTAGTGAAAATGCAAATTTTATTAAAGAATTTGAAGCTGGATATAAAAATTGGTCAATACAAAGAATTGTAAAAGAAATGTTTTCTTATGTTGATGGTTTCACTATAAGTTTCAAAAAAGATGGATTAGCCAATATGGGCGGTGGATTTTTCTTTAGGGACAAAGGAGTTTTTCATGAGAAGTTTTCCATCAATGGAGACATCGGGATTAGATTAAAAGAAAGACAAATACTAACATTTGGAAATGATTCTTATGGTGGAATGAGTGGTAGAGACATAATGGCTTTAGCAGCAGGTTTATATGAAGTAGTAAAAGAACCATATTTAAATGAAAGAAAGACGCAAGTAAGAGAGTTTGCCAGAAAACTCGCTCAGAATGGTATACCTGTTATTCTCCCCGCAGGAGGTCATGCAGTTTACATTAATATGGATAAATTTTTTGAGGGTACGGACATGAAAATCGATGATTTTGGGGGGGTAGGATTTACTATTGAACTATTAAGACATTATGGTATCAGAGCTGTAGAATTAGGTCCATTTGCTTTTGAATGGGATAAAAAGACACCTGAACAACAAAAAGGAATTTTGAATTTGGTGCGTTTTGCAATGCCTCGGAATGTGTATAGCACTTCTCATGTTGATTATACTGTTGCTGCAATCACAGAAATTTATAATAATAAAGATAAAATTCCAAAAGTAAAGATTTCGCGAGGTGCAGAATTACGATTACGACATTTTCAAACAGGTCTTCAGCCAATTTATAAAAAATCAGCATAAAAAGCGGATTTATTTAAAAATCAATTAAAATTAAATTAAAATTTCTAAATACTCTTAAAAAGATTAAAAAGGTTAGATTAGAAAAATTAAATATCTAACATCCTTAGCTTTTGTGAGATATTCTTCCTTCTAAGAATTTTCATGAAATCGTCTTTTCTCTGTTGTAATCGTGTTAGAAACGAATCAAGTTTATCAAAATTATTAAAAAAATATTCTTTGCCTTCTACCATAATTTTGACACCTTTCCTTTCGTTTTGAAGAATTGCATAAATTCCCCCTACTTCTGAATCATGCTTAATAAACACTTTTTCCGCCTCAGGATACTTTTCATTTCCTTTTTTTGCCCAAAAATTATTTTTTAATAAATATGATCGATACATACTCATTTTACAACACACAACCTTTATTCTATAATTATGATGAGTCATCGAGATATGCTTATTCATATGCTCAATATGACTATCGACATATAGCTCCTAGTAATATAAACTTCAAGTCAATTATAACTCCGTGTAATATGCAAAGAACATATCACATAGATAATATACTGCTTTTACTTTATATTACACAAGAAAAATAGTCACAGAAAATCCTTATAAATCACTAAGTAAAAAGCCCAGAACCATTTACTAAAAAATTTTTACTTGGGGTCAATTCAAAAAAAATTCAATTGGAAAATTTGGCTATTAGAATACGAAAAAATAATACTTGGTAAATACTGGAAAAACAATACATATTTATAAGAAAATAATTGAATGGAAGACTAGTAAATAAAAAAATGAAGGAGAAATTATTAAGATTAAATCTCAAATTAAGGGTATTTTTCATTTAAACCCTTTATGAAATCCTCTAATTCTTTCATCGTAAATTTCTTTGGGTTATACGCAACCTTCCCACACTCATCTTCTAAATCCATGCACGATTTAATATAGGCCTTATTCATAATTCTTAGCATAGTCTTGGTGAAAAAGCTAAATTCTTTTTGATATTTTGCTATTTGCTTAGCGAAATTATAAGTTTCAGCTTCAAGTTCTTCAAGTGGAAAAATGCGGGTTGGAAAGTTAATATTCTTTAGTTCCTCTAAACCAATTTTATCAGTGGTAAAAAGTAAATTCTTAGCATATGTTAAACCAAATGCTAATAAAGGTAAAAGAGTTGCTCCAGTTTGAGGAAAAGCAGAAATAGCTAGTTCTGGTAATCTTAAATATAATTCTTCCTTAGATCTATCGGCAAAAACCTTCAAATCAGAAGCCAAAATTATCATAAATCCAAACCCTATCGCGATACCTTGAACTTGAGTAATGATTGTTTTTTTCATAAGAATTATGGTTTCATTTACTTTTCTACCCCATTCAGTTATCTGTACCACATTTTCAGGAGCACCCTGAATCTCTTTGAGATCATAGCCAGCAGAAAAAAACCTTTCGCCTTTACTCTTTATAATAATACATTCAACTTTCTCATCTTCATCTGCTTTTATCAAATTTTGATGTATTGCTTTTAGCATCGAAATATTACATGAATTTGCTTTATCTGGTCTATTTATTGTTAAGGTTGCAATACGCCCCTTTGCTTCATACAGGATAAAATCTTGATCACTCATAATATCTTTAACACTAAATTTAATTTAAAACATATTAAATTTGTAAGATAAATTTACAACAAGAAAATTGAGTAAAATCCATATGCAATAACTTTTAATTTAAAAATAACTAACCTTTTACTAACTTAAAACTAGTCTATATTGCAAATTTTATTAGAAACTAAGAAATGGATCTAAGAATTATAAAAAAATCTATAGTTGTCATTTTGAGTATTTTTTTAATTTTAATCTCATCAATACCTAACTCATTAGGGAATAATTATAATTACGGCGTTGAGGAAGGAGAAGAACACATTTGGACAGTTATGATAGGTAATCCTGCTATTTTACTAAGCCAAGGGTCGAAATTTAGAGTAGTTGTCGAAGATATTTATAATGGAACGTGGATTGAGGCCACTTCCTATTACAAAGGGACAATACTAAATTATTCGATTGAAGTCTATAGCACGTTTTACACCAATCCTGTATGGGCTTTAGTATTCAACGGAAGTGCAATGTTTTTCAATGAGACTACAAGGAATTTGTACACAGGATTTACAACTGATTGGCATATTGCACTTTTTGGTATGTTATTTTTTGTCCCAACACCATTAAACCTGACTTGGATAGGTGATTATTTAAATCGAACTTCTTTATTTCTATTTGATGATTATTCTATCAATGGAAATACCTTAACAATGCAAAATGTTACTTCTAGTATTGATTTCTCTTTCAATTTTAATAATAATGGTACTTTAACAGAATATAAAGTAAGTTTAGGAGATTCAATTGGATATCATATAAAATATGGCAATATTCCTATAATAAATCAAATTTCCTTTGGGAGTTATTATCTATTCTTTATTCCATGTACAATAGTAATAACTTTTGCTTTTATCCATCATAAATTTAAAAAAAGGAATCATACCTAGTATCCTAGAATTTATTATATCACTTTTATCATCTTAAAATTATAAAAATACTGATTTTAAATAATTAGACCACCGTTTAATGTATTTTATCTAACATAGGTATTTGGATATTATTGGATTTTTAATTGGTTGTTTATCAAATCATTCTAATAATTTCAGACTATTGATGCTAATATACAAAAAAGTTAAGCAGAATATACAAAATTGAAAAAAATATTGAAATATTGAACGATTTCGAAAATAATTATGTGATAAAGTGATTATTTTCGTTCATATAAAGAAAGATCTAAAATGTTAGTATTATCATAACGGAAAATGTCTGAAACAATTGAATTCAAATATATTAATGGATAACTATATAATTGCAGTTGCAAGGGAGAAATGTGTATTTTTCAGCACATAAGGGTTGAGGTGGTATAGGCTAAAATTGATCTCAGAAGTAGAGTTTTTTGGTGAAATTCTTGAAGATTTTTTGGGTTTGGATGGCAATTTCTATGAGAATGAATTATGGACTTCACATTCAATCATTAAATTAATGCACACTTCAGATGAATTTGAAGATATAAATATTGTAGAAGAAGGGTTAAATATTATCATCAACTTAAGTAAATTTAAAGAATCCGGTGCTTTATCTGACTATTATGAAAAAGAAAGTCATCCTGTTAATGAATTAGCACAATCAGAAAAAACTCTAATTGGATCAATTTTGAAAGCGGAATTTATTTAAACTGCTTCTCAAATTCCCATATAGAATCTTGAATTGTGTGAAGATTCTTTAAAACTTTTCCAGAATCTTTTAATTCCATTTCTGAAGCATCAAATAATGCTTTACCAACAGCTAAGGCTCTATTTTTTGTTTCTTCGACTATACTCACAATATCTCCTTTTTTAATAGAAGGATCTATCTTAGTTATTCCTGGACGCATTATATCAGCACCATTTGTGACATATCGAACAGCACCGAAGTCTACGATAATAGTCTTCATATCTATCTGGTTATTTAATAACAAAGTCAAAACAGGGATGTATCCTTCCTTGGATTTCCATAATTTTAATATATTGTTAACTACGAATAAAGTATCTCCTGTTTCTGTTTCAATAACTTCAACATTACATTTGTTAGGAAAAATCTGATTAACAAATTTTTGATCATAATGCTTCGAAATTTCATCTTTTAAAGGTTTAAGTTCGGATTTTCGAATGAAATGCCTATTTTTTATCTTCATTTCTTAAATTAGAAGTAAAATTTTCTAAAATAAAAATCTTTTAATTTAAAATTATAAAAATGATTATTATGAGTAAAGTTTTTACTTCTGCTGTTGTAATAATTCCGCCAGAAGCTAAATGGGTACCAATCCAAAAAATTCGTATAAAATTTGATCGCCAATTTAATCGATGGATGCCTCATATTATATTATTATATCCATTTAGATCGGAAAATGAATATCCAAAACTTGAAAAAGATTTTTCCAATAAGTGCAAAACTATTGAAACTTTTAAAATTCATTTAAAGAACTTCAATTATTTTAACCATGGGAAACAGAGATATACCTTATGGTTAAAACCAGAACCAATTGAATTAATTACTAATCTGCAATTAAAAATTCTAAAGATTGTGCCAGATTGTAATGATGTAAATAAATATAAACATGGATTTAGACCTCATTTGAGTGTAGGACAAATACAAGGTAGAAAAAATATCATAGATATCATGACGACTTTACAGAACACCTGGAATAAAATTCATTTTCCCTTAAATGAAATATTTTTTATATCTCGAGAGAGGAGTAAAACTTCAAAATTTGAAATTAAAAAACGAATTAAACTTAAAAAAGAATGATTAAAATTTTTATATTCGTAACTCATTAATTAATTAATTAAAAACTTAAAATTTTCAAAAAGATACTTTATCAAAATCATGACGGATGATAAGGGAAAGGGAGACATTGTCTTTCAAGGAAGAACTGAGATGATATTTAAGATAATAGTCATCGGAGACCCTGCGGTCGGAAAAACAAGCCTTTTAACAAATTTCTGTGGTGAAAAATTTACCTATGAATATGTACCGACAGTAGGAGTAAATATTACTAAGGAACCAGTCACAATTAAGGATGATATGGGTAAAGATGCCACTGTAAATCTTATGATTTGGGACATTGCAGGACAACCACAATTTTACATGTTACATCGACCTTATTTTAATGGGGCTGATGGAATGATGTTAGTTTATGATATAACTCGCTCAAGCTCATTTTCTAATATAAACAATTGGTGGAGTACTAGCGTTAAGTATGGGTTATCATCGATCCCTCGTATCCTAATAGGGAATAAGGTTGATTTAAAAGACGAAAGAAAGATTATATTACCTATGGCTGAACATTTAAGTGAAAAATTAGCTGCACCTTTTTTTGAAACTTCAACATTAACGGGAGAAAATGTAAAATTAATCTTTCAGAAAATAGCTGAACTCACTTTACGTTCAAAACTAGAAGAAAAATAATAATTATTTTTCCGGGCCAATTATTATAATTTCCTTTTTTAATTAATTTCTTTTAAATGATGCTATTTTTGATGCAAATGTATCTATATTATGCTATCATGAGGGAATTCGAAAATTCACAAAGTAATTTTTTACCTATGCTCGAAAGAAAAATTGAAATTAATGCTCCCTTTTTTGAAACTTCGGGGTTAACAGGGGAGAATATCTAGTTTATTTTTCAAAAAATTACGGTACTTACTTTACGAGCAAAATTAGAAGAATAAAGTATTCTTTTTTAAAACTCTACTTTTATATTCTTTATTATAAATATTAATTTTGACAGTAATGTATAAAAACAAAAATGACTTTAAGTACACTATAAATTTATGAGGTGAGTATATGACTAAAGTTATGGCGAAAATAGAAATAAATGCCCCCCCTAATAAAATTTATAATATTTTAACTGATCTATCTCTCAGTTCTAAATGGGATCCTGCTACACTAGAAATTAAAGAAACTGGTCCAAATATGAGAGCTGTAAAAACTCAGAATGAAGATTATACATTTACAATAATAGAGAAAAAAGAAAATAAAGGTTTTACATGTAAGGCGGTAAGCGAAAATTTTAATTCATTTGGTTATTCATTGAAAGCGAGGGGAGATATAACAGAAGTATCTTCTTGGATTGATTATAAAATTGTAAAACATGAAAAAATCCTTCAGAGGGGAATTAAATACATTTTACGTGGATTAAAGAGTTTTGTTGAGTTTATGGAAGATGGTGGAGATCCAGACGAATTTGACAAAAAACAAATACTGGTAGAACATTAATTCAATTCAATTATAATTTGTTCTTAAAAATTACATGGAATTTAAATAATTACGATAGTAAATTTTAATAGCCACTTCGATCACTATTTACTTTTTTTGAACTGAGAAAATAGAGAGAAAATACAATCACGTTGAATTCATAAAAATTCTTTTTAACTTTGTTTCTCCTTAATTCTCTCTAAAATTATTTTAAATTAATAAACAATTTAAATTACCAGAGAAATTTATTTTGTTGGATTAGAAAATTAGTTAAAAAATTAAGAGTAATTATAATTTATTTATCCAAAAAACTATTTTTTCCTTTAATAAGTCTTTAATATCATCTGGAATGGTTTCTAATCCATTTAATTTCTTTACAAATTGTGAAATTTCATAAAGAATTTTATGCCCACCTTTAAATACAAAAATGTCTTCCTTAATTTTACCAAGTTTTTCAATTATTAATTCAGGATCGTTAATTTGATCAAAATTTTCTTTAAGATGGTTGAATTGTTCAACAATTATTTGTTTTTTATCAGTTACAGACGTATCCCGGGCAATTTCTTCACTTTCCATATATTTGGATGATAATGAAATTTCTGATCTTTGGATTAAGGATCTAATTAAGTCAAGTTCAGCCTCAAGTATCTTTTGATTTTCAATTACATTATTTAATTGAGGGGCTAATGCTTTTATATCAAGTGTTGCCTTACTAAGCTCTTCAATTTTAGCAGTTAACATATTAATTTTGAGATTAGTCTGCCCCATCTTAGTAATGATATCTAGTCCAAATTTCTCGAGAATTGAGGCGAATTTATCCAATTTATCATCAGAATTACCTGAGTCAGTCATCTATCCTCTTCTCTTAATTCGCCATTATAAAAGTTTTTAGTAATTGTAATTAAGAACTTTTACAAAATTTATTTTTTATTGAAATATAATTTTATTTGATATTAAATTTTGTTATTAGTAATAAACTTGTAATTTTAATGTGATAACAATTATACAATATATAAATATTCTTACGAAAGACGGTAAATCGTTACTCTTTAGGAATTATGGGACATCTGATGTAGATAGGGATCTTTTAGCTGGATTTTTAAGTGCTTTTTCAGGATTTATGAAGGAAATTAGCCAGAGTGAAATTAAAAACACACAAACCGAGGATTTTAAGTACTTTTATACTATCATTGATAATATCATAATAGTTTTATGTGCTGATCTAGACGAGGACGACACCCAAATAAATTCTAAAATATTGAGTATTAGAACTAAATTTTTAGAAAAATATGGTAACATTCTTGAAAATGGGAGTTGGGCTGGAAACCGAAGTATTTTTACTGAATTTGAAAAGGAATTAGACGATATTATTTTGGGAGCAATTAAAGTATCTATTATAGGATTTGGAGGGGTAGGGAAAACCACTTTGACAAAATTGATCTGTGGAAAGGATGTAGATCTTGAATACGTGCCAACAATCACAGCCGATATTGCTTCCTATGAGGGTGATGAATTTGAGAGAAGTATTACTCTTTGGGATTTTGCGGGTCAAGCTCAGTTCAGGTCCCTTTGGCAAAGTCTTCTACAAGGTACAGACATAACTCTTCTCGTAACAGATTCCACATATGAAAATATAATTAACTCAAAAGAGATAATTCATGAAATATTAGATAAATTCTATCAAGATAAACTCGTAATTGGTATCGCAAACAAACAAGATTTAGCAAATAGGCTAACTCCACAATTCTGTGAAAAATATCTTTCTAGTGAAAAACGAGTAATTAAAACTCATGGGATGATTGCCATCGAACCCATATATCGAGAAAAGATATTAGAAATATTAAAAAAAGCAATAAAAGAAATTAGTTGAAATTAATAAAAACCCAATTTAAGACTGTAAAAAGTGATTTCTTTGTTGAATTTTGAAATTGAAGATTTTAAACTAGATCAATTAGAAGAAGAATCTAGTATTATTAAGTTGCCGGAAATAACAGAAGAAGAGAGAAATATTATTGATCCTATTGTTGCTCCTACTTCTGGACTGAGAATTCAAATTCTTGAGGTTCATAAACTAGCAGAGGGAGAAAAATACATTCTAACAAAGAGAAATTTATTTTTATTTCTTAGGATGTTCAAAGCTATTAGTTTGAAGTTTAAAGAAATGAAGAATAACCAAAATTTGAATGTTTTAATCTTTACAGATGATAGACCAACTAAAGATATCTTACTTCAATTTTGTTCTAAAATCTTTGCATTTGATGAATTTAAGATTTATTATCAAACAGATAGTCCAGGTGAATCAAAGATATCTTCTCCCTACGGAGCTGCATCTGTAGCATTATTTAAAGACATAAATTTAGTTTTGGTATTAACTGCAAGCCATAATGATTTAACTTGGAACGGAATCAAACTATATATAGATTATCCTATTCCTATGTCTGGTAGTTTATTGAAGGACATTTCTAAAATAGCCCTTGAAGTGAAAGAAATTCCTTTAAGATCAGATTTTTCACCTATTAGACTAGATGCTGAAGAAGAGAATAATAATTATGTAATTCGCCTCTTATCAAAAGTTATAGAAATTAAAAGCATAAAAAATGAGAATATTGTAATTTGGCCTTATTTAGGCAAAGCAAGAGGGATTGTAAATCTTTTTAAACAGTATGGTGCAAATCTTACCGTTGTCGAAGAGGAACTTAATCCTCCTAATCCTCTAAAGAACGTACAAGAAAAGAAGCTACAAGAAATAATGGGTCAAGCTAATTCTACGATTGCAATACTTTTGGATGCAGATAGAGATAGAATTGTTTTATATGTCAAACAGAATGGAAAATATTATACATATATTCCTAATGAGATTTACTCAGCAATGCATAATATTTTAGCAAAAGACTTCAATAAAAAAATTGTTAACGTTAGAACGATTCCAAGTGATTTACGAGGAGATAAGACAAGTTTTATTAATATTTTAACGGGAGTTGGATATAAACATCTGGGTGTGATCATGTATTTTCTTCTTGGAATCCAAGTCGACCAATCAAAGATTGATACAGCAATACTTTATTACCAAGATGAAAATGGAAATTTAATTAAAATTAACAATGCAACACCTCTTAAGCAACAAATAATTAAAATGATGGAAGAACAACATTTGGAGAAAGAATCCTTCTTGATGGTCTATTGGGAAGAGAGTGGAGGTCATACTTTAAATATATTGGATGTATTTAAAGACGACAACACTGGAAAATATAGTTTTACTACTGATTTTACAATTTTAGCCGATAAATACCCTGTTCCTGCTTTAGTGTTGATAACAGAACTTATATCTCGAGGATATATCATTTCTGAAGCCATAAATTGGAGTGTTAAAGGCATCAATGATACTATTCATGCAGTTGATGAAGAGAAAATCAGAATTATGAAAAATTTTGAAAAAAATGATGGAAAAATCATTACCATTCATGATAAATCCTATAGAGTCAATGCATTATCAGATAACAATAATATGATTGATATTTATCAATTAAAAAGTGACGATTCAACGCTTTATTTTAGACCGAGTGGAACTGGACCAGACGTTAGGTTTTATATTTTTGGGAATGTAGATACTTACTTAGATGAAATGAGAAGAGTGCAAAATTATGTGAGAAATAATTATAGTTAATATTATCACTAAAGAATTCTTTTTATCTGATTTTTAAAATCAAAAATTTAATTGTAATAAAAGATTTAGACTAATTAATATAAATGCTTTCAATTTATAAAAAATATAATCTAAATTGACGAAAATATGTTTCAAGAGAAAATTATTGATGATAAAATTCTTGAAAAGATGTCATTGGAAAATGTATTTAAAATCTTTAACGACAACGTTTTTCCAATGTTAAATGAAGAGGAACGAGAGTATTGTCAAGGTTTACAAGATTTTTGCTTAGATCTGCATCCTAGAATTGATAAATCAAAGGATGTATATAGTCTACTCCCCGAACTTGGAAAAAGAGGATATATACAAAGAATAAACCCATGGAAAGACTTTAAACCGTATGGAATGAAAAAAGAAATACTTTTAGGAACTCATATCTCGTTATTAGACCCACAATTAGAATTAGCACGAGTAGCAAGTGGGATTTTATGTGGTAATCCTACTTTTCATTATTATGAACATGGTGGTGATTCTGATATTCCCTCAAAAGTGCAAGATGAGCTATTATCAGGACAAAAAATTGGTTGTATTGGCATCACAGAACCTGAAAGAGGTTCAGATGCTGTAAATATGACAACCAAGTGTACCAAAACTGGTGATGGGGTGATTTATAATGGAGAAAAAGTGTATACTACCAATGGGGCTGTTGCAGATTATTTTGCATGTTATGGGGTCTATGATGAAGCAAATCCAAGAGATACGATGGTACAAGCTATTATTGCACGTGAATTTGGTGTAAAAACTGAGAGGTTAAAAATAAATTCTGTTCCAAGGGTCCAAATATCACACACAATATTAGACAATGTATTAGTTCCAAAAGAGTACATACTCGCAGATGATGGACTTGGATATAAAAGACTTTTTGAAGGTTTAGTTCCTGAAAGGCTTTCAATTATGGGAAGTGGCGTAGGAATTTGTTGGGCAGGAGTAATTTATGGTATTATTTATACAAATTTAAGGAAACAATTTGGCAAACCTGTAATCAGGTATCAAGGTGTAGGTTATGGTTTAGCAGATTTATTGACAAAATCTAATGCGGCAACAGCTTTAGCTCTACAAGCTGCCACTGTGTATGACGAGAGAATTTTATTCAGTGAGAAACCTTCAAAAGAAGCAGAAAAATGGGTTGCATCAATTTCCTCTCAAGGAAAATACTATTTAGCTAAGCTTACGCATGAAGTCTGTTATGAAGTTCAACAGCATATGGGAGGAGTAAGTGTTACAGATAATACGCCTATTGATGAGTATTGTGATGTAAGTAAAATTGAAGAAGTTATTGGTGGAGCAAGGAATATTCAGTTACTTCTTATACAATCCCAAATTCAAAGATATACTGGATTACTATAATCGTCTCTTAAATTTCTTTTCCTTTTTTATTTTTTCTTTAAATTTAAATTCTCTTTGGATAATGTAGAATTAGTGCTGTTAAATTAAAAATATAATTCAGGGAAGCTAATAAAATTTAATAATAACATGATAGGGCTATAAATATTAATAAGAAGAGCCATTGGTAAGTTTGCTAGAAATGATATTAATGCTATTTTTTTTCTGGATAATTCTTTATTAATTGATCTTCTTTTTAAGAGTCTTTGAAATTGAAAACAATAAAATAGCCATTCCAAGTAAAAGAATAGAAAAGTAATTGCTAAAGTGTAGAAAGGGTAAATTATAATATACCATGCCAGTAAAAGATAAGCTACTGTTTGAATTGGGAGAAATATTGCAAGATTGACTATTAAAACAGAGAGAAATAAATCTTTTTTAATTAAATCGGGGGACCTGAGAAAACCATATATAATAGCAAATTCAACCACGACTACAATAAAAAGTGAACCGATTATGTTTACTAATATAAAGATTGGGTCATTGAATGGAATGCCGTAATATTGAGTAATATAAAATGACCCAAATAATAAAAAAATGAGAGAACCTAACAAATAGATGAAAATTAAAACTATTTTAATTTTAGATTTCACATTGAATTTTAAAGACACATCAATTTATAAGTATTTTGTGAAAAGAAACTAATATGTCAGCAAATCTCTAAACTTATCCTTTAATATATCTGGAGTAAAGTAAAAGTTGATAAAATTATTGATTTTAAGCTAATCCCTATTAGAAAGAAAAAGATAATAATCTGAAATTTCTTAACGGGTATTTTAGGGGTAATCCTATGACCTAATTTAGTTCCAAGGAATATAATAGGAAATGCTAAAACAAATACTAGAAGTAGTTCGTATGGAAATACATCAGTAGTAAAATAAAATGGGATTCTTGAAATAGATAATATAGTTCCAATAGCCGCAAAATTTTCAATAAAGCTTTCTCTATAATGCCCTGTTTTTTCTAATAAAGCGACATTTATTGGTCCAGCAGCACTAATTAATCCAGTTAACAAACCATACGAGAAACCGCCAATAAAAATGAGGGGGGATTTTGTATTAATTTCATTCTTTATTTCAAGATTTTCAGAATTCCTATAATAATTAATGAGCTTCAATGAAGAATAAAAAAATATAAAACCCCCTAATATTAATTCTATCCATTCCACCTTTATATTTATAACGAGAAAAGTCCCAAAAATAGTTGCAGGAACACCCAATGACAGGAATCGGAAAAAATAACCTTTATCCAAGTATTTCCGGTATTTAATAAAATTTAGCAAAGCAGGAAATGCACCCCAGATATTAACAAGTATCACAGCATTTCTAATTCCAATTATTGGAGTGATAATAGGTATTAAAACTAAGGCATCACCAAATCCAATGATTCCATAAACCATACTTGAGAAAAATATTGCGATTAATGAGAGATATATAATCATGTATAAGAACTCAAAATTATCTTTAGGTATAAGCTTTTAGATTAACATTTTTTTCCAAATAAGTTAAAAAGTATAAAATAAAATATAAAGAAAAAAAAATTAGGGTTTATAACGAGCGTATCCATTCATAATTTTTCCATCTAAAATCATATCGTTAACTTGCATTCCAGAAAGCAAGCATGC
>JBHLNS010000049.1:0-23463 GCA_048941285.1 Promethearchaeota archaeon
GAAAACTTAACTCACTGGAAGAATTAAATCTATGGGGAAACCGACTTAAATCACTACCTAAATCTATAAGTGCGTTGCCCAACCTAAAATTAATAGATTTAAGTTTCAATAAATTTGAACACATACCATTAATTTTAAAACAATTAGAAAGAAAAACAGATCTAACAATTAAGTTTTAACTGGCATTAGTGATATAACCAAAATGATAAAGAAAAGTAAAATTCAAATTAAGATAAATGAAGAAAGATGCACTGGTTGTATAATATGTAAATTGTGGTGTTCATTTTCACATTATAAAATCTTTAATCCCTCAAGAGCAAATTTAGAAATTGAAGAACGATATAGTTTAACACCTAGGATTATTTTTTTAGATACTTGTACTAATTGTGGGAAATGTGCTCAGCATTGTCTTTATGGAGCACTAAAAATAGTGGAGGACTTAAAGTAATGGAATGGAAGGGGTATACAGGTAATATAATCAATGTAGATTTATCCAATAATAGAATTTATTTATCTAAATTGAATATCGCGGATGTCAATCAATTCATTGGGGGGATTGGAATTAATACAAAACTCGCAGCTGATTTAATTACCCCAAATATAAATCCTTTATCTCCTGAAAATTATATAATAATTGGAGTTGGCCCCTTGGTTGGCACAATCACTCCAGGCTCCTCACGTGTTGTTGCTACTAGCAAATTCCCGGCAACAGGGGCAATCGCTTATTCCTGTGGTAGCATGAGTTTTGGGTTTAACCTGAAACAAGCGGGATATGACCACATAATTATCTCAGGAAAAGCTGATGAGCCTTGTTGTTTAAATATTTTGAATAATCATATTGAAATTTGTAATGCTAAAAAGTTATGGGGAAGAAGTATTATAGAAACTCATGATGCGCTAAAAAAGAAATTCAAATCATGCGGAACCCTTGTAATAGGACAAGCAGGTGAAAATATCGTTTTTAATTCATTAGCTCTAATAGATAGAACAGCCACGATAGGACGCGGGGGATTGGGAGCAGTTATGGGATCAAAAAACTTGAAAGCAATTGTCACTATAGGATCAGAGGGTATTGATATATCTGATCCAAAGAGATTTAATATTCTCTATAATAGATTATTTGACCGAATCAAAAATTATCCTCATAGGGAATCATGGCATAAATTAGGAATGCTAAGGTCTCTACCTGTTGGAATGCTCTTTAAAGTTTCAGGACAAAATCAAAAAGCAAGACAATGTGGAGAACGAATTTACCTTAAAAATCTAAAAAGACGACGAATTGCTTGTCCATCATGTCCTATGGGTGATAAAGATATTTTAGAACTAAAAGAGGGTAATTCAATTGGATTAATCCATTATGCTACCTCGATTATAAATCCATTCCTAATGTTTGTAGATCTTGACGGATTAAATTATAATCACGAAGCCATTTTGGCTCATGATAAATGCAATCAATATGGTTTGGATTATATGATGATAGTATGTCTTTTCAATTATTGTAATAAGTTAAGTGAAAAAGGAATATTAACCAAAAATAACTCAGGAATTGAATGGAATACAGATATAAATACTCTGCTTCAAGTAATTGAAAAAACTGCTCACAGAACTGGATTTGGGGATGTTCTTGCTGAAGGAATTCAAAATTTTATGAAAAAGTATAATATTGAAGGTGAAAAGTTGTCACATGTGAAGGGTTTGGATATTGTTTTTGAGCCACGGTTAGTACATCTTGGTACAATGGAATTTGAACAAATAGTCAACCCTAAAGGCTCTCATGTAGCTTCTGGTGGGTCTCCTACTTATATGGGTGCTGTTTTACCTATAAATAAGTTTAAATCTCACTTCAATAGAATGGGCATCCCATCCTATGCTTTCAAAAGGATCTTTACTCCCCCAGTACCAGAAATGATGATTAGTGTTGGGCGATTAACACGATATGCTGAAGATTGGTATACTGTTTTAACATCTTTAGGATTATGTGCAAGGGCTCAAATTAATCGATTTTACGGATTAGCATCTGTTACTGAATTCTATAATGCTATAACTGGATTTAATTTTACAACTGAAGATCTACGAATTGCAGCTGAGAGAACATGGAATTTATTAAAATTAATGAATGTGAAAGAAGGGTTTTCGCGAAAGGATGATAGTATTCCAGAAGATTGGTTTAAACCTTTAAAGTTTGGAAATAATACATTTAAAATGCTAGATTTTTTTGGAGAAACAATCATTACTCCAGATATTGCAAATAAGCTACTTGATGACTATTACGAGGAACGTGGGTGGGATAAATTCACTGGAATTCCGACTCAAGAGAAAATTAAAGAATTAGGCTTGGAGAAATTTCTGTAGGAATTAAATAAATTTTAAAGAGATATCGATATATGACTCATTTTGATTTTTCGTAATGTGAATTTTTTCAACGCTACAAATAACTTTTTTATTAAGATTAAGCATATAGATTGCTTCAGTAATCCCACAAGCAATATAAAAAAAATATGTAAATTCTTCTGAATCCTTTAAATATTCTGAATTACTTAATCGAAATAAAGCATAATTTTGAGTGAGTTCTTGTACTGAAATATTGAGATCATCTTGAAAAAAATCATATGAATCATAGAATTTTTGAAACAATTTCAACTGAGAAATTTGATCTTTTGTTTTTCTAGCTTTCTTGAATTCTTCAATATAAGCATCACCAATAGGAAATTGAAATTTCTTAAGAATTTCATGACCTATTTCCTTGAAAATAGTTTCATTCTTTGGAAATTTATTTTTTAATCCAAATAATAGTGCTTTTAGAAATGAATTAACTAACTCTTTATTTAGATATTCTCTTCTTTTGCTAAAATATAGATGAGCTGAACCAATTTCTTTTTTCGATACAAATCCTTCGTTTTCTAAAGATCTTAGATGTGTTGATACAGTATTACGATGAGCTCCTGTTTTTTCAGACAGATCAGTTATAGTTAATCCGGACGGAAAAGCATCCAAGGTTTCTAATATCTTTGATTTATAATCATTTTTTCTAATTGAATTCATTATAAAATATTCAATTTAATTACATGCTTTGATCAATTGTTGTGTATTGCACAATTTTTATATATTGGTTTTGACTCAAATATAAATTAACACCTTAAGTAAAAAAACCAATTAAAGGTTAAATAATGAAAGATACTCGTATTTTATTAACTACTCCCACTTATCCATATCCCACACTTCCCGCAAATGATTCTTTAACTGATGCTACTGGACAACGTTTCACTCATGGTGATGATATATTTACAATAATTTCTCATACACATTGCTTTGGAAACCATATTTTGGCACAAAACATTAGCACACCTTCTACTTTACTTGAATATCCTAGATGGGAGCATTTTACAAATGAAGTCGATAAGGGTTATGACTATATCGGAATTAGTTGTTTTCCAGTACATTTAGATAATGTATTAAAAATGTGTGAATACATTAGGAAAAACTCACCTGAGACTCAAATTCTTATAGGATCATATGGGGCACAAGCATTTAAGGCTAAATATGATGAAGAAACTCAAAAAAAATATGTTGATTACGCAGTAAAAGGAGAGGGAGTAAATTTT
This sequence comes from Promethearchaeota archaeon, assembly GCA_048941285.1. Lineage (GTDB taxonomy): Archaea > Asgardarchaeota > Lokiarchaeia > Sigyniarchaeales > SOKP01 > Loki-b32. Next base: position 3,603 of record JBHLNS010000049.1, read on the forward strand.
CTGCGTAACCTACTTGGAGAGGATACAAATCGTCCAATTGAACAAAAACTTATGCCTAAATGTGGGGGTTCTCTTTGGTTTATTGATAAATATCCAAGAGGTACTATTGGATTCTTAGTTTCTGGTTTGGGATGCCCTGGTGCTTGCGATTTTTGTTCTACCACTGAAATGTTTGGTTATAAACGAATACAATTACTCTCGCCAGAAGAATTAATAAAACATATGCATTTATATCATAAGTATTTCCCGGATGTGAGTCAAATATTTGTAATTGAGGAAGACCATTTTCGATATCCAGAATATTTGATAAAAACTAAGGAATATTGGGAAAGCAGTCCTAAAGTCGTAGAGTCACTTGATTGGTTCGCATTTGGTTCAGTAGATCATATTTGGAATTTTGCTGATAAATATGGATGGGATGCTGTAGCAGAAATTGGAATTGGTGCAATTTTCATCGGAGTAGAATCCAAATTCGCTGGAGAGCACGGTTACACTAAAGTAAAAGAAGCAGATGCACGAGAAGTTTTTAATAAACTTCATAACATGGGAATACGCACTATCGGTGCTTGGATATGTGGATGGGATTTTCATGATCATTCAAATATACATGAGGATCTTAATTATTTTGTAGCATGTTATCCTACATACGAACAGTTAACGCGTTTATCTCCGTTCCCTGGCACAGCATTGTATAATAAAATGAAAAAAAGTGGACGCTTAAGAGATGTTCCATGGGAAGATGTGCATTTCTGGAGTGGTTCTCAAGAAAATATTGCGTTAGAAATCCATGAAACTCTGAATTTAACAGAATATGGGTATGATCTTATTTATAAAACATGGGGGCCATCAATTCTTAGGAAACTTGATGTTATACTCAGGGGGTATGAATATTGTTTGAATTCTGATAATCCTATAATGAGAGATCATAAATCTCAATTCTTTAAACAACAAGCAGCTGTATTGCAGAGTGTTTGTGGCGCAATGGACCGCTTTGCACCTAATGGAGTAGTCCGGAGAAGGGTTCGAAAAATAGATCAAAAGTATCGAGATCTAATCGGTGAACCGACAGCAATCCAAAGTGTTTTATCCCGAAATTTAGAAAAACGCGCTAAAAAGTTAAAAATAAGAAATTTTTTAGATCCTATTAACCGATATCCTAAACAGGAACCAGCAAAACGATATCTTTATCTAAAGAATAAGAAATTGAGCGAAGGAGATATTCCATATAAAACTCAACTATTATCAAATAAACCATTCGACCTAAGATGGAACAAATTTAGGTTTAAACAGAGATCAGCATTTTTGAGTTTTTTATCTATATTAAAATCAAGCAAAACTAACAGTGGATTAGATAAACATATCATAAAAGGATTAAAAAAACAAACTATAGCTTCAGCTTTTTAATTTTTTCTAAAATCACTAATTTTATATATGATTTCAAATGAGCCAGAAACTAAGAATATTCCAAACTCCGGGGAATAGTCCAATAAAAAAAATCCCTAAAGATTATTTTCCAGAACGATCTGGTTTTTGGTTTGAACTTTCAGAAGGTTTAGACGCTAAAAAAAGGATGTTTTTTAGAGATAGCAAGCATGGAAATGATAATCCCAATGAAGTAATTTTATTTATCCATGGTAATCCAGAGAATTCATACACATATAGAAAAGTTATAAAAAATGTGGTCGATTGGGCTAAAAAGCCATACAGAATTGTTGCTATAGATCATATTGGGTTTGGTTTATCAGATCAAGCAACATATGAAATGGTTTGCATGGATCATGCTGCTAACTTAAACCAACTCGTGAATTATTTAAATTTAAGGAATATAACCCTTGTTATTCATGATTGGGGAGGACCAATTGGCGTCGGTGCTTTCTTAAAGGAACCTGAAAGAGTAAATAACCTTATTATTTTAAATAGTACAGTTTTTCCTATGCCCCCAAATGGAATTACTTATCAAAATTATCCAGGATCATGGTTAAATTGGGCAAGAGGCCCAAAGATTATCCCCAACAGATTATGGGGTGCATTTGCGGCTTTTTCGATTTTTGCTAAGCCAATGACTCCTACAAAATTATTTATTAAAATGATTTTTTCGATCTTAGCAAAACAGTTAGGTATTTTTAAGAGAAATGAAAAAATTGCCCAAAAGATATTTAAAAAACAATTTAAAAGCAAATCTAACACATTAAGTTCTAAACGACTTGTACTCCAAACGCCTTTCTGGGGTTATGGAAACATCTACATTGAATCTAAACTAGGGAAACGAGATACATCAGATTTTTATCGCTTTATCCAAGATAATATAAGCCGTTTTTGGGGTTTGAATGGTCAAAAAATAGGTGTTAGGGCAATTTGTGGCGAATGGGACCCTTCAGCTAAACCTGAAGTAATTGAACAATGGATTGCACATTTACCTCAACTTAAAGGTCATGTTAAAATATTCCAAGATGTAGGTCATTTTATTGAAGAAGTTAAACCTAAAGAAATAGCTAATGAAATAATTAATGTTGCTGGATTAGTTTAAATTTATAATTAGATTTCTAAATTTATAATAAGATTGCTTTATAATAATCATAAAATTTTCATGAAATTAACTCCCAGATCTATTTATACTGAATTTAAAAAGGGAAATTTGGAAAAACAATCGGCTATAGATCAATTATTTACATTAATAAATAATTTTGACGATCCAAAATTACGAATTGAAAGTATTGAAGTTTTAATAAAAATTGGTTCAAAGAATGACCAAGTTTTTAATCTATTTGAAAATCTTTTAATATCTGATTCTCATGAAGAAGTTAGAAACACAGCAATAAAAGCAATTAGACAAAATTTTATTGAAAAAGCCTTAAAGCCAATGAAATGGGCATTCCAATATGAGTCCTCTATATATTGTCTTTTATCTATTATCTCCACATTAGGTATGATAAATAACGACAAGGCTAAATCTTTTTTAATTGACAAAATAAAAAATATTGATATTTTTCAATTTACTAAAAGCCTACAAAATACTTTTAACAATGGGAAAATAAATGTTTTCACAAACATACGGCTTTCAGAAATCCTAAGTAATTACATACTTATTAAATACTTTAAAAAAGAATTCGATAGCATTAATTACAGCTTAAATGAAGGGTTAGTAATCTCATTAGACTTATCTGGAATCAGTACAAATGTATTTGGATGGAAGATTTTAAGAAAATTACCTGAATTCATTGCAACTCTTAAATTTCTTCAGAAATTGGATTTAAAAATCAATAGAATTGCGAAATTACCTTCAAGTATTGGCAATCTTGATTCTCTAACTTATTTAGATATAAGCAATAACAACCTTAAGAGTTTACCTGAATCCTTTGGTTCTCTAAAATCGTTAAAATACTTAGATTTGAAATACAATAAAATAAGCGAAATACCAAATACTATTGGAAAATTAAAAGAATTAAACATTCTAGATTTAAGACATAATACTATTAAATCTCTTCCAAATGAAATCTCGGGTTTGAGTTCATTAGAAATTCTGGATCTACATGGAAATAAATTGAATAACTTACCAGAATCAATGGAAGGATTTAAATCCTTGAAAAGATTAGAATTAGGTTTAAATAAATTAGAAATTCTCCCTGATTCAATTACTAATCTTAAATCTTTGATGAGTCTGGGTTTAGGAGGGAATAATATTACAGTAAATTTTTCACTTCTAAGCAATTTAAGTTCACTTCAAGAATTAAATCTTTATGATAATAATATAAAATGTCTTCCCGATGAAATTGGTTTACTAAATTCTTTAGAAACATTAATTCTCAGAAATAACAATCTTAAATCCTTGCCAGAGTCATTTAAGAAGATGGATTCTCTCAAGAAGCTAGATTTAAGCTGGAATAATCTTATAAGCCTTCCAGAATGGATAGATAATCTTTCTTCATTAACAGAATTAAATTTATGGGGAAATAATTTAAGATCTCTTCCTTCTACAATAGGTAATCTCTCATCATTAAAAGTTCTTAATTTAAACTTCAATAATTACATTAGAAAAATTCCAGAATCTCTAAAAATTTTACAAGACAAAGGATTAAAAATTTACAAATAACCTACTAATTATTGAGTTTCATATAATTCTTTAACTTCTTCTATAGTTGTAATATCTTTTGGTCCCTTTTCAGGTCGTAATCTTAAAAAAACAGGAAATCTCATAGAATATCCAAGTGTAGCAAATTTATCACTAATAGTTATCTCATCTCCCGTTATTTCCATTACAACCTCAGGTTTTAACCATACATCGGGTTTATCTTCACAAATGACAATTTTTGGTTTTTTTTCTACAATATATTGTTCCATATCTTTTGTTAAAGACTCAGATAGTTCATCAGTTAATCCTGAAAAGAATCGCGTAAAAGCTACAAAAAGATCCTTGTCAGGATCATATACCGCGCCCACATATGTTCCATAGACTCCTGTTCTTCGGCCTTTTCCATAAAAAGCGCCAACTAGAACTACATCTATAGTGTCTTTCAATTTTCCACCTTCCAGACTTTTTAATTTAAGCCAATTGTAGCCCCGATTTCCAGCTTGATAAATTGAGTCCTGTTTAATCGATTTTGCCATTATTCCTTCAGTTCCTTCTTTTCTAGCTTTATTAAAGAATTCGAGTAGTTCATCAATGGAGTTGATCAAGACAGATTTAACTAGCTTTAATTCATCTCTTTCCTCAACAATTTCTTCTAATTTTTTCCTTCTTTCTGGAAGAGATTTGTCAACATATGATTCATTCCCAAATTTTAAGAGATCAAATACAAACAGACATACTGGAACTTCCTTAGTAATGTTTTCAACATCGTGTTTTCGTCTCCTCTGACTTAAAACTTGAAAAGGTAGCATTTTTTCGTAAACTGCATCCATTGCCACAACTTCACCTTCAAATATTACATTTTCGGTTTTAATGTTCTCTCTTATAACTTGACAAACATCAGGATACTGATCAGAGACATCCAAAAGACGTCTTGAAAATAGGATAACATTATTATCGTTTTTATGAATTTGAAGCCTTTCTCCATCCAATTTATATTCCGCAATAAAGGGAGCACCTAACCTATTTATGAAATCGGTATATACTTCTCGTGAAGCAAGCATACTGAGAATAGGCGTACCATAATCAATATCAATTTTATTTACTTCTTCTAACCCTTTTTCTGCTATTATTTTTGCTATATGACCTAAATCTGGATATAAGGTATAAGCTCTTTCAATATAACTTTTATTATCCTTTAAACCCGTGAAAGCAAGAGCTAAACCTTCTATTATTGTTGGTGATTGAACTCCTATTCTCAATGTTGAAGTAATAATTCGCAATAAATATTTCGTTTCTAAAGGAGAACTTCTTCTCATCAGTCCCCTTAATATTCCAAGTTTTGTATCGTGGGAACCAGCACCTTCTGTTAATGCAATTTTTTTTAATTCAGAATATAATTCAGAAATTTTTAAAGAAGTCCCAGAATTTTCATCATTTTCTTTATAATCAAATAATGATTTTTGTTTCCTCTTTTTAGATAAAATTAACTCAGCAGCAGCCCCTATATCTCCTTTTTTTACTAGAACCTCCTTTATCCTGGCCGCATTGACTCCAGAGTGTATAGATAATGCTTCAATTATCATTTTCTCAGCTATTCCCATTTTTGGGAATTGTTTAATGTTTGGGGTTAATTGTCCCTGCAAGAGATAAATAATTTTATCTAAATCTTCAAAATCTTTACTTTCTTTTATTGTTAAAAAAAAATTAGACAAAATATCAATCATTTCAAGTCTTTTTGTGGTACTTTCAAGCTTAGAAAATAATTCTGATAACTTATTGAACCTCATAAATCATCAATTGAATTTTATTGAATTTAAGATGTATTAATCTTTTAGAATCTTCAATAATAATAAAAAAGAATATAATAAAAAAGTTATATTAGTTTTGAGAGTTCTATAAATTTCTTTTGAATTGCTGTTTTTATCTTTGGATCGACCCCAGAGAAACTATTCGTTGTAAAATTTAGTTTACTCCCTTCTTTTATTGAGAACTGTGCAATTGGACCATCCATTTGTTCAACTGCAAAGCTTCCATCTGGTTTCTTCGAAATCCAGATATCATCATAATGTTCTAAAATTGCTGAAAAAACAAATGCTATTTTTGCGTCAGTCATTAAACTATCAGTTGAAACATTTGCTGCGGGTGCTGGTTTTGCTTCTGTCTTAATTGTTGGCATCGGTTCTGCTAGATCATATTCAGAACCTGCCTCTTTTGTTGTGATAGGTTTAGCAGGTTTTGAAAGTGGTGCTATAACTTCTGATTTAACTGGTGTTGGGGCAGTAGGAGTTGGTTCTGGTTTTGTTGTAGCTTGTGTTTCTCTTTTTGGTATTGGCTTTGGTTCTAATTTTGGCACGGGTTTTGATTCTACCTTTGGTGTTGCTTTTATTGCAGCAATAGGTTTAATTGCTCCCGCTTCAAAAGTAACAATATAATTATCTAATTCAGTAAATTTCCTATTTAATATTTCTTGAAGCTCTTCGTTCATTTGTGTGTCTTCTGGAACTTTTCCCACTTTTCGTGCATCAATTTCTTTAATCCCTTTAATATCTCTCCCAATTATGCTTTTACCAACAACGTACCCATGCCCTTTAAGAGATTCTGCTTGCCTAAGAGCAGTTCTCCGAGCTACTAATCCTTGTTTAACACCATGCCATAGAAACAAATTTTCACTACCTTCATCTAAAACTATAATCGAAGTTTCTGGCATAAAACTGTCTTTACTCCATTTAATTGGGACAATTTCCCCTCCTGGACGAGCATCGAACATTAATGCATATGAAGCGATCTTGATCACCTATAAAATTAATTTAATCATAACTTTGTAATATAATTAAAATAGTGTTAATAAATTTAAAAATTGAGTTTTCGTAGTTTTTTGAATTAAAAATTTCTAACAAATAAAAAATGTAAAAATTGAGGAATTAAAAGATAAATAATAAATTTAATTGCGTAAATATTTAAATTATTAATTGCATAAGAAATTCATTAAAATAATCATATCTCATAAATTTACAAAAGGGTACACGAATGGAATTAAATAAATTGATAAGAGAAAATTTAAGGAAATTTTCTGCTTATGAACCTTTTGAAATACCTATAGAAGGTGACTGGGTTAAACTAAACACAAATGAAAATCCTTTTCCTCCAATCCCTGAAGTGTTAAATGATTTAAAGATTGCAATAAATGAAAACTTACAACTTTATCCTGATCCAACTTCTTTTGAGTTGCGAAAAGAAATCTTAAATGTCTTATTGCGAGATAAGGACACATTAACTAATCGAAATTCAATATTTATTGGAAATGGTTCAGATGAGATACTAGATGTCATTTTTAAGGTCTTTATTGACCCAGGAGATGAAATAGTATTATTTTACCCAACTTATGGACTATTTAAAGTATTAGCAACCCTGTATAATGCTAAAGTTAATGAAATTCAACTGAATGAAGATTTTTCAATTCCAGATAAAGCCTTTTCGGCTAAAGGAAAACTAATGTTCATCAATTCTCCAAATGACCCAAACGGTAAATCTATTGGTAATGCCATAATTTTAAAGTTATGTGGAAACTTTCCTGGTATTGTTGTTGTTGATGAAGCATATGCAGAATTCGCCTCTCAAACCTGTTTACCATTATTAAAAAAAGTACAGAATTTAATCGTATGCCGATCTTTTTCAAAAGGTTTCTCTCTTGCTTCTTTAAGGATTGGGTATGCTTTAGCAGAAGCTGAAATTATCAAAGAAATGAATAACGTTAAATTACCATTTAACACTAATTATCTTGCTCAAATAGCTGCTTTATCATCCATAAGACATCATGAAAAGATCCAGCAGCATAACAAGAAGATATTAGAAGAGAGAAAGAGAATTTCTGAAGAATTAAGTAACTATAAGGGTATTACAGTATTGCCTTCTGATTCTAATTTTATATTTGTAAAATTTGAAGATAAATCCAAAACATTAAAATTTGTATGGGATCTAAAGGAGGTAAAGATCTTAGTGCGCCACTTTAGTAAACCAGGGCTCTATAATTACATAAGAGTTACTATTGGAGCAAAGGAAGATAATAACAAATTTTTAAATGCATTTAGAACAATAGCAAATAAATATTTATAATTTCTTTAAATTATTATAATTTTAAAAGTTAGCTAAGTTGATAAAAATTTCTAATACCTTTTTCCCTTCAAAGAAAGCGCAAAATGATGTAAAATGTCCATATTGTGGATATGTGATATCAAAACCTTTTCCGAAGGACAGTTTATGCCCTAAATGTCAGAAATTTTTAGCAAATCTATTTGATTTAACAACTGGTAAGGATGAAAAACCCCAACCAAAAGAATTTAAGACAAAAACAAGTACTTTGTCTTCAAAATTGGGTACAAAAGCATCAGTTAAGGAACAGCCTTTAATTATCAATTTAGACAGCGATAAAATCAAATTGAAGAAAGGAGAATACGTTAAATTGATGGGAATTACATCAATTGAAAGGACACAACTCTACTGTAGTAACAATAATTATAATTATTTATTAGAATTAACAAATAATCTTGATTTTATAGCTACAGGTATTTTAGATGGAGATCTTGACAAAATGCTTCTTATTTCAGAAAAAAAGGGAAAAAAAGAGAAATGTCAATTTTATGAAAAAAATGATATCATTTATCTTGTTTATGGAAGATTTCCTGATAAGAAAGGTAAATGGATTCTTAAACAAATGTCAAATCATTTTTCTGAATTACTACAAGGTAAGGATCCAGACACATTAGATAAATTTGAGAAATATCAAATTGGCATGGAATTTAAAAGACGAACCAAGTTTATATTACAACAATATGTTAAATTGCAAGAGATATTTACAGACCAAGAAATTCCATATGTGGAAGATTCCATAAGAATTGATTATCTTGGACTATCTTCTATGTCCATTGGAGTGATTTCACTTCTTCTAGGGGAAGAAAACTTAAAGTTTGATACATTAAGCAAATTCGAAGATCCAGATGAAGAAAAAGAAATGAAAGAATCAATGCTTACTGCAAAAATCGAAGCTATTGCTGCTAATACTCAAGGGAATACGGGTGCTACACCGCGATGGATTGCTGTAAAATTAGGCTTTCAAAAATATCGATTTTTGACATTCAAGAAATATCAAAATGATTACTTTCTTTCAATGCTCTCAGAGGGAAATTTAGAAAAACTAAATCAAGTAGAAAAATTATTAAGCCCAAAAATAAGTGAGATAACATCAAATATATTTACAGGAAATTTAAAACCATTTAATGAGCTGAAAGTTGAATTAGTACAGAAATTCAATCATAGACGAAAATTTCCTCCATTTGAATTCAATTAGCATTGTTTTTTTAGATGACTTCTAAGTATATAACGCGTATAAATTATTAAGCAATTAAAGATCCAAAGAGATATTTTTTTTTTAATATATGGGTTATTGATTATTATATCAGAAATTAATTATGAATTTAAAGGGATAATTCATGATTGAGATAGTTAATGAGGATAAGGACATTTTTGAAATTTCTAATGGCATAATTGGATTAAAGTTTTATAAAACTGGAGATAATAAAGGGAGATTTACAATTAAATTCACACAAAAAAATATTAAAAAAGGTTTAATTAAAGATTGTTATTCTGCTATAAACCTTTTTACTTCGAATAATGAAAGTTTAATGGAGATTCCTTCTTATAATTATACTTTTAAACATCAAACAGAAAAAATTAATAATTCTATAGGGAGTGGGTTCAAGGTTATTTTTGAGGCAATTAATAACAGCAATTTTAGTATTTCTTTTAATATTCAATTTATAATTTATGAAAGTAAGGATTTTATCTTAGTTAAAATAATAGATATAAATGATAATAGCCAAAATCAATTAAATGTGCATAGTATATCTCCTTTAACAATAAAAAATGGTAATTTATGGTTATCTGGAGATAATAGCCCAACAGATTTAGAAGGTATCTCTTGGTTTAAACATGGTTGGCAAAGTTGGAGCCCATGCAAATTAATTAAAGGTAATGAGATGGATGATGAAGGGCCTAAAATTGATGTTTTTAAACGCACATTTGATAATCAAGATTATAAAATAAAAGGAAGATTTTACAGTGAATACTGTACAGTAATAACAGACATCGGGTCAATGAATTCACTAATTTTAGGTTTTACTACTCTTCATACCCAATTCACCCGAATTATCTTAGATTATGAGAAAGAAAAAGCCCTAAAATTATTAACCGCTTTTGGATGTATGGATGGGATTCAATTTCAATATTCCGATATTAACTTTTCAGAGGAATTATTTATTTGCTTTAAAACTGAAAATCTGGGTTATTATGGTTTGGTTGACTATGCAAAATTAGTTAAAAACAATAATAAGGTTAAGATAAACAAGACCATTCCAATTGGATGGTGTAGCTGGTATTATTACTTTACTAATATTACAGAGGAAGATATGTTTAAAAATTTAGAATTTTTTGAAAAAAATACAGGATTCCCAATTGATTTTATACAATTAGACGATGGATATTTCACATATATAGGTGATTTCACTAACATTAATTCAAAGTTTTCAAAAGGTTTGAAATCATTATTTACAAAAATAAGTAATGCAGGATTTAAAAGTGGAATTTGGACAGCACCATTTTTTGCTGAAAAAAGAGCTTTTTTATTTAAACATCATCGTGATTGGTTTTTAAAGGATAAACAGTCAGAAAAATTGTTAAAAGTTCATTATGGGCCAAGTTGGAATACTTATTTGTATGGATTAGATTTGTCGAATATAGAAGTTTTAAACCATTTGCATAAATTTTATAGCAATTTATTATATCTTAATGAATTCAATAAAGAAAATAATCATTTTAAAATAGATTTCTTTAAAATAGATTTCCTGCATGCTGCTGTTCCTATTGAAGGTAAATTTTCCAATAAAAATCTTACAAGAGCACAAATTTTATATAACGGAGTTAAAGCGATAAGAGATGCGATAACAAATCAAAGTTATTTGTTAGGATGCGGAGCGCCTTTAGGTCCATGTGTTGGTTTAGTAGATGCCATGCGTATTGGAGAAGATACTGATCCCAGATGGGAAGAAACTAATAAACAACTTATAGATTCAGGTATTAATACTCCATCATTAAGAGTCTCATTAATAAATATAATTTATAGATCTTTTATGCATAACAATTTCTGGATAAATGATCCTGATTGTTTGATGATTAGACGAACCAATACAGAATTAAATCTTGATGAAATTAAGCTGCAACTTACAATATTGGGTTTGTCAGGAGGCCAGATTTTAATATCTGATGATATGACAAAGCTATCTGAAGAAGAAATTAATGAGGCAAAACTTCTTATCCCTCCTTATAATCCAAAAGGTTATGATCCTATCGTAGTTGATGCCTTTATTTCAGAATTGCCGACAATTTATATGATAGAAACTCATGAAATTATAGGAGAAAGATTTTTGGCAGCCCTCATTAATTGGGATGATAAAGTCTCCCCGAAAAAGATAAGGGTTTCAAAAATAATCCCAACTATATCTGATGTGAAGATAAATTTTTATATCTATGATTTCTGGAATGAAAACTATCTAGGAGAATTTAAAATTAACGATATTTTAAACCTGAGAAAAATCAAGCCACATTCTTGTATTTATTTAAATATTATTCCTGTTATTAAAAAATTGGAAGAAACTCCGATCCTTTTATCTTCAAATTTACATATATCTCAAGGGAGTTGTGAAGTTAAGAAATTTGATTTTAACAGTGAATTAAATCAACTCACAATTAATTTAGAATTAAGAGGAAAAAGAAATGGTTTTTTGATTTTGAAACTTCCACAGAATCGAAAAATAATAAAATCTAACTCCAGATATATCAAAATTGACTCAAAAAACAACTTATGGAAAGTTTTTGTAGAATTTAAAGATCGTTTTGTTCTAATAATTAATATCGATTAACATAAAATGAACATCAAAAAATCAAAATTAAGCTGAAGATATCGGCTCTTCAGCAATTTTAATTAAAATTATTATTTTTAATATTCTTAACATTTTAATACCTCGAGGAAAATTTTATGAAAATATTAAAGTTTATTATATTTATACTCGATATATTTTGATTCATTTTAATTAATTTTACTATGAAAAATAATGAGTTTAACTCCTGATGAGATATATGAAGATCTTAGGAAGAGTAAAATAAATAAAAATACTGCTTATGATTTATTAACTTCTTTAATTGAAATTAGTGAAAATGAAAATATACGCTTAAACGCTATTACAAATTTAGAAAAAATCGAGATAATTAGTGATGAGCTATTCAGTTTTTTAGAAAATTTACTTATTTCTGATTCAAATAGTAAGATTAGAAAAGCTGCAACTAAATTTTTAAAACATAAATTCCTTAAAAAAGCAATAAATCCATTAAAATGGGCTATGCAAAATGAAACAGATTTTGAATGCTTGGTCACAATCGTTCAATCATTAGAAAAAATTAATACAGATCAATCAAAGTCGATTTTAATCAACGAACTCAAAAAAATATTAACAACTAAATATCTCAATAAAGAAAAAAGAATTAAAAACAAGAAATTTAAAAAAATAATTAAGAAATTTATAAAAACGAAGAAAGTAACAGAATTTACCCACACAGAATTAGCAGAAATCTTAATTAATTATTTATCAGTCAATCATCTAATAGATCAGTTTCCTAATGTATATTATGAAATAAACCCACAAAATGGATTAATTGAAGAACTAGATTTATCAGATTATCTAGAATATGAAGTTAAAGGTACTCCTTTTGGATGGAAAAATAACATTCAATCAATTTCCGAAATTAGAGGTTTAAAATATTTAAAATACTTGAAAAAAATTGATCTTTCAAATAATAATATTGAAAATGTTAAGCAATTACCCAATTTAAAAGACTTAACGCATTTAATTTTAACTAATAATAATATCAGTGAAATTGAAAATTTAAACTATATTAAGAGCTTGCCACATCTTGAATACCTAGATCTAAGGGGCAATGAACTTGGAAAGAAAATTAGTATTAAAGAATTTGATCCTAAAATAAAGGTTCTTTTAAAAGAGTCGTATTTAAAAATAAAATAAAAATAAATAGTTAATTTATTCAATTAGCTGTGTTTTTCCAGAACCCCAAATACCGAGGGCTACTCCCAATTCTTTTTTCTCTTTTGCAACATCTCTTACGTTTTTGCCTTCCATTACAGCATCTATAGCTTGTCTAAATGCTTTAGCACCAGCAATTGGGCCATCAGGATGGCTATGAATCCCACCACCACTACCAATAAGAATATCTTTACCCGCTTCTTTTATGCACTTCTCAACCATTCCCTGCGTAATTCCTCCGGAAGGCATTGGTAATGTGGGTTTAATATGTTGAAGTGGATACCGAAGTGCTTTAAGATTCTGCTCATATCTTTCTTCAAGAATTTCTGCTTTTCCGTAAGGTGCAGGGATTACTACTGTATCCGCTCCACAAATACGGGGTAACTTAGCAAAGGTTAACATGCTTGTCATACCAGTCCATTCTCCTCCAAAATATGTACCACCAAAGTCCATGTGTCCCAGAATTGGAACTTTAATTGAAGGGTCCTCTGCTATTTGCCTTAACGCTTCATAACCAGTAGCTAAATAATTTATCATTAAAGCATTTGCTCCTAATTCTATCATCTTGTCTGCGTATTCAAACATTTCTGGGAATTTTGTAGTGATATTAATTGTGTATAAAGTTTTTTCTCCTTTTTCTGAATCTGCTCTATCTACAGCTTCCATAACTTTGACAATCCTATCTTCAAGAGTATTAAAAGAGGGATTGGAAATAAGCTCATCATCTTTTACTACATCACATCCTCCAACTGCTGCTTTATAAACTAAATCAGCTGCAACTTCAGCAGTATGACCTGTACATGGCTTTACCATATTATTTAAAAGGGGGCGTTCAGGAATATTCATTAATTTTCGAATACCATCAATACCAAATTTTGGGCCTTTAAAATCTTCTAACCATAATTTAGGAAATGCTAAATCAACTAGTTTTAATCCGTGGGTAATACTAATATTTCCGATAACTGTCGTAAAAAGCATTGGGATTCCCATACCCTTAATATTTATTACTGGAAACCCAATTTGTACAAAGTATGTTCTATCTTTTATATCTTTTGGAATATAATATTCATACATTGGGATTTCATAAACACCTAGCACTCTTGCGACATGATATTTTCTAACCTCTGCAGTTTCAGCAGGAACTCTAACCCACGTTCCAGTAGATTGTTCAATCGCTGCAAACCGAGACAAATAATTAACATTTTGCCCTTTAGGACGTTTAATAATATATGATGCAATGATATATTTTTCCAAATCGATACCATCTAACCCAGCCGCTTCTGGAACATCAAAATACTGTTCACAAGAAGGAAAAGAGTCTTCTTCCATCTTAATCACTTTTTAATTTAAGTTAAGTATAGTTTTATTAAGTAGTACTATTTTTGAGAATTCAAAAATTTTGTGAAAAAAAAAAGTAAAGAAAAAAATAAAGTAGTTGTTAAACTTTAGCTTTTGCTTCAGCTTTAGCAGCGGTTCTAATATCTGAATAAGAATTTTCTAAAACCGTAAGATATTCAACTAAAACTTGATTAGCTTTTGATTTCTGGTCATATACTTTCTTAATAATGTTTAGGAGATATTTTGGAAATATTAATTCGAAATGAAAATCTGAAAGTAAAGCATAATATTCATTATTCCTTTCGTCTTGGAAAACTTGAATCATTTGAGTATCCCATAGCATCTTCAAAACCTCATCAAGATCATCAACACCTTTCTTTCTTAACTTCTCAAGATCATTTTTGGTAACTATTGCTGTTCTTAATAATCTCAATGTTTCATATACTTGTGGATTAATAAGAATATCAATAATTCTGAGATTATCTCCTTCAGTTGGTCGATAATTTTGAAAGAACTTTTTAACTTCAACTCTATATTTGTCTACAAGTTGAGAAGGTAGACCACGACTGACTGGGTCATCCAACATTTTAACAGGAGGTACTCTTAAAGCAATAACATCTTGTATCAAAAATATAAGCTCTGAAGGCATACCTTTAACAGACGTCTCCTTGACGATTTCACGCTTAACAAGTTCAATCAAAACTCCTTCTAAATCTACGAAGCCTTGTTTATATTGGTCCTTTAACCACACCATCAATTCTGACTTAGAAACTACTCCTTCATCTCGTAAACGATTAAGGATCATCCGTTTAATCTCATCTTGATATGTGATTGCAAGTCTTTGTTCGTTATTTAGTGTGGGATAAACAGAAAGTCTTCTGAAGAGATTAGGAATCATTGACTCATATGCATCATCTTTCAAATTCTGTAAAATAATCCGTGAAATCTCTATTAATCCCCCTTCGTAAGAATCAGGATCATCATCAAGACTCAGGAGTAGAAGAATATAGAATCCTTTATCAGGCCCAGTATAGTATGAAGCAATGTTTAGAGAACCTATCATTAAACTAATCATCCCAGATTCTCCACTATACTCATGAGTGCTATATACTTGCATCAATGTTTTATCACTAACATTAATTTCATCAGGGTATTTTGCTAGAATGTCAGTCCCAACTCTTTCATCCCATCTCATAACTACTAATCCTACTGGCATTAATTAGCACCTCCTTTGAATTCTTCTTTTATTTCAGGTAACTTCTTTGATTTCTTACCTTTTACATCCATTATATCATCTAATGATAATCCAATTGCTTCCCATTTTTCTCCAAGTTTTTTCACAATATATTCTTCTTTTGTTGGGTATAAAAGAGAGTCTGAAATAGACCTTTTTCCTTTTATATTTTTCTTAATTTCTCTTGCTTTTTTTACAAAACTTGGAATTCTTGCTCTTTGAATGGTACGATAAGCGATTAAACTACCTGCTACTGCAATCACAGCTCCCACAATCATCAAAAAATAGAATAAGGGAAATCCAAAAATTTCTTGCATTTTAACTACGACTGTAATGCTAGTTGATGAGGTAGAAAAATATTGTTTCTCGATATTTAATGTAGCAGTAAATGTTTGAGGCATAAAGAATGCTTCAGCTATCACTGTTCTCTCAATTGCATAGATTCCATTACCAGTATGATTAAAAAAAATATCTTTACCTTGTATGGTTAAATATACATTTGCTCCTCTTACTGGGGCATTAGGAACTGTATCGTTATTTGGATCAGTGAGAGTTATTGCAAAATCTAACGCTGCTCCCGAAGCGATTAATATTTTAGAATCTATAAAAGGAGGTTCAGGTAAAGTGATTTCAAAAACTCTTTTCATAATGGTTAAGGATATAATAGCAATACTATGATCCCAATTCATTTTATCTAATGTTACAATTATTGAATATTCTCCATCTTGCCGTCTTTCCGTATTAAGGTCTAAGATAAATTCATTAGTATCTTCTACGAGAGATCCTGTTTCAGAAGTTCCGGGAATTGGATCACCATTTTCATCTAATTGTTGTAAAAGATAACTCATCTCATCTAAGTTTGAAATAGAAGTGCCTCTCATCTCATCTATATAATTAAATGTGAAGTTCAATTCTTTAAAAATATAGATATTTTGAGAGATATACAAAATTCCATCTTCCCCGTTAATAGTAGTTGGCCTTGATAAAATGTTAATATAAAATCCAAAATTATCTATTTTAGTATAATTCTCGAGCCCTGCCGTAAACTCAATGCGATATTTTCCAACATTAGTTGCTGCTGAAGTGTCAATCTCAACTGTATAATATCCAGGATTTAATGGGTCAGGATCTAGTGTACCAGAGCCATAATCCCAATCATATCTAAATATATCCGCAATTATTGGATCATTCGTAATGAAATCATAATATCTGACAGTTATATTAATCAATTCATCATAAAATTGAGAGACTTCATTGGTAGGCAATTCATCTGGCATTGATAAATAATCATGAAAACTCATACCACTAGCCATTGATTCTATGGATATCACAAATAATACATCTTCAGGGCTATTATAGTAAGACTTTATGCCAGAGATGGTAACAATATATGATTTGCCATAATAACCTGCTGAGAATCGATTTGAATTGATCTCAATAGTAAATATTCCATTTGTAGTATACAACATGTCTTTTTGATATACTAATGGGTTTCCGATTGCAGTACTTTTAATTATACAAGTAATTTTTGTACCAACACCATCATCATCTACCCATGGACCAAGAAGTCCATTATCAGATGTAATATATTTTATCGAAAATGTCATATTTTGACCGTAAACTACATCATAATCCGCAACAAGACTTCCATTTTGAAATTGAGATAATCTATTCTGGTAGTTTAAATCTAATTCAAATACTAAAGAAGATGCTGAATATAAAGTATATGAGTAATTATTTAAAATCTTATTTGGATCATATGCTTGATCTGAATAATTCACCCGGAAAGTTCGTTGTTCAGTCACCACCCAAAGGGAAAAATTATAATTAATTTTTCTTTTAAACCAAAATCCAAGATCACTATTAATTAAACCATAAGCAGTACCATTATCATCAGTTTTAAGGTCTACGATATGTTCGGATGTTCCGCTTTCTTCAACTCTTACAGTAATACCCTCTACAGGTACAGTTTCAGTGTCATCAATGACACGTATATCCAATTTAGACATACTTGTTCTCACATATTCAAGATAAATCCCTGGACCTGTATACGTAATGGTACTGGAGTTTAAACGAGTTGGATAATCCGTGTAATCAACATTATCAAAATATACAGTGTAGTTATAACTGAGCTGATCTATCCATCTAAAAGTTGCTTCTCCAGCAGAATCTAATGCTAGAGTTTCCAATACTTTAATTGTGGAATTTCCCACTTCTACATAACCATAATCAAATGAATCTCCGTCCCAATCATCTACTTCGAAATCTATTGTCCAAAGATCAGCAACAACCTCCACTGAAACAATTAAACCCTTAAATTCTACTTCACCAGGAGGTTGAATTCTGCTATCATAAACTACAGCTTCATATAAACCAGATTGTAAAGTATAATTTACCGAGATGTTATAAAATCCAAATGGGACTTTTGTAAAAGATACAATTCCATCTGACAACGTAAAATCAGTATAGGGACTTCCATCCTTTTCTAAGATATGTGTAGAATTTTTCCATAGAGATACTTCCGCACCTGGAACTAATCGGTCATCAATATCCTTTACTATAATAGTCACTGCAGCTGCTCGTTCTGTAATAGGTAATAAATTGGTATTAATATTATAATAATTTGCCAACCATTCAATCTCATCAGGCGCAACAGCATATTCAAAATATCTTATTTCATCGATATTACCATCATAATAATAATTATTTCTATTCCCATTTTCTGCTGTAGCTTCAGATCCATCACCAAAGAATCCCCATCTGTCAGTACCAGTACCGAAAGCTCTTCCTCCCATAGCATTTGTCCAAACGTCTGCAGGATAATTATCTACATAAATGTATTTATCAATACCATCATAAACAACACAAGCAAAATGCCAAGCATTATCATTCAGGCCCGAAATGCTGCCAAAAAAATCATTTTGTCCAGTATATCCAGTAGCTGAACTAGCAAAGCCTATCCTTCCATTTCCAGTTATGAAAAAATTGAAATATTCTGATCTATCAAAATCAAAAAATGCCCAGTTATCCCAATTTCCACTACTTGCAAATGAAGTTTTAAACCAACAGCTAACAGTTACAGCTGATATTTCATTTGGTTCTGTGTAATGTAAAGCATCCTCTATATAAACAAAATCATTGGAACCATCAAAGTTTAGAGAAAAATCTCCGACCGCGCTATCGGTATCATAATCAGGATAATAACTACTACTTGTTCCATAAAGATGACCATCAGCATAATCTAACGAATCCTCAACAATGGAGTTATACCCTCCAGATCCTTCTTCAAACTGCCACCAAGAGGTTCCAGAAGGATCGTAATTAACATGCTTACTCCCACGATGATTAATCGATGTATTTCCCCAGTACATATAAGTATCATAATCAGATTCGCCCGCATTAATACTATTTTCAAACCATATAGTTGCAAGTCCAATACTCGGAAAGTCTTTCTTTACATAGTAATTTCTTACAACATTATTTTCTACTATTCTAACATCGTACAAGTTGGGATCCATATTATAATTGTCTCTTAAGGTTGTGTAATCAAACTGAATACTTAGGAAGTTATCAGTTAAATTATAACCTCCAGGATTACTAATATTTATACACTGACGCCACTGAAATGATACATTCCACCAAGGATCCTCACCTATTGGAGCATTTAATAATGGTTTTATAAATGTCGATTCATTATCTTTTTCTTCTTTTTCATCTAATTGTCTTAAATTTGAAATATTGGAAGGGAATATCGTCAAAATCGAACCCAGTGAAAGAATCAATAAAATGGTTACCATAATTCCCTTTTTTGTTTTCATTTTTAGTCTATTCATGTTTCATATCAATTTTTTATTAAAATTATTTTGATTTTGAATTTTAAAAAAAGCTTTTTTTATCATTAAATATACAAACTTTACTATTTAACTTTTTATTAATGAGTTACACCATCATATATTATTAATTATTTTATAACAAATTTATAAAATAAGAGTTATTTTTACACAGATTAACATAATTTGCTATATAATTTGGGATGAATTGTTATCATACTAATTACTTGTTTCATTTTAAAAC
>JBHLNS010000091.1:0-5320 GCA_048941285.1 Promethearchaeota archaeon
AATTAGAAAATTCATTAAATAATGAAAAGGAAAGTATAATTAGAACCTGGTATAGAAATCAAATAAAAACTTTGAAGAATGAAACATTAAGACTTGAAAAGGAATTACAAAAAAGAAAAACAAATCCAAATCTTACAAATATTTAAATATTAATTCCTCTATATTATATATAACTAAAATGGTGATAAAAAAATGCAAACCTTGATTATATATAACAGATGTTTAAAACATTGTCATATTAGATATTACAATTTGGATAAACATACAATTTCAGTTTTCTCAGATCGCTATACTTGTGCTTTCAAATTTAATCAAGATTGCAGAGTTTATGACCATTATAAAAATAAATATATTTTAACAATTCAAAATCCAAATCTTCAAACTGTTGCAAAGACAATTAGAGATTTAGAAATTGAAAATGAATATTATTGAGGTGACATTTATTTATGAGATTAATGATTCCTGCTGTTAAAAAAGAATGGCAAAAAAGATTGGATGTGAAATTAATTCCATGAGAATATTTAGATTTTTTAGGAGAAAAAGAACAATAAAGGATATATTGACTCCTTTAATTGATTGGACTCCAATTAAACCAACTAAGATTAAAATGTGTAAGAATTGTGGTAAAGAACCAATCCCTGAATATCATCATAAATATTGTGATAATTGTCATGTGTATTTATGGACTATTAAAGAACAGATGAAAATGAGAAATAGGGCAATAATTAATAGAAAAAGAAGAGATAATGAATTTATATGTGATCCAAGGGGTTATTAAATGATAATTGAATGTCCGATTTGTGAAAATAAGATTGAATATAAGGATAATGATATGATAGGGGAATGTCCTTATTGTTATTGGGAACTTGATAGAGAGATACTCCTTATTTCATTATAATAAATAGGTGAATATTATTATCTTTTCTATTTTTCTTTAATAAATACAAATACTTAAATATAAGAAAAAATATATAATATTTATAGGCATAAAGAGTTCCTACAAAAACCTTGCGACGGATATTACTCTTCGCCTCTAATTATGTGATAATTATGAAAGCAATTATAAAACAGTTTAAGGCAGTTCCAATAAGGAAAAAAGGGAAAAAAGAACCTAATAATAAAATCCTAGAAAAAACAATTCCTTATGGATTTATTCTTTCTCCAGAAGTTATATTTAACTATCCAGAAACAGAATTAGATGATTTATTAGATTTAATTATGGAAGAATTTGGTCTAAATGGAAAACAGATGAATAGTTCATTTCATAAATCCTGGAACAAAGTTGCTACTGCAAGTATGATTCAATTAGTTATGGAACAAATCCTTCATTATATAACTACTTATGGTTTTGAACAATTAGGTATTTATAATAAAGATTCTGTTTATATTCCAAATGAAGTATTAGAGATTCCTGATTTAAATATTGAAGGTTTTAGATTTATCATTATTAAAGGATATACAAAAGAAGAACTTAAAACAAAGGTTTTTGATTTATTATCTTCTGGGATAGCTCTAAAAGAGAAAACTATTGATGATATAATCGATATTAGTTTATATCTTGGTATAAATGAGAGAGATATAGAATTAATTAAAAATAGAGAAGTAAAAACGATTCTTTATGATTATTTAAATCTATTTCCTGAAAATCCAATTGACTTTCTTCAATATTGTATTTATAGATCTACAGGTCAAACATTATTAATAAAAAATAGTAGTACTTTTGAGAAAATAAGAAATTGCAATAATATTCCAATTGCTTCTTTATTTCTAAGATATAAAAGAAAATATGGATTTGTACCTTTAGCACGTATTTTTCTAAGATTCAAACCAATCTTTCTAGCATTTCGAACTAATATAAAAATGAAGAAATATACTAATAAGATTAGGAAATTAGCTAATCTAGTTCATAAACCTATGAAACAAGATTATATTAATGATGTTACTTCATTAATAAAAAAAGATAAGTTAGATTTATTAATTTTACAAAATGAATTAAAGAAAGTAAATATATTTAGAAAGATACGATTAGCATATGCTTTAAAATATAGAACTAAAGATAATGATTCTATTCTTTATCGAATAAGAAATGGTAAAGGATATGCTAAAGAGTTTTCATTTTCTCAAAATAAAATTATAGAAAAAGCATTAAATCTTGTTCTTGATTCAATTATCGAAGATATAAAAAAAAATGTGGAAGGAAAAAAAGTCTATATTCCTGAGACAATTATATATACTTTACCTACGACAGAGAAACAATTTACAGGAAACATTCCTTCAGGATCTTTTGTTTCAATTCCAAAAGATATGATAATTGGAATTCATTGGGAAAATGTTGATAATAATCGAATAGATTTAGATTTATCATTGTTAAATTTAAATTCCGTTAAAATAGGATGGGATGCGTCTTATCGATCAGGAGATAATACAATTCTATTCTCAGGAGATGTAACTGATGCTCCTAAACCAAGAGGAGGAGCATCTGAACTATTCTATGTTCAAAAACAACAGAAAAATGAATTTATAATGTATGTAAATTATTTTAACTATGATAAGGAGATTACAGTTCCTATTAAAATATTAGTTGCTAGTGAATCCCATACTAGTCTTACTAATAATTATATGGTGGATCAAAATAAAATTATAACAACTGTTAAAGAAAATATAAATGAAAAACAGAATATCTTAGGCTTCTTAATAACAACAGAAAATGAATGTAGGTTTTATTTTGTTAAAACAAGTATTGGTAATTCTATTACATCTACAGATAATCATTATACAAAACATAGTTTAAAATATTTAACTAATTTCTATAAAAATACAATTAATCTCAATGAAATCTTACAAAAAGCAGGAGCATTATTATCCAATAAAGAGGAATGTGATATAGATCTTTCCCCTGAAAGTCTTGAAAAAGATTCAATTATAAATTTATTAAAATAAATTTTTTATTATTATAATACGGATATATTATTACAAATATTAATAATATTAAACTTATTATTGATTTGATTTTATTTAAATATTAAATTATCCTTTTTTTTATTATGTCTGAACTGAAAATATATCAATTAGAAGGTTTTGGAAAGACATCTTCATTAGCATTATCTTTTATTAATTCTAAAATCTTACGAGACAGTGAGAAGTTCCAATTAGATATGTCAAAAGATAGAAATGATGAACCTCTTATTCTATCTAAGGATCGTCTTTTATGCATTGTTCCAGAACAAGAACTTCCATCTGAATGGGAGGGAAATGCTATAAAAACAATAGGTGCATTTACTCCTGAAATATTAAAAAGAGCTTTAAATATTTTTCCAGAGCATTCAGATGTAAAAATAATAGCAACAAAAGATCTTTTTCCGATAGGAATTACTGATGGAGAAATAACTATTTTTATTGCACCACGTGTAGAAGAAGATCTTTAATTTTTTTTACAAACATTTAAATATTAATTACTCTATTAGTATAGTAACTAAAACTAAAATAGTAAAAAGAGTGATAAAAAAATGTCAAAATGTATGGAATGTGGTTGTGAAACTACTAATTGGTTCTATTGTGATGATTGTGCAAGAAAATTGTCTAATGAAACTATAAATATAAAT
Source organism: Promethearchaeota archaeon (assembly GCA_048941285.1). Taxonomy (GTDB): domain Archaea; phylum Asgardarchaeota; class Lokiarchaeia; order Sigyniarchaeales; family SOKP01; genus Loki-b32. Next base: position 3,603 of record JBHLNS010000091.1, read on the forward strand.
AAGATTGATGCTCCTATTAGAGAATATAAACAAGGAATTATTGAAATAACTTCTAATACTTGTAGAAGATGTGGCCGAGCCTTATCTGATCCTAAATCAATAAAGAGAGGATATGGACCAATGTGTTACGGAAAAGTTAAAATACAAACTACTATAGAAACAAATCTAGAAGAAGTCTTTTTTGATATAGTTATAACAGAAGAAGAAGCTAAACCTTTTAGAGATCAATTCACTAAAAGAAATGAATGTTCATGTGGATTTAAAGGAATTCACAAAGAACCAATTTTAGGATATTGGGATCACCCAGGAGGATGGATGATTCGAGGAAGAATGGCTTGGTTATATATTCATTGTCCTAAATGTGGATATGAATGGTCAATCTGGAAATTAGGAGTATTACGAGAACCCACATTAGATGGATTTAATAATTTAGTTGTTGAAGAATTTTAATTTTTTTTTCCTTTATTTTTTCTTATTGAATTTAGTATAATACAATACTATTATTATTATTTTAAATAAAAAAAAAGTTATTGGATGTTTTTTTCTGCTATTTCTATTTTGATCTCTTCTTTAGTGACGTCATCACATTTATCGTATTCAATTCCAATTTTCTGTGATAATAGTTTTATTAGTTTGGATATCTCTGCCATCTCTTTTACCGCATCAGTTTGTTTTTTAGCTTCATTATATATTAATGCTATAACTCCTGCAGCTCCTCTTGTTGCATCAACAATCTTTAGAATTACATAAAAACCAATTATTAGAAAACTTGCCGCACTTTTAATGTTTGTAGTACCTCCCGCAATAACAATATCATAGAATGCATATGCCACTATTACAATCATTTCTTTAATAGAAATAACTCCTTTTGTCACTAAACTAAATTTTGCTATAATTTTCACTACAAATTTCTCAAGTCCATTTGCCGCTAACATTAAGCTAAGATGTTGCTTTACTGCAATATCTAATTCATCATGAATCATTTGTATTCTCTCTCTTGGTGTAGATGAATCTAATTCAATCTTTCTAAGACTATTATAAATCCATTCTGATTCGAGTTCCTCAAACAAATCAAATGCCAATGCTGAAAATACAATCAATGAAAACCAAGCACTAAAATATAGAAAGTCCCAACTAAGTCCTACAAATGCCAATTTTATACTTGCAAATGCAATAATTATAACAATACCTACCCATATTCCTCCTGCCCTTCGATTTAACCATCCTTTTATATCAATCTCCATTTTCTCACCTCCTTATCTTGTAGTTATACCTTTAGCAGTCTCTAAAGCAGATATTCTCCCTTCTAAAATTTTAATATATTCAATCATTTTTATATTTAGTGGGCTCAACGGTACTATAAAATTACCCTCATAATCCACTAAAAACTCTCCTCCATTTTTTGTTTGAATATTGTTAAAATCAATTCGATCTTTAATTTCTTCTCTATCCATCACAATTCTCCTTTTTTATGTATAATAATACTCTACTTGAACATAACTAATATCAAAATCATATGCATTTGTTGCTACAACATTCAAATAAATCAATACTCTCTCATATGTTCCCCCCACAGTCGCATCAGGACTAACATCATGTGTGAACTCTCCAGTCCCCGTTCCGTTGAGTGTATCATGATCAAAATCTGCTATTGTTGCATTCGTATCGTAGGCACTCCATCCAATCAATCTTATTCGATCTAAATAATCACCTGCATC
>JBHLNS010000050.1:0-22300 GCA_048941285.1 Promethearchaeota archaeon
GATCATCCTGAAGGAGTACCTTGGTCATATCCATGGTTAGGACAAATCGATGAGGTTAGAATTTCTAATATTGGTCGCTCAGCAGATTGGATTGCAACAGAATATAACAACCAATACAATCCAAATAGTTTTTATACTATTGGAAGCCAAGTAGGTGAAGATGTAACTCCACCAGATATTACCATAAACTCCCCTCATTCTAATGATTTATTTGGACTAAGTGCCCCTAATTATGATCTTACTGTTATAGATGCTAACTTAGATTCTATATGGTATTCACTTAATGGTGGGGCAAATTCTACCCCTATTAGCGCGAGTGGAGCCTTAGATGAGACAATGTGGGATGCTTTGAGTAATGGAACAGTAACTATTAGATTCTATGCTAATGATACTATAGGATATCTGAACTATAAAGAAGTGACAGTAAGAAAAGATACTATTAATCCATTTATAATTATTAACTCACCCACATCTGGCTCAAATCATTCAACTCCACCTAGCTATAGTCTCTCTATTACCGAACCGAATATAGATGAGATTTGGTATACACTTGATGGCGGCTTAAACAACTATACAGGAGCATCAAGTGGAACAGTTGACTCTACTGCATGGGGTAATGCTGGATTAGGTGCCGTCACGATTACATTTTATGTAAATGATTCAGTAGGTAATTGGAATTATACAAGTGTGGGAATTACAAAAACTTCAGATTTATCAATTACTATTACTAAGCCTAATACTGCTAAATGGTTTAGTTCCACCCCTGATTATGAGGTTAATGTAGGCGGAGATGATCGCGATTCGATTTGGTATACAATCGATAATGGGGTCAACAATTATACTATTACTAATAATGCATATCAATCGAGTAACTGGTTTGGTGTACTTGATTCCACAGCATGGAGTAATGCTGATGAGGGTTTAATTACGATTAAATTTTATTTAAATAATACCTTTGGCATAATGATATCTGATAGCCGACAAATCAATAAAGATTCAATTGATCCTTTTATAAACAGCATCGATTCACCATTAGCGGGAGCTTGGATTAATAGCAATCCACCAGATTATAGTCTTACTATCACCGAGGCAAATTTAGATGAGATCTGGTATACCCTTGATGGGGGAGCTACAAATTATACTGGGGCATCAGGTGGAACCATCGATTCTACAGCCTGGAGTAATGCAGGTGAAGGAAGTGTTACGATTATGTTTTATGTAAACGATTCTGCAGGTAATTGGGACTCTGCAAGTGTTATAGTTAATAGAGATTCGATTGATCCTTTAATAAATAGCATCGATTCACCATTAGCGGGAGCTTGGTTTAATAGCAATCCACCAGATTATAGTCTTACAATCACCGAGACAAATTTAGATGAGATCTGGTATACCCTTGATGGGGGGGCCACAAATTATACTGGAGCATCAGGTGGAACCATCGATTCTACAGCCTGGAGTAATGCAGGTGAAGGAAGTGTTACGATTATATTTTATGTAAACGATTCTGCGGGTAATTGGGACACTGCAAGTGTTATAATTAATAGAGATTCGATTGATCCTTTAATAAGTAGCATCGATTCACCATTGTCAGGAGCTTGGTTTAATAGCGATCCACCAGATTATAGTCTTACTATCATCGAGGCAAATTTAGATGAGATCTGGTATACCCTTGATGGAGGGGCCACAAATTATACTGGAGCATCAGGTGGAACCATCGATTCTACAGCCTGGAGTAATGCAGGTGAAGGAAGTGTTACGATTATATTTTATGTAAACGATTCTGCGGGTAATTGGGACTCTGCAAGTGTTATAATTAATAGAGATTCAATTGATCCTACTATTACTATTATAAAACCTGAAAATTATGATCTTTTTGGTACTTCTCCTCCAGATATTACTATAAATATTTATGATTCTAATTTAGATTTCAGTTGGTATCAATTGGAAAATGGAACAGTTATTACAAATAATTATACATGGACTGGGGTTATTGCTCAGAGTGTATGGAATCAAGTTGGAAATGGAACAGTTATTATCAGATTCTATGCAAACGATACTGTCGGTAATTTAGTAAATGCAGAAGTAATAGTATACAAGGACATCAATCTTCCTATAATAACGATTGTTAACCCCACCTTGAACGAAGTATATAATAGCATAGCACCTAGCTTTACTGTTATTATAAGTGGCAGTAATCTGAATTCAACTTGGTATACTTTGGATAATGGAGGGGTAAATTATACTTTTTCAGGTTTAACTGGGGATATTAACCAATTTGCATGGACTTCCCGAGCAGATGGCATTGTAACGATTAAATTCTATATAAATAATACCCTGGGAATCTCAACCTTTGATGAAGTAAATGTTATAAAAGACACAATTGACCCCCAAATTTCTCTAAATCTTCCAATAAATAATACTTACTGCGGGATCGCGCCATTTATCAATGTGTTGGTAATTGATGCAAATATAGATAGTATTTGGTATGAAATTAATGCAAACTATGTTTTATTAGAAAATAATATAGATCAACAGCTTGAATCTTCAATTTGGAGTAGTTTAATGGAAGGAGAATTCTATATCTATATTTATGCCAATGATAGTGCTAGTAATTTGAGTGATCGGCTTAGAATAAGATTATACAAGGATACAAATGCTCCCTCAGCACCGAACTTAATAAGTTTCCCTCAAGGAGAAGTAAGCGGTAATCTACTATTCGAATGGGAAGAAGGTTCAGATCCATCTGGGATCTTAAAATATAGGTTGATTATAGATAATGAAGCTAATCCTTTTATTACACCAGGATTCGTATTTGAGATTAACATTACAGGAAGCTCCTATACATTTACGGGAACTCTTCAACCAGGAACTTATCACTTCTTCTTATATCAGATTGATGGTGTAGGTCATCAGAGTACTGCTTCAACTGGGAGTTTCTCAATAAAGGCGACTACTACTCCCTCAGAATTTCCAATTTGGATTATCTTTGTAGTAATAGGAGCAGCTATAGGAGGAGTAGTAGGGATTGTGGTTCTAAAGAAATCGAAAAGTAAAAAAGAAAGTCTCTCTCAAATTCCAGAAAAGAAACCAGTGGTCAAAACTATTCAAGAAATTCCTGAAGAACTTTCACAATTAGATTATGATATACTTAAAGTAATGAGTCATGGTGAATTAAACAGTAGAGAAGAAAACTTACTCGAACACATTCGGTATTTAGAAGAAAACAAAAAATACACAAAAGCAGCAGAATTCATAGGAGAATTGATTTTAATTGAAGAGATTTTAGGGAATTCTCAAGAAGCAAAATTATACCGCCAAAAACAGATTGATGTGGCAGTTAAAGGTCTTGAATATTTAAAAGATCAATATGAAATTGAATCTAAAAATGCTGCTCTTTCAGGAGATTACTCAAAAGCGCTTGAATTATATAATGAAAGCAAAATTATCTCTAATAACCTTAAGAGATACATGGAACATCAAGAGTCCTCTGTTGCTAAGGAAGATACTACTTTAGACACTATAGAACCACAACTTGTAATAGAAGAAGTGGGAATTGTTTATTCATGTATAAATGACTTGCTAACCAAATATTTTGATGATATTGGATTTAAATACTACTCAAATCCTCATATATATGAAAATATTCAGACTCAGATCCATGGTTTAATACTTGCTGATCAATTGCAGCTAGAAGATATCGATCCTTTAGTTAAAGAGAAGATAAAATCAATCCAAATCATCTTTACTGAGGATATGTCGAATGCAACGGTCACTAAATTATGTCAAACTTTCAATAGTATATATACCTTATTAATTATAGTTGGTATTAAATGGCCTATGAATATTGAAGCACAAATAATTGAGATCCCTCCAAATATAGAAACACAATTTCAAGAAAATATCAGAATTATTCACTATGAGTTATTTACGTCATTAATTGGATTAACAGGGGCTTATGAGACTGCATTTAGAGAAATTATTGATTTATATAATAACTCAGAACTTGAGATTCTGCGAGAGACTCTGGAATCAAGCGAAGTAATCATTCACAGTACTGACGAATTAAGATATGATCTTAAAGAAAAAGGGTTGATTACAGAAAAATTAGAAGAATATTTTAATAGGTAATTAGTAAAATATAAAGTTTTTATTAATAACTCTCTTTTTTTTTTTCCTTTTATTTAAAGATTCATAATAGTATTGAGCATAAGATTTAGTTGTTCTAATAATTCTAATCGTATTTCGGAATCAATTTTAGAGATAAAATATGAGATTTGTTTTTCTTCTAATTTCGTGTAAAAATTAAACTCACTCATCATTTTAGACCAATTTACGTCCCTCTTTGTTATTACAATGACTAAAACTACTGCGATATCCTTAAGAGTTTCTATAATCCTTAATATTATGTTATTCCATTCAGGATCAATTGTATCTCTATTCTTTCCGTCGAAAAGTATAAATATTCCATCAGAACCAGAAACTTTTATAATATCGAATTTAAAACTCTCTAAGATTAACCCATTTGAGTATTTATAGATAACTCTATCTTTCTTTTCTTTCTTTGAAGAGATATCTAAATCTGTTATCTCTGTTAAAAGGTTAAAAGCGGGATTGTTCACATTATCGCTTGAAATAAACGCAAATGAAAGTGAAGTTCTGTTTTCTAAAATTGAAGTAATTTCCTTTACAATTTTATTTTTTAAGTTGGTTTCCTCAAATTCTTTGCTTAACATTATGTAATGATATGATACAATCCCAAAAGCTTCTTCAATATTCTCTCCTGACAAAGCACTCGTTTCGATATAAGAAATTTTTTTATCATATTTTTCAGAGAGCATCTCTGCTAGGGTTTCAGCTTCCTCACGGTCAATTTCTCTCTCCTCTTTTAAATCTCGTTTGTTTCCAACAATTACAACCGATATTTCATGTTCTTTAAATTCATTCAATTCATTAAACCAGTTCATTATATTATAAAAGGAATCTTTGTTCGTCAAATCAAAAACAATGAAAGCTGCCTGAGCCCCTTTATAATATGCTTTTCGATATCTCTTAAAATATTCTTGAGCTCCAATATCCCAGAGAAAAAGGCTAATTTCATTACCAAAAAATTCAAAGTTATGACTTAACACATTCAATCCGATAGTAGTACGATAATCTACTAAGAATCTTCCTTCTACAAACCTTCTTAAAATCGAAGTCTTACCCACTTCATGATCCCCTATAACAATGAATTTGAACCTATATTCTCCCCCTGGTTCTAGACCAATTTGATATACTTGATTATCGCTCCTATAATATCCTTCTGTTTTATAATCAAAATTGGGAATCGATACCTCAATTAAATCTTCGTTAGTTGCAACGAGAATCTGGGCTACTTTTTCTGCAAGAAAGTACGCATAGGGCGCTATTTTCTCAATTGAACCAAGATTTTCAATAACTAAAGTCAAAACTATTTCATCCGTTATAGAAATAAATAAGATCCGATTCTTTTCTGTATCAAAATTGGCTGTTCCAAACTTTTTATACGAAAATTCATTACGAAATCGTTCTATAACAGGATTGACTATCGCAGTCATGATTGAGACTAATTCCATATTCACATTTTTCCTACGTTCACCAGCAATGATTAATCCATCTTGATCAGAAACGATAATAGCTTCGACTTCATTATTTATCTTTAAGAAATTACTAAATAGTTGAGTTAACAAATTATTCCTGTTTATTGACAAGACGTGTACCTCGAAAAAGGATTATTAAAAATATTAAGATTTAAAATTTATTTCACAGTTAATTTTCTGATATTAATATAATCAAAACCTTATATAAATGTGATTCAATCTTGGTTTATTCTACTGTTTATAATTAATAAACATAAGAAGAGAATGCATTTTTCAATACTATATACTTATCTTTTTTGTTAATCTTTCATAAACGGATCTCTTTTATTATTCAATCGGACTCTATTAATTATGAATGTAATAGTTATAATTTTGATCGTACTTCTTGCGATCCTATCAATCTGGTTTGCATGGGGGTTGATATCACCTCATATTTGGGAACAACCAGAATATGACATATTAAAAAAGTTAGACAAAGTAGAAATTCGAAATTATAAACAATCAAAAATCTTAACAACAAGAGCATCTACATCGAGCTATGCATTTTCAAAACTTTCATCATATATCTTCGGAAAGAATAAGGAGAAAGAGAAGATTGCGATGACCGCTCCAGTCCTGACGGAGGCTATAGAGAATAATAAAGTGAAAATGGTTTTTTACTTACCGAAAAAATATGAAGATAAAGATGCACCAACACCCTTAATGGACGATATTGAAACGGAAAACCAAGATGAAAGGAATGTGGCAATTCTACGATTTTATGGGACAATGACTCACAAAAGGAAAGAAAAAAACATAGAGAAATTATTAGGGACGTTAAACGAGAATAATATTGAAACTCAAGGAAGTCTATTCTTTTTGAATTATAGTGATCCATTTGTTCCTCCTCCTTTAAGAAGGAATGAAGTTGGAATTGAAGTAAACTTAAAATAAATATCAATTTTTCAACAATAAAATTTTTAACTTTCAATAAAAAGACTATTAAGGATTAGCCTCAAATGTGAGGAATAAAAATGAAAAAAATAAAAATGGATAGTTTAGATTTTTGATTCTTCTTCTACTTTAATAGCATCAGCTTTAGCTTGCACAGTTGCAACAGAATCTAGAATCTTTTGATGGAAGATAGTTTCAATATCTACCATATTTTTAAGAATTTCTTGCATGGTTTCTAATTTTACTTTGTTGAATTCTTCAGTTGCTGCTTTTACATCAGCTTCCTCCTTAGCAACTTTTTCTTTGGCAGCTTTTAATTCTATTTCTGCGTTTTGTATTTCATTTGGCTTTAATTTTTCTTTTGGTTTGCTTTGGGTTTTACTTAGATGCTTTTCTGCTTTTTCTAATTCTTTCACAGCCTTTTGAGATTCCTTCTGTTCAGTTTGGAGTTTTTCTAGGCTAATTAATAGTTCATTTAGAGGAGCAATATATTCTTCTTGGAGTCTTTTGACTTTTTCCGAACTTTCTTTATCAATAATTTCAAATGTAGAAGCTAATGAGCCTACAGCTTGTCCTAAGGAAGGAGTCTCCGTTTCAGCATAACTTTTTAATGCAGTAACATTGTTTTTAATTTCTTTAGTAACATTTTGTAGAGCATCAATGTATTGTTTACTTTCTTTAATTAACTCACTAATTTTATTGCTGGTAATTCCTAATGCATCTGTTATTTTCTTAAACATGTTTTAATACCTACTTTATGTTTCGAGATTTAAATTACGTAAGAGTTTATAATATTTTTGTTTTTAAAAAATCAACCAATATCAAATTATTCAGAAATTAAAAATTCTAGATATTTATATAAATTCAATCAAGACCTTTTAATTCATATAAAATTAGGAATATAAATTTACTAATTTTACAGATTTAATATTAAAAAAACCTCTAAGTCGCATTTAATATTCAAATTACAAATATTTTAGAGAGTGTATTCTAAGGATGGTATTAAAAGAGCTTCTTTCAGAAAGTCCATTAGTGCTAGCTGAAGGAGCAGTAATTGAAAGGATTAAACGTGAGTTTAAGTATAAAATGAATCCCTATATTCAGAATGCTGCCATGATTTATGATGCTAAGGGCAGGAATATTTTAGACAAAATTTTTAGTCAATACATTCTTGTGGCATATAAATATAAGATCCCAATGCTCAATTTAGCACCTACTTGGCGCACAAACCCAGAAAGTATTGAGTATGCGGGATATAAAGATAGAAATGTGAATGCTGATTGTGTTAAATTTTTAAAACAAATTAGATCTCGGTTTAACCAAAAAATGATAAAAATTTTAATAGGAGGATTGGTGGGATGTAAGGGAGATGCTTATAATCCTAAAGAGGCTTTATCCAACGGAGAGGCATATAAATTTCATAAGACTCAAATAAAACAGCTAAGTGAAACAGAAGTTGATTTTTTATTAGCGAGTACTCTTCCAGCATTTTCAGAAGCACTTGGCATAGCTAAAGCGATGGCAGAATCACATTGTGAATACATTATAAGTTTTGTTATTCACCCCGATGGAACTATTCTAGACGGTACATCCCTTCATGAAGCTATATCAATTATCGATAATTCGGTTACCCCAAAACCTGCTTTTTATATGCTAAATTGCATTCATCCAACTACTTGTAAAAAAGCGATTAATACTGAGCCAAATAATACAAAATTAGTAAGAACTAGACTTAAAGGATTGCAAGCAAATGGTTCTTCGAAAAGTCCGGAAGAGTTAGAATTACTGGATAGTTTAGATTCTGAAAATCCAAAAACATGGAGCAAAAAAATGATTGATTTATACTTAAACTCAGAAATGCAAATCCTAGGAGGATGTTGTGGTACAGATCATCGTCATATCAGAAGTATAGCAAAAAATTACATAAAAATTAAATAATAATACCTCAAATTTAGATTAATCACCATCATGATTGTCAGTGTGAATAGAATTGAAAGAATATAAGGTGGAAATAATTGACAATATTTACTCAAACGCAAAACATGCAAAAGAATTCGAAAATATTTTGAATAAACAAGCAATAGAGGGTTGGGAATTAAAATTAGCTGCTTCATTCTATTTGGTTTTTGAAAGAGAAAAAAGTTAAAAGCTGCTACTAAGATTCATCTACAACTAAATTATTAATTTTCATTTTTTTTAGCTAAATTAAACGAATTAAAAAATGTGTATGATTTTGAAAAATTCATAATAAATCCTCCATAAATATTGTTAATACATATATAAAAATATGGGTAATCTAATATGCCACCAGAGTTTAAAGTAGTAATTGAAGAATACAATAAGGATATTCATAAAAAAAGAGCTCTCTCGAGCACATTTGAAGAAAAAGTAAACGACGCACTGAGGGCTGGATATAAAATAGTTAATTCCCAACTTATTATATCCGGAATGTCTCGATCTTTCATTGCTTATTTAGTACGCGAGTGATAATTAAAATTCTCTAATTTTTTTTTTCTATTTTTAAAGATGAGCGTAAGAGATATTCTAAATAAAAAAATACAGAATCTATTTTGGCTCTAATAAACCTTATTTCCACATACATGACATATATTTTCACCTTCAGGAAGGTCTGCCCCGCAATGTTTACAATAAAATTCATTTCCCGCTTTTTCTTCTGTCTCTCCTAAATATCTAGATATTTCTTTTGAAATTGTTTGAATTCCGATGAAAATCATACCAAGAGAGGCTCCACTTTTTACCAATGTACAAAATATCACATTTTCTCCGATCTTTGACAAAATAATAAGGCCATCAACACCTTCTATTAGAATGCGTTTTAATTTACCTCGTTTCAGTTCTACAACAGCACGTTCAGAGACGCTTATGATTGCTGCACTCATTGCAGAGACAATTGTTTCATCTACGTCTCTCGGGAGAATTGATCTTATCGCAAATCCTTGGAGATTGAATATTGCCGCTCCTTGAATATCTGGATTACTTCCAAAGAAATTTTCGATAAAAGTTTCTAGGGGCAATTTAATAAATTTTACCAAATTTCCATACTGTTTAATAAAGAAGCCCCGTAAATTGAAAAATTGGATTAAAAAGGACTTTAAAATTGGTAAACCATCATCATTAGAGATTTTTAAAAGATCAGCACTGATAATTTCCGTAAGATATTCTCTTTTGAATGCTAGTTCATTGATGGATCTTTCCCGCATTATTGATTCTATTTTCCTTAAAGCCCTTTCCAATGGTTCAACATTTTGCATTAATAAAAAATAAAGAATTTAAGTTAAAAAAATGGGATCATTTTTCATTTCTAATTTGGTAATAAAAAAAAATTTCATCATGAATTCTTAATCCCATTATATAGAGATCTTAAAATAGAATACTCTGAATACACACCCTAAAAACTTCTTCAATTTTTCACTGTTTTGAGTAATAATTTTTTAAAGTTGGCCAAATCTAATGACAGAGTTAAAGAATTTATTTCAGATTTAACCTATTATTTTAAATTAATTTAATAGTATCTCTTTTGAGCCTAATTTTTTCTAAAATTTGAATAAAACACTGAATAATTCACCCTTTTTTTACAAAAATTACTGACAATTTAGAGATTTCACTACCATCCTTTAAAAATATCTTTTATATATTAGATTCACGTATTATTTTTAATTAATTTATGAATCACTATTTTATGTAATAAAAAAAGAGTTAAACGAAAATGAATGAAACGCATCTAGTAATAAATAATATTAAAGAGGAGTTTCAAAAACCAAAACCAAGTACTAAAAAAATTTTAAATATATTATTCGATTTACAAGCTAAAGGCAAATCTCAGAAAATTTCTGATTCTGAATTTTTCGAAATTGTCGGAGAAACTTTCAAATTGAATCCTGATTTTTTTATGAAAGAACTTTATACAACATTCATGGTTAAATTAGGGAAAATCATTGGAGCAGAAAAACGACGTGAGATGGTAAAATATATTATTACAAAATATTGTTTATTTGAGGATGAGGAAATAATATATGAATGTAAAGGGAATGTAAAGCAAACTGAACTATTAGAACAAAAATCATCAGGGAAGTACAAAATGGATAAATTCCCACTTACAATTTCCGTAAGTGATGGGGATATTTATCTTACGAATTACAGACTAATTGCTCAAGGTTTTCTTAAAGTAAAAGGTGGTGAAAGCACCAAATGGTTTATATGGACGGATTCACTATGGATATTTACGGGAGGATCCAAGCGAAAAGAAAGAAAGAATGCTCTTATTGAATCAACACCACTTTTTGGATATCAATTTCCAAGCAAATATTATATTGGATTGGGTAAGAGCAAGCTTTTACACATAATACTTTATGTTCTAAATCTCGAGAATCGAAAATGTACTATCGCAATTAAACCCACAAATACCGCAAAAAGAGAAGACGATTTAATTGCTATTTTTAACATTTTACGTCGAGATGTAAATGAAGTCATAATGAGTATTAAAGAAGTTTATGAATTTGAAAAATTAGAAAAATTCAAGCGAAGGAATATTTGGGCTATTTTGAAAGCATTATGGAAAAGTGAAGAATTCTTGGGTCTTCCTGATTCAGATTATTTACATATTGTTAAAGAGACTTATAAAATAGATCCTGAGTTTTTCATGACTTCAATTTACCCAAAAATGATGTCTTGGAACAACCAATCGTTTCTAAGCATAAAAGAGGAATTATTTGCTCAGTTACGCAAAGAAGGAGCTAATTTTAACTAATCAGCTTTACGTTAAAATTATTACAATTAATAGTAGAAAAAAAAAAAAAATTATTAATATTTTTTTAAATATTTAAACAGGATATGCAAATCTGCTAATTTCTCAATAGGTTTAATTATAATATCATCTGCTCCGGTATTTGTTAAAATTTCCTGCTTTTTATTTTTAGAAACAACGGCAGATATTAAAATTATTGGAACCGATTTATACTCGCCGTTGGATCTTAATATCTGGCAAAACTCATCTCCATTGATTTTACTAGTTTTCAAGTTTATGTCTACTAATATAACTTTAGGTGTCATTGTGTTTAATAAATATAAAGCCTCATCTGATGTTTCTACAGATTTAATATTTACTCCCTGAGTTTTGAAAAAGTTGTCCACCGTTTTTCTTTCTAATTCATTGTCTTCTACATATAAAATATCAATTTTTTTTACAAACCGGATTAATTTTGGTTCCTCAAAACGTTGCTTTACTGAATTTTCTAGTTCTTCAAGAGATTTCTGAATAGTACTAATTACTCCTGACAACAACTCAGGCTCTTTAAGATGATTTTCCAACATTAAAATTGAAAGCTTGAGAGGAGATAACTTTTGTTTTAATTCTTCATGAAAATCATTTCCTGCTTCATATGTTTCAATAGCTTTTTTGATATAATCACCGAAGTATTTCTCATCATACTTCTTTGGACCAGTTAAATGTTTCTTCTGAAAAACGGCTTTAATATAATCAATATTGTTATCTACGAATGCTCTTATGATCTTAGCTTGGTTTTTAATTTTAAATTCTTCCATAAATTCTTTTAATTTAGCGTCGAGAGATGGATCCACGTATGAATACCATTTTATATTCTTCCTCACTTTTTTTTGACCTTTATTATCAGTTTGGTTAATTATAATTCACTTTTTTTTGTTAATATTAATTTAAATTAATTTTTGTTGGTAAATTGGGTAATACAATTCCTCTTGCATCGCTTTCGGAATCAAAATTACGAAATTGCTGCCCTGGGAAGAGTCACCATTTATTCTATCTTCGATCCACATCCTACCTTCGCATAAATTAATTAACTTAGCAGCAAGAGAGAGCCCAAGCCCCATACCTTTAGAATTATTACTTTTTTCGTGCCTTTCTTGAAGAATTTCTTCTTTTTTCTCATCGTCTATTCCTATCCCATTATCTTTGAACTCTAATTTGATAATATTTCTACCAAATTCATTCATTTCCGATATTAAAAGTTCAATGTGGACTGTTTCGTTTCTGTTATATATAATTGAATTCATCAGAATATTCTCAAATACATCAAGTAATAAATCGTTAGCAATTACTATGATTGCTTTAGCTTCAGTGAGAACCTCAATGACAACTTTCCTTTTTGGAAAATTTACCTGAATAAATTCGATAGCATTTCTTATCGTCTCAAAGAGATCTATCGGCTCTAAAGGCATTTCATCTTCTTCTAGTTCTGAAAGAGATTTGATATTTCTTACTAATTTCTTTCCTCGATTTATTTGCTCTGCAATAAGTCTGAAATATTCCAAAATTTCTTCTTTTTTAATTCCATCTTTTAATAGTATTTCAATTAGTTCTAAGGAATTGCTAATTGTATGAAATAGATTTGAAATATCATGAGTAAATATCCCCTTAAAGCACTTAGCTCTAATATAGGCTTTCTGATACATATTATCAATTTCTAGTTCCTGCATGATATTTTCCATTTTTTTTTTGATTAGGTTTAATTTAAGTAACATTTAGATTCGATTTATAGTTTATACTGCATAACTTACAGGTAAGTTCGAACCTAATGCGAAGTAGTAAACTAACCTAGAACCCCATCAAATAGCACATAAACTTAATTTATTCGTTTCTAATTAATTTTCATTAAACTAGAGACGTGGTATTAATCCTATGAATTAAATATGCAGAAAAAAGCAAAATTTTTTTAAAAAACTTCATTTAAATAATTAATAGTTTTAAAATTAAGGGGTTTAAACAAATTTTGTCAAATAAAAGTTTACCTTCAGGAAATGTAGATGAACTCAAGGAAATCCGATATTCATCAAATAAGATTTCAATGGAAAATAGAAAGCTCAAATAAATAAGAAACCTCTATCAAGAAATTAAATTCTTAAAGCACGAAATAATGTTGGAATCAAATGCAAACTATTTGAAATTCCCAATTTTTTGATAAGTTTCCCTTTGTGGGATAGCATTGCCTTCCAAATCTTTTTTCTTGTCTGGCTTCTTGTAAATAATGCTATCATAGCTTGCATCATCTTAGGATCTTCTTGTGCCATCGAATAGGCGGCATCAATAATTTTTTCTAAGAGTCCGCTGTGATATAAAATTGTATGAATTCGATATGAATATCTCAATTCTTCATTAAAAAGATGTTTTAGAATTAGAACGTGATATCGAGCTAGACTTGTTTCCCCAAAATCGTCCTCATCATGAGCTTTACAAAATGTATCAACAGCAAGCTTACCAGATAATCGGGCTTGATAGATCCCTTCATATAAAATAGGATCCGCTGTTCCACAAGCATCACCGATAATCATGACGCGATTATGATAAGGCTTCTTAATTAGCCGATCGGGAATAGGTGCAGCCCATATTTTACGACCTCCAAATATTTTCATTGCCCTTCCTTCAAGTTTATTCTTTATTAACGGATTACTGAGGAATGATTCAAAATTCCTTATCTTTATATTTTTTCCTAATATACCAATACTTACTGCCTCACGCTTTGGAAATGCCCAAGCGATACCATGTTCGCTTATAGTACGATCAAAGAATTCCCAAACTCGGTTTCCGAATTGTTCTGTAATAACAGACTCAGGAATCTCAAATTCGGCTTGAATTCCATTTATCATGGGTGGTACTTCCAGGCCAAGATTCCTTTGAAGATAAACACCCCCAAGACCAGGTGCTAAAATTACACATTTACTTAGATAATCTTTTGTACCAATTATTAATATCCTTTCCTTATGGATCTCTACTTTTTTAGCTCGAAAACCATATTTAACAGTAACCCCGGTGTCATGGGCAATATTTAAGAGATATTTATCGAAATCCGTCCGAAACATACAGTAACCTTTATCTTTTTCTGATGTTGTATCGAATTCCATTGGTCCACTTTGAGGTGTGACAACAACTCCTCCAGTAATTTTACGTTCACCAACTCCTTGGGGGATCGGAGAGAATTCCTCATTAGTTACTGGAATTCCACCAGCACAACATTTATAACGCCCTTCTTGGGCAGCTTCAAGTAATAATACATTAAATCCTTTTTCTGCAGCAACTTTAGCCGCAGTAGCTCCACCTGGACCGCCTCCAACAATTATCAAATCATAGACCATAAATCCACATCTTATAAATGTTCAATGAAAAAATATGATTATATTAATATTAAGAATATAGAAATCATAAAATGAGAAGAAATCGGTCATTTTTACTAATTCCTTTATAATTAAAACTACATTAAATAACCTTTATAAAAAGTAGAAATGTGATTTATATATAATGTTGTCTGATTTCGAGCAAAAATTAGAAAAATATGCTGAAGTGATATTAAAAGTTGGGGTTAATCTCCAACCTGGGCAGCGACTTTTGATTGGAGGTCCCACTGTTGGAGCTGATGGAGTTCCTCTTGAAGCAGCTCCATTAGTAAGAATTATTGCTAAAAAAGCATACCAAATGGGAGCACGTTTAGTTGATGTTGTATGGGGAGACGAACAATTAAGATTACTACGATTTCAGAATGCTTCTAAAGATTCAATAAAAGAATATCCAAAATGGAGAATTCAAGCTAGATATGATATTTCTAAAGCGGGGGACGCTCATGTTATTGTTTTTAGCCCTAATCCTGAGTTACTAAAAGGAGTAGAACCTGATTTAATATCCAAGTTCCAAACATCATTTTATGAGCAACTTAATCCAGTAAGTGAACTACTTTCGGCTAATGCATTTAATTGGTTAGTTGTCTCAGTTCCAAATAGTAATTTAGCAGATAAGCTATTTCCTAATTTTCCTAAAAATGATCGAATAAATAAATTTTGGGATATTATTTTTGAGATTTGCCGCATAAATCGAGAAGATCCGATTACCGCTTGGCAAACGCACAATAAAAATCTTTCTAAACGTTGTAAATACCTTAATGAAAAGCAGTATGTAGCATTAAAATTGACAGCTCCTGGCACAGATTTAATGATAGGTTTACCTAATGGCCACATTTGGGAAGGCGGAAGTGTCATCGCGCAAAATGGTATAGAATTTACTGCAAATATTCCTACTGAGGAAGTCTTTACTATGCCACATAAGGACAAAGTTGAAGGATTTGTAAGCACCAGTAAACCTGTGTTTTATGGAGGAGTTCTTATTGAAAATTGTCGCTTAACATTCTCAAAAGGCCAAATAATTGAAGCTAGTGCTGAAATCGGCGAAGGCTTCTTGCTTAAAACACTTGAAACAGATGAAGGAGCCCGTAAGTTAGGCGAAGTTGCATTAGTACCTCATAGTTCGCCTATCTCTCAATCAGGATTGATTTTTTACAATATGTTAATTGATGAAAACGCTTCAAATCATATTGCTTTAGGTCGAGCATACAGAGAGTCACTGAAAGGAGGAGATACCTTAACTGATGAGGAATTCTTAGCTGCTGGGGGAAATAATAGCCTTATCCACCTTGATTTTATGATTGGAACGGGAGATATGAATGTAGATGGGATTTTGGAAGATAAAACTGTAGAATCAATTATGAAAAATGGAGAATGGGCTTTTGATGTATAATTAGTAGATATCTAATTAAAGTGTTAGAAATATGAAATGGAGTTACTTGTTCATAGGCGTTGGTTTAGCAATTATTTTAACTTCAATTTATTTTGTTGAATTTCTTTTATTCAATTCAATCTTTTTTAGTTTTTTAATCACCATAGCGGTTGTATTAAATTTTGCTCATATTATTACTCATATTTTAAATTGGGATTTAGATACGAAAAAAGTACTTTCTGTCTATTTCATTCTCTCCATTACACTTATAATAATAGAATTTATTATAACAGGAAGTTTTCTCTGGAGTTTTTCCTTAACAGTCATGTCTCTTTTTTTTGTAGGACATTATTTAACGAAAGGTTTAAATGCACTTTTCAAACAATTTCACATAAAAGAAGTATATCGGGGGTTAATAAGTTTTTATCTAGCCTTTGTGTATTTTTATATACTTATGGCTTTATTTCTTCAAACCCTTAATCAAACCTTTCTTTTAATTGAGTTTAGTTTTATTTTTTATATATCATTGATTTGTATGGTTTTATTGACTATAAACTCTTTAATTAGAATAGTTGCAGTGACTTCTCACCGAAGAAAGTACGAAATTTTTCCAATTAATAGGATTGAATATGCTGCATTATATTATTTAACTAAGGAAAAAAATAACGAACTCGATTTTACAGAATTAATGAACAAAATCAATGGAATTTTTAATATTTTTACTAAAAACGTTTATTTTAATGAAAGAACAGCAAAATCGAGCATTTATTATCTTTGTGCACTTGGGTATGCAGATATTAAAGATAATATAGTATATCTTAACGAGCTTGGTAAAAAGCAAGGGGATGTATGGAATGAAGCATTAAAAACCCAAATGAGAAATTTTACAAGAATTTTAAATAGAAAAAGTGTATTGATAAGATCATTTTTAGGTTTGTTAATTCTAAGCCTTCTCAAAATTGTTATAGGATTTTTTAATTCAGAATCATTATTCGCAGAAGGCTTTGAAAATTTCCTCGATTGTACTGCGGTAATTTTGATTGCAATTGGTATCAAATTTAAAAAAGAAAAACTAGCAAACATAATAATAGTCAGCTTAATGACCTTTACAGGAGTTTCTATTGTAATAAATTCAATTCAAAGTCTAATTTTCGGCCCCGAACCTATTTCCAATGCCTTATATATCGTGATTATCGCGATAGTATCTGTATTTCTAAATACCTATTTACGTACATTGAAAAATTTTGTAGGGAAAAAAAATAGGAACACTTCATTAATAGCAAGTGCAATAGATTCTAAAGTGAATATTATATTATCGATTAGTATTATTATAGGTGCGCTTTTATCAAATCTCGGATCTGCTCTTGGAATACCATTACTTCATTATTGTGATCCAATTATTGCAATTTTTGTTTGTTTCCTAATATTTAAAGAAGTTATTGAAATAATCCGTGAGATAATTACCTCGAAAGAAGAGGAAATTGAATTTGAAAAATTCCAAATGAAATATGAAAAGAATTTCAGTGAATACATCACAAAATGGATATTTTCTGTTTACAATGATAATTCGAGTTTAGAATATACACCCGAACTCCTTTCTGAATATTTTCAAAAATCCTTAAATAAAGGAGCAGAAGTTTACACCGAGTTTGCTTATTTTGGTTTATATTTATTTAAAGAAATTGGAATTATTTCCGTAATAGATGATCTTCTAAATGAAAATTATTTATCAGTATCAAAAATCGGCATTATCAAATTAACAGAAAAAGGGGAATATTTATTTGAACATCTATATTCTAAAGAAATCCTGAAAGACCTTAAAGATCCTTTCGATTTCTTTTTTGAACAACAATTAGGTTTTGATAGTATCAAATTGAGAAAGCTTGAAATATTAGAAAAATTTAATGAATAAAGATAATATTTTGACATGCTAAGAAATCAGGGTTTTGACTAATTTACATAATAAGCAGACTAAACATTATATATGTAATTTGACAGTTTATCACTACATTAATTGCGTTTTGTGCTAACCTTTAAATATACGATAAATCATACTCTTAATAGAATTAAGAGTATTAAAAGTATTAAAATTTAATTTTTTTCTAACAGTTAAAGTTGAGGAGAATGGTTGTATCTGAAATAGATTATTCTGGAAGGTTTTTGGAAGCACTTCACTCTTTACAAAAAAGCTATAAGAAATTTCCTAAATTTATGATTGAAATTATAGCTGAAAATTATGGAATACCTCCTTTAGAAGTGAGAAAGCTATTCAATATTTTTAGAAGGAACGGTATGTTAAAAATTATAAAAAATGAAGGATTTTATTATCAATTAAATGAAACATTTTGATCCTCTCAATTTACAACTGTTGCTGAGAAATAAAAAATTCCAATCTAATACTGATTTTCATTTTTTTTTTAAATAAATGGAATCCATTTATTAACTTTCTTCTTGTATTCTAAATATTCTTGTTGAAACAACTTTTCAAGATCCCTCTCCTCAAAGGTTGCAATCCAGTTATATAAAATAAAAACAATTATAAATCCAAAAATCGAAATTAACGAAACTGAGAAAATTACAAACCCTAAATATATTAGAAGAACACCAAGATATAACGGATGTCTTATATGAGCGTAAAGCCCTGTTTTTATTAACTTAGAAGGAGTATCTTCTTTATGAAACAATAAATGACCACTTCTGAATATTAAAAAAAAACCTAATACTAAGAAACTTAAAAATAATATAATCCTTAAACTGAATGGAATATATCTAGCAATAAAAATTGTTACCATGAAAACAAAAGAATCTAAAATCCATATAAGAAAGAAAATGATAGCTGCAGAAAGTTGTATAATATGTCCATTTGGATGTTCTTCGCCGACACCTCTTTTATGATTTGATACCAATTTTAAATCCACTACTGTATTTAAAATTCAAATATATATTTTAATCTTATTTTAATAAATCTTAAAACTATAGTACTGTTGTTCAAATTTATTCTCTTTTCATAAAGGAGTCTTTACGCATGATTTTTTGTTTAGAAAGCTTTGTTAGCAACTCTTTTATTTCGGTTAAACGCTTATGATCAATATCTTCGCGTCTTATAACACCCGCCTTAAGTGCTTTCTTAAAAATTTCATCTCCTTTCTTTGTTCGAGTAATAACTGTTGTAAATTTATCTGGAGATCCTAATCCACCAAATGAAATATCAGCATATATATTAGTAAAATCGTTGCAAGCATTACAAGCAGAACGCATATAATTATTTAATTTATTAAAAGGAATATGGATGACTTTTCCATTCCTTTTCTTTATGATTAAATCTTCCTTTATGTTAATCCTCTCAATATCAACAAATTTCACATTGAAATCTTTTTCGAATTGTTCTCCTTTTTCTTTATCAAAAAAGAAATTCTCATAACAAAATAAACCTATACATAGATCGATATGCTGGGATGGTATTATTCCTAAATCTTGCATACATCTAACCGTATAAATTTGACAAGGAGTACCTACAATTGCTAGTCTATCAAACTTAACTCTTTTTAATTCTTTAATAGAACTAGTATAAGTATGGAATTTTTGCATCTCTGTTACTTGATGTGCTAAATCTAATTTAACTCCTGATGAATTAATTAAATCTTCTCTATTTTTAGCGACACTGGCTTCTCTCGAAAATGCGGCTTCAGTTTTTGCCACAATTGCTCCATCAATCATTCTCTTTTCTAATAGAAAATTAATTAATGTATTTACTACTCCTCCATCAGTTCCGTATTTTAAAAATTCTTCATCATTTGTTTGGCAAATATAAATATTTCTAATGTGTCCTAAAGGCATTGAAGCAAATTCTGTAAAGTCGTAAATCATGTTAAGTTCATCATCTAAAATATGGGTTTGTGGACAAATAAAATAGCATATACCACACTCAAGGCATTGATCTTCATGTATATATTCCGGTGGGCCACTAGAAGTTTTAAATCCAATAATTTCACTTTCAATGGCATTGCAAAAACTTACACAGCCTCCACACTCTTGACAAATACCCTTGTCATGAACTTCCTTAATTAAGTCCTTAAAAGTTTTAATACTCACTTATATAACCACACAAATTTCCTACTATTTTCGATCATATTAATGGTAGATTTCATATATAGATTATTAATATATAAAATCTAAATTACATATTTAGATTCTTTTTAATTAAATCATCAATCCAACTCTCAAAATAAAACATCTTCGTAGGAACAAAACCAATTACTTCTTTAACGTATTGAATATTTTCTATTTCTTTAACTTGCTCATCAATTTCTCTCAATTTATCAATAAATACTGTAAATATGAATGCTTCTTGGTTAGCAACTCGCCACATATAAAAATAATCTTTTACGGTTTTCATAACTTTATTCAAAGATTCAGTAGCAATTTTCTGAAATTTAACAATTAAAAGGTATGATAAGAAATCCGCAGCACTTGTATCTAAGTCTATCATGAAAATGATAATATTGTTTTCCCGCAGATAATTTAACCTTCTTTTCACAGTTTTAGAAGAGATTTCTAACTCAGTTGCAATTTCAACGTCGGTTTTTCTACAATTGTCTTTAATTGAATTTATTATTTTCCAATCTATCTTAGTTAACCTCTCACTTTTAAAGTTTAGAGATGGTGGAATGAGTAGAATAAAATTTTCAGTGTTTTCAATTTCTTCAAATTGCATCAATTTTTCAAGGTTTTTTTTGAATTGATAATCGTCAGAATATGTGTGTATAATTTGCATCTTATTTTGGAGAGAAATAGCCCCTCCGGTAACCTCATCCAACTTTCCAATGCGTTCAATTAACTCTTGCTGATCGACACCCTGTTTTACATCAACAAGTGTATAACATACTGATTTTTGAAACATTAAAAAATTTAAATTAGTCGTAAATTTCATTATTACTCCTAGGTCTACAAGATTATTAATCCGTTTTTTAACTAAGTAGGGAGTTAATTTAACTTTCTTCGCAATTGATTCATAAGTCATTCGTCCATCAAAAAGCAACAACTTTAGAATTTCTATATCTTTATCGTCCATTTTCAGATGGCAATCATTTTTTAGTATTACTAAAATTAATGTCCATTTTCCTTAATTATTTTTTTGAAACTGTACATTTTTTTCAAAATTTATGTCCTATAAATGGGATTGAAATCGCCACAGACTTTAAATATTTCAAACCTCTCGCATTACGTGAGAGAAACAGTGAAATTTTATCCTGTTTCTCTTATAATGCTACAAATAATTAAAAGGAGGTAAAAAAATTGAAAGAATTAATTATATTGAGTCAAAGTCAAAATTCTAGTTGGTATAAACCTTGGACTAAACGATCCTTGGGTTTAAATATCATTGGTTTTTTGCTCATAGCCATTTTAACGGGTATATTTACAGTGTTTTTTGACATTGTATGGATAGGAATTGGATATATTTATCTATATTTTGTATTAATTTTTCTAATGATGGTTATATATTTTTTCTTATTTAATTTGAAAACAAAAGGCACAGCGACTTTCATTTTTGGAATAAATGGGCTTATAGGAATTCCTATTGAACTCGTAATAGAATGGCAGGTGCAGAATACTTTAAATTCTCCTTGGAGTGCGGTATATTGGGCTTTAATCTATGTTGGATATGGGGTATGTATAGATCTATCTCTATGGCTATTTAAGCCTGCTAAAAACGAGAGAAAAGCAGTTCTAATTTCCTCATTTATCTCTTCAATCATCATAATATTACTAAGTATTTTAGCTTTAACTACGCTTTATAAATCGGGATTGGATCTCCCAGGAACTGATGATTTTCTTACATATGATTACTTTCTGATACCATATTCAATAGTTCAGGGAGTTATGGGAGGATTTTTGGGCTGGTATTTTGCTCAATATTTGAACAAAAATAAAATTTTAAAAAAAAAATTTAATAATGAAATAAAACAAAATAAAGGGTGATAAAAGTAATGAGTAAATTGAGATTAGAATTTGATGAAGCATTAGATATATGCGAACAAGTTCGTGCAATAAATAAGAAAAAAAATATTTCTTTTAATAAATTATGGTGTTGGGGTTGTGCAAAATTCACTAAAAACCCCGAGAAAAGATGTTTCGCAAATGCTGAAGATGGAAGTAATACAGGTTGTACTCAAGTTAATAAATTATATAAGAAATTGAAAAATCAATAAAAAATTAC
>JBHLNS010000092.1:0-4994 GCA_048941285.1 Promethearchaeota archaeon
GTTACCCTGAAGCTTTCATCAGCTAAGTTACCAAACTCATAATATTGATCTGCATGAAGATCTTCAAGCGTTACATCATTATGTATAATTCTGAGCCGAAGTAAGTTCTTTTTAAACCTATCAACTAAAACTTGTTTGGTATCCAATTTTTTACTCTCATGATAAGCTTCTGGCCATCTGGTTAAAGTATTTAATAAATTATAAGACTTAGGTTTGTAATCTAACTCAAAAATAGAGCCAGCATCACTAGGATTAATGTATATATTCAGTATATCGGATTCAATTAAATATTCCGTTTTACTATCTTTAAGAAAATCAATTGGTGTTATGTAAATATATGATTTCAATTTTGGATTAATTAATATATTTATGTCGTCTATTATCTTCTCGGCATTTATTAAATGTGTATAAACTGAAAATCTTAAGAACTGTAAATAAACTCCTCCAAACAATCCATGCCAGTAACAATCATTGCATTGAGCTTTATAGATCTCATCCCAAGCATCAGCAATTTTTTTTAAGATCACAGTAGTTAATTGTTCATTCTGAATTTTTAATAAACTTTCTTCAACATTAATGAGCTTGTTTCTTATATAAATCATCTTCTTATGCATATTATTAGATTCTGGATACTTAACCAAGAAATACCTCCAAAATCCACCACGAAGAAATTGATATGTTTCTTTCTTTTCATCATCTTCTCTCAATGATTTTCGAATTGTCTTAAAATTTTTGCGAATTTCAGTAGGTAAAACCCATTCTTCCATTTTATCATAGCTAGCTGTAGGAAGATATACTAAATTTTTCGCCGGAAACTGGTCCATATATTTAGAAAGAGTTAAAGATTTGATCCAAGGGTTATTTATTATTTGCTCTAAAAAGGCGGGAATAAAAGGTTTACCTCCATCTCCCTCTTGATGACCATAACCTTCTATATAACAGATTTGATATGTGGTTCCCCAAACTCCCATTTTTTCTGCATCAGAGATTAATAACGCGCATCTATCTCCTTTTTCATCTGCAAATTTTTTCAGATAATTAATTGACATGTATGTGGGCTTCCAAGGAGTTAAATATCTCAATTCTTCATTAATTGGAAAGATTCTTAATGTTTTTCCTTCATCTTCAGTTATATATGAATAGAAAGTCTCTTGTTCAGTAATACCTGTAGATCTAAAATGATTATCATCAAGGATAACATATTTTAAACCAGCATCGCTTAAAAAAGAAGGATAATTCGGTTCCCATACTCTTTCTGACAACCAAGCACCTTTAACTTCTAAATCAAATTCTTTTTTAATCAGATCAGTTAATTTTTTTATTTGAGCTATCTTATCGCGATATGGGATTATAGAAAAAATTGGCTCATAATAACCTCCGCCAATGATTTCTATTTGGCCCCTTTTAGCCATAATTTTTAACTTTTCTATGAACTCTGGCTTTTTTTTTAGGAACCATTCTAATAAATTACCTGAAAAGTGGAGCGTGAATCTAATTTTTTCAAATTGGAAAAGGTTATCAATAAGTGGGCTATATGATTTTTTATAAACATCCTCAAATACCCATTCAAAATTATCAACAGGTTGATGAAAGTGGAAAACTATAGGGAGATTAATGCTTTTTTCATTCATTTGTATGCATTTACTTTTTTGTTTTAAATATATGTAAAAATTTTTACCTATAAAAGATAACTAATTATAATACTCAAAATTGAAAATTATTGGTTTTTATGTTAAGTTATTTTGATAAAAATGTGATTCAAGGTGTTTGTAATTCAAATGAGTTTAAAGGTTGGCTACTCTCAAGAAGATGGTTTGGGGATAAATCAGCTTTATCAAATTTAGAGTTTGATATTCAAATGCAATATTTTGAAGTTATTGCTGAAAGAATTTTTTTAACTATTATTGAGGTAAAAACTTCAGGTTATTCCAAAACTTATTTTCTTCCATTAATCTATTACGAAAAAATTGAAGATTTCTTAGATTTTAGTGAAAAAACTCATTCAAATATTTTGAAACTTACTGAAAATACCTTTAGCAAAAAATTGGTCATTAGTACTGAAAATAAACAAGAAGTTGTTACACTTAATTTATTAGAAGCAGAATTTTGCCTTTTTTTTTGGAAAAAAATGTTATTTGATGCAAGTATTTCGGAAAAATTTCCTTCATTAAATTTAGAATTAACTCTTTATACTAATCAATTTGAAGATGAGATAAATATGAAAAAAGTACAGAATTTAAGTGAAGCAGGAATATACACAGATCGATATGATCTCTCCATTAATCAATTAGGTGGAGGAAATACCACTAATATTCTGTATTCATTAAATTTAGTTAATAAAAGGGATCCAGATCAAAAAGTAACTTCTTATGTATTAAAATCTTATAAGGATTATTCTGTAAGCTTAGAACCATCAATCTTATTTGTTTTAGTAAAAAATAAGTTTCCAAACGCTCCAAAAATATATGGTACAATTAAAGTACGAGATAAAGAGACTATTGGAATACTTGAAAATGTTCCCAATAGAGGAAATTTAGGTGATATATATTGGAACGAGCTTAATAATATGATTAATACTGTATTCAAAGAAGTTGATGAAGATTATTCTAAGTATAGTACCAAATCAAATGTCTCTAAATTAATTAAAGAAAATTGTAAGGAAACGTTGAAAGTATCTATAGAAATTGGAAACTATATTAAGAGTTTACATAAATCCTTAATTCTGCCTGAAACAGAAGACTATGGTTTGGAATCAGTAGATAGTATAATTTTTCTTAAAAATTATACAGATAGATTAAATTCGATGATTTCAGAATTAATGAATACTATGAATGAACAACCTGAAAGTGCGTTTTTCAATCTACCAAAAATAAGTTCAATACTTATAGATATCAAAGATATTATCGAAAGATTTCGTTTTGAATTTAAGACACCCCAAATTAAAATTCAACCAGTTCATCAAGATTTACACATGGAGCAAATTCTGTATAATATTATTGATGAAAAATATAATTTTTATTTTATTGATTTCGAGGGCGACCCACAACTTTCTTTAGCAGATAAAAAAAGTAAGTTCCCTATAGAAAAAGACTTAGCTTCATTTTTAAGAGCATTAAGTTATATTAAGTTTAACAGTTTACTCAAATTTATTGGAGAAAAAATAATTAGAAAAGATAGATATGAAGTACCAGAAGAAATTCTATATAATCTTTACTTCAGAAGAGCTGCTAGACCATTAAAAAAAATTGTAGATATAGTTCTTAATGTTCTTAATGTATGGGAATTAAAACTAATAGGAAAGATACTAAAAGATTTAGAAATCAACTATATATTAATTACATATTTCTACATTGAGAGAGCTTTGTATGAATTAAATTATGAAATTTTGTTCAGACCAAATAAAATAATAGTTCCTATTTTAGGATTAAAAGAAATTATAGATAAAAGTTAATCTTAATACTTTTTATCCTACTTCTTCTTCCAGAATTTTAGCATATTCAAATGAATAATGAGAGGATGATCGTTCAACAGGTTGAACTTTGTTATTATATGCAGTCCTAATTTTGCTTTGAGCTTCAATCTTAGATGAAACCCAGTCAAAATTAAAATCTGAAGTTTGATTATATATTCGCCAGATGAATGCTTCAACAAATTTTTTCGGTCCAAATTTTTTATCTATCAATACATAATTTTCATCATCAATGAATTTTGGAAATAATCCAAGACTATCACAAAAGTCCAATTTATAATGAATATCGTCTAATTTTCCATTAATTCTTGCTATATCATTCACAAAGTTAGCAAGTTTATTGCCTAAATTAATTTGTTCCTCCTCATTTTGCTTTTCAATTAATTTTCTTAAAAAACTTCTTTTAATAATTAAGAAATCTCGATCATTTAGTGATTTTATTGAACTCTTTTGTTTAATAATAAATCTTGACATCTCTAAATAATTTCTAATTAAATCCGCCTTAGAAATCTCTAATTTCGCACGAATCTTTTCAATATGATTATTTAATTCTTCATCAATTCTAACAGTGATAACGTGCGTAGAAAAATTGGATTTAAATTGCTTATCTGAGGAATCATTTCTCTGGTAATTTGGTTTCTGAGAGGGAACTCGACTCATTTATGATACCTTAGCAAAATTTTTATTGTAGTGTTTGTATTAATTAGTAATACAATGTAACTTAAGTAACATATTAATATAAATGCTTGTGTTTTACACTTAAGGATAAAAATTGTATAAAATAAAATATGCAATCAGGATAAACACTGTTAATTTATTTTTTAAATCTTATTACTTGTGCAATTTATTAACTTATACTAAAATAAAGTTAAATAATTAAAATATAATTTAGATCTATTTGGATAGATGGACAGAGATTTATATTATTGCCTACTTGATACTTACTTTTAAAAGTTTAGTTGATATTTATTTCTAAGATTTTTTGAGCTTCAATAAAATATATTGAAAATTATTTATGATTTTGATTCTAAATAAGAAAGAATATGGAAACATTAAAAGATTCGATATTAGTTTTTAATGGGAAATTTTTGGTATTTTTATTAATTTTTCCTGCTATTTTTAATATAATTAAGGTTTGGTTTTAAAATACCAAAAATACATCATTTGAACTTAAATCTTATAAAACTCATATTAAATATTTTAGGATCTCTTTTTCTTTCTAAATTTCGTTATTTGAGCACTTTTGAAGGACTTAATTTTATTAAACGAACGCTTTATTAAATAAATAATTCTAAAAATAAAAACAAGTTATGTATTATTTTTAAATCAATTGTAATCAATGTAATATTAAGTAATAGAGAATTACAATTAATACACTGATTAAGTATAAATATCGCTTTTTCTGTGTATTTTGTGTAATTAACCATACAAAATTTATTAAGGGTTGGAAAAAAGTTATGGAAATTTCACAAACCGGTATTTTGGAAGTTAATTTGCAAAATAAAGCTGAATCGATATCTATAGA
>JBHLNS010000051.1:0-20695 GCA_048941285.1 Promethearchaeota archaeon
TCGATTATTCTTCATTAAATGATCTCTGGTATAATCCAAAAATAGAGATGTTAATAATTACTCCTGATAATCAAAGTTTTATCGATGCAGTCACCCCTTTGATGAAATGGAAAAATGATAAAGGTGTAAAAACTATTATTTTGAGTAATTTCAGTTTATATAGAGGTATTGATAATGCTGAAAAAATTCGAAATATGATTAAATGGTATTATAATAGAGAAAATATAAGGTGGGTTCTTTTAGCTGGAGATATTGATAATGCTCAAGGGGAATTAATTCCAATTAGGAAAGTATATAATCCTGATGTATCAAGGTGGGGGGAGGGAAGAACTGAAACAGTTGGTGGGGAGTCATATAAGCCAACAGATTACTATTATGCAGATCTTAACGGTACTTGGAACAGTGACGGTGATGGGAATTGGGGCGAGAGTCCAGTTAATCCAGATAATCCAGATGATCCGGATAATGCATATGGAGTAGATGAAATTTCTTGGGATCCAGAAGTTTATGTAGGGAGATTTCCTGCAAATACCCCTCAGGAACTTGAAATTATGGTAAATAAAACACTGAAATATGAGAAAGAACCGTTGATTGGAAATTGGATGAATAGTATGTTATTAGCAGGAGGAATATCTGATTATCCGAGTGGTTCTGATCCTAATGGAGAATACGAAAGTCGCTTAACAAGTTTTATAATAGAAAATTATGCTAAATATGAACTAAACTATACCCATTTAGTAGAAGAAGCAGGCAATCTTACGCAAGTAAACCTTAGAAATAATTTTAATAATGGATATTCTACAGTTTTAATGGCAGGCCATGGTATTCCAACAGCTTATTACAGAAATCCCTCTGCAGTTGGTTATCGCTCATCAGATGCTAGTATTAGTATGAATGATCACATGCCTTCTTTAGTGTATTTGGATGCTTGTTCAACGTCGAGTTATGATTATAGTGATGGTAGTATTGGTGAAGTCTTAATAAAAAAAGATAATGGTGGCGCAATTGGAGCAATTGGAGGATTAAGAGTTACATGGTATTTTGAAGATGACTATGAACTTGAAATGTTGAATCGCGGAAATGCAAAATTGTTCTGGAAAGAATTTTTTATTAACAAAAAGTTCCAACAAGGAAGGGCTCTCTATGATTCAAAAGTTGCATATATGAATAGTGATTATTATACCAAGAGTTTTGGCTCAACAGCATTAGATTTTGAACGAAAACAACTTTTAACTTACTGTCTATTAGGTGATCCTGAGCTTGATATCTATACTAATAAACCAAAGATTGCATTAAATCCATTTACCGAAGATGTATATGAAGGGCAATTAGTGTCTACCACAATTAGAGATATAAATGGCAAAGTTGTACCTTATGCTAGAGTCCATATCACATCTTTCGATGGAAAATATCATACTGCATATGCAGATGTCAATGGTTTAGTAAAATTTCGTGTTCCACTTCAAGCAAATGAGCTATATAATGTGACAATTACAGGACACAATTTAAAACCTTCTTATTTCAATTTTACAGCACTCCCAGATAATGATAAACCGCAGCTATTAGGAGTAGATTATCAACCTAAAAATCCTAAAACTTCCGTTATAACTACATTCAACATTGAAGCTTATGATAATAAATCAGGTTTGGAAAGTGTATACGTATATTTATCAAAAAATAATTTTACTGACTATACATATTATCGATCCTCAAATAAAATTACGGAAAATAAAGATTTATTATCAATTAAAACTGAAAAGCTGACTCCGGGTAAATATTTTTATTTAATTTTCGTAAGAGACTATGCCAATAATACGAGTGTTTTCCAAAATTTATCCTTTACTTTAATAATACCAATTCCATTAATGCATTATCTATCAATGATTTCTTTTACTACCATTATTGGAGTTATAGGAATATTCGGTTATATTACATATAATAGGTTAAAAAAAAGCGAACGGTTAATTAGAGAGATATGAGGTTTAAAAGTTATATTTTTTTATTCATTTACGCTTATTTTTATCCTTCTTTAAGTCTAATAAATATAATATAGAACTAATGGTTCCAAATACGCCTTGGATAATTAATGCTAATGATATTAAAAAAACCGCAATAAAATCATTAAGAATAAATAAAAAAATAAGAATAGATGTTCCAGCAAGAGTAAATTTTAAAAATGAAGATAATTCACTAAATATAATTTTCCATGTTTTAGACTTATCTAGTTTCTGTTTAATTTCTTTTTGGTATGCTTCCTCACCGGCTTGTTTTACATACCAACTTCCCTCAATATTATTGGCAAATAAAAAAAGACTCCACCAGAATATAAAGAAACTTAAATAAAAATCCAATGTACCAAGGATAATTATTGGAATTTGTAAAATTAGCATGCCTTTCCAACCTACTCGTCTAGCTATTCTATTAGTCTCTAATTTTAATTCTTTAGTAACATATCTTGTACTTAATATATCAAGGGTTCTACCTATTAAGGTAATAAAACCATTCAATAGAAATTGGTACCATTGAGTATCTTGGAAAATTATTTGAAATAACATAAAAACATATATCCTACTTGATTAAACCTTTTAAATTTAATGTTCTTTATGGAAAAGTTTAATTATTAGCTTTAATTTTTCCTATTTACTTGTAACCATATATAAGTAAGTATTTTCTTATAAAATAACTGGCCTTATAAAATGGTTCAAAATATAGCTTATAACCACATAAATTAGTAGCGACTCGCTACTGCGCTGGAACCATCCGAACCCGGAAGTTAAACTTGTTTCGCGTTGTAGATAGTACTTTAGTTGCGATCTATGGGAAACTACAAACTGTAAGTTTGCTTACGGTCATGGCATACAAGGATAATACCCGGACACGCTTTTTTATGTGGTTATACTCGATCTACCTTTTTGGAATTATCTAAAATTAAGTTTTTAAGCAATAAATTATATTTTTAATTAATACGGAATAAATCTAACTCTGAAATCTTGCCAAAAAAGTATATTGTTATAATAAAAACAATTGGAAGAAAATGGTTTCTTTTTCTTGTGGCGATTATCTTAATTGTGGCGATTTATAATACAATAGCCGCTATTTGGATGTCCGGTATAACATTAGTACTATTTCTATTATCCTATATTCCAAGATTATTGTTTAAAAGAAAACTTAATAGATTTTTGAGAAAATACTATAAAATTGAAGACGAGTTAATTGCAAGAAAATTTAAGAAGCCTTTACAAAAAATACAGGATGACATGTTTGAAGTTTCACAAAAACAAGAAAAAAAAGAATCATTAATTGTGTTTTTAAATAAGCAATATATTTTTTATCATGAAAAAACGATCGCGAAATTCAAGGAAGTCTATAACAAAGGGTTTAGTGAAAAAGAAATTCTTGATAATTTAAAAGATTTTAAGGTTACAACAAGAGCAGAAATTAAGGCAATTAAAGACACATTGGTAAAGCTTAATCGACTTAGTGAAAGAGAAATTTCCGTAAAAGAACATAAAGACAAACAGAGATTTTTATAATTTTTTTGCTAAATTATATAATTAGCGCTTTCTTTTTCTTTTCATTAACTCCAAAAGTTCAATGATTATTCCAAAGAATTCTGTTGTATCCATATAAGCAAAAATATGTCGAAGTACTCTACCTGTTTGAATCGGTTTTATACCCATATTATCAAAATCTTTTATTGATTGTTCAATATCCTCAACATATATCCCTATATGCTGCAGTCCTTCTTTTCCTTGAGCCAGAAATTCATTATAAATACATTCACCATCTATCAATTGTATAAGCTCTATCTGTGTATTCCCAATTCGACTAATTCCAATATCAAGTATTACTTCAGATTCTTTACCATTATATATATAAGAATGACTTTTTGGACCGGAAAAGATAAAGTTAGGAAGATTAAAAACAGATTTCATTAATCCAGCTTGCTTTTTAATATCATTATATACAAACCCCAATTGATCAATCTTTAGAGCTCCCAAATCAATTTTGAAATTATTTTCCATTATAAATCCGTTTAAAAATATATTTATTTTTAATATTGATTTCTAAATATATTTATAGATTTACTAATAGATTGAATAGGAGATATAAGAATAAAAAGAAATAAAAAAATTAGATTTACTTAATCAATTTCACCAAAATTTAAATCAAAACTGTAATATTTTCTTATTGGTCGTTTCACATTCCAAACACATTTTAACCCTTTTTCAAATTGAACAAGGTCACCTTTTTTAAATTCGATTTTCTCTCCAGTATCTGAATCGGTTACCTCTACCTCTCCATCCAAAATATAACAAGTTTCGGTATCACCATAAGACCAATCAAATTCACTAACTTCTTTACTCCATGTTCCCCATGATTTTATTTTTAATTTGTTTAATTGTTCCTCAGTTGGAACTTTCTTTTTCATTCTCAATTTTAATCACCTTATATGTATATCAATTAATATTTCTAAAAAAAGACTTGTACTTATTATTATACCGAAATTAATAAAATTTATTTTTAAATTCTTTTTTATTGATTTAAATTCGAAAATACAATAAAACAACAAAAACAAAAAATTATTATTCAATTCAATTAATTTCAAAATATCGTTTTAAAAAAGAATATTAATAGGTTTTTTGATTATTATTATAACATAAAAATTTAGTAATCTTAATATTAAACTCCAGAAAAGTAATTTTTAAGACTAATCGCCGAAAAATCAAGAAGAGAATAATCTTATTCAAGTATAAATGTGAAGAATCGTGCCAGCTAAGTATATATTAAAAATTCTCACAGCAGGAGATGGAGGGGTAGGTAAAACCACACTCTTACGTAGATTCGTTGAAGGAACCTTTAGTGCTGAAACAAAGATGACTATTGGCGTGGAATTCCATTTAAAAGAACTTGATCTAGATGGAAAGCATTGCACTCTCCAGCTCTGGGATTTTGGTGGCCAAGAGAGATTTCGTTTCTTATTGGAAAGTTACGTGCTTGGAGCAAAAGGAGCATTGTTAATGTTTGACCTTACAAGGATAACAACTCTTGAAAATCTTCAGAATTGGATTGATATTGTCAGGAAAGGTGATCCTAATCTCCCAGTTCTCTTTTTAGGCACGAAATTAGATTTAGAAAATGATATAATGGTTGATGATAATTATGCAATGTCATTTCTTAATGATTTTAATCTGATTGATTACTTAAAAATCTCTTCGAAAACGGGTGAAAATGTTAATAGGGCTTTTGATATTTTAACAAAAACTATAATAGATAAGCAATCTACTTGAAATTTATCCATTATGATACAGATTTAATTCTAAAATTGAACCCCAATTTAAAAATAGTAATAATCGATTCTAATTTCATCTTACTCCCTTTTCAGTTTAAAATTGATTATTTTAATGAAATTCGTTCGATTCTTGAAGGTTCTTTAAGATTTATAATATTTCAACAAATATTAAACGAATTAGAATCAAAAAAAAGACGAGAATCAAATTCTATTAATTTTTCAATACTATTAGAATCAGGTTTGCTCTATGTAGAAAATAATAGAAGTAAATATGATATACAAGTTTTGGATGATGTTAAAAATAAGAATGAAACGACTGATGCTTTTTTATTAAAGAAGTTATTAGACTTTAAAGATCAAGGCAATATAGTATTTCTAGCAACAAACGATTCAGCTTTACGTAAGAAGGCAAAAATAAACCATATTAGTACAATTTTTCTAAGACAGAAAAAATATTTGTCAATTGAAAGGACTTAAAAAAATATTAATAAAACTATAATATAATGATTGCATTTTTAAATATAATCCTAATTTTAAAATCCTAATAAAACTGCTACTTTTATTAATAAATTCCTCTTCTAAGTGTATGATTATGTACAAATCTCAAAAATCGAAGTCGATCTTACTCAAGGTCATCACTTGTGGTGAAGGTGGAGTGGGTAAAACTACACTTCTTTTTAGGTACATAGAAGGGAGATTTCTCACTGAAACTTTGATGACTATTGGCGTGCAATTTCACTTGAAAGAACTTGAGATAGAAGGGAAAAAAATTTTACTTCAGGTATGGGATTTTGGAGGACAGGAACATTTTAGACCTCTATTAAAGAGTTATGCGAGAGGTGCGAGAGGTGCTCTATTACTTTTTGATCTCACCAGACCATCAAGTTTAGATCGAATAAATCAATGGGTAAACATTTGTAGAGAAGATAATCCTGATAATCCTATCCTATTCATAGGAACAAAATTAGACTTGAAAGACCAAATCACAATTGAGGATGAGATTGCATTACAACTTAAGAAGGAGTTTGGTTTTTTTGATTATTTAAAAGTATCATCAAAAACTGGGGAGAATGTCCATTTGGCTTTTGAGTTATTAGCAAGAGAACTTGTAAAAAAAATTTAAATCCTTAAAATCTTAATAATTACATACTCATATTCTCTTATATATAATATTCTTAATCTGTTCTTTAGTTAACTCAACCGGATTGTTTTTTAATCCTGCATTTTCTACAATTTTATCAGCATACTTTTTTTCAACACCATATCTTCCTAAAGTGTCTATTTCTAGAATTTTAGTCCATTTTTCTAGCATATTTATTAATTTAAGACAATATTCATGGATCATAATTTCTTCTACACACTGTTCTCCTATTAATAATGCCCCTATTTGAGCATACTTTTTTAATCCTAACTTTCCTTCTAGTCCTTTTTTTTCTAAAGTTTCAATATTCACCTTAGTTGCTTCAGCAAGAAGAGTACCGCAAATAACGCCATGAGGGATATTAAAATATCCACCTATTGGAGAAGCTAGGCCATGTACAATCCCTAGACCTGCATTAGCAAGCACAATTCCGGACATTAATGAACCATACGCCATACATGCCCGCACATTTACATTAGATGCTTCAGTAGAACATGCGCGTAGGATATTTTCACCAATGTGCTTCATTCCACTATACGCTAATGCATCTGTAATAGGATTCGCTTTTGCAGAAACATATGCTTCAAGCAGCTGTGTGAAAGCATCCATTCCACAAGCCGCTGAAATCGATCGTGGACAAGAAATCATTAGTTCAGGGTCTATAATTGATATATTTGGGATTAAGTTATCATGACGAAGTGATTTTTTAAAACCTTCAGAGCCAAGCTCACTAATTACTGCGTTTTTTGTTGCTTCACTTCCAGTCCCAGATGTTGTAGGGATTGCAATATATGGTATTTTCTTACCATCATGAATCTTATTGCCAACGCCCTCAAGATAATTTTTAACTGAATCATCTTTTGTTAGCATAGCAGAAATCGCTTTCCCTGCGTCGGTAACGCTACCTCCACCTATACCGATAATTAGATTGAGATTTTTATCTCTATGTTCTGATACAATATTATCGATAACAGTCGGTGATGGTTCTCCACCAATAGATACAGAATAAAAATTAATTGATTTCTTTTCAAGATTAGTTCTTATTTCATTCCATTTGCCTGATTGTTTTAATGAATTACCTCCGATAACAAACAATATATTATTTCCGAATTTTGGAATGATATTATAAAGTTCAATCAGCTTACCAGTGCCAAAAATGATATACGGAATACTTGCAAAACTGAAAGGAAGAATCATAAAATTTACCTTTTATTTTATACAAAATCGCAAGAAATATTATACTAAATTATGAATCTCTTTATAATAGGTAAGATTTATAATTTACTCTAGATAATTTGTTTTATAACATAAATACACCTTGGTGATGTACAATCAAAAAAGTTCATGAAACAGATTTTGAATATCGTGGTGGTGAATCTGGTGTAAAATATCTTATGCGGGGCCCTTCGATAGATTGGGGTGTTATTTTGCTTAAACCTGGTGAATTGATGGGTGATAAAGCTCATGGACATAAAATTCTTGATGAAACATTTTATTTCGTAGAAGGTGATGGTGTGATGATAATTGATGAAAAGGAATATGAAGCACCTCAAGGAAGCGTATTTTTATGTGAACCAAAAGAAATGCACAATATTAGAAATGATTCTAATACCCCAATTAAAGTTGTATTTATTAAAGGAGATTATAAACCTGAGGATAAAATCTAAAATAAATTAATATATTAAAAAAAGAGTAATAAATTATGGCTAAAAAAAAAGGAAAAAGGGGTGCTCAGGAAGAGCCAGTAGTAACTCGTGTAAAATTCCCTAGTAAAAAATTAGGAGAAATGTTTGGACGCGTAGTGGGAATCTTTGGAAATGATCGAATGGAAGTTTTCTGTGAAGATGGTAAACATAGGATTGGTAGAATACGGGGAAAAATCAAGAAAAGAGTTTGGATAAGAATTGCTGATCTAGTGATAGTGAACCCTTGGGATTGGGAGACCCAAACTGATGATAAGATGGGCAAGTGTGAGATTACCTGGAGGTACATGAAGCATGAGATTTCTTGGCTTGAAAGGAACAATAAAATTCCAGAGATTTTAAATATTAATAATATACCGCTCTAGTTATTATAACTCATCGAGCTATAGTTTATTATTATAAATAAAATTCTAATATCTATAACTATTTAAAGTCTTAATAAAAAGCAAAAATTTTTAATTTTGTATTCTTTTACTAGTATATACTTATTTTCCAAAATAATTTCTAAAAATACCCAAATTCAAATAGGAATCGTGAGAAAAATGGTAAATCAAGAAAAAGATTTAAAAAAAATTGATGATAAAAATTTAGGTTTGAAAACGGTGATTAGTAGAGAGGAATTAGAAGAAAAAGAAGATCTAACAACTCTATTTGCTGTAAGAACAACTATAAATCAAGAGAGTAATATTTTAAAACAAATCTTTTATAGATTTAAGATTTTAGACGTAATTCCTGATATAAGAGCTATGCTTGTGTCCCCCTTATTACCAGGATATATATTTTTCGAGGCTCCTCAGAAGAGGGATGTACAAATAGCTGTACAAGGAATACCTCATATTAAAGGAAGAATAGTACAAAACATTAAACTTACGGAACTAAAACATGTTTTATTACCACGAAGTGTTACAGAATATCTAGAAGAAGGTGATACTGTCGAAATCATAAGTGGAGTTTTTGAAGGCTCCAGAGCAATTGTCATGCGTATGCCGCACGACTCAAGTGCTAGCGAAGAGGTAGTTGTAAGGCTCTTACAAGAAGAAACTCCAATAACTATTAAAATTCATGGTGATTATCTTAAATTGGTTGAAAAGAAGAAACCCGTAGAAGAACCGATTCCAGAAGTTACAGTTTCTGCTGAATTAATTACAGATTTAGAAAAAGCAATAACATTTGAAGATGAATATGAAGAATTTGAAGAAGAAATTTCCGAAGGTGCTAAAACTGAAGCGTTTGAAGAATATGTCGATGATGAAGAAGAGGAGGAAGAAGATGAATGGGCAAAATTTGACGGTTTTTAAATTAAACCTTTATATCTCTAAATGAACTTTTAATAGAAATCTAAATATATACTTTTATTTTGAAAAATATCTTTTAAAAGAATTTAGTGGGATTTTACCGTATGTCCGTTGCTTTTGCCTAAAGAAATATATTAATAAAAGAATTTTTATAATTTGAGTCTTATTAAAGAAATTAAAGAATATATTTTACACTAAAAAATCATCTCTGAGTTAAATGATAAAAAATATCTTCATAATGAAAGGGAACACTGGTGAATTAATCTTCTATAAAACTTATGAGGATATTTTTAATGTTAAGTTGACGAGTAGTTTCTTAAGTGCTATTTTCTCATTTGTAAAACAAACATTAAAAACCGAAGAATTATCTGAAATCGAAGTTGGCCTTTTTAGATTCATTTTTGAAATTGAAAAAATAGGAAAAGATGAATTGTTATTTGCTCTTTTTAGCGACCGAACTGATAACCTTGTCGAACTAAGAAATCAACTGAGAGAAATTAAGAAACAATTTATTGATAAGTTTGATCTTACTTTACTTACTAAAAATTTCGATGGTGAAATTTCAAAGTATTTTGAGTTTGAGAGAAATATAAATGATATCATGGAAAATCATGCTCAACTAGTTTCAGATGAAATTAAGAAAGAATTATTAAATGTTTTCAATGAGTTACATACATTTTCTTCCTTTGTTGTGTCTTCAGCTCTTTTAACCCAAACGGGAAGAGTGATTGTGTCTTCACTAGAACCAAATATTCTTTCTGAAATAATTAGATTACTAGAAGGTAGATTTATTTCTGGAAATTATAGAGTAAATGAACTTATATCTTTAGAAAAATTCGGTGTACTTTCTCTAACTGGAATTGATCAACATTTCATTTCAGTAATACAATTTAAAAGTAATTGCCCATTCGAGACAGGATTAATCATCTCAAAAAGGTTTTCAAATAGAATACAGAAACTAATTTGTTGAATTTTATTAAGAAATTGATCATTATTTACATTTTCGAAAAAACATTTTTGAAAAAAAATTATGATATTTAGAATATCGTAGTATTGTTTTACAAAAATTAAAAAGTTAATTCACTTTTTCATTAGTATAATTAATTAATCTAAAAATTTAAAGATTAAAAAAGTGGGGTAAAATAAATGCCAAAATTTATGGATCAAGCTATTAATGATGAAATCCTCGAGAAATTGAGTCTTAAGAATCGATATAATTTCATAAATAATAACTTAATGGCAATATTATCACCAGATCAATTTAATTTCTTAAAGAGCGTTCAAAAATTTTGCATGAGGTTCGAAAAGAAAAATGAGATTAGCCATGGCCCAGATGAGGATATATATGAGTGGATTCCCACATTTGGAGCAGAGGGATATGTTACAAGAGCACATAACTTTGAAATGATTGATGTTAACTATGATTACTATGGGGCTGTAGCAGATTTTCTGAGAACTCTGGCTATAGATAGTTTTGATACACAATTCGGAATGGGTATTGGTGCTACAGTATTAGCCATTAACCCAGTCTTTGAACATCATGATAATGTAAAAGTAAGATTAGAAGCCCTAAAGGATATGGTGACTGGTGTTGCACCAGGGTGTATTTGTATAACTGAACCCGAAAGAGGTTCTGATGCGGTTCACCAGCTCACTACCTGCAATGAGCAAGAGGATGGTAGCTATCTTTTAAATGGTGAGAAAATTTACAATACAAACGCTCCAAAATCTAAATGGGCTGTTGTTTATGCAACTGCGGAACAAAATAACGGTAACCTGATGGCGCAATTTTTAGTTAATACTAACTGGGATGGATGGAAATGTAATCGTATTTTTATTCCATATGTCCCAAAACTATATTTAGGGCATGAATGGTTAGAAAATCTGAGAGTTCCTGAAGAATTCATTTTAGGCCCTGTAGGTAAGGGAAGAGAACACCTGTTTGAAGGCTTAGTTCCTGAAAGAATTGGTATCGCTTATGGTGCTATTTCCCAATGTTGGGGTGCAGTGTCTCATGCAGCAATCTATGCTAATATGAGAAAGCAATTTGATCAAGAGATCTTGAAATTTCAAGGAGTAGGATTTTTATTAACAGATTTATGGGCAAAAACCACAAATTTAACTTTAGGCTTACTCAAGTTTTGTGAGGAGTATGATAAAAAAATGGAAAAATTCGAAGGTCATATTCCAGCAAATATTAGTAGAGCGATGGTAGCATCAGCAAGTCAATTCAAGTATCATTGTACAAATCTTTCTAAACAGATATGTTATGAGGCTGCTAACCTAATGGGAGGGGCTGGGTTGTCAGATAACACTTTAATGCAAGATTATGTAAATGTCTCCAGGATTCAAGAGATTGTGGGCGGTTCAAGACAAATACAGCAATATATAATGAGTATGGCTCTAAGACAACTTTTCAAAATGCTTTAAAATTAAACTCTTTATTTTTCTTTATTAATTATAATATCTGTTTGTTTCGATCAAAATTATTGATCCTAATTATACTAATCTATAAGGAATTCAAAGATCAATCCTTAACTTTATGGAAAAATCAAATAAATTGCCATTATAAAGAAATTTTATGCGTAAATATAAAATTTGAAGAAAAGAAAAAATAATTTATTTATTTTATGAAATTGACATCTTGTACAAAGTTCTTAATGAGAGAGACATTATATATTGTTGAATCTGTCTTGATCCTCCTACAATCTCTTGAATCCTAGAGATATTTAGATAATCATGCATCATAGTATTATCACATAATCCAGCACCACCCATAACATTCGCAGCTTCATAGCAAACTTCCTTCGATAATGCGGTTGATTGGTATTTAAATTGAGAGGCACTCGCGACCATAGCTTGTGAAATGTTTTTTGGTATATTTCCCTCAAACTTAATAAATTTCTCATCATAGGACTGACAAAATTTAAGTAAACCTATTGTCAAATTGGTTGTTTTTGCCCAGAGATCTGCAAGTAAAAACCCAACTCCCTGAAATTTTAAAATTTCTTGATCGAACTGTTTTCTATTATTCGCATATATAACTGCATATGTTAAAGCACCCCAACACTCCGAAAGACTCATCATAGCAATTGCAATTCGTTCTGGAACTAAGCCTTCAAACAGGTGTTCTCTTCCCTTACCAACTGGGCCTAAAATATATTCTTTTGGAACTCTTAAATTTTTAAAATATTCCTTTCCAAGGAACAACTTAGGGACCCACGGTATATTAACTCTTTCTACTTCAAATCCATCCCAGTTAGTATTAATTAAAAATTGCGCCATCAGGTTACCGTTATTTTGTTCTGCAGTGGCATATGCGACCACCCATTTTGATTTGGGTGCATTAGTGTTATATATTTTAGTCCCATTTAATATAAAACTACCATCCTCTTGCTCATTGCAGGTAGTGAGCTGGTGAACCGCATCTGAACCTCTCTCTGGCTCGGTAATGAGGATTGCGCCTGGAGATTTTCCGGTGACCAAATCCTTTAAGGCTTCTAATCGTTCAGGAACGTTTTCGTGATGTTCATATACAGGATTAACCGCGAGTACAGTTGCTCCACCACCCATTCCAAATTGTGGGTCAAACATATCAATTGCTAATGTTCTCATAAAATCTGCTGCTAAACCCCAATCATCATAAACTAAATCAACTGCATCAAAGGAGTGTTGGCGTGTAATATACCCTTTTTCACCAAAATCTGGAATCCAATCATAAATATCTTCATCTGGGCCATGAATTATGTTATTTTTCTTCTCATAACGTAAACAAAAACGCTGAACTTCACGAAGAAAATTAAATTCTTTTTGTGTCAAAATTGCTGTTAGATTATTGTTCAGAAATGCATATCGATTTTTAAGATTGAATTTTTCCAGAATTTCGTCATTTATGGCCTGTGTTTTAAATCTTCTTTTTTCAGACATAAACTTTTACTCTTTAACTTTTTTATTATATTTTAAACTATTCTAATTTCTAAGTTGAATATACACTTTAAATATAACTTAATATTCCATAATAAAGTTTGTTCAAATTTTTTGAAACAAATTTAGTTCGAAGAAATTGCATAAAAAAAAAATTAATATGAATTATTATACAGATTTAATAAAAAAAATAAGAAGTGTATAAAATTGGAAAAACGTTTTGAAACTCAGGTTATTAATGATGAGATTTTAGAAAAACTAAATCTTTCTAACAGGTATAATTTTCTCAATGAAAATTTATCGCTTTTTCTAACTGAAAAACAATCTATGTTTCTTAAGGAAGTCCAAGATTTTTGCTTAAAGTTTGAAAGAGATAATCGAATAACACATGGACCAGGTGAAGATATTTATGAGTGGTATCCTACTTTCGGAGCTCAAGGCTATATTACTCGTCAACATGCATACGAATGTATTGATTTAAATTATAAAGAATTCGGAATGACTATGGATTTTATGAGAATATTAGCACTTGATATGTTTGATCCTCAATTTACGATGGGAAGTGGAGCAACTGTTATTTGTATCAATCCAATATATGAACATCATGAAAATATACCTGTTAGACTAGAAGCATTAAAGGAACTTGTAACTGGAAAAACAACAGGATGTTTATTAATTACTGAGCCTGAAAGAGGTTCTGACGCGGTTCACATGCTAACAACATGTGAAGAACAGGAAGATGGTAGTTTTATATTAAATGGGACTAAGATTTTTAATACTAATGCCCCCAGATCAAAATGGGCGGTTGCATATGCCACTGCAGAACAAAATAACGGTAACTTGATGGCACAGTTTCTTATCAACACTTTATGGGAAGGTTGGAATTGTGAACGTGTAGGAATATCGTGGGTACCTAAATTATACCTTGGCAAAGAAAGATTAGAAAATTTGAGAGTTCCAAAAGAATATATATTAGGTGGAATCGGTAAAGGGAGAGAACACCTCTTTGAAGGGCTAGTTCCTGAGAGAATTTCGATTGCAGTGAGAGGTGTAAGTGAATGCTGGGGGGCATTAAGCCATGCTATTATTTATGCTAACATGAGAAAGCAATTTGATAAAGAGATTTTGTTATTTCAGGGGGTAGGATTTGCACTCACGGACTTATTAGCTAAAACCACTGCTCTTACTCATGGGATTTTAAAGTTCTGTGAGATTTACGATGCTAAAATGGAAAAGTACGGAGGAAGTTTACCCGAGAATATCTCGCGTTCCTTTGTTGCTTTAGGGAGTCAATATAAATATAATTGTGCGTTGCTTTCTAAAAAAGTTTGTTATGAAACAGCCAACCTCATGGGAGGAGCGGGTTTATGTGACAATACTTTGATGCAGGATTATCTAAATATATCACGAATTCAAGAAATCATTGGAGGGAGTAGACAGATACAAAGTTTTATTATGTCAAGAAACTTGAGATATCAATTTAAAAATTTATAATTAGATAATAAAAAATTAGGTTAAATGATAAGAATAAAACAAAATATAGGATTTTTATATTTAATTTAAGAGAGTCTTAATCTTCGTCCTCGTCTCCCATCAATGATTCTATTTTTTCTTCAAGTTTTTCAATTTTTTCTTCAAGTTGTTCGATTTTTTTATTAGTTTCACATGTAGCGCATCCATCATCTTCGTCACACTGAGGGAGGGTGTCACACACTTCTTGAAGTTCATCCATTTCTTCTAATAATTTATCGACTTGATCTTGCAATTCATCAATACTCAAATTTCACACCTTAATTTTTTAAGATAATAAGGATATGATTATTTAATTTTTTTTGGTTTAAAAACTTAAATTAATTAGAGACTACTGTTTTAAATAATTTTCATACCTTATATAAAAAATAATGCCAGAAGAAATGGATTTTAAGGATTTAATTACTAATCTCACAGATAGAAGTACGTTAAATAGAGCGGAGTTTGTTTCAAATAATTGTATTAATATTTTAAAAACCGATAAAGATATTGGCTTAATTGAAGCAGAAATTCAAGGAAATACCATAATACCATATAAATTAATTATAGATCTCTCAAAAAAAAATTTATGTGATATTATTCAGCATGATTGTCCTGATTTTTTGGCGAGAAAAAGCCCAAATAATAAGTTTTGTAAACATATTGCAAAATTTTTTCTAATTTTAAAAGATCTGGATTCTCAGTTTGCTCTCAAGCTATTAACTGAATT
The DNA here is from genome assembly GCA_048941285.1 of Promethearchaeota archaeon. GTDB lineage: Archaea > Asgardarchaeota > Lokiarchaeia > Sigyniarchaeales > SOKP01 > Loki-b32. The sequence goes on from JBHLNS010000051.1 coordinate 15,596, forward strand.
TAATTCGAAAAAATATAGTTACGTTCAAGGTAATGAAATTGACTTATATGATATGAACCATTTTATCAATAAAGATCTTAAAAATCAATTAGATTTTGATTATAAGGGATTTGATTACTTTTTTGATATTTCTGAACTTGAAGAAGATGCGAGAGAATGTTTAAAAGAGATTTTAATGGAGGCTAAAAGATTGCCTGCTGCTTTGAGAGGATTTCACGGAGGTTATGAGGGAGGTTTATTTGATCATATTTTATTAGTGACAAATTATACGTTTATTTTAGGTAAATCTAAAGAATATAATGTTGATATCAAAAAGGCAGTTTTAACTGCTATTTATCATGATTTTGGAAAAATTTCATATTATTCTTATAAACGTAAAAATATAACATCGAAAATCGCAGTGGATCGTGAGGAATTAGATTTAATAAATGGAGATATTATAAGGAAATTTAACTATGAAGGGAGGGATTATCATGTTGAAGAGGCATTAGCAGTACTCAAGAATAATAGTTCAGTTCTATTTTTTGATGATGAAATGTATAAAGCAATAATATTCCATCATGGCCAGTGGAGTAAATATTATCCAATAGAAATGAATGACTTAGCTTTTCTCATACATGCTGCGGACATGATAGCTAGTCAAACTCATTATATTTAAACTTGAGTTAGCAAGGTGGAATTAGATTTTATGAAGAAACTTATGTTACTCTTGAATTTTTTTAATATTTCCTAGATCTTTAGTATTTCTTTTTCTTATTGAGATTTTTTAATATTTTTTTTATATAATTTAACCGATTTTTTAATCAATTCAAGGGTCTCTTTTGGAACATCTTTCTCGGGTATTTCAAGATCTTGTGTCATAAAATCCAAGCCGACTGTTAATTTGTAATCTTCTACAAAACTTTTATTTGTGAATGTTCTAATTAAGGAAGATTTTCCTACAGCTGCAGCACCAGTCAGTAATATTTTAAATCTAAACTGATTCGTATCTTTTACTTCTCCTAATCTTGCTTTGAAATCTAATAATGCCGCTATCGTTAATCGATAAAATAAGTTTCGAATGTTCTTATTTTCTAATGCAGAGGTTTCTATATATTCAAATAAATAATATTGATTGAGTTTTTGAATTATTTTTTCTCTAGGGATTGTTTCACCAATATCCTTGATAAGATCGTTTTTATTTCCAACTAAAAAGATCGGTATATTTCCAGAACGCACTCTGATTTCATTAAAATATTGATCTATCTCATCAAAAGTATTGGGACGGGTTAAATCAAAAACTAAACCAACAGCTGCTAAACCTTTGAAGAAATCAGTTTTAAAAAAATTGAATCGTTCTTGGCCTCCAGTATCCCAAAGAGATAAAATTATGTTTAACATATTAAAATTTAATATTTTATTTGCCCTTATAATTCCCAAGTGGCAATATATTCATCCAAAATTCTTTGTATATTGTTAAATCCCATAGTTCTATAGAATTCTTTAAGAGTTTTTTTATCAAGGTTCCACTGTGATCTTCGTTGATAAGTGTTAATACCGTCATTATCTAACAATAAAAAATCAACAATTTTGAATAAAGATTTCGGCAAAAATTTACCAAAAAATATTACTATTTTAAATAATTTATCACGAGCACAAACTTCTTCAGGCCTAATAACATATGGTTCACATAAAATAATCTTTTGAGAAATTTTTTTGGCAATATTAATTAAATCGACATGTCTTGGATAAATATGATGCAAAATATCGCATATTACAATTACATCTTTTTTTTCTCCTTGATAATTTTGAAAATCAAAAATATTTTTCCTATGGATGATAATTTTTTTCAATCTTATATTTCTTTTTTTCAATTCTTTGGTTTTTATACGTTTCAAAAAACGATGATTTAAATCAACACCTTCATACTCAATTGCCGGATGTAAAAAACGCATTAAATATCCAGTACCACATGGTAGATCTAAGATTCTTTTGGGTCCTTTACCGATAATAGATGCAATAGTATGAAATTTTGTATCTTGATCATATAATCTACGAGTTACAGCGTTATAAAGCCAACCACTGCGATAGAGTAAACTTTTAAAACCAGAAAGCTTGTTTTTTCTAATCATCCTTAGTGGGAGTAAAATAGATTAAGATTTAAATTTATAACTAAAAAAAGAAGAGATTTAATTTTAAGGAGGCGAGAGCATATTCATTTTATTTTCAATATCCGCATTTAGCTCTTTGATTTTTTTATCTAAATTAATAAGTTCTTTATTAATTTCTTCGAACCTACTCTCTTGATCGTTTAATTTTTTTATGTATCGTTCTTTTAACGAGACAGATTGGCTATCTTCTCCCAGCACTGTAATATTTTCTCTAAGTCTTACTTGTTCATCTGTCATTGAATCTCTTTCTTCATTTAGTTTATCTTCTTTAGACTTCAAATCATTTAAATTTTGAATTAAACCAGCAATTTCTTTTAATTTTGTCTCTAGTTCGGGGTCAATAAACTTCTTTCTTACATAAAAACCAACTCTTTTTAGAAGATCTTCCTTACTATAATTCCAAAGATAATTACTTGAGTAATTTTCTTTTTGTTCTTTTAATTTAAACACTACCGCATCTTTCGCTTTTAAGGTTAATTTAAATCGCCAATAATTCGGTGTCTCCTCTGGTTTGACAGGTTTTTCTATAATCTTATAATCATAGGTTTTGGGATGATCAAGGTATAATTCCTTTTCTTCATCTGTTTTATTGTTTATTTTATAAGTAGTCGTCATATTAGTATAATAGTATTCATAAGAATAACCGCTTCCAAACGTAACTCTATGCACACTTAAATTCTCAGATTTTTGCTCATTGTTAATAATAACAGCTTGCTCTATTGCGTAGTTTAATAATCTTGTATCTTCTTTATTTAAGAAGGGAATAATAGCTTCACCAGCAAGATTATCATCATAAATAATTGTTACAGGCCCTCTTTCAAGTGTCAAATTAGTATTATTTGTAACTTCTAAACATGCATTAGGATTTTTTTCTTGCTCATTTTTATTATAAAGCAAAACTTTCTTAGCTTTTATTGATTCTGTGAGAATGGGCACAAGAGCAGATTGTTTTCGTTTAATAGTCACAGGATTTGAAATATTATATTCAAAGAGTTCTCCTAAATCTTTTGTTTGAGTTTTAACTTGAGATTTTACTTTATCATAGATTTCTGTGTCTGACATAATACTTTGCATGCGCCCAAATCCACCAGCAGGAGCTGCCGGAGCCGGGATTCCAGATCTAAGAGCTTTAGCTTTTTTCATTGCTGCAGGTCTAGCTTCCATTTCTGCCATTGCATAATCCTTAAATTTTTCCATTTCTAATCCTTCTTCTATCTCCGTAGGTCTCGCACTTAAAACTTTTGGAGGTTGAATAACAGGCCTTTGAATAAATATAGGTCTGTAGAATTCATAAACAAAAGAAACTGGCATACCCGCAACTAAGGACAATTCTATATCTTCCCAATCTTGATTAGTAGTGTTTTCAATAAGACTCCAACCAGATAATAGACATTTTTGCTCTAATGCTTGTTGTTTACTCATGATCAACCGATATGAAGTTTTCCAGATTGGACTCTCACGAATATAAGATACATAAATATTTCTTTCAGCAGTATCATCTCCACCAGATTCACAGTTTACTACAATCTTCTTTGCATCTTTTTTTTTTCCAGCGATGACGGTATCTAAGAAAAATTTCAAATCTTTTTTAATTTCTTCATTTAATATTTCAAGAGATTTAATTTCTGAGAAGTTATATTTAGCTATCATTCCATCTTCTTGTAATATAATTAATAATTTCTCGATGATTTTTTCATCTTTAATCAACTTCTCGAAATATTCAATCCCCATTATCTTTCCCGTAACTTTTTTAGCGCCACCAATTGTTATGCTTACACCAGCTCCTTTAATCTGAGTTATAAGAGAAGAAAAAGAATCTTGATCAGGTATATTTAACATTATAGATCTTAATAATTGATTAGTTTCTAAAGCAGCGTCGTAAGATATAGATGAGATATATCCTTTCTCACTTGTATCTAAGACAAAAAGCGATTTTAATATATCATTCATTTCATCTATTTTAAATTCAAGTTCAAATTTGCCCGTACCTTTTAAAATACCCTCAAGGATATAATAAGATACGCCATGTTTGAAAATTATTACTTTTTTAACTTTTAATTTCGACATAAAATTATTATGGCTTATTTATAATTTAAATTTTGATAATCCTCAAAATATCACTAAAAAAGAAGCCATAAGAAAAGATTTCTTTTAATTATAAATTTCCTTTTAAAATTTTGTAGATATCTTCTTCTATTGTCGAATCATACTCTGGATTTTCTACAATAACACCCAAATATTCACCAGATTTGTTAAAGAAATAGAAAGTTGGTATTGCTTTTAAATCAAATCTTGGATCAGTTGCTTCAGGTGGAGAACGTTTTTCATGCCACTTTGTACCTCGTGTTTTGTGCAAAGCATTCGTCCTTATTCCATACAAAATTTTTAATTCAATATCCTCAGTTTTGACATCTTTAGCTATTTTTATCATATGAGGTACATTTCGAGAACAATCAGGACACCAATCGGCACCTAAAGCAATAATTCTTAATTTTTCTTCTTTAGATTTGAGTAAATTTTTAATTTTTTCTAGAATATCTGATTTTGGTTTATAGTTTTCATAAACTTTTTTAACCTTTTCCCCATAAGTTTCTAAAAATTCATTTGGGTTTAATGTTGGAGATATAATATCATCCCATTTGAGATTTTTTGTGATTTTTTGTGTTGTCATAATTATTATTAGAATGGTTTTTTTTAAAAGATTTTTTTAATAAACTATAAAATTTTGATTATTAGGGACTAATGTGGCAAAATAATTAAAGTATAAATACTTAACAAATTAAATTTTAACAATTAAAAAATACTGTTGTTCTTGAAATATAAAACCATTATAAACTAGAAATTAATCCGTTTTCCTATTTTTAAGGATTAAGTTTGTTAAAAGGTTAAAAATTTTATGAACATTTTCTCCAGATTTGGAGCTGCATTCAATAAATCCATCAGCGCCTTT
>JBHLNS010000052.1:0-20122 GCA_048941285.1 Promethearchaeota archaeon
GAAACTTCTTATGACGTTCTAATTACAGTGATTAAATCCTTAAAAGAAACCAATGATATTAGAATTTTCTCTGCATTGATGGATAAATTAACACAAATTTCAAATGATGATATCTGGAAAGGTAATTTTCCTTCCTTTACTCAAAATTTAGTTGAAAAAACATCTCTCGAATATTTAATTGAAATACTGATAAATTTAGTTACTCTAAATCATTTGAAAAAAAAATTTCAAAACCTCTGTTTTAAAATTGAAAAAGGATTTGTAATCGAAATAGATTTATCAAAGGTGGATAATTATATAATAAATTGGCGTGATAAAGATGCTTTTCAATATCATTCAGAGATATTTGGTTTAGAAAACTTAAAAAAATTAGAAAAAATTAATTTTTTTCATATTAAGTGGTCAACTAACAATGAATACAACTACAAAAGTTCAATAGCATTAATTAAAGTATTAGAAAGACTAAATAATGAAGTGGCTAAAGATGCATTAATATCTCAAATAAAATTAATCGACGATAATGACTTCAGTTGTTCAATTAAACATTTATATAAAAAGCTTGAGAAGTTATCCATATCTAAACTATCAGATATTTTTAGAAATTTCTTAACGTTCTTATTTATGAGAACAAAATATCAAACTTTGAATTATAAGATATTAGAAGGAGAGATTGTTTCAATATCTATCGAAAATACACCACTAATTAAGATACCATTTTATATTGAATATTTCCGTTCATTAAAATCACTCATATTAAAAAATTGTAGTATTTATAACTTAAATAAATCAATCTGTTTTTTGAAGCATTTACAGATTTTAGATTTAGAAGGAAATAATCTAAAAATTATTTTAGAATCAATTTCTTCTCTTAGATCCTTGAAAATATTAAATTTAAGCAATAATCATTTAGAAAAACTCCCTTATTCAATCGGTAAACTTTCTTCTCTTCAATATTTAAGTTTAGAAAAAAATAATCTAGTCAATCTCCCAAAATCAATAGGAAATCTTTCTTTGTTAAAATTTTTAAACTTAAGTGAAAATAAATTAGAAGAAATACCATCAACTATAGGAGAGATTAAATCACTTAAAACTTTGAATTTAAGTAGAAATAAGATAAAAATTTTACCAGCATCTATTGGATTACTCTATTCACTTAAGTTCCTCAATTTAAGTAATAATAAATTGAAAACGGTACCAAATTCATTGAATTCAATCTCCTTACTTTATAAACTTAATCTTGAAGATAATAATATCACAAGTCTTCCTGGTTCAATTGGATTAATTAGTTCACTGAGGGTACTAAAACTAGGTTGGAATAAGTTAAAAGAAATTCCAAATAATATAGGGGATCTAAGATCTCTTAAATGTATATATGTAAATAATAATAAATTATTAAAATTACCTAGCTCAATTTGCTGTCTTACATCATTAGAATATTTAGATGCTTCCTATAATAGAATTATCGCATTACCAGATGATTTGAACAAACTTAGGCAACTTAAAGTTATTAAATTAACAGATAACCAAATTAAAAATTTTCCTGACTCGATAAACTCTCTATTTTCACTCGAAAAATTGGATTTAAGTCGAAATAGTATTGAGCGATTACCAGAATCAATAGGTTTAATGCAATCCCTTAAAGAAATTTGGTTAATTGGAAATGAAATAAAAATGTTACCAAATTCTATTACAAAATTAACCTCAATTAAAAAATTAATGTTAAATGATAATCCACTGATGGAAATTCCGAGAACCTTTAAAACTATAAAATCATAGAAGAAGGTTCATTAAATCTGAAGAAATAAAAAAAAATACTAATTTATCGAGTTTAAAGGAATTACAATAAAAGAGAGAAATAATAATACAATTTCCTTAAAATCAGAGTTTATCAATATTGTTTAAAAATAGGATGGGTTAAATTTAAGGAAGTCATCTAATAGAATTCACAATCAGCTAAAAGTTGTGAGATATCCATAACCTTAATAGAAGAATTATCTTCAGATGCTACTTGGTACAAATTATTCTTACAGAAAACACATGAACTTACAAGAACTTCTGCTGAGGTTTCGATAGCCTCTTTCAAACGATCTTCCCGCATTCGGGTCATACAAGCGCGTGTTTCTGTTATTCTATCTCTACCTACTTCGAGAGCAATATCACCATAGAGTGCCTTTACACCTCCTCCTGCACCACAACACCAAGACATATCTCTGTTATGCTTCATTTCGAACAGCTTGACACCTTCAATTCTTCGAATAAGTTCCCTCGGTTCTTCAAAAACATCACAATATCTTCCTAAATGACATGGATCATGATAAGTTATAAGTAAGGGGTCTTCAATTGAACGTTTTGTATATCTTATTTTAAGATTCTTTTCTTTTGCGATCTTTAAAGCATATTGAGTAATATGATATAAATCAAATCCAAGATCGTAATTTGCAAATTTAGAATATTCTAGAGAAAATGTTGAAAAACATCCAGAACATGAGAAAACCACTTCTTTTACTCCGCTTTTCCGAATCATTTCATAGTTATGTCTTACAAGGTCCATAGCTTCATCTTCTAATCCTGTTCGGAATAATACAGAACCACAACATCTTTCTTCTGGAAAAAGAGTGAACTCAACTCCTAATTTCTTTAAAACTTGACTAGTTGCTGAAACGAGTTCTTTATTTCTATATGAAGAGGTACAACCTACAAAATAGCCAACAGAAAATTCACTTTCCTTAGCAACTTGAACCTCAGGTTTTTGCATACTCCGCTCATAAGCTTCAGCTCCTTCTTCACAAGCATTAACCCAATTAAATCTATCCCCATGTTTTTCCAAAAAAGGATTATTATTTTCCAATATTGAACTTTTAAGGATTTTCAATTTTTCAGGCATTGCTCCCTTTTTTACAACTTGTTTCCTAAAATTTTGAAAAACACTTAATGTATCGACTTTGACAGGACATACAACTTTACAATTACCACACAACATACAACGAAAAACTGAAGGAATTATCTCATCCTTATCAAATTTAATGTCCTTTCTGTCTAATGCTTTAATAATTCTATTTCGCCCTCCAGCGTAATCAGTTTCGCACCAAGAAGTATTATAAACTTTACAAACATGACGGCAATACCCACAATGAGTACACCTTTCATAAGAATATCTTTCTTTAAACTTATCAGAAGGCTCGACTAAATTGTCTCTTGAGGGAGAAATTAAACCTGCTACTGGGGGGCCAGAAGTTATTACATTTTTTAAATTTTTTTTTTCTTTTCCTTCACTCATTTATCATTATCTCTTTTTTAATGGTTCTCTTGTTGGAAATATAATTAATTTTTATTAAATATAGTCGTTATATATTATTCATTATTCTATTGATTTGGTTTTATCAATTAGATTTCTTTATTTTAAATAATTTATACAATAGTTTTGCTGTGTTAAAAAGTAATGATACTCTCCAGAATTTCATTTTGGCTTTGGTTAATCTATAAGAATTAAATAAATGTTTTGGATCCACTTTATCCTTTAGAGTTTTCCAATTCTGTACTTCTTGAGGTTTATATTTTAGTAAATAAAAAGTATTAACAATTCCTATAGTATATAGCCTATCTCCTTGATTGAATGCTTGAACAGTAAAATCATGCAAGAAGGCTTTAACCGCAAAGAACTCGAGAGTTCTGTCAATATCCGTTAAACCGAATATTTTTACTCGCGTCCAACCCTTTTCTCCTGAAATTGCATAAGAAGCAGTTGGGAATTTATATTTCTTATGTTCTTTTAAATATAATTCCATAAAATTTCTTAATCTCTTATCTGAAATCCAATATTCTTGGAAAATTAAATTTCTTGTGGATAATCCTATTGATACTTCTGCATCACTAATATCACGCCACTTTTCTTTTAAATAGGAAGATTCAACCTCTACACAATTTATCTTAGACGCATATAATTTAACATCCGATATACTTTTAGAAGTTTGTTCAGGATCATCATAAAATACTGCCCAAACAATCCATTCTTGCTTTGGGAAAGTTACATGCGAGTATTTTTCAAAATTTCTTTCTGAAATTGAAAGAAATAATGGTTTACTAGGCAGATCCTCCTTCAATAACAAATAAAAATTAATAGCTTCTTCAATTGAATTAAAACCATATCCTATTATCTCTAAGGATGTTTTTAATGTAGTGATAGACAATTCAACGTTTGCTATTGCTCCAAATATGCCATATGTACCTATAATATCTCCCAAACTTAATTCCTCATTAGAATCTCTGGAAATCTTAATTATTGATCCATCCGGTTTAACCAATTCTAAGGAAATGATAGTAGATTCCATTTTTCCGTATTTAATGACACCTATACCTGCTTTTCCTGGAGTAGCAATGAATCCCCCTACACAAGAAGTTTTAAAACTAGTTGGAAAAGTCTTAGGTTCAAGACCATAATCAGATAACGCTTCTATTAAATTTAACCAAGAAATTCCACTACCTACTTTCACCGTCATTTTCTCTTGATTTATTTCATGAACTTTGTTTAATCTACGTATATCTATAATTACTCCTCCCATAGAGGGAGTTGCTGAAGAAAAACAAGAAGTTCCAGCTGCCCTAATTGTAATAGGAATATTAAGTTTTCTACATTTTTTTATTGCCATTGATAATTCATTAACATTAGCTGGGCGTATAACATAACTGGCTAAATATTGTTTTTTAAACTTATAATGATATGCGGGTAGAGAAGTGAGATCAGCCGAAGCAGATTCAAGTTCAAATGGATTGGTGCTCACATGGTAAGGAGAGATAAATTCTAAAAATTGATCTTCAAGATCTTTACGTCCACTTTTTCTTTTATTACTTTTCGCTTTATTATTATTAGACTGAACCAATTTACCTCAACACCTATAACTATCAAATTAATAATAAATTGGAGTTTAAAAAATAACCTAATAGGAAAGCACCCCACCAACTTACCAACGTAATATAACCTGTAATTTTTGCTGGCTTTCTTTCAGCTGCAATTCCAAACAGCATGCTTAAAAAGCCAGTGACTAAGCCTAATGCCCCTAGAATAATGTGCGGTAAGTGATAGATTAATTCATAGCCTCCAAGCCAAGCTCCAGCTGGTATTCTTATAAAAGCGGCAATAACATTGATAGTCGTTAAAATCCAAGAACCGCCTGCAAGGATCCCATGAATTTTAACGAATTTATTTTCATTCACTAAAACTAAGATCGTTGCAAGTGTGAGTGCTAGTAATGCTGGCATTCCTAAATATAAACCTAAATGATTAAATATTGCAGAAAACAGATCAAATCCGGGTGGGACCCCAATTATTATCTCAACATAGGCAAATTGTTGACCCCCAGTAAGGTTATTTCCTGAGATTATAAAGAGTTTATAGGATTCTTGCTCTACGATTGGTGTCACATTGAAGATTATAGTCATCGCATTGGGATTTGGGTCAAGATCATCTCCCGAGGCATCAACTATTTTATCTTTTGAAGGAATTATGTTAAATTTATCATTATCTTTGGCACCAGGGTAAGCTTGTACAAATAAATCAGGTCCGGTTGCAGAAATGTTAAACACAAAATATGGAGTATTATTTATTTCAGTTCTTACAGGATTAGTATATGAAATTGTATAAGCCCCTGATGAGTCATGACACCCACTAGAAGAATGTGTATCACCAAATGGAGGTCTTGCAGTTCCAAAGATAAAAATTGAAACAATCATCAATCCCATAATGCAAGAAAATATAACGAGAATTTTCTTTTTCATGATATCTAGTTTTCCCGATTTGACGTATTTTTAATCTATGAGTATTTCTTTTTAAACATTTTTTATATATTTTAAAAATAAGGATTTAATTAAAAGAATAGAGCAAAAATTACACCTATTTTATGTACTTTTGTTTTTATTATAAAAATCTTTATTAAAATTCTTAAATAATACATTCTAGGTGTTTTTTTAATGCTGAGTAATATATCTATAAAAAAGATTCTTGTTATTAATTTGAGCTTAATTCTTTTACTTACATTTATACTACCATTATTATTAGATTTAATAGAATTAAGCTATAGAATTGTTTTTATATCCTTTCTTGGTATTTTTTTGATCATATTTCTAATTGCTATCACAATCTTGGACGCCATTTTTCTAATGATTAAAAAACAAAATGTTTATTTTTTAACCGTTTTAACCATGAGTTTATCGTTGTTATTGTTTTTAATTATGATTTATAGTTTTTTAAATAATATTTATAAAATTGTATATGTAATGAATTATAGCAACAATTCCCTCCCTCTAATTTATAAAGTTGTAGCAATCTGGGCTGGTGAAGAAGGGTCAATTATGACTTGGATGTTATTTAATTCAATAATAATCAATCTCTATAGAATTAAAAACCATAACAAACAAGATTTAATTTTTATTCGTTCTGTAATTTTATCATCTATTATTTCATCATTTTTCTCAATAATATTATTATTCTTACATCCTTTTGAACTCCAACCATCCTCTCCTCCTGATGGATTAGGTTTAAATCCACTTTTAATATCTCCATTTATGATTTGGCATCCTTTTTTTACATTTATTGCATATGCTGTTTATTTAGTGCCATTTACTATAATAATCGCTGAAATAACAACACGCAAATTAAAACTTTTAGAATCTTTTCAAGATAAATTCTATAACTTTACCTTAAAATTTGGATGGTTAGTTATGACTCTCAGTATCGGCTTAGGTGCATATTGGGCTAAAATCGCGTTAACTTGGGGCAGATATTGGGGTTGGGATCCAGTTGAAACTGTTTCCCTCATTCCATGGTTTTTTATAACAGCTTTCTTTCATACTATGATTTTTAAGAAAAAAAAACCCATATTAATAAAGATAAATGTAGCTTTAGTTTTTTCCTCAATTATATTTTCAACATTAATTACACGAGGAGGAGGGTTAAGTTCACTCCATGCATTCACAGGAGAAGCAGAATTAGTTGTATGGGTAGTAGTTTTAGGCCTAATTTTAATCTTACTTCCCCTTTATGTAATTTATATTGTATTAGATTATTTAATGGAGGAATATCAGAATAAAAAACTATTCTTTGATTACTTAAGTTATTTATTTTTAATTGGTTTAGCTTTTGTTTGTATCTTTGGACTATTTATCCCTCCATTTACCTATCTTCTTTCAGGTTTAATTCCAATAAATATTGTTTTCATTGGGAGCGATTATTTTATAATAACATCCTTAATTTTAGCAACGGGTTTGGCTTTAACATTGATTTTTTGTTCATTATGGGAATATTTTAGTATTAAAAATATAGTGTTTGTTATAATTATAGGATTGTTAATTCAAATTACATTCTCATTTACATTATTATTTATATCTAATATCTGGATAAATCCAGTTCTGTTAATATATTTAATGTCATTTTTTTCTTCTGTCTTCAAATTAACAAAAAATTTAATTTCAAAAAAAGGATTTAAATATTTTTTTAGGTTGAATTCAAAAACAATTATTCATGCTGGAATTTCCCTGATTCTTGCCGGATTTTTAATATCTTCAAATCTTCAAGATATCTTTTTCATTCCAGGATTCTTACTTCTATTAATAGGTATAATTCCTTTAATTATTATCAGCTTTTTCCAAGAAAGACGGAGTTCAAGCTAAAAACAAACTAAATGAATTTTTTCTATAATAGACTCCTTAACTGTATAAAATGCTAATGAGCATATCAATTTCTATGAAAAGCGATTAAAAACTAACATGTTGAAATTCAATTCTTTTGAATTTAAAAATAAATAGAATAAAGTATTTTCAATGGTTCAAATTGAAACTAACAAATCGATCTTAGTCTTAAAATGAAACTAAACCTTATTCAACCGTTAGAAATAACCAGTTTTGACAAATCTTTTAATATTTCTTAGATACTGAAAAATTAAGAATATAAATTTTTCGATAAATATTAAAAAAGAGATATTGTATGAGATTAAATAAGAAACTCGCATCATTTTTAGTCCTTTCTATATTTGTCTTTTCTATTATTGGATTTGCAGTAGCTAGATCGAGCTTTTTTGCTGATTTTATAGGAAATGGGCATTCTGGATCTTGCCATAATGGAAACTTTATTTTGAGTTCTTCCGGTTATATCGATATAAGTTCAAGTTCAGGAAATACCGTAAATTTAGGTGAAATTTTTACTCTCACTATAGATATTTTCTCATTCAGTGAAGCTGCGAGTGCTAAGAAAGTAGACTCAGGTTTTCCGAATGGAAATCCTGGTCGCGGTGATAATAAGCAATTTATTTTTTCCCCTAATCCTCCAAAACTTGAAGTTGATATTGATGGTTCAGGTAATTCTATTAATTCATTAAATTATCAAGTGACTGCTCCAATTACAGAGGGGAGTTACACCTTAATAGCTGATGCTATTTTTAAGGGCTCTACATATACTTATTATGCTACAGGAAATTTTGTCATCAATGTAATTTTACCTAATAATGCCCCTCAATTTAATAATCTTATTAAGAGTAGCGATCCTTTAGAATTAGGACAAGGAGAAACAGTTCAAATAGATGTCATTGATACTGAAACAAGTGTTAGTGATGTTCTCATTGAAATTGAAAGCATAAATTATACTATGACAAATTCTATAGCGGATACATATGAATACAATTGGATTCCGTCTAGTACAGGCTTAGTATTATATACAATATATGCAAACGATACTGATGGAAGTTGGAATTCTATTAGTGATAGTATAAATGTAATTGATACAACTGCACCAACATTTTCTAATTTGGTTGAAAGTTACGACCCATTAGAATTAGGACAAACAGAAATAATCCAAATTAATGCTACAGATCTGTCAGGAATAAGTCAAGTATCTATTGAAATAAGTGGTATGAATTATTCCATGGTAAATGTAATTGGTTCAACTTGGGAGTATAACACTTGGACTCCTACTAGCATAGGATTAAAATCTTACATAATTTATGCAAATGATACATTAGGAAATTTAAATTCAATAAGCAGTGATATCACAATTTTGGATACAATTGCACCAACCTACGCCTTTTTAATTGAAAGTGCTGATCCACTACCACTGGGACAAAATGAAACCATTTCAATTGAAGTATATGATTCACCAGGTTCTGGAGTAAAAGAAGTACTGTTAGAGTATAACAATTTTAATCATACTATGAATTTCGTTGGTTTTAATACGTGGCATTGGTCTAATTGGAAGCCGTCCTCTATAGGAATTTTTGATTACGTTATTTACATGATTGATAACAGTAATAATTTAAATATAACAACAGGATCTATTGATGTATTTATTTCATCTGGACCAACAATACAAAATTTGTCAAAAAGCTCTAATCCTTTGGAATTAGGGCAAATAGAGACAATTCAAGTTGACGTTGAAGATAATGATGGAGTGAGCGAAATTTTTATTGAAATCAATGCGATCAATTATACAATGGTACCGATTGGTGGAGTGAGATATGAATATAGTTGGGTACCAAATTCTTTTGGAACGAAATTTTTTAAAATATATGCTAAGGATTCTTTAAATAATTGGAATCAGATAACTGATAATATCATTGTACAAGATACAACACCTCCAAATTATGCAAATTTAACAGTAAATAGTGATCCTCTTGAATTAGGCAATTTAATAATGATTTCAATTGATGCTACAGACTTATCAGATATAAAACAGGTGCTTATTGAATATCATGGTGCAAATCATTCAATGCATTTTATTGGGGGGAATAAATGGATAAATAATACTTGGATCCCTAATACAGCCGATATTCATCAATACACTATTTATATTCAAGATAATGCAAACAATTGGAACTTTACGATTGGTTCTTTTCAAGTAATTGATACAACTCTTCCCACCTTATCAAATTTAAATGAAAGCGCTGAATTTTTAGAATTAGGACAAACCGAGATAATTTCAATTGATATTTTTGATTTTGCACCTATAACTCTTGCAAATATTGAGATTAATAGTAATAATTACACATTGAATAATATCGGAGGAGGAACATGGCAGTATAGTTGGATTCCAGATTCTATAGGACTAAAATTCTATAGAATATACGCTAGAGATTCAAATAATAATTGGAACTATATAGATGGCAATATTACTGCAATAGATACGAGTGGACCAACTTTTTCAAACCTATTAGAAAGTGCAGATCCATTAGAATTAGGTAATACCGCTGCAATTCAAGTAGATGTTTTTGATTTTTCTCCACTAAATTTTATTTTGTTTGAGAATGCAGGTATCAATTATTCTATGACAAATATAGGAGGGATAACGTGGCAATTTAATAATTGGACTCCAGCAAGGATGGGATTAAAATTCTATAGTCTTCATGCTGTTGATTCACTAAATAACATGGTATCATTAAAGAATAATATTACCGTTGTAGATACAATAGGCCCAACATTTTCAAATGTAGTTATTAATAATAAAACAATAATTATTGGGCAGTCTATTTTGATTCAAGTAGATATTATAGACCCATCTAATGTTTCTAATGTTTTAATTGAATATGAAGGTTTTAATCATTCTATGATTAACATCGCTGGAAATAGTTGGGAATATAATTGGATCCCAAGTTCAACAGGGGATATATCTTTAGTTATTTATGCAAACGACAACAATAACAATTGGAATATAATAAATTATAATATCGTTGTTAATAAAAAATTAACATCCAATTATATAATGTCAATAAAAGAAATTATTGAAGTTACAATAAATATCAGTATAATTAGTATAATTATAGCTGGAATAGTGATCATAATAAGAACTTCAAGAACAAAACGATTTATTAAATAAAATAATTTTTTTTTTAATTTTTAATTAATTCTCTTTATTAAGTTTTTTAAACAATTTTAGGAACATTGATTTGAAACTATGGTTCAATCCAATAAAAATATGATAAAATGCATAAATATATCAAAACAATTTGGTTATTTTCTTGCACTCAAAAAAATTTCTCTCACAATAAAAGAAAATACGATATTCGGGATAGCAGGAGCAAATGGGGCAGGAAAAACGACCTTAATTAAAATTTTATCAGGATTACTTAAACCAACTTTTGGCAGTATTGAGGTTGAAGGAATGAATTATCTAAACCATTCAGATATTTTGAAACAAAATATCGGTATTACTACGGATGAATCATTTCTTTATGAGGAACTAACTATTCTGGAAAATTTAATGTTTTATGGTAATCTTCACCTAAATTTTCAAAAAACTATTTTAAAGTCAAAAATTGAACAAATGGTGGAACAATTCAATTTAAAAGATTGGTTAAATGAACCTGTTAGAATTTTATCTCATGGGATGAGACAAAAAGTTGAATTAATAAGAGCTTTAATACATGAGCCTTCAATATTATTTCTGGATGAACCGTTTTCAGGATTAGATTATAATGCAACTACAATGTTGATTAATTTCTTTAAAGAATTAAAAAAAAATAAAAAGATATCGATTATTCTCTCAACTCATAAAATTGAAGTATTCCAACAAATTTGTGATGATTTGATCGTATTAAAACAAGGAAAAATCAATAAAGCTTTTATAAATGAGAGATTTGACGAAACTGAAATTAAATCTTATTTTTAGGAGGATTATATAATGAAAGATGAGAAAGTAACCCTGAAATCAAAACTGAAATTACTAAAAATTATTTTATCTAAAGATATTAGATCTGAACTTAGACAAATTAATGATTTATTTTCAATATTCCTCTTTGATTTAATCTCAATCTTTATATTTTCATCAGTATATAACTTTGGCACTCAATATCAAAATATGCCATTGGAGGTTTTTGTTATTGAAAATTGGCTCATTATATTCTTTACACTTGTTTATATTATGTCTAAACTTTTCATTAAAGAGAAAGATTCTGGAACAATTGGGGGAATACTCTCATCTCCTATATCTGCTAATCTATTAATTGCAAGTAAAATCATTTTTTGTCTAATTCTACTAAGTTTTGTAGAGTTAATCCTTTTTCTCTTTAGTACATTTATATCAGTGCCTTCTATTAGTAACTTTAACGCCTCTCAATTAATGATTTATGTCTTTTTGGGTATTTTATTACCGACATTGGATCTATCTATATGTGGGAGTTTAGTCTCTGCTTTTTCTATGTATGTTAAGAATAAATCTTTTATTTTGCCAATTTTGCTTTTTCCATTAATTCTTCCTATTATTACTCCCATTATTTCAATTAATATAAAAATCTTAGAAGGTGAATTAATAACTAGTCTATATTATGAAATTATATTTTTTTGCGCCCATATTGTTCTCATGAGTTCGATAACGATATTAACTTCACAAGCTCTCTTATACGATTAAATAAGATTTAACTACATTGAGTAAGGATTTGGGTTGCTACTAAAACCAATGAGGAATTAAAAACACCTGTTACCACAACTTCAATTCCATTCTCAAGATCACTAGGAGGAGTTAACCCATTTATATCGACATAAATACTATAATCTCCCTCAGTTAAATTGAAGTAGTTAGCATTAAAATCTTCAACAATCCCGATAATTTGAACTTCTTTATTATCATATTTGGTGGGATTTAAGGCGACTTGAGAAACTTTAAGATAAGGGCGTGCATTAGTGGTAAGTAATGTAATTATGATTATTATAGATATAATAATTCCTACAATTGCAATAATTTTAGATTTTTTTAGCTTCATTGTCTATTTCTTTTAAGTTATTATCTAAATTTTTAATTCTTTTTAATATCTTTTTTAATCTAAGTTTAGGATATAAGATTAGAATTATAATAACTGCCCAAAAAAATATATAACTAACAATTATAGTTATTAAATCTTGATAGAAATATTGTAATAACATTTAATTTACTCCTCGATTAACCTTTTTTGTATAATTAGATCTAATTTTTCTTTTGTTTTATCTAATTCTCCTAACCTTTGAATAACATAAAAAAATAAGATGGTTATTCCGATCAAATTAAAAATTAACATAAAAATTTTCACTGGATCCCAGTAAATATTCCCAGGTTCTCCAGGAGTTGGATTAATTAATGGATGTAAACTTGTGAATATAATAGCAGAGAAGTAACTCAAGGGAACTGTTGGAAATAATGTGATACCTAAAACTGAAGATAATTTTGCTCTTTTTTCTTTATCTTCAATCATACTTCTAAAGATTAAATAAGATAGATAACAAAGAAGTAACACTAAAGTCATAGTTTGTCTCCCATCACTCCATTGCCAAAATATATTGTTATAATCTCCAGAAGTAGCATTGTACCATAAAGATCCGGTAATTAAAGTAAATGCAGTAAAAAATACTCCTACAATAATACTATTTGTACCTAAACGGTTCCAATTTAATTCGTGTTTCTTTAAATAAATGATATGAAATAATAAACTAATACCAAATGACAAATATGCAAGCCATGCCCCAGAGACATGGTAAAAAAATATAATGTATACTATACGATTAGGACTCCCCCATAAAATTAGGTTTAAAGAAGTTAGGATTAAAATTAATAACAAATTGATAACAAGCATTGTCAAAGAAAGGATTAACATAAAGTTAGACTGAAATATTTTCCTACCTTTCATAATGGAATATTATTGAATTAAAATTTTGATATATTTTCATATAAATTTAATTAATTTTACATTTAAGACATTTTTTTTTAACATTTAAAATTTGAGGTTATAAAAAAAAAAAAAAAAATTAAAAATTTCATTTCTTTTTACGTCTAATCAATAGGATGATTACTCCAGAGGCAGCAATTCCACCTGCAATATATAAAAATGCATTATTAAATGGTATGAACGATACTAAGGAAGCAATGTTAACAGAATCTGAAGTCACTGTAAATACTAATGTTTTATGAAGATAAATAATAGACTGTGCATCACCAGTAGTATTCATTGCGTTAACAACAGCAATTACTAAATTATATACTCCATCAGTTTCAGGGGGTAATACTCTAAATTTTAATGGATTGACTGTATTTCCATTTGCATTTAATTCAACTTCCCATATTGCGACACCCCAGTAATCAGTAAGCCCATTAACTGTGTTTTCTGCGATTCCTAATCCAAATTCTTTATTATCACCTAGCCCATAAGGAATACTGATAGCAAAGCTTCCTGATCTACCATTATTAGATTCAAGAGCATCAGTAAAACCTTGTATTGAGGTTCTAAGGGTGACTAATCTCCCAGATGTTACTGTCGATACTGTTAATGTTCCTGCTGAAGCTGCATCACTAGAACCATGACATCCTGTATGGGAAGCACCTTGATAATTCAGAATTTCGGTGGGATATGCGACAGCTGTACCGATTACTCCCACGGCTAAAGCTGTTAATAAAAAGAGCATTAATACTTTACTATTTTTCATTTTGAATCATCTCCTCTCTTTTTTTTACGGATTACAACGAGAACTATAGGAACAACAGCAAGAAGTCCAGAAGCAATTATAAAGATTAATCCATAACCAGGAATAGCACCACCTGAGGATTTAACAGTAACTGTTACTGTGGTTTTAATATAATTAAATGGTTGAACAGTTGCGAATGATTCTCCACCATCAACCGCTACGATAGTTAATGTATGTGCACCACCAGTAACAGGAGCATATACAAGAAGTGTTACTGTATTATTACCATTTCCAGAGGAATCCAATCCAACTTCAAACGCGATTGCTTCAAGATTTCCAGAATGATTTTGAACACCAAAAAAGAAACCATGATTATCACTAATTCTAGCTGATATGCCAACTAAAACATGCTTATTTGCTGCCGCTGTAAATCCAGTTATAGTAAGTGTAACATTAAATTGAGTCCCAGGATCAATTATATCAGTGCTAATATTAACTGGTGAAACTGTTGCAGATAAAGTGCCAGCTGATTCTGTATAAGTTCCCGCATGACACGAACCATGATCCATTTCTTCCCATTCTATCATATAACCAGGCCATGCGCTAACAGTACCTACTATTGCGAATACAAAGAATACTATAATGAACAATCGTAAAAATTTTTTGTTCACTTTCTATCTCACTTTAATTCTTTTACATTTTTGATTATTTTAAAGTAAATTGTTTCAAATTTAAGAAAAATAGCTTCTTTTATAAGCATTACTTAAATAGGATTATTTAAACAATCAAACTTCCCTGTGTTTCAATCTTCAACAATTTTTTATAAATTATTTAAATCTGAAACTGGGAAAAAAGCTGTTTTACATAATTGTAATCAAAAATCAATAGTAAAGCGTTCAAAATAAATAATGCTTTAATAATCAGATAATTTATTTAATTTTTTTAGGATAAAATATGTTAAAAATTACCACATCCACTACATTTACCATCAAGAAAGGCATTACACTCTTTGCAGATATTATCACATTTTTGTTCTTTACTAATGCCACTAAAAAGGTTAAGAGGAAGAAATTTAGGAACAATCAAATCAGAAGTAAATATAATTGCGGAGTGTAATACACCTTTTTTATTAGTAGGGCCACAAAAGTTAATATATCTACGTAAAACATCGACACTTTGTCCAATTATTCCAAATATTAAATTATATTGACCAGTCACATGTGCTAATAGAAATACTCTAGGACACTCAGCATATGCGTCACTTATTTTCTGAACCTCTTCAAAATTTTTCATTTCCATTAAAATAAACGCTATATAATAATTTAAGTTCTTAGCACTTATATTTCCTTGAATCTTAAGAATCCCAGTATCTTCTAATTTAGAAATACGATTTGCGATTCCAGCATGGCTCATAGTATCATGATTTGATTTTATAATAGTTTTGCTTAAGGAACTAAAACTATCACGCCCATTATTAAATAAGGCAGTTAAAATTTGTTTATCAATTTGATCCAATAACATAATTATATCACTAGAAACTCTCATATTAAAAAGAATTCTTTATATTTAACGAATTTGGTTAACCTCAACCATCCAATATAATTAGGATTCAATTTGCAACAGATTTTAATTAAAAGTTTAAATTTGAAAAATCTAAATTATTATTTATATTCCGGGTAGATTCTTTCATCAAAAATTTCAAAATCTAGAAAAAACAAAACTTTTAAGAGTTAAACTAATACATGTCAAATATTAAAAAATCACAATATAACATGTTATTAACATTAAAGTATCAATTTTTCTTGTATAATGCCAAATAATTTAAAATGTTTTTACTTTGATAAATATCATATTGTTTATAACCAACAAACTTTAAAATCTGCAAATTAAGTTATATTTAATATAACCATAGATCATTAGTCTGAATAATATGCAAATAGATGGAATAGATAAGCAAATATTAAATGCTTTGTTTGATAACGGACGCGAAAGTTTAACAAACTTGGAAAAGATTATATTCAAATCTGGTAATGAAACCATGAGTCATACCGGAATTGCAAAACGTATTTCTAAATTAGAAGATACGGGGATTCTTAAGGTTCAAGCTAATACGAATTTAAATAATCTAAGGTATAAAATTGCAATTATATTAATAGAAATGAGTAATTACGATGAAGTACAAAAAGTTATTAGGGCTTATGAGGATTGTCCTAGAGTTTTTCTGTTAGCACATGTAACAGGTCAGTACAATTTAATTTTAGGAATAATTGGCCAAAGTATCGATGTTTTACATAGATATATTAACTTTTGTGGTCCAACAAATAAACAGGGGATTCTTCATGCTGCAACCATTTTTGTATCAGAACTTATTACACCTAAGTTTTTTCCACTAAATTTATTTAGCCAAAAAAGTCAAGAGGAAAAATGTGGAAATATTTGTAATGATTGTGCTGCTTATCTTGATGGAAAATGTAACGGATGCGGTAATTTTTGATTTATTTTATATAGCATAAATCCATGAGAATTAGCAATTTGTAATTATCTTCCATATTATCATTTATTAACCAATCCTATGGATCGGTTTTACCAACAGAGTGTCAACAAATCGAGTAGCTCCAACTAAAAATTTTAAGAAAATTAAAAAAATTTAGTTAATTTTGAATTTAGATTATTTTCCATATTTATCAACAATTTTAATCGTTTATTTAAATTTTTTTTAGACATCTTTAATTAAATCAGAAATTTTTAATAAAGTTATGAATAAATAATCTCAACTAATTTTTTTTAATATAAATTAGCTATTTATACAAACAAAAAAACAATAAAAAATTGATATAAAATGGCTGTAAAAGTAGCATTCTTACAAAATTCTGATTGCTGGGGGTGCCATCAAAGCTTATTAAATCTACATTTGAGTTTGCTTAATGTCCTCCCCGCATTAGAGATTGTCTATTGGCCAGCTGTAGTAGATTTCAAATATGATTCGTTAAAAGCAAGAGAAGACGGTGAGATCCTTGTAGGATTCGTTGAGGGAAGTCTACGGACTAAACACGATATTGCACAAACGAAATTATTAAGACAAAAATGTGCTTTAATCATAGCTTTTGGTAGTTGTTCATGCTATGGTAATGTACATGGATTAGCTAATCAATGGAGTATAGAAGATCTAGTAAAGCGTAAATTTTCCGAAGTTGAGAGTATAGCAGATGAAAGTGGTGGTGAACCTATGGTTAACACTCCTGGATTTGCTGATAAAATTGTTCCTGTCGATGAGATTATTAAAGTTGATGCATATATGGCAGGTTGCCCTCCCAAACCAGAGGCAATTGCTAGTGCAGTTGTTTTTCTATTAGGTCAAAAACCCCAACCAATGAATGATTTAGCATTCTGTAATGACTGTTCTATTAAAGATAATTGTTTATTAGATAAAGGGACATTATGTTTCGGACCAATTACTAGTATTGGATGTAGTCTTAAATGTACTAGTGATAATAAACCTTGTGTTGGCTGCTTTGGACCTGCTAAAACTGTTGATTCACGAGCAGATAAATTAAACAATATGGCGAATAATCTTAATTCTCTTAATAGTGGTGATAAAAAGAGTCTTTATGAATTCTTACCTCTCTTCTTAAATCTTCCTCTTATGGCAGGATTTGATTTAGCTGGAGATATTTTAAAACAGGTTAAAAAACATGGAACTCCAGATACTCCTTTAGCAAATCTTCCACCTACAACTGAAGAGTTAGCAGGAAAAATAATGGCATTCTTAAGAGATAATCGTGATTTCACAGAAATCTCAAATGTATGCGATACTTGTCCAAGAATAATTGGTAGTAAATCAACAATGACAAGAGTAAAACGAGATTATGAAGGCCTTCCTAATATGGATGATTGTTTTATAGAACAAGGTTATATATGTGTAGGTCCGATTACTAGAGCTGGTTGCGGTGGAATGTGTATAAAGGTTAACTCTCCATGTACTGGTTGTTTCGGTCAGACTGAATGGAATGTTAATCAAGCAGAGAGATTTGCTGATACAGTAATAAAGGGATTCAATGTAAATTTATCTAAAGATGAAATTCTTAATCAAGTAAAAGATCCATTGGGTACTTTTGAGAAATTTACATTGGCATCAAATAGAAGTTATAAAGGAGGCGAATAAAAAAATGGTTAAAGAAATAGTAGTTGAACCAGTGACTCGATTAGAAGGTCACAATAACCTAAAAGTTATTCTCGGAGATGATGGTAGTGTTCAAGATATTCAATTTAGTATTACATCAACCCGATTTTTTGAAAAATTTTTGGAAGGTAGATATTGCGAACACATTCCTAGAATTACTCCAAGAATATGCGGTATTTGTCCAATTCCTCATCATCTAACTCCTACGAAAGCTGTAGAAGATGCTTGGGGGGTCCAAATTCCTCCTGCGGCATACAAATTGCGTCAATTATTACAGAACGCAAAACAATATTCATCACACGCATTACATTTTTATGCTCTTGCTGCTCCTGATTTCTTATTAGGGCCTATGGCAGATCCAGCTTTAAGAAATGTTGTGCATGTAATTAATAAGATGCCTGATGTAGGTGCTATGGCATTAAAAATGATGGATTTTGGTCAAAAATTATGTCAAGCGATTGGAGGTAAATCTGTGCATCCAATTGTTGCAATTCCAGGTGGAATGAAAAAACCTTTAGATGAAGATGTCAGAGATTTATTTTTAAAACAAATTGAAGACCAAGTCGAATGGACAAAAAAAACAGTTGACATTGGATTAAAAGTTGTTGAAGATTATTGGGATGTCGTAGCTAATGTTGGAGTTGTGCCTACATATTATCTTGGTTTAACGAAAAACGGAGTTCATGATATTTATGATGGAGATCTTCGTATCTGTTCCCCTAATGGCGAAAAATTCGATTATGCACCTCAAAATTATCTTGAAGCTTTAGGAGAACATATTCCTGAACATTCATATGCAACTCATATGTATTATAAACCAGCTGGGTATCCTGAGGGGATATATAGAGCAAATACACTAGCTATGATTAACTGTGCTGATAAAATGGCTACACCCTTGGCTGATGAAGCCTTACAAGCAATGAGAGCAAAAGTCGGAAAGGTATCACATCACACATTTGCATATCATTGGGCTCGATTAATCGAATTAGTCGAATCCATTGAAGTTATCGCAACACTTCTCCAAGATGATGATATTGTAAATCCTGATTGCAAAACACTGGATGTACAACCAAGAGAAGGAAATGGTGTTGGTGTAACTGAAGCTCCACGAGGAGTACTTCTTTATAATATTTGGTCAGATGCAGAAGGAATTTGCAAAAAAGCAAATCTCTTAGTAGCTACTAACCATAATATAGCAGGTATTGAAAAGACACTAAAACATGTTGCTAAGCAGGTTTTTGAAGACAAAGCACTAGATGGTCTAAAATTGCCCAAGCCGTGGATAGAATAAATTAAATATATTGAAAATTAAACAAAAAAGTGAATAAAAAAGATGAGTGATGTACCAGAAGGTGTAGTAAATCTCTTAGAAATGGTAGTCCGCTGTTTTGACTGTTGACTATCGTGTGCTGCTCACATCACATTTGTTGATGAAGAGGGCACTGAGATTTACTCTCGAAAGTTGAACGTAGGCTTAGGATGAATATCCAATAAAAATATTAGAAATTGGGTATAACTGCCCCTTGCGTGGGGTTAAAG
>JBHLNS010000053.1:0-20063 GCA_048941285.1 Promethearchaeota archaeon
GGGTTTGTTTCTCAAGGATGTAAGAAATATCTTAAGAAAGAAGGGTTACTTTTAGCAAATAATACTCATGGAGACGCTAGTATGGCTTATTTAGATAATGATTATGAATTTATTGCTGCGATCTACAGGAGTAATCGCCAATATCGGTTAACATATAAAAATTTAGAAAAATATTTCATTCCAAAAAACCAAGAATTAAAGGTAAATGAGGAATATTTGAAAGAAAAAAGACGAGGAATAGGGTATACAAAAACTGCTAATGCTTACCTATTTAGAAAAATAAAAAAATGATTTTAGGAGAATGAGTGAGGAAAAAATAAAAGAAGCCTTAGGAGAGAGATTTAGTCGTGATGCTGACTTTCTAAACTCAGTTATAAATGAATTAAAATTAGACAAAAACTCTAAAATTTTAGATGTAGGAACTGGTTGGGGCTTTATGGCAATATCTCTAGCTTTACATAATTATAAAGTCATCACTGGGGAGCCTGAGACTGCAAAATGGGCTGATTGGAGATCAAGAGCCAAAATCGCTAATGTAGATAAAAAGATTACTTTCAAACCCTTTTATGCGGAAAATCTTCCATTTGAAAATGGTTCTTTCGATGCGGTCTTTCTTTATACATCACTTCATCATATTGGAGATAAAAATCGGGCTATAACCGAAATGATCCGTGTCTTACGACATAATGGGTATCTAGTAATTATAGAATTGACTGAAGAAGGAGTTAATTCTATAAGAAAAAGGAAAATAAATCATCCAGATGCTATAGACCCATCATATTTTACAAAAGGATTAAAGCTTGATCCAATTATTAAACAAAGTAGATATCTAAATGCCTACCTTTATAGAATTTAAAAATAAAGTCCTATAGTTTGGACCTATTTCTATTTTTCTTCCTGTAATTTTTACTACGAACTGTTATATCATAAAGCCATTTATAAATACTCATATCCTTAATATTCAATATGGGTGCAGTAGATACTCTAACTTCTTTAATTTTTCTCAATAATCCGAGAACTACTATAATTCGTATAATTCCAGATAAAAGAAAAATGAAATGATAAGAATTCATGAAAGAAATATCAATAAAGCTAATCAGAGTACTCCCTAAAAGTCCTCCTCCGATTATTGCTAACCCAATCAAGGAGTTGTAAATAGCAATAAACTTTCCTCGCATCTTAGTTGCAATATTATCATAAATAAAGTTAGATGCGGCTAAATTGAATGCTGTCCATCCGATCCCACTGAAAATTTGGATACCTAAGAATATTTGGACCGGATTAATATAGATTATCCAAAAAAAAGGTAAAAATGGAATTATAATTGCTCCAATTCTAAGCAGTTTCACATTTCCAAATCGATCTGAAAATCTCCCTAATATAGGAAAAAAAATTAGCCCAACCAGAGTCGATGATAAATTAATAGTCATAAAAAGTGAATATTCGAAGTTTAATTGAGTTAGCATATAAACTGAAAAGAATGGTTTTGCTATCCATTGACCTAATGTTAAAAGAGAAACAAATAAAGTAAATCTCCCAAAATTACTTTTAGGAATATTTTTAATGAATTGGCTGGTTTTTATGTGATCTATTGTTTCAAAAAACAAAGGAGGATAATAATGCTTTGTATATAGAAACGCTGACATTAAGCGAGTAATAAATCCAAAAAGAAATAATAAAATAAATCCGTAATAAACCAAATTCCTAAATTTAAACCAGTCTAACAAAAAAGATAACAAAATAATTCCAATTAGTCCGATCGATTGTGTAATTAGATTCCTTTTTGCGAAGTATTTACCTCTAATATTATCAGGAACTATATCACCCATTAGTGAAAACCATGGAGGAGTCATAATTCCCATGAATAACATATAAAGCAGAAAAATGATAATTAACAGCCAAGGGAGATAAAATTGAAAAAGATTAAATTGAGATAAGAGAGCAATAATAATAAATAAAGGCCATATTAACGCTTGTCCTAAGATACCACTTAATATAATAAATTTTCGTGATTTCTTTTCAATTTGATGAGAACCTATCATTTGGCCAATAGGTGAAACTAAATTTCCTAAAGAAGATATTAAACCTACTTGAAAGAGTGAAGAATTAATACTAAGAGAAAACGGGACAATATAATTATCTGCTAAAACACTGCTAAATACTCCAAAAGATCCTTCGGTAATCGAAACTTGCATTGTTTTCTTTTTGAGTTTTTCTTCAATATAGTAATCAACATCATCTTTTGGAGTTGAAATTTATACCACCGATTTTAATTAAAACAAATATCCCATTAAAAGGAGTTTATTAATATTAAATTTGAATGATTCAATAAATTAAAAATTCAATAATATTTTTATTGATTTCATAATTTGTGCTAAGAAAGTTTAAATACTGGAATACATTCAGTGTAAACTTAAGACTACTAGAAAAAACTTATTTTATTAATTGAAAGGGAGTTTATAGATATCTCTGAAAAATTTTTAGCTTTTTTATCACGTTAATAAAACTTTTTTATAAAAATGATAATTAGGTTTACAAAATAATTATAAAAGTAGAGGTTATTGAAATGTTAAATCAAATTGAAAGAAGTGATATAAAGTATATTCAAGACTCAAATTACCAGCAATTCAATAATGTTGCACAAAAGAATGAAGATCCATCTGAGATAATAACTGATAAAACACTAAGTATGGATCTTAAATTAAATGATGATTCTTTGCATAAGTTTTACAATTTTCCAAAATACTATGATAAAGCATTTAGTAGAGATGTAAAAGGTGATGTAATTTTCTTCAAAGCCTGTTTTCAACAATATGCAGATATTGAAGTAGGACGAGTCTTAGAACCGGCATGTGGTCCGGGCATGTTCATAGAAATTTTACCAAAATATGGCTTTTATGCTCTGGGATATGATATAAATCCTGAAATGGTCAAATTTGCTAAAGAAAGGTTAAAAAAGTCTGGAATTAGTGTCACTCAAGCCAATGTAGTTGAAGGAGATATGAAAAATATCAAATTTGATGAAAAATTCGATGCTGCGTTTATATGTATAAATAGTTTAGGATATTTAAGAAATGAAGAAGATATTATTACGCATTTTAAGCTTACAGCAGAGTCATTAGAACAAGGGGGAATTTATATAGTTGAAATTAGTTGTAAATGTGATGATATTTCAAATGAAAAAAAATTTGATGATACATGGTATATCAAAGAAGAAAATTTTGATCTGGAATTAACTTGGGCAATTAATTGGTATGATCTAGAAAAAAGAATCCGTCATGTCGACTTTCGTATGGTCATCAATGATAATGGATTTAAGACAGAAGTTGAGGAAGCTCATGAGTTAAGACTATGGATATTTGATGAATTTAGACAATTTTCGAAAAGAGCTGGATTTGAAATTGTTGGAATCTACAATCAGAATTATGAAAAAATAGCTGAAAATGTCTCAATTACTGGAGAACTAGGAGCATTATTTTTTATATTGAAAAAGATCTCTTAATTACTTCTTCTAAAACTTTTTTTTAAAAACAAATTTTAAAAATTCAGATTAGTAATAAGAAACAAAAATTAGGTTAAGATTCATAATTAGCAAGATTCTCAAGGTACCATTTATTCAATAGAGGAATTTCTTCAACTTTATTAAATTTTTTCAGTTTATCAAGTAAAACAACAAAGATTTTATCATTCCTTCGAATTGAGTTTAAAGTTTTATCATCTTTAATCTCTATTAAAAAGTTATTATTCGTATTAATATAATACAAAGAGTATTTTTCAATAATTACCTTCTCAGAATCCCATTCATAATCAATTTCTTCTTTAATATCTCTAATAAATTGCCTTAAACTCTTTTCTATAGTCATCCAGCCTTGAATATAACTATTTTTCAATGCATTTAAGACAAAAAATTTTCCGATTACTTCATTTGAACTAAAATTTTTAATATCCTTCTCATTTTTCGTCATTTTGAATTCCTAATTTTTTTATTCATTAATTAAAAAAAATGAAAGTTAGCAGAAATATTTAATCTATTTTATCTAAATATGCAAAAAAAGATTTATTAGCGATTTTCTTTAATTTATTCGTTTGATTTATACCCTTTTTTATACTCCAATTAATAGAGATAACTGTGGTTTTAAATATAAGGTCATTAGATTAAAAAAAATTTATGCGGAGCAGATAGTTGTTTCAATTAGATTAGATCACAAAGTTTGCATTTTTTATATTAAAAGTTATTAACTTAAAAAACCGTATTAAAATTAAAACAAAGAAAATCATAATATGCCAAATGATGAAGAACTTAAGGATCAAATCAATAAGATAGCTGTACAAATAGAAAAAATTGAAGAAACTTCAAAACAAAAAGAATTTTATATCTCAAATAAACTCAACGAGCAATTTGATCCTAAAATTAATGAAATTGAGGGAAGATTACAGCACCACCAGGCTATATTAAATAGTCTTAATAAGCAGATTGATGATTTAACTTCAAAAAAGAAAGATTTGCTTCCTATCGTAAAGAATTTAGAGATTGAATATAACAATCTAAAGAAAGAAAAAGATAAATCTCTAAATATGAATTTGAAAGCAATTACCAAAGAAAAAAAATCTCGAACGAGAGAAATTGACCGAGAAATTAAATTATTGGAAAAAGAATTAAAGAAGACTGATTAAAAATAAAAGAGTAATAAATAGGATCAATACAAAAAATAAATCGATTTGTAAGTACTATAATAATTATATTCTATTGTGAAAATTCAAACTTTCATTAAAGTTCAAAATTTTAAACTATATATATTTAAAATTCATTTTTACCCATTAGTTTAAAAATTTTAGTCTACTTATGGAGACAACAATTTATTACTTCTCTGGAACAGGCAATTCTTTAAAAATTGCTAAGGATCTTTGTGAAAAATTAGAAGATTCAGAACTTATACCTATCGCGAAAATATGGCAAATGGAAAATATTGAATCAAAAAGTAAAAATGTCGGTTTCATTTTTCCATTATATTGGTCGGGATTGCCCAAAATAGTCCATAATTTTATAAATAAATTGAATCTAAGTAATTCAAACTATTTTTTTACCGTGGTTACAAATGCGGGTGACATTAATGAACACCCTTTACAGCAATTAAACAAGATTCTTGAAAAAAAATCAAAAAAGCTTAATGCAGGATTTTATATCAAAATGCCAAATAATTATATTATTGGATTTGATATTCATTCAGAGAGACGCCAAAAAGAATTTTTTGAAAATGCTAATAAAGAATTAAAAATTATCGCTGAAATTGTAAGTAATCAAAAAGATAATCTCACTCAAGACGTTTTTAAAAAGGATGTTTCTAGGAGCTCAAAAGTTAATAAAGATTTTCAAGATTCTGTGTATGAAAGTGATGAAGCATTTTATGTATATGAAAATTGTAATAGTTGTGGAATATGTGAAAAAGTATGCCCTGTAAATAATATTATTCTAAAAAATGGCATACCGGAATGGCAACATAAATGCCAACAATGTTTAGCATGTATTAATTTTTGTCCTGAAAAGGCTATTCAATTCGGTGATAAAACTTTAAACACACAACGATATCATCATCCTGAAATTACAATTATGGAAATTGCAGCCCAGAAAAAATAGTGGTTTTAAAATATTAAAATATATTTTTTAAACAGTAATTAATCAAATTGTGATATGAATAATCATTTTGGGACATATGGGGATAATTTTCAACAGAGATCTAAATATATTAGAGGAAGTTTGCCACATCATCAATTAGACTGGTTAAGGAAACCACAAACTTTTAAAAGCTATCCAGATGCTCTGAAAACTATACGAATGCCCGATCCTGAGTTTGATAAGAAAATAATATTTTGGGATGTAATTTTAAAGCGGCAATCTACTCGAAAGTTTATAAATGAACCTATAACTCTCTCCCAACTAAGTTGTTTATTATTTGGAATGACTGGTTTAACTCGTATTTTTCCGCAATATGCCTTTAGAACAGTACCATCTGCGGGGGGTTTATATCCAATTGAAATATATCCTGTAATAAATATTGTCAAAAATCTGGAACAAGGGATTTATCATTATAATATTTCGCAACATTCGCTTGAATTGTTGAAGAAAGGCGATTATCGTGGTGATATTACTAAAGCTTGTTTAGATCAACAAATAGCTTTTAATTCTGCAGTAAATTTTGTATGGACTGCCGTTATAGAGAGATCCAAGTGGAAATATCTTCAACGATGTTATCGTTATATCTATATGGATGTGGGGCATATAGGTCAAAACTTATATTTAATTGCTGAGGCATTAGGTTTAGGCGCATGTACTATAGGGGCTATATATGATGATGAAATTAATAATTTATTAGATATCGATGGTATTCAAGAAACCGCAATTTATGTTGGGGTAATAGGAAAAAAAAGTTAGTAGAAAAAAATCAAATCTATAATTATAATTATAGAAGCTGCTCCAATTGCAATACCAACATCAAGCCAATTAACAGTTTTTGTTTCAGTATGGGATATTCGGTCCAAGTATGGAAAAACAGGCTTATAAATAATCATTAACATTATAGTAAATCCTGTGGCGGAAATAAGAGCAATCAACCTATTAAAAAGTACGCTTGGATCGAAGATTGATACGTAAATCACCGAAGTTAAAAAGTAAAGGGAAAATCCTAAAGAAATAGAAATCAATTTCCAAAATGAATGATGATTAGATATATTTTCTAATGGTAATAGTAAGAGTAAAAATATACTCCCAATAATAATAAATATAATACCGAGAATTCCTATAATGATTGGAGGCGCTCCGCCAATGATAATTAATATGCCCCAGTCGGTTAATAGGGGGAGTTCTATAAGACTTATGAAAGTTGCTACACCTTCAGCCATAAATGCTGTTCCCGCACACATAAGTAAAGGTAAGAGTTTAGGATTGCGTTTATGCCATACTGAAAGAGTTACAATAAAAGAACACAATACATTAAAAAGTGGCCCCATAGCACCTGTAAATGGCATTACTTCTGGAGTAATTGGACCACTTTCGCAATGTGATAATGCAAAGGGATGAACATAGATTTTTATATCAGATATACCTACAATTGAAAGAGCAATAGCATGTCCTGACTCATGAAACGTAAGTCCTAAGCAATAACTAAAGATGTATGCTCCTAATACTAATAAAATAGATTTTAGAGTAGATAAATCAAATATTTTTGAATTTTTAGACATAAAATTTACCTTTTTTGATTTTAACCTGAATAGTAAAGTTCAAATAATCAATATTAAAAGCATTCTAGTTTAAATATAGTTAATTGCTAAATTTCTATTATTAATAAGAAAATGGGAGTCCAAAATTTAATTATCTAATTTTATAAAACTATTTTACATCTAAAATTTAATAATTAATTAACATGAAAGATTTGGAAAATGAAGTTAGGAAAATATTAAGAAAACAGAATTGGTTAGTCTTGAGTACTTCGGATGATAAAAATGTACCTCACAGTTCTGTCGTAGTTTACCAGAGTGATGGTTATGTGATTTATTGCATGACAGGTAAAAATACATTAAAAGCAAGAAATATCAGAAGTAATAATAAAGTATCTGTGACCTTACCATTCAGAAAAAATTTTCTTCACAAAATTGTACCAGCCCCACCTGCTGAATTACATTTTATAGCAGAAGCAGAAATTAAATCATTCGAAGATGAGGAAGCCAAAACTATCTTTTCTAAATACTTAAAATATCAAGAAAATATAGAAAACCAAGAAGAAAATATTTGGATTAAAATAACACCATCTAAGAGAATATCTACTTATGGAGTAGGTATACCACTCTTTAAAATGAGAAATCCAGAAAAAGCAAGGAATTTAGTTGAATTAAAATATTAAATATTAAGGAGTATTGAGAAAGATATAAAAATGGCAGAAAAAGAGATAAAACCTTTAAATATAATAACTGATGGAATTAACCCGATTATAAAAAAACATATAGATGGAGTATACTATGCATCGACTCTAATTACTGGAATGGTTTGGGTTGAAACTGGCGAAGGAACCGTAGTAATAGATACATTAGTTAATATACCTTCAGCGGAGAAAGTATTAAGTAGTATTAATGAAAAGATTAAATTTATAATATATACTCATGGTCATGCTGATCATGTAGGTGGAGCAAAAGTCTTTACGGCAGATAATCCAGAGATTATTGCGAGTAAAATTTTACCAGAAAGGTTTGATAGATATAAAATGTTAGAACCATATAGAAATTTAATTGCTGCTATGCAATTTAATGTTCCAACATCTATTTTTGGGAAAGGTGTTAGGAATTATATTTATCCTACAAAAACCTTTCTAGGTGATTACACATTTAAACTAGGAAAATATACGTTTGAGCTTCATACTGGGCGCGGTGAAACTGATGATGCGGTTTGGGTGTATATTCCCGAGCTTAATACAGCGTTTGTTGGTGATTTTATAATGGGTTCTTGGTTTCCAAATATTGGAAATCCATGGAAACCTACTCGGTTTGCGTTAGAATGGGCTAAGGAGTTAGAGAGAATACGCGAATTAGAGCCAGAAAACATTTTCTGTAGTGGTGGTGGATATTTATTTAAGGGAGAAGACGCAAAAAGAGCCTTAAATGATAATATTGAAGTCATCCGTTCACTACATGATCAGGTAGTAAGATTAATCAATGAAGGAATGCATATCACAGAGATGATCCACACTGTAAAGGTTCCAGATCATTTAATTAATAGTCCTTTTCTAAAACAAGTCTATTCTCGAATAGAATTTTTTGTATATAATGTATATAGATGGTATCATGGTTATTATGATCATAATCCAGCTCATTTAATACCAAGGCCAGAGAAAGAAGTAATGAAAGAAGTTTATAGCCTTATTGGTTCCAGAGAAAAACTTATAGACCAAGTTAAAAATCTCAATGAAAAGGGAGAATTCCAATTAGCACTTCAAATATTAGATATTTTAATTCAATCTGAACCTGAAGATATTGAAGCATTAAAATTAAGGATGAGATTAGTTAAAAATATAGCTCAAAATGACACTTGTATAATGAGTAAAAATGCTTATTATTATAGTATTAAAGAAGATAAAATTAAAATTCGGCAAATTCAAAGAAGATTAAAAGAGTGTCCCGAATAAATATAATTTATCTTAATGAACATTTCGTGAAAGAAATATTAGAGATCCTAATGCAAAAATTCCAAAAATGGAGAGAAATACGAAATTTATGTATATATTGAACTCTGCTACAAATCCGGCAGCTATGGGAGTTAATCCAAAACCTATTCCCTTTAGAATTTCATTAATAGTTGAATACTTTTTTGTATTATGAGCAGCACCGTAATCAATCATAATTCTTAGAGAAGTTCCTTGAGTAAGTCCTATAAAAATCCCAATAGTGGCACTTACTATTGAAATAAATAATATATCTTGGATGATAATAATTGATAAAGAAATAAAAAGAATCATTAAAATACTGGATAAGGTAGTTAATTTCCTAGAGTAAACTTTCATATAATTTATTAATGTTAAACCAGACAATTGACCAATTTGTATTGCTAATTGATTAAGATAACTATAGTATGAAGGTTGCCCAAAATCTTTAAGAAAAACAGGATAAGTAAAACGAATCAAAGCTTTTGACATTGTATATACAAATAACACTATCCAAGAAAATAAAATTGGAAATTTAATCATTGGATGATTATTATTCTTGAGATTTGAATTTTGATTAATAGATTTAT
Source organism: Promethearchaeota archaeon (assembly GCA_048941285.1). GTDB lineage: Archaea > Asgardarchaeota > Lokiarchaeia > Sigyniarchaeales > SOKP01 > Loki-b32. The sequence continues at coordinate 9,776 of JBHLNS010000053.1, forward strand.
TTTGATGTTTTTCAAATGTGATATTATTAATGCTTACATCGAGATTTTCATTCATTTGTTCTACTTTGGAATCTTTTCTGAGGAAAACACAAAAAGGTAATAATAGAAAAGAAAGAAGCCATGAAATTATCATGGTGCCGTATTCATTTAAAGAAAAAGCCCATAAATATCCTGAAAGCAAACCAAGTATAAATCCGAGATTCCAAGAGTAATTAAAATTTTTAAAATTAGATTTTGCTTTTTCAGGACTACTGACAATTTGCCATTGACTTAAGAGATTATAACAATTAGGCCAATACACCCCTAATAATAATCCGCTTAGAACGCGGATAAAGATTAAATACCAAGGATCAAAATATACCATCTGAGCAAATATTAACATTGGTGTTATAGAAGTAGATAATATTATTGAATTCTTTACTCCTAATTTTGATGTAATTAAGTATCCTAAAATTGGACCAATAATATACGCAACTGATGTTGCTGATGATATAAATCCTAATGTACTCTTACTTATATCTCTATAAAAAAAGATATAATTAAGAAAAGCTCGTTCAAAAATTGATATAGAAAATAAACGTAAAAAGGAGATAACAAATATTGGCCAAGCACGATATACTATTTGAGTAAGACACTTTTTATCATCTTTATACTGAAGCGGGCTTACATCCCCAGAGATTGCCAAAAATCTTACCTAAAATCTATATTATGAAATAAAAATTTGGATAAATCAAATACTTTTTTGAAAATTTAGAATGTAAACTATTTCAATTGGCACTCATTTCAGTAGATCTTAGAGAAAACTATATAAAAATAAATTTTTCGAATTGGAGAATGATAGACCAATTTTTAATTTCAAATATCAAGATTCTCATAAGAGATAGAGGCTCTATTGATTTCCTAATAAAATTAATCGGAAAATAGAAGATTATTAAGTTACAAATAGTACAAAATAGAAATATTTAAAAGTAAAATAGATAGTTATAATCAAGTATTTAATTATTATAAAAAGTTAAAAAACTTAAAGGAGACGTAAAGTAAAATGGCAAAAAAGAAGGCTCCAAAGAAGAAAGCTCCCGCTAAAAAAGCAGGTCCTAAGAAAAAAGCTCCTGCTAAAAAAGCAGGACCTAAGAAAAAAGCTCCTGCCAAAAAATAAAGATATTTATATCAAATCTTAAATTTTTTTTTATTTTTTACCTAATCAATACATTAGAGATTGAAACTTAGAAAAAGTATGAATAAAAGAAACTTTATTACCATTTGCTAATATCTGTAAGAGTTATGCCTTCTTTTGACGTTTCTTGTTTTTATTCTGGAAGTTTCTCTAATCTAACTGTTTTAATCCTTTGATAATACGGCATTACGATAGAATATCTATATCGATGGTAGTTTGTTAATAGACACTCCAAAATCTCACTACATAATAATAAACTCTGAAATTATTTCACGTTATCACACTTTAATATATTAACTCATGGTTCCTCTATATGAAAACATGTTGAGCATTCATACTTAGTTAACCATTTCAAAACTTTCCTTAAATCTTCGAAATTAGGATTAATAGAATGAAAATAAAATATTTCCTATTAAAATTGTAAAGGTGGTAATTATATTTATAAAAGAAATTTCTGAAAAGCTGAAGGATATAAGAATCAATGTTTATGTGAGAGATATAATACAAAGGAGTTGGTTTTCAGGGATCTTAGAGGAAATATCTAATAATAATATAAAATTACGAGAAAAAACATATTACTCTGATTGTCGTTATTACATTCCTCTCGCAGAAATAGTTGTTGTTTCAGAAAGTGATTTTTAATATCTATTATATAAAAAAATTTGAAAAAATATTTATATCCATTTTACTTTAATAGGTTTTCGAGCTGGAATTCGATAATAATAAGCTTTTGGATATCCTATCGCTATAGTGTATCCAACAAAATGCTTTAATGATAGTTTCACAATTTTCGCGACTGGTTTGAATTCATTAAAAAAACTAGTAATATAACCTAAAGAACAAGTTCCTAGACCCAATGTTTCAGCAGCTAACATTATATGACAAGCTGCTAAAGCACAATTCTCCATTCCTGACAAAGAATTTTTTGGTGAATGAATAATAATAATTTCAGCATCCCTACGCCAGACTTCTTTACCTTTTTCTATATTTTTTAGAGCATTTTTAAATGATGGTAGAACTTCTTCAACTTTTTTTACTAAAGCTGGAGGAAACGCTGCTATTAAGGCATTTCTTCCATCAGGATCTTCAAATGTCTTTATTAGATTTTTAACTTGATTTGTACATTCTTCAGATAATTTATTAAGGACTTCTCGATCTTGAACAACAGTAAAATGTACATTTTCTTGATTGTGTCCAGTAGGAGAATACTTAACCGCTTGATTGAGAATTTTTTCAATCAATTCTTTAGGAACTGGTTTTTTTTCAAATTGTCTACGAGATCGTCTTGTTTCGAAAAGTTTAGTGAGAGAATTAAATGACGGTAATTCATCTTTTGAGGGAACATCCTTTAATATTTCTTCTTTATGAACTTTAAGCGTTATAATGTTTTCTGGGCATACAGCAACGCATTTCCCACACTCAATACAATCATCTTCCATTGCATCAGCAAATTCCATGGTGCCTGAATCAAAAATGAAAAAACTACACTCCTCAGCACAAGCTTCACATTTAGTACAATAATCAATATCTACAATTATTTTAGAGTTCTCTAACATACCAAACATTCATTTATATTATAATTTTTTAATAAGAATAGAAATAATCCATAATCTTATAATATTTTTATATCTTATTTCAGAAGTGACTTTAATTAATTATTATCTGAAAGTTAATAATGTGTACACGTTTATTTATTTAAAAGAAAACTTATTAAAATTAGCGATTTTAGATAGCTATGATTAAATCAGTATTAATATGTGATTCTCAAGGGTATCCATTTTATTCCAAGAAATTAAACAGTGATTTGGGTGAAATAGATCCAACTATTTTTAGTGGCTTATTATCAGCTATAGGAGTAATAGGAAAACAATTATTCAAGGAAGATCTTGCTACTATTTCTTATGGGGAAAAATATGAAATCGTTATTATTACTAAGGAATTATTCGGTGATAGGAAGTCGATTTATTTTGTTTTTATAATTGAGGGAGAAAAGGATCTTAAATTGATGAGACAATTGAGTACTAACATTTTCATCGAAACTAAGCATGTTTTAAAAGATCCTTCTGCTGCTAAATTAGACATAAAAGAAAAAGTAGATAAATTATTATTAAATCTATAAATGAAGTATCAGTTTTTCCCTGAATATTAATACTTTAGTATCATCAAAAAGAATTTATAAATTAAATTTATATAAAAATTGTGAATTCTTTTTCAAAATCTTAATTGTATTCAAATAAGTAAGAAAGCTATAGCTCAATTCATAGTTCTTACATATATTCAACCAATGAAAGACTCAAAAAAGGATTTTCAACCTTATGAATTTGAAAAAATGATAAATCAGCATCTTCATGAAGGTTGGAAAGTTATTAACTGTGATGGTATTTATCTGGGTGGCGTTAGTCCCATAAATGGTATGCATTATTGGACATATTTAGTGAAGGATTAAATAAAGATGAAAAATCTTTTTTTTAAATTTTAGTGATCATTTTTTCTAAAACTTTTCCATATTTTTGTGGTTTTAATTTTAAAGTTTAAGATTGTATGATAATATTTAATAACAAAAGGTTCCATTAATTTATAAATATTAAATAATCAATTTTGTTGAAATCATGAATGTTATAGAACTCAAAGGACGTCCTAAATTCGAATCAGATCAATTCTTGGGTTATATTTTATGGAAGCAATCAGATGGCTTTCATTTAAGATGGACAACTAAAAAAGCAAAAACTCATAGTTTTCAAGGAAAAGTAATCTATCAGAATAAACTACGAATTACTAGAATAGCTGCATCGCAAACTAAAATAAAAATATATGAAATTGGAGAAAAGATGATTCAATGGAGTTCACCTGAAGAGAGAAAATTAAATGGAATTGATTTCTTTACTCTTGGAAATTTTACATTAGAATTGAGAATTGATAATAAAAAAGTGAAGCCGAAAGCAATATTTTTAGGGTCTGAAATGAAAAATCCAAAGAGAAATCCCTTTAATATCATTCAAATTACTGAAGAAAAAATATCAGAAAAGGAAGTAAAAAGAAAATTAGCAGAAAAAGTAAAAGGTTCTCTAAAGGAAATTGAGCCAAAAGCAATCTACCTACATATTCTAGAACCTACATATGAGCCGAAATCTAAGCCAGAAGTAGAACCAGAACCGGTATATGAGCCAGAGCCAGAAGTGGAACCAGAACCAGTTTATGAGCCAGAGCCAGAGCTAGAGCCAGAAGTAGAACCAGAACCAATTTATGAGTCAGAGCCAGAGCCAGAAGTAGAACCAGAACCAGTCTATGAGCCAGAGCCAGAAGTAGAACCAGAACCAGTTTATGAGCCAGAACCAGTTTATGAGCCAGAGCCAGTTTATGAGCCAGAGCCAGTTTATGAGCCAGAGCCAGAAATAGAACCTGAACCAATTTATGAGCCAGAGCCAGGAATAGAACCAGAACCGGTATATGCGTCAGAGCCAGAAATAGAACCAGAACCAGTCTATGAGCTGGAACCAGTCTATGAGCCGGAACCAATCTATGAGCCAGAACCAGTTTATGAGTCAGAACCAGTTTATGAGTCAGAACCAGTTTATGAGCCAGAGCCAGAAATAGAACCAGAATCAGTCTATGAGCAAGAGCCAGAAGTAGAACCAGAATCAGTCTATGAGCCAGAGCCAGAGCTAGAGCCAGAAGTAGAACCAGAACCAATTTATGAGCCAGAACCAGTTTATGAGCCAGAGCCAGAAATAGAACCAGAACCAGTCTATGAGTCAGAACCAGAAGTAGAACCAGAACCAGTATCTGAGCCAGAATTTGGACCCACATATGAATCACTTCCAGAAGAAAAACCAGAGAAAATAAAAGAAATAGAAGAAGATAAAAAGGAATTAGATCCAAAAGAATTCTAAGATGAGTGAAGTAAAAGAAGATCAAAAAACTAGAAAAATAAAACGTATTTTAGCATTAATTTTCAGCGGGATTTATGTAGTTATAATTTTACCACTTATCGGAATTTTTGTCTCTCTATATCTTGACACCTTATTTAGTTTCCCAAGAATTATTCCATACCCTATAAATGTTTTAGTAGCAGTAATATTTTTATTAACTGGTCTCTCGTTTGCTATTTGGGCCAATTTTGAAATTTATCAAACAGGGAAAGGAAGTCCAGTCCCATTCAAAGGGACTCATACTATAGAATTAGTTATAAAGGGTCCATATAAATATTCAAGAAATCCTATGGTCTTCGGGTATATCCTTTTTTGGATAAGTTTAGGATTTTTATTTAATTCAATCTTTCTTACCCTTGGATTTACTTCATTAATCACAATTTTTTTAATAATCGTTGTGAAACTTTGGGAAGAAAAAAATATGATAAAACGATTTGGAGAACCTTATCTTGTGTATAAGAGTAGAGTTTCTTTTTTAATTCCTTTACCACCTAAAATAGAAAGTCATGATGAGAAATAAAAATTTACAATTCTAAGGTTTTTTAAATTATTTCTTCATAAATGTCTATAAAATCATGGCTTTTACCTTGTTCAATTATACTTTTATATAATAGTTAATTAGAATTTGAAATATACTAAAAATAATAAATTTATAAAAAAAGAGTATTTAAAATGCGAATTCTGGATAAAAAGAATACAGTTAAATTAGCAACTGTAATGATTATGGCGGCGATATTCATGACAATCTTCTCAATTCCACTGATAAGTATAATAGCGCCTCTAGGAGACATACTTTTTCCTGGTAGTGGGTTATGGAATGTTCCAGGGGAAGTCTCTGAACATGAAACGCTTTATATCCCTAAATTAAATAGTTCAGTAACAATTTACCGTGATGAGTGGGGAATTCCTCATATCTATGCCTTTAATGAAGAGGATTTAAGTTTTGCTTTAGGTTATGTTCATGCCCAAGATAGATTATTCCAAATGGATTTGGCTCGACGCAATGTAAGGGGTAAACTCTCTGAAGTAGTGGGAGATATGGCTATAAATGAAGATAAATATAATCTTGCGATGGGAATGGAATATTGGGCAAATAAAAGTCTCTATAATCTAATACAGATGCAAATAGATGGAAAAAGTGATCTCATCGATTTAGTAAATTACTATGCAGACGGAGTAAACTATTATATATGTAACCATCAAAATGATTTACCTATTGAATATGCAATATTAGGCTTTAAGCCTGTAAAATGGAGTGCTTTAGATACACTATGTTTTATAAAATATATGAGTAAAATGCTTACTTGGGGATACGACGATCTATATAGATTACAAAGTTTAGAAGCTCTAGGTGCTGCAGATTATTCTGAATTGATGTCGATGGCTACATATGGCCAGATTCCGATATGTCCTAATTATGGAGAATTCAATGACAGCTCAGAGCTCTCATTCAATGGTGGTCCACTAAAAGTAAGCTCAAAAGTTATAGACACTATTTCTAATTTTTTAAGAAATGTGGAATCAATCCCATCAGAGAAAGAGTTAATTGAACATAAAGAAGACAACATTATAGGATCTAATAATTGGGTTGTTGATGGAATAAAAAGTAGTACAGGGAAACCGATTTTATGTAATGATATGCATTTAGCGTGGAATATGCCTGGAATATGGTATGAGGCACATTTAGTTGCTGAAAGTACAGGCTTAAATGTATATGGGTTTACTCTTGCAGGTGGTAATGTTGTTGTAGTAGGGCATAATGAACATGTAGCATGGGGCTTTACAAACACAGGTTATGATGTTATGGACTGGTATTATTATGAAGAAGTAGATTCTGATCATTATATACATAATGGTGTAATAAAAGAGTATACAAAAAGAACTTATAATATAAAAGTAAAAGATGAAGGAACTCAAATCTTTACCGTTAAAGATACCGTCCATGGTCCTGTTCTTAACGATTTTTTAGGTGGTGCTGTTCCTGATTCTCTTGATACAACTAATATTGTTTTGGCTCCTAAATGGACAGGAAATAATGTAACTAAAGAATTTTTAGCATTATATGGGTATAACCATGCGCAAAATAGAGCAGATTTTAACCAATCTTCTACTTACTTTCATTGTCCAGCTCAAAATCATGTATACGCCGATATTGATGGAAATATTGCTATTAGACCAACAGGATTAGTTCCTATAAGAGATGATAGCTTAATTGAGGCTTGGCACTATGGTAATGGTACTTTGCCATACAATGGAACAAAGGGTGAAGGCGAGTGGATTGGCTATATACCTTTTGAAGAGTTACCAAATACGGAAAATCCGTCCCAACATTATTTGGCATCGGCAAATCAAATAGCGGTGGGACCTAATTATAAAAAATATGCTCTTCAAAATAGTTATGCTGCAGGTTATCGAGCAAGACGGATTAATGAATTACTTCAAAATGCCCCAGATGGAACAGTGGGTGTTGAAAAGATGAAGGAGATTCAACTCGATGTCAAATCGACACCTGCTAGGGCTTTCATCCCATATCTGATAAATGCAACGGAAGCGTTACCTACATCTCAAAAAACTCCTCTAATATTAGATGTCTTAACTCAATTAAAGAATTGGGATTATGATATGGATAAAGACTTAGCAGCTCCAACGATCTATCGTAAATGGAGGGATTATTATATGGATTATACCTTTAATGATGAAATGCAAGCTACTGGAGCCCCAATGCAACCACCATTAAATGTATTAGAAAAATTAACTCGAGATGAACCTTCTTCAGATTGGTTTGATGATGTTAACACAGGTATGATTGAAAATAGAAGCCAGATCATGATTAGAGCACTAAATTCTACAATTGAATTTCTTTTAACATTTTATGATACGGAAGAGGTAAGTAGATGGAGATGGGGAGAAATACATCAATTACTTTATCCTCATATAGCAGGTTTAGATCCTTTCGATAAAGGCCCATATGAAGGAGATGGTGAAGGCTACACAGTCAATCCTTCAAGTGCTAGCATAAGAAGTGGAGTAGGTTATGCCCGAGGGGGCGCTTCAGAAAGGATGATAGTTGATTTAAGTAATTTTCAGAATTCATTGAGTGTTATTCCGTCTGGTCAGAGAGCTATTGCAAATTCCAAGCATTATTCAGATCAATTAGAACTTTTTATAGAGGGAAAATATCATAAGCAATACTTCTACGCTACAACTGAAGATTTTCCACAAAATCACATTGAATCTCAAATTAGAATTTTCGCAACGGAAGACCCTGCATTTATAATTATATTGACGACATCTTTTATCCTTGGATTCTCAGTGGGAATTATCGTTGTAGTAGTTGGATGGTACAAAAGAGAGTTTCTTCGCGCAAAATTTAAAGAATTAAAAAGGAGATTCAGAGGTGGATAGATTGAAACTTAAAGAGATTAAAATTAATATAAGTCCTGAATCTAGAAACTTTTTAATTTCGTTTATAATCACTACAATCATTACATTTATTCTGACCTATATTCCAGTCTGGCAATTAATCATAATTCCAGGTATAATAGGAGGCCTCCTTAATAAAACTATGAGACGTGGAATATATAGTGGTGTCCTTGGAGTATCAATTGTCTGGCTATTCTATATGATCTATAAAATGAGCGCAAATGATGCCTATACAAACTTAGATCAATTTGCAGGATTAATCTTCGGAGGATTAGGGTATGGCTGGATAATTTTTATCCTAATCTTATTATTAGGAATTTTATTTGGAGCTTTAGGTGGTGCAATAGGAAGCGGTGTCATGATACTGTTGAGACCTCAATTTGAGAAACGTTTAGTAAAAACTGTAGAAACAAAAAATTCCACCACTGGTGGAAATAATATAAAAAAATAGTCTATTATTTTTTTTTTCTTTATTTAATTTTATATTGACTTTTAAGGAAATTAATAATATAATCCTTAACTTTATCCCTGTCAGGTAAACTGGCTACCATACCGTATACCGCAGCATCTCCATCCGTAGATGCTCCTGGATTTTCAATGACTTCATTGACGGTTTCTTTAAGATCTTTCAAGAATACATCAACGATTTCTGCGTGATGTGGATTAACCATCATATGTAAAGCATTTGGGAATTGAATTCGGTCTAAATGCCACCCTTTTTTATCTAAAAGATCTCCCAAATGATATACATCAATCTTATCGGATGTAAAAGAAAAAACACTCATTATTGGTTTTCCAAGGATATACAATTCAGGGATTTTATCAATACCTTCGATCAATCTTTTCGAAGCATCCATTACAGTTTTTGCTAAACTCAAATAACCATTCATCCCTAAATGCCTCATAGCTGCCCAAGCTGCCGCAATTGCACCTCCAGGTCTTGTTCCTCTCATCGATGGTGAAATATAGATACCACCTGACCAATCTGTATAAACTGAAAATTGATGTTTCCAAATTCTTTCCTTTCGATATAGTATTGTAGATGCTCCTTTTGCTCCGTATCCATATTTGTGGACATCTGCACTAATAGAAGTCACTCCCGGTACAATAAAATCAAAATCAGATACCTCATAGCCTAGCTTTTTAATAAATGGTAGCATGAATCCTCCAAGACAGGCATCAACATGTAATCCAATATCATGTCTTTTAGCGAGTTCCCCAAGTTCTGAAATTGGATCCACCACCCCTCTAGGGAAATCGCAAGCTGAACCAACAAGAAGAATGGTGTTCTCATTAATTGCGTTTTTCATTGCTTTTACATCTGCTTGATGTGTATTTTGATTTACTGGAACTCTTACTGATTTAACTTTGAAGTAGTCTGCTCCTTTTTCAAAAGCAGGATGTGCTGAACTTGGTAATACCATTTCTGGCTCTTTAATATTAGGAAAATTTTCTGCTGCCCAGTCTCTATATGTCTTTACTGCCATTAAGATGCTTTCAGTACCTCCAGAGGTCATACTACCACAACATCTCTTATCTCCATTAAAAAGATCTATAGCCATAGAAATTACTTCTGTTTCAAATTTCTTTAAGCTAGGGAAGGCTATAGGACTCAACGCATTCTTGGAAAAAAACATTGTATAGGCTTTTTTAAGCATTTCTGTATGTTCATCAGTAGCATGATATACTAAACTCCATACTTTTCCATCTCTCCAATTTATATCATCCTTACGTATTTCTTCCATTTCTTTCAAGAGATCAG
>JBHLNS010000054.1:0-19871 GCA_048941285.1 Promethearchaeota archaeon
TTATGAATAAATTAATCTAATTATTATTTTAAATATAATGTAAGAAAGGTAATTTAGATTGATTCGAAAATTTTTTTCATCCTATTTTTTAAAAATTCTATCTCATCTTCTTTTATATTCAAAGTAGGCAAAAGCCGAATGAATTCTCGGGATAGATTGAATCCAATGAGCATTCCGGCATCTAGCAACAAATTTTTTAACTTCAAAATTATTTCTTCACTGCCCATTCCTCTATATGGTTGAATTTGGATGCCAAAAATCATTCCTGTCGATCTTATTTCTTTAACAAATGGCTGGTTAAGTGTGATTAAAAAATCACTGAGTTTCTGTATACTATCCTTGGAATTTTCAATAATTTGCTCCTCATTAAAAACACTTACTACAGATTTTACAACTGCCGCTCCTAAAGGGTCTAATTGATGGGATTGGGCATAATATAATTCAGCTGGGGACAATTTCGATTCAAAAGTAGAATTGGTTATTATTGCACTTATAGGATATCCATTACCAAGAGCTTTACCAAGTACGACAACATCTGGTGTAATATCAAAGAGTTGATACCCAAATTTATAGCCAGTTCGTCCCATCCCGGTAGTAACTTCATCTATCACAATTAAACCTCCAGATTCCTTAATTTTTTTACATATATATTGGATAAAGGCTTTACAGGGCTTAATTACCCCTCCACTCACCATAACCGGTTCTAATATTAAACATGCAAAATCAGAAGGATACTCATGAAAAATTTTATCTATGTTAGGTTGATAAACTTCAAGACAGCTACATGGTTCTGAATTGCATATTGGATAACTTATTTTAAATGTTGATTCTTCTGAAGAAGTATAAGAGGACTTTTTAGCAGTACCATAAGCACCTAAATAAGAATCTTTGAGAGTAAGGACTTTATCACGCTTAGTAACCTTTTTGGCAAAATTAATACCAAATTCCATTGCTTCTGTACCACTGTTTAAAAATGTTAATTTATCATACTGAATTGGCATAAACTTTAACAATTCTTCAGCAGCTTCGATAGTAATAGGCGTAAGAAATCCTTTATTTCGATGAATAATCTTATCTAGTTGTATTTTCATATCTTGAATCACTCTTGGATGGTTATGACCTAGATTCACACACCACATACCTGATTCACAATCAAGATATTTTTTTCCATTTATATCCCAGATCCAAGAACCTTCTGCTTTTTTGAGAATAACTGATTCAAAAGAGTTTGTCTTAAGGATTTGATTCATCGCTTTTTCTTATAAAAACTATTTATTTTTTAATACCAAAATGAACAAATTTTCCATCTTTCTAAAATATATCTTAGAGTTATATCCTTTCAACCAAAATTGATATAATATTGTTTCCAAAGCCACCAAAATTACAGGTAATGCCTGTCTTAGCACCATCCACTTGTCTTTTTCCAGCTTCTCCTCTTAACTGCCAAACTAATTCAACAACTTGTGCAACACCTGTAGCTCCAAGTGGATGACCTCTGGCTTTTAATCCTCCTGAGGGATTAATTGGGATTTTCCCCCCAATTTGCGTTAATCCATCGTGAGCTGCTCTAGCCCCCACTCCTTTATTAAAAAATCCGATATCTTCTGATTGAACAGCTTCAAGAATCTCAAAAGCATCATGTAATTCAGCAACATCAATATCTTCAGGTTTTTTATTAGCCATTTTATATGCTTGACCTGAACTAATCCTCAGAGCATTAAGAGTGGTTAGATCTTCTCGTTCATAAACTATATGAGTATCCGTAGCTTGCCCAATACCGGAAATAAGAATAGGTGTATCGCAATATTTTTTTGCATTATCTACATTGCATAATACTAAAGCTGCTGCTCCATCTGAAATTGGGCAAATATGAAACAATCTTAGTGGATCTGCTATTATTGGATTACTATTATTATCATTGAGAAATTCATGGATGTTATCCCAATTCCCCTTCCCTTTTTGGATTGCACTTTTCATAAAATCTTCAATTGATCTTTGAAAATGTGCTCTCGGATTTAGTGCTCCATTTTTATGATTTTTGATAGCAATATCTGAAATCCAATCCAGTTTAGCATTATACTTTTCGAGATAAGTTCTAGTTAACATACCAGCAAATGAAGGAAGAGAGACTCCATGGCGTCTTTCTGCATCAGGATGTGTTAATGTAGCGACATTTGAAGTAATGTATCCGGGAGTAGTGATATGAGTCATTTTTTCTCCACCAACTACTAACACTAATTCGCTCATACCAGAGGCTATGGCTTGAAAACCTGCTTTAATAGCAGATCCTCCTGAAGCTGGCCCATTCTTTATATGATCCGCAGCAGCAGGAATCAGATTTATCTTATCAACAAGAACGCTTGCTACTCCAGAAAGGTGATTGAAAACTTCTGGGCTCATTGCTCCAACATAAACAGAATCAAAATCTTTATTACTTGTGTTGGAATCTTCAATTGCTTCTAAAGATGCTTCAGATAATAAATCCATTAATTCTTTATCTTCTAATCTTCCGAAATTAGTATGGCCGATTCCAACTATTGCTACCTTATTCATCATAAATAGAATTTTTCATTTAATAAAAAAAAGATGAAATTATTTAGGATTTTCATTTCTTACAATTGTAGCGGCACCCATCCCCAAACCGACACACATTGACGATATTGCGAATTCTTTACCTGTTTTTTCGAGTTGATGAATGTTGGAACCAATGAGTCTACACCCTGTCATTCCAGTCGGATGTCCTAATGCTATTGCTCCGCCCCATGGATTAAATCGATCGTCCTTCCAATCTAATCCAAGCTCATAACAACTAGCGTAGACTACTGGACTAAAAGCTTCATTAATTTCTATGAAATCCATATCATTTAGGGTCATATTAGCTTTTTTTAAAGCTTTTGGTATTGCTTCAAGAGGTCCAGTAAGCATCAAAACTGGATCGGTACCAACCACTGCAAAATTTACAATCGTTGCTCTTGGTCTTAGCCCTAATTCTTCTGCTAAGCCTCTAGTCATCCAAAGTTGAGCCGCTGCACCATCACTCACAGGACAACTATTTCCTGCTGTTAGAAAGGCTTTGCTCTTTCTTCCTGTTATCGTTCTTAAGCTCGCAAGTTTTTCCATTGATGTTCCTGGACGTGGGGTTTCATCGTTTTTTGTCAATTCTGATAAGCTTAGATCTTCAACAACTTGGTTTTTTTCATTTAATAGAGGCTTTCCATTCTCATCAAGTTTTGGACACCAAATTGGTTCGATCTCTTTAGCTCTTTCATCCCAAGTTGAGCAAGCTTTTTCATGTGAATGTAATGAAAGACTATCCATCTCAATTCTAAAATCTTCTAAACTTAGACCCGCCTTTTTCATCCAATGTTGTCCCATAACATGAGCAGAATTAATTTGCCCAGCAAAAGAAGTCTTATGAGCCATTAATTGTTCCGCAACAAAAGGATGCGTCATAATTTTTCCATTTGGAGGGATCATTATTGGTTTATTCTGTTGTTTATCAAAGACATTGCAGTCAGCCATAATTTCATATCGGTTTTGTACTTCCACTCCACCACATATTACGCAATCATGTATCCCTGAAGCAATTGCTTGCCAAGCTGATATTACAGATTGAGCACCGCTTGCACATTGTCGATTTATAGACATTCCTGGGACAGTTATAGGTAAGTGAGCTGCTAAAGCAGCAGTTCTTCCAATATCAAGCGCACAATCACCAATTTGACTATTACAAGACACGATGGAATCACCAATTAATTTAGGATCAAATTCATTTCGTTTCAAAATTGCTTGATAACAATGCACGACCAAATCGTCCCCTCGATGACGAACTATTGTACCGTTTCTTTTCCCTATTGGCGATCTTACATAATCAACTAATACAGGCTCTCGTTTTGAGTCTTTAAAGTAATTTTCATACATATTTATTGGTTCTGGCATAATTTTTCACTTTAAAAATTTCTTAATGAAACCAAATGCAATTTTACTAAAGAATTTTATTTATAATTCTAATAAGTATCTACATGTAACTTTTACAATTTTGAATATTTTTTTTTAAAGTTTGTTGAGATAGAGTTTTAATCATGGTGCAGGTCCTACATTATATCTTTTTCTGCCGGCAATAAAAGAATACATAACAACATAACTTTTTTTAATATTTTTTATTTAAAAGAATTCAAATATTCAAACACTATTATCTTTTTAAATAAAAAAAAAATAAGATATTCCCTTTTTAATACAAGCTTAGCTGTTCTACAATGGTATATATAGATAAAGCGAAATTAAGAACCTTATTCAAATGGTACATGCAAGAAGTAGGAGAAATTTTAGTCTCTGTGCTTATCGTGGATCGCGAAGGGTTAATAGTTGATATTTTAACAAGGGATAAAGAGAAAACAGATGAGGATAAATTTATTGGTGCTTTTAGTTCATTAGTAGAAGTAGTTCTAAAAAAATTAACAAAAGATTTTGATCTTGGCACTTTTGGTGCTGGAACGTTTGACACGGATAAATATCGATTTATTTTTTGTGAATCTGGAACTGACCATGTTCTAGTTTCAATACTCAGTCATACTGCTCTAGTTGATGATGTATTTCCATACGCATATTTAACTGCTGATAAAGTAGCGAGGATAATTGATGGAAAATTACCTGTTAGCCCCGTAATTCCAAAAATACAGAGAGATACCGAACTAGAAAAAATAAAACGAAAGATGGAACATTACCAAAGTAAGCCTCATTCATCAGAGTATGTCTATAAGCTTTCTCTACTTGGAGATGGAGGAGTCGGTAAGACAAGTATGGTTCAAAGATATGTCTATGGAATCTTTAATAAGGATTATAAAGCTACAATTGGCACTTATATTTCTAAAAAAGAATGTGAATTTAAAGAATTGGGTACATCAGTAAGATTTATGATATGGGATTTAGCAGGGCAAAGCCAATTTGAACGTTTATGGCCAGATTATTTAACAGATTCACGTGCGGGAATCATAGTTTTTGATATAACAGATAGGGAATCATTTGAGCATGTAAAGAAATGGTATGACATTGTTTCACGAGTTGCATTACCAAATATAGTTTTGATCCTTGTAGGAAATAAAGTAGATCTTAACATTTCTAGGGTTGTCTCAACTGAAGAAGGTATGCAATTAGCTAAAAAGTTAGATATTTATTATATGGAAACCTCAGCAAAAACAAGTGAAAATATTGAAGATGTCTTTGTTTGGATTGCACTCCAAATAATCAACTTAAACATAGAAAAAGTAAGAGAAACTCTACTTGATAAACAAATTGAAGAAGGAACAAAATTTATAGTATCAAGTCCTCAATTAAGAATCTTAAATCAATATTTTATGAAACAACTAGATTATTGTATAGGAAAAAGTGATTCTAAAGAAATAACTAAATGTCTAGACATCCTGAAAACAATTGAAAAAAATAAATTATAGGTTCTGAATTTCAATTAAATTTCGATGTAAAGGGCGGGTTTGAAAGGTTTAGCTTTTGTAGCTTTACTTTTAGGATCGAAATTAGAATTTATTATAATCTTTGAATTTACTCGTTTTTCTATATAAAATTTATATTGTTTTAATAATTCTCTTTCATTAATTTGGGGAAAATTAGTTTCCCAAATCCTGTCTTTCAATCCATTTTTTATGAAAGAAATTACTTCCTTGTTACTAATTAACCTTTTATTCTTTTTTAGCTCAGATATTATTTCATTGAAATTATCTTTTTTTAATGATATTAAATTTAAAACTTCATATTTCCATTCAGGTGCTAAATAGATATAGATTTCTCCAGATTTTTGTGATTTTACAATTTTTCTTATATTGAAAATATCATCAATAATATTTGAGATATAATCAAATTCACCCTCAAGGGTATTATTAATATATTGTTTATTAAAATCTCCCCAAACTGCTTTTGATATAAATTCTTCATTTCCAGCAAGTTCCCATAATTCTTCACATAAATGAGGCATTGTTATTGAGAGTAATTTTAGCCAATCTTTATAAATCAATTTGAAGACTAATAGAAAATCATCTAAATTCTCAATATCTCTATTAAATTCCTGAATTAGATTAAATATCTCATAAAATGCAATCTGTAGATATCTCCTTATATTATATTCTTCTAATCCCTTTAGCGCATCAAAAAATTTCTTAATAATTTTAGAGAGTATCACCATTGAATATTTAGAGTTAATATTTTCAAATCTGGCTTCAATATTAATTGATTCTCTAATTGTTTTTGACATAAAAGTATAAAATTTAGTTATATGATTTTTCACTGTTTCTATTTCTTTTTCTCTAAAATCCATATAAACACCAAAATCTGCACCGTGAGATATATAAAACCTAAATAAGTCAGCAGAATATTTTTTTTTTATTTCAGCTAAAGGAATAAGATTTCCTTTTGATTTACCCATTTTTTGTCCTTCTACATTGACTGGTTCGATTAAAGTGATGACTTTTGGCCAATGTTTTTTTGGAAAAATAGCAACATGATGGAATATATAAAAACTCAAATGATTAGATATATGCATTATAGCAGTGTGTCGATGGTCAACAGGGTACCAATAAATAAATTCTTTTTGGAGTTCTCTCAGTATATTTTCTCCAATATTTGTGTGTTTCGAAAGTTTTTTTAAATCTCCCTTCTCTAAGAATACAAAATTGAAAATTTCTGGAATTAATTGTTCTGGTTTAATTTGATATTCTCTGATTTTATGAGATATTGTATAGAAAGCCATATATATAGTCGAATCACTTAGTGATTCTATAATCCACTCCTTATCAAAGGGTAATTCGGTACCGAGCCCTCTTTTTCTAGCACACGGCCTCTTTTCAAGCCAATTAAAAATATTTTCAAAATTTAATCGATACTTATTGGGTATAATTTTCATATTATTAAGGCATTCAAATGCTTTTTTCTTCCAATTCCCGGCATTAAAATTAAGAAACCATTGATTCTTAAGAATAGATACAATAATTTCCGCACCGCACTTACATCTTAAATTTCTAGTAACAGGCATATATATTTTATCCGCTTTATTCTCTTCAATTAAATCTAGAGCGACTTTTGTAGCAGCACTGCTAACGTTCATTCCTTGGTATTTGCCACATTTATCATTAAGTACACCATTATAGAATTCATATTTGTAATTCTCACTTGTTGCCAGGTCCAGTTTCTCCTCATCTTTTTGAGACTCAACATTATATTTCTCACAGTATATTTTTGCTGGAAAATCTTTGAATCCCTTTATTCCAATAATTTGAATTGGATAAATTAATTCAATTTCTCTTTCATTCAAATTGAATTTTTTAATTAATTGTGTATCTTTTTGTAAATCAATTAAAGCCATATAATCATAAGGAGCGTGAGCTGGAACGGAATAAACAACTCCAGTTGCTGTGAATGTTTCAACAAATTCTCCGGGTAAAATCGGAATTTCTTTGATTCCATAGACGTCTCTAGCTTTTTTACCAATGATTTCACCCCCTTTAAAATTTTCTGATATTTTAATCTCCTTATTTTGGTTTTCTAATAACTTGGTTGCTTCATTAGAGATAAACCATATTTCTCCATTCACGGTAGCCTTGACATAATCTCCACTCGGTTTTATCCATATATTTGTTACTCCATATATTGTTTCTGGTCTTAAAGTGGATGCTACAAGAAATCCATCCTCAAATGGGAATTTAATGCATATATATTCATTTATATTAAGATCTAATTCATCCCCACTTGCTATGTCATCTTCCCCCACAGCATTTTTGTCTCTAGGACAATATAAAATAGGATATTCTCCCTTTTCAATATAGCTTTTTTCTTTTAAATGAAAGTATTGCCATTCAATGAATTTATTATAGATCTTGTCTCCCGTAGTAAATTCTCTTCGCCAATCTAAACTCATCCCCATTGACTTGAAATCTAGTTTAATTGTGTTAGAAAAATAATTTACAATATTCCAAGGATTTACAAAGCCCTTGACAATACTATTCACATTTTTCTGATCTTTAGTGTGTAATGATACATATTCTTTCATCCTAGTTATTTGTAGTTTATCGCCTCTTTCTATAGAGGATGAAATCGCTAAAACTGGAGTCCCAGTAATATGAAATGCCATGGGATATAATACGTTATACCCTTTCGCGCGGTAATATCTGGCAAATATATCTCCATTAATAAAGCTCCGTCCATGACCTATATGAGTAGGCCCAGAGGCATATGGGTAAGGAGAAGTAATTAGAATTTTCTCTTTATTTTTATCTGGGTTTGCATCGAATATTTTTGCTTTTTCCCATTTATCTTGCCATTTTTTTTCAATTTCTTGTGGATCATACATATTTTTATACATAAGCTTACTTTCTTTCTTTTTTTTTAATTGAATTATTCCTTGAGTGAGCCAATAATTATGATCTCTTTCAATTAAATTTACCAAGCAAGCGAAAAAATCCGTGGAAAATCAAAAGAAAAAGAGCATAAGGATTTGTTTCGCTCAAAATAACAATAAAACTGCGAGTAAATTAACTAATAATGTTTTTTCTATTATATTCATCCTTAACGCAGTCTTATTTGAAATCATTCTTATAAAAATATATGTGTGTTTATATTAAAATATTTCTAGGTTTTTACCTTATTTTGTTACTTGTGGATTAATTCCTATTGCGATAACTCGTTCTTAGAAAATAGTGCAAATTGTTAAATATATCCTCTTATTTCATTTTTTTGATATAATACCTGAACGAAAACGGGGAAAAGGATCTTATGAAAAGAACTATTAAACAAAACCAAGTTGAAATTGAATCTAAAAGTATCAATAAATTATTACAAATTAGCCTCGATGCGATGAATGAAGCTGTTTTTGTAATTGATTTAAAACATAAAATCCTCCAATGTAATAAGGCAACTTTAAATATTCTAGGAAAGTCTAATTACCATGATGTCATAGGACATTCTTGTATGGAACTATTACATTGTACTACTGAACCAGTTGATTGGTGCCCTGTAAGAAGAATGTGGGAAACTGGTAAAAGAGAGGTTAACTTTCAATTATTGAATGGTAAATGGGCTGAAATGTCTGCTGAACCCATCTATAATGATAAGGGTGAAATTACTGGAGCAGTTCATATCATCGCTGACATTAACGCCCGCAAAAGAGCAGAAGATGCATTAAAAGAATCAAAACAGCAATATCTCATGATTCTAAATTCTTTGAGTGATGCTATGCATGTGGTAGATGAAGATTTAAGAATTATTTTCCAAAATCCTGCAATGAATCAATGGCTAGAAATATTAAATTTAAACCCTGATAATATAGGTAAACCAATTTTCGAGGCATTTCCTTTTTTAGATCATTATAAAGTTTATAATGAATATAGCAAAATCTTCAAAGAAAAGAAACCTTTAAGCACAATTGAAGGTACAAAACTATTTAATCGAATAATATTTACTGAAACTTTAAAAATACCTATTATTAGTGAAGGTCAAGTAAAACAGATTATAACTATTCTGAGAGACATCACTGATCGGAAGAAATTTGAAGAAAATTTAAAGGCATCTGAAGAAAAATATAAAAACATCATCAATAATTTGATGGATATTGTAATAGTAGTAGATTTAAACGGGAACTTCCAATATGTCAGTCCTCAAATTCTTGAGATTACTGGATTTAAACCAGAAGAGATGATTGGTAAAAATGGATTTAAGTTTATGCACCCTGATGATGTATTAAACGCTGCTGAAGTATTAAGAGAAGTAATGAATAGCAAAGAGAAAATCCACATCAAATATCGTATAATCCATAAAGATGGACATTATATCGATGTATCTGCTAGCGGAAGGCTAGTTAATATTGCTGGAGAAGAAAGAATTTTCGTAGTTGTGAAAGACATATCCGACCAAAAGAGAGCAGAACATAAGTTAAAAGAATCAGAAAAAAACTATCGATATTTGATTGAAAATGCATTAGAAGGAGTTTGGGTTATAGATTCAAATGCACAAACAACTTTAGTTAATCCGAGTATGGCAAAAATATTAGGTTATTCAGTAGATGAGATGATTGGAAAATCTGTTTTATCTTTTATGGATAGTGAACAAGCAAAAATTACTAAAAAGCACTTAGAAAAAAGGAAAAAAGGTATTTCGGAGGAGAGAGACGCTATTTTTATCCATAAGAATGGAAATTTAGTTTATTTAAGAATTAAAGCGACCCCAATTTTCAATAGCAATGGTGTCTATGAAGGAACATATGCATTTTTGGCAGATATTACTAACAGTAAGCATGCTGAAGAAAAATTGAAAGAATCGGAGGATCAATTTAGAACCATTACCGAACAATCATTTATGGGAATTGTAATACTACAAGATGGAGTTTTTAAATATTTGAACGAACAAACTGCAAAAATAAATGGATACACCATCGAAGAGATTCAAAATTGGAAGCCGAATGAATTTATAAAGATTATACACCCTGAAGATAGAGAATTTGTTATGGAACAGGCTCGAAAAAAACAAACAGGTGATCCAGATGTTATATCTCACTATCAATATAGAGTTATTAAAAAAAATGGGGAAGTAATCTGGCTTGAAAATTTTTCAAAAACTATAAACTATGGAGGGAAACCTGCAGATTTTATCATGACAATTGATATTAGCGACAAAATAAAAGCAGAACAAATGTTAAGGGAATCGGAAGAGAAATATCGATTAATTTCAGAAAATACGGATGATTTAATTGTAGTTTATAATGAAGATGGAATAATAGAATACCTAAATTCTGATACTCATTCAAGAGTTTTAGGGTATAATACTGATCAATTTTTAGAAAAATCTTTTAGAGACAAATTAGTACATAAAGATGATAGAGCAATAGCAGATAAATCTGGAAGTGAAGGTTTAGAAAAAGGAAATTTCCAATATCAATTTAGATTAAAACATCAAAATGGCAATTATATCTGGTTTGAGGTCTCCGGTAAAACTTTTAAAGACCATTATGGTAATAGAAAAATTTTGTGTGTTTCAAGAAACATCAATGAAAAAAAATTAGCAGAACAGAAAATCAAAGAATCTAAAGAAAATTTCAGAACGATAGCTGAACAAGCTTTCATTGGGACATTAATCATTCAAGATGACAAAGTGGAGTATGTAAATAATGCTTTGTTACAAATTTTTGACTATTCTTTTGAAGAAGTCGTTCACTGGAAAAAAGATGATCTAATCAAGCTAATTTACCCGGAAGATTTACAATATTTAAGAGAATATCGCGAAAAATTGCGAAGTGGTGAATCCGACATTAAACAGTATTATTCTTATAGAGTATTTACAAAATATGGTAAAATAAAATGGATAGATCAATATTCAAGACCTATTATTTATCGTGAAAAATCTGCGGAATTAGTCACTATTATGGATATTACTGAAAAGAAGAAGGCTGAAGAAGAATTAAAAAAGTTAAACAGTTTAAAATCTGAACTTCTTAGAAGGACTTCCCATGAATTAAAAACACCGCTTGTATCCATAAAAGGTTTTTCTGATCTTTTATTAACTGTACATAAAGATAAATTAGATGATTATGTATTAGCTGCAATTCATGAAATAAAACTTGGATGTGAACGATTAGAAAATCTTATTCAAGATATTTTAAAAACATCTGAGTTAGAATCTGAATTAGTTGAACTAAAGAAATCTGAAGAGGATTTATCATTCTTGATAAAATTATGCATAAGGGAGTTGCAAGGCTTAATCAGATTAAGGAATCATGAGATTCATTTAAATATCCATGATAAGTTGGTGACTAGATTTGAACCAGACCAAATCCATCTTGTTTTAAGTAATTTACTCAATAATGCTATAAAATATACCCCTCCAAATGGAAAAATCGAGATTAAATCGGCTTTTACCGACGATTATGTCCTAATTTCAATAGAGGATAATGGAATTGGAATAACAAGTGAAGAGAAGAAAAGGTTATTCACTCAATTTGGAAAAATTGAACGATATGGGCAAGGACTTGACATTATTTCTGAGGGTTCTGGATTAGGTTTATTTATAACTAAAAAAATTATTGAATTGCATGGTGGAACAATTAGGGTTAAGTCAAAGGGGAGGAACAAGGGTTCTACTTTCTATTTTACTCTTCCCTTGATTAAATAAAAAAGAAAGAAAAAGTACTTGTTGAAAGAATTAAAACAACCAAAAATTATTACAATCTAATCTTTTTTTAATAAATTTCAAATTATATTATTTATGTCAATAACGAAAAAAGATGCTGAAATCCAAGCAGAAAAAATAGTTAGAAGAGTTTTAGACGAGAAAAATTATCTTCCTAAATTATTAGAAGGAATTAAAGCAAAGGAAGACTCAATACGATACCCAAATGCAATCGCTTTAGAAATCCTCAGTAAGGAGAATCCCGAAATCATTTATCCTGAATGGGAAATATTCGTTGAATTATTAAAAAGTAAAAATGCATATCACAAGTCGATTGCAATCTCAACAATTTCAAATTTAAGTATAATAGATGAGCAAAATAAATTTGAAGAAATTTTTAAAGAATTTTTTAAACTCATTGATGATAAAAGTGTAATTGTTACAAGAAAACTAGCTATTTATGCCGGTAAAATTGCTAAGGCTAAACCATTGTTAAGATCTAAGATTACAACCATTTTATTAAGTATTGATAATACTCAACATAGCCCTAGCCGCAAAGATTTAATTAAAGGAGATATTATTGAAAGTCTCAGTGAATATTTTAAAAATATTAGGAATAAAATTGAAATTATCAAATTTGTTAAAAATCAATTAAAAAGTAGTAGCCCAAGCACAGTAAAGAAAGCTAAAGAGTTCCTTTCAAGATGGGAAAAATAAATTGATGATTATGTCAACAAAATTCTTAACAATATTTATTAAAACTTTTAATTTTTACCTAAATTATCCAAATTTAAATTAAAAAAATATTATTGTGAATTTAAATGGTTGAATTTAATCCAAGGGTTTTAAGTAAAGAGGAATTAAGAGCAATATCAGCTGGTATAAATGAGGAAGAATTAGTACTATTTGATAAACATTTATTAGACAACTATTATGATGAAAATGTTTTAATAGAAGCTAAAGAGCCAGGATCTCCATGGATTATCGTAAAGAATCTTAAAACAGGGGAGTTTTCCGAAAAACTTGACTGCACTGCTCAATTTTGGTCATTAGCATTAGGTTTTGCCCATCCTGATGTTAATTATGCTGTAGCTGAACAAATGAAGAGATTAACCCATATTAAGTCTGAAGGTGTTTGTCCATCCCGTGCTAAATTTATAAATAAACTTTCTGAATTATGCCCAGGTCGATTGAAAGGAGGAAGAGTTGCTATTAATAACGAAGGGGGAAGCCTAGCAATCGAAGCTGCAATAAAATTTACACTAATAGCTTCTAGAACTGGAGATCATTTTCTAACATTTCGAGGGGGATACCATGGAAATACATTAGCTACGATAACAGCATCTCAACCTTTTCATACAATAACAAGATTTCGACCATTTGGGGTAGATTTTTTTACACGTGTTCCACAGCCTTATTGTTATCGTTGTATGTGGAATTATAAAAATGGATTATATGGTAAAAAGGACCCAGAATGTAATCTCGAGTGTTTTACCTTAGTTAAAGAGTATTTAATGGGGTTAACATCAAGAAAACTAGCAGGAGTTATTTTAGAGCCTTGGCAAGCTGCAGGTGGACATGTACCATTTCCACCAGACTTTCTTATAAAATTAAGGGAAGTTTGCGACGAAGAAAAAATTTTCATAATCTATGATGAATCCCAAACGGGCGTGTGGAGAACTGGTAAATATTTTACTCTTACAGAGAAATATGAAAAAGAACTTGGAATTGATGTCTCTCCTGATATGATGTGCTTTACGAAAGCTATTGGTGGGGGCTTTCCATTAGGAGCTATGATTGCATCTAATAAAATCAAAAAGAGGTTTGGACCATCAGAAGATCATACAACCTTCTGCAATGCCCCTATAGGTTGTACAGCAGGACTTGCATCAATTATGGTAATTGAAAGAGCAAAAATAGGAGAAAATTGTGAAGAAAGAGGAAAACAAATTACTAAACGATTAAAAGAATTTCAAGAAAGATATGAAAATATAGGAGATATACGTGGTCCAGGGTTATTCATAGGAATTGAATTAGTTAAGGATAAAGAATCAAGAGAACCTTTTACAGAATTAATGGAAGAAATGCTTCATGAGGGTATAAGGCAAGATGTATATTTTGGGCCTAGTATGCCTTATCTTAGTGGAACAGGGAAATTGTTAAAGCGAAATTTAATTAAAATAAAACCTCCACTTAATATTACTGAAGATGATGCCGATTTTATTTGTGATAAATTTGAAAATGTATTAAGGACATCAATTAACAATTTAAAATAATCAAACTATGAATTCTCGAGAACGTGTACTTACAAGCATTAATCATAAAGAACCAGATAGAGTTCCTATTGATCTTGCGGGGTTTCCAGTAACAGGAATTTCTGCTATTGCGTATCATAACTTAAAGGAATATCTAGGGATAAAAGCAGGTCATGTTAGAGTTTATGATCTAATGCAGCAGCTAGCCTTACCTGAGGAAATGGTACTTGACTTATTCAAAGTAGATGTTTTAGATTTAGGAAGGACTTTCAACACAGAGAATGAGGATTGGTATGATATTAAAGTAAATGGATATGATTTTCAATATCCACATTGGTTTAAGCAAAAGCGTAATCCTGATGATTCTTATGATATCTATCATCGTGATGGGACCATAATCGCAAGGATGACTAAGGATGCATTAGTTTTTGACCAAATGTATTATCCTTGCTTAAATAATTACCCTCAGACCTACATCGACTTTCAGAAAATGGCTTCGAAAAATCCATGGGTATCTCAAATAACTCCTCCTTTTAGTAATATAGGTCAAAAAAAATTTTGGAAGACTTTAAGAAATAATGCAATTACCTTAAAAGAAAAGTCTAATAAAGTAATAACACTCAATTTAGGAAGTACTTCTTTTGAATTAGCAAGTTCATTTAGAAGATTGGACAAATTCTTGATTGATTTAGTAAGAAATACTTCTCAAGTCGAAAAGTTTCTTGATTATTTGCTAGAATTTTTTTTGACTTCCTTCAAATTAATATGTGGTTATGTGGGAGATGTTGTTGATATTATAAAAATTGGTGATGATCTTGGTGAAAATAAAGGTCCTTTTATTAGTCCTAAAATTTTTCGAGAAATTTTTAAACCAAGGATTGCTGAAATATGCGATTTCATTAAGAAAAATAGCTCAATGAAGATATTTTATCATTCCTGTGGTTCTATAGTCCCATTATTATCAGATCTGATAGATACTGGAATAGATATTCTCAATCCTGTACAAATAAACGCTAGAGATATGGATCCTAAATTTTTAAAAGAAAACTTTGGTGATGACATTACTTTTTGGGGCGGTGGTGCGGATACGCGGAATGTTATTAATAGAAAAAGTCCAGAAGAAGTTAAAAAGCATGTTTTAGAGCTTCTTGAAATTTTTTTTCCTGGTGGAGGATATATATGGAATACAGTTCATAATATTTTACCAGATGTGCCACCTCAAAACATAATTGCGATGTTTGAAGCTATCGAGGAATTTAATCATAAGTTATAGACATTATTCTAATGATTCTTCACTCACAAGTCTCAAATATTGAATTGATTTTGGCTTAAATGAAAATTGATTTTTTTTATATGGAATTATCTTAACTTGAGGATAAAAATTGGCTAAATAAAGTGAAATACCTCTAATTTCGATATCATTAAGGAGAAACTTCACATTATTGAATTTTAAGAATCCTAATTGTCCTTTAATTTCATGTAAATTTCCAATTTCATGAAATCCGAAATAAACAGTATATCTTTTATCGGAAGAAAACCTCTGGTTGGAAATTACTGTTCCTATTTTATAGTGAGGAATTCCTCCATCTAAAATGCATATTATATTGTTTATTCTTACTTTAAAACCATAAAAGGGGTAAAGATAATGATAAAAATGCTTTGGTAACTTTCCTAAAATTATTTCTGGGCAAATAGAACTTATTTCAATAGGTATCTCGTTTGCATTTTCTTGTTTGGAGATCTGCTTTACAATATTTTCATTTTCAATTGCTAATGAGAAATCTTTCCCACCTCTAGCACGAATAGCATCATTGGATGGCCTAAGTTCAAGGTGAAGATGAGGACTTGACCAATAAGCAAAATAACCATTTCGAATTGTTTTACCTAAAACGTCCCCTACATTAATAAATTCTCCAACGTTCACAATAGGCTTAACATGCATTATCTTCCATACGGACTCAGATTTATTACCATTATTAATTAAAATTAAATAATCAACATTAACTCCATCAATGAATCTTGGTTTAGGAGCTGCTAAAGTCTTGATCTGTAAGACTTTTCCTGAAATTGGGCTCAGGACATCATAGTTTTCTAAAGTAAGATTTTGATAAATATCAATAGCTAATCCGTGCTGATGTGCATAATAAGGAGATGTACCTATACTAAAATGACTTGTCTGGGTTATAGAAACTCGATTATTGTTTACTTTGACAATATCGTAAAATCCAGATTTAGGCATATAGGATTTATGATAAATTTATTAATTTTTTATTTAAGATAATTTCTTTTTAAAAAAATATCTTGCTTGTTCTTATTAAAAAAAGAAAAAAATAATATTAATTTCTTAGAAATTTTTTTGTTCCTTAAATTGATTTTAATTAATTACTCTCTTTTTTGAAGAATAAAATACGTAAATGGTTATAAGATTGAATACAAGCAAAATTGGTATTGAAATCATGATTGGAATATAATTGTGACCTGATGGATCTAGTATTAATACTCCTGGAATAGAAATCAATAATGGAATTAATTCACTTATAACTCCCATAATTATGGTTTTCTTTATTGATACTTTATCCATGATATATCTTATCAAGTAATAGATCGCGATAAACCTAAAAAAATAATATGGAAAAAACTCCAAAACAGTAAACCATCTTAAAATAGATAAATCCCAATATTCCCATAATATTGCCATTAGGCTATTGGGTCCAGGTCCTAAGTCTATATGAAAACCGTAGGGTGTAAGAATTACAATTATGAGAGAGATAAATCCGATAAAACAGAATATAAACTGATTTTTAGATGTCATATTCTACTCTCTATGCAGTAAATTATTTTTAAACATATCAAAACTCTTAGTATTTATTAACATTTTGGTCAAATTAACTATCAGTTTTGATATTAATTTTATTTATAATAAATTCCCTCCTTGAAAATTTTTAAATTCAAAAAAATTGTAAAAATTTTTTAGTAAAAATTCTCTAGCTATCCCAAAAAAGTCAAAATTTATTATCTTTGAATTCTTTTTTTTAATCAGTTCTTTAGAAATAAAGAATTTTAACAGAAAATTTAAAAATTGGTTTTAAAATTGGTAAAAGGAACAGTAAAATGGTTTAATAGCCGTAAAGGCTACGGATTTATAAGTTCTGAAGAAGGAAGCGATGTTTTTGTTCATTACACTGCCTTATCAGGCAGAGATGATGAATACAAAACATTAAATGAAAACGATAAAGTAGAATTTGAAGTAGTTGATGGTCAAAAAGGACCACAAGCTAGTAATGTTGTAATAACTGAGAAAGCTCCTCCTAATCCATATAATAGAGGCAGAAGAGGAAATTTCCGCTTTTAATGGTTTGAATAATTATAAATCTAAAAATAGTAAAATATAAAATAAGAAATAATAATTAGTAAAAATCTGTTTTTGCGATTGTTATCGAATCTTATTCTTTTTTTTTTTCTTTTTATTTTTATCATTGAAATTTAATTAGTTAGAAATGAAAAATTTACCCAAATATCATAAAAAATTTAGTTAAAGAAGAATATTATTTAAATCCAGATTCTCTGGCACCAAACCCTTCCGTTCTAACCAAGAAATTTCATGTCTCAAATATCTCCAAGATATTTCACATTTTTCCTTTTGTCCTTGAATTTCTGTTTCGAACTCCCAAGGATTAATCACTACTAAATCACCCTTTCTTATCCAGACTCTTTTCTTTATTTTTCCTCGAATCCGCCCTAAGCGGTGTTTTCCGTCCTCACAATAGACACCCATCCTTTCTTGACCATAAATATCGGTTACACGAGCAAACATTTCCCCATTTTTTCTATATGGCATTTTCACACGTTTTACTTCCGGCTGTGGGTTTGGTCCATAGGTTCTCCTTCCTTTTTTAACTTGCTTTTTTTTCATTTTTGGCATTGATTATCAACTCTTTTTTGATTTATAATTGTAAATCCCTTTTTCTTAGAACACCAAAATTAGAATAATAATAAATTGATTCTATTGGACGAAAACTGGTAATATATATTGTATAGCACTTCGCAGAAAGCGAATTAATATTCAGAAAATAAAATACTATCTAATATCCTTATTTACAATCCAATAAGGTAGAATATGATCCCTTATGTAATTTATGTTTTTTAAATACATAAATGATTCAGTAATTCTGAAATCATATATTAAATAGAAAAATTAGGTTGGATTCAAGTGAAAAATAACATATATCTAGTGCTTTTTATAGTTTTAAAATTAATAGATTCTAAGATTTTTCTCTAATATTTTTTATATAGAAAAAAAAGAATATTTTTATGAAAAGAAAGGAATTGGAAAAATTGTGCTAAAAATCATCGATAAGATATAAATCAATAGACTAGCGTGATAACGGGGCAATAATTTAATAGCTGTGCTCGATGTTTGATTTTTCAAAAGGGTTATATTTGCTGTTATTAATAGGATAAAAGATAGACTAAACCCTATAAATGCGATCATTCCAAGTTTCAAAAAGAGTAGTAATATGGCGAAACTAATGTGAACAAGAGTAAAATAAGCAATCCATTTTACATTACCTTTTATACCATATAGAATTGTGATTGTTTTCAGATTCTTTGCTTTATCGTTATCATAGTCTCCTAGATCATTTAATCCTAAGTGAGCCTGGGCCCAAGGATAAAGAAAAAACATGATAAAAACGATTGTCATTGAAAAATTTCCATAGCATAAATAACCGGCTACAGGAAATAATGTTAAATCTGTTCTTCCTACTAATTGAGCAATTGGAAATTGTTGACGTCCCTTTTTCTTTTGATAAAATATTTCAACAGAATAAGCATAAATCATAATGATATATAGATAGAGATTATTAGGAAAAGGTAAAGTGGCTATTAAGGCTATAGTGATCCCTATAAAAATTAAAAAAATAATCAACGCTTCTCGAAAAGAGATTATATCATCAGATAAAGGTCTCTCTTTAAATGGTCTCCAATATTTCGTAAATTCATTATCAGTTCCTAATTTATCTATTTTTCTATCTACTATATCATTAAGCACCATTCCTGCTTCAAACCCAAATAAGCCTATAAAAAATACAATTATTAATAATGGCAAAGAAAAATAATTGTTTTCTCTAAAGGCTATCAATAATCCTGAAATGAATAATAAAGGCCACACCGGAGCAAAGTGTGCTCGAGTTAAGTCTAAATAAGCTTTTAGCTTGGTTTTAAATGTCATTTTTTAATACACCTTATAATCTATTAAAATTTATGAAATTTAGCAAAATTCTAATTTTTACCTATATCATTTGAATTGATCTTTTGATCTTGTATATTGTTACTTTTCATTATTTTTCTCCCCAATGCATCAAAAAATCGTCCAGTAATTTTCTTCAAGGGATTTAAATGGACGTCATAGTAGTAAACTGTTCTCAACCAGTCATTTTCTAGAAAATACTCCACATC
>JBHLNS010000011.1:0-73249 GCA_048941285.1 Promethearchaeota archaeon
CCCCATTTATCTCCTTTATGTCCTGTAAATCTTATCATAAATTCGGCATAACAGTAAATACATCCATGTTGACAACCGGTATATGGATTTATAACGTAATCAATTGAGGGAATATTGCTCTTAGTTATGATATTTTTAGCTTCTCGATATTCAATTTTCATGTTTAATAACTCAAAAAAAGATAAATTATAAAATCATACGCTGATTAAAATTTAATCTTTTATAAAATGAAAAAAAGATAATTATATTTTAGGGTATTGTTGTTAAATTTAGAAGTTTGAGAAATTGAGCCATAAAATCTGGCAAACCATCCCAAGATGGAGCAGTTACCAAATTATCTTGAGTAAAAGCAATATTTCCTGGATATTCATCCTCTACAATTGCTCCTTGTAAAGTGCACTCCAAAGCGATAGAAGGATATGGATAAATTTTCTTATTTTTCAAGAATTCTATTTCCTTGAAAACTGCATCAGTATAAGCTAATATTTGAGGACCATGACAAATGGCACCTATAGGTTTTTTATTCTCCATGAAATGAAATACAAGTTTTTGAACTTCTGGCAGTAAAGATAAATATTCTGGAGCTCGTCCACCCGGTATAATCAAACCATCATAATTTTCAACTTCTATCTCGATATTTTCCCAATCAAAATCTTCCTCTAATCTATAGAGGTGTCCAAGTGATTCTGAATATGTAATGGGTTTCCTCTTTAAGGCTAGTTCCCAATCTTCTTTTGAAATATGATGAATTGCAGTTTTAATAAACTCACCCTTTCCTCTACCGGGGCAAATGATTTTAACCTCACAACCAAACATACTTAAAACAGAATAAGGTACCATTAATTCGTAATCATCAACAAAATCTCCTGTTAAGATTAGAATTTTTTTAGTCATAAGGTTAAATTCAAATGAGCATTTTAAAAGTTTGCTACGAGGTTCAAATAATAATCAAATTATCAAGATAAATTCTGATAATCCTTACTATATTAAAATATATAAAATATAATGTTTAGATTTTTAACAAATAATATTAAAAATCAAGCTGGTTGTTAATTAATTACTCTGAACTTAAAGGAAAAATTAACACAAAAAAACTACTATTTAATTTTAATTTTAACTTCCATCATAATTGGAGCTTCAATTTATATTATAATTATTATTGAAGATCAGAATTCTTCGGATAAGTTTCCTGATTTCATAACAAAAAATAAAGATTATTTTGTTACAAGAATTGGAGATATTCCTCAAATTGATCCAAATACATATAATCTAATCGTTAGGGGTCAATTAGAAAATCCAAAAAATTTTACTCTTAACGAACTCTTAGCTTTAAATTTGACCGAAAGAACATTAACAACAGAATGCATAGGTAATCCTCCTAAAGGACCACTTCTATCTACTACTGTATGGAAAGGGTTTTTGGTATACGATCTTTTAGATTCACTTGGATTGAAACCTAATGCAACAGGAGTAAAATACTTGGCTGCAGATGGATATTACGCATCTCATACACTAGATCAAATAAGAGACGATGGAACAATAGGAGCACTCTATATGAATAATAAAGTACTACCTCCAGTTCAAGGTTTTCCTCTCAGAATTATAAATCCTGGTTATTATGGAGCAAAACAACCAGCATGGGTAGTAGAAATAGAAGTTATCAACAGACCTCTTGAGGATTTTTGGGATGATAGAAGATGGGATACATCTCCGCCTATGGATGTTGATTCAACGATCTTTTTTCCTAAAGACAATGTAAATATAAAAGTTGGTATCCCTTTTGAAATTGGTGGTGCCGCTTTTGGAGGTAAAAGAATAACTAAAATAGAATATATTGTTGAAGGAATATCAAATTGGACTCAAGCAGAAGTCGTAAAAAGTCTTGATTTGGATTATGTGTGGATTTTCTGGAAGATTTCAATAAGTATTGATAAGGTAGGATCATATATGGTATACACTAAAGCAACTGATATATACAATAACTCTCAACCGCAAATCGACTCTAGTATACATAATGGAAATAATGGATGGCCTTCTTTATTAATAAATATAGTAGAATAGATTATGTGTAACAATTTCTTTTTTTTTACTCAAGATTGAGTTTCTTTTTTGCTTGATAGTAAAATAATAGAACAGATAAATTAGTACTTAAATGAAAAATCCAAGGATATAATATTCCTAATTGAATAAGAGCAAGAGAATAGATAATAGAAGATATAAGTGTGGAAATTACATGACCCCAGCTTCCTGAAGTAGAGAAGTGAACTAATCCAAAGAGAATTGAAACGAAA
Organism: Promethearchaeota archaeon; assembly: GCA_048941285.1. GTDB lineage: Archaea > Asgardarchaeota > Lokiarchaeia > Sigyniarchaeales > SOKP01 > Loki-b32. The sequence continues at coordinate 2,292 of JBHLNS010000011.1, forward strand.
ATAATACTTAAAAAGTATTCCCAATGAAAGTAATATGTTAACACGCTAAGTAAAAGACTTCTATATATCAATTCTTCTACAAAAGCAACTAAAGGAAAAAGAATTATTAAAAGAAGAATCTTTTTATAATTCAAATCTTTTGTGAAAAATTGGAATATATCATCTCCTCTTTGATCTAGCAGAATCTTTACATTTCTTGAGAAATAGATTTTAATCCCAATTAATTTTAACAAGATTATTGAAAAATAAAGTAAGAATAAAATAATGTTATGACTATGGTTAAATCCAATTAAATTATCAAATGGAATAAAGATGGTAACTGATGCGTTATAAAATAAGATATTATTAGCGTACAATGCAAAAGGGATTAAAAAGAGTAACACATAAATTAGTATATCTTTTTTCGTGAATTTTTTTCTAAGTTCTAGTATGAATTTAACAAAAATAACAAAAAAAAGTGTTACACATATTATAAACAAGACAAAAATATTATCAAATGAAGAGTAGAAAAACCAGTACGCAAAAATCAATAAGATTATTGAATTGTATATTATTTTATTTTTTATTCTGTTTTTTACTAGATTCTCGTCGTATGACATTTAATTGAAATTGATAAATCATTATTAAATTGAAGTTATAAATATTAATTCAATTTAAAAACTTAATAACATATATTTTATAAATTAAAATATTTAGATGGATCTTATTAACAATATTGAAACTAAAAGGCTTAGACTTAGGCCAATTAATCATAATGATTTTGAATTTTTTCTAATAAGTATTAAAGATGATCAAGTTAGCGAAAACATAAAGAAGATTATAAATCTTAAAAATTTAGAGAATCCTGAAATCTTATTTGAAGAAATTATTCAATTAGATGCTATTTTTACTCTAATAATTTCAAAAAAAGATACTGATGAATATATCGGTATTTGTGGGTTAAATATTTTAGCAGACTCTAATGAAGCAATATGCTTCTATGCATTACTTCCTAAATATAGAGGATTCGGATTTGCAATAGAAGCAATGAAAATACTTATAGCATATGGATTTTTGAAGTTTAGTTTAAATAAAATAACAACATATGTAGAACCTACAAGTTCAGCAATATGGAAAGTTGCTGAGAGAGTTGGGATGAAATATTTGGGCCATATTCAGACCAGCAAACCTCAATCTAAAGTAATGTATTTTTCAATAGAAAGAAATGAATTTGAGGCTCAGCAAGTTACTTAGAATATCCAATAGGGATAATGTAAAGAGGTTCAATATCTTTAGGAAGTTCGAGAACAGCTCTTACTTGGTCATCGTCAAATGCACCAATCGGTACTGATGCTAAACCTAAAGCAACTGCTTCTAAATGAATATTCTGCGCGCAATGCCCAACCTCAATAAGCACATATCGAACACCTCTTTTTCCATATCTCCAAGTAGTTCTTGAGAATTCTGCGCAAATTATTATATTCATATATGCTTCAGCAATAAAATATTGATCCAAGGAGGCTCTTACCAGTCTATTACTTAAATTTTCTTCGGTAATTAGTTCTAATGTATGCTTCTTAACATTATAATTAAAAAAACCTTTATCACTGAGAGTAACATAAATTTCTAAGGGATAAGTTGCTCCTGCTGACGGGACAGTTCTTTTCTCTCCTTTTCTCCCTTGTGTCGCCCACAATAACTGTGAAATTTTAGCAATATCAATAATTTTATTTTTGAAATCTCTTATACTTTCACGTTTGTAAATACATTCTTCAAGACTTTTCTCGCCTTTTAATTCTGGCTTTTTTAGTATTATGCTCATTATTTCATCTATTTTTTATAAAGGCATTATAATATTTTAGAAAATTTTCTATTAATCTTTATTTTTGTGATAATAAGAACCTTTATTTTTGATAATATTATTTCATTCGTATGGCTTCAAAACCTAATCTGAAGGAAATGTTCCAAGAATGGAATGATCTAAATAATAAAGCACAGGAGTCCATGGGGAATTTTGATTTCGAGAATATAAAAAAAATTAGAAAAGGTCAGAAACAAATAGAAGACACTATTTATGAGATTTTAAAAGAAAATGCTCCAAAAAATATTAAAGATATCTTACCAGAAGATTGTGGAGAAATGGAGGTTGGTTATGATACAGAAGGAGACACGTTTTATTTTGTCATGATTGATGAAGAAGATAGTACTGATGAGGATGTAAAACTGAATGCTATTACAATAGATACTAGTAAAAAAATCTCTATAATTGAAGATTTTGAAATAGAATAAATTCTATTTTAGTTTTTAAAAAAAAAATAGAAAAAAAGATTTAGATATTATATATTATTTAAAATTTATCAGAGTCATCATACCATTCGGGAAACCATTGATAATGCTCTTTTGGAAAAGCTTTTTGTAAACCTTCATAAGTTGCTTTCACTAATACTATCTTTCCTTGTTTATCCTTATGACTTACTATCAAGTTTCGGAATTCTAAAGCTTCGAAAATTTTTCTGATTGTAGATCGACTTCCTCCACCAATATCCTCTCTTACGTCATCTGGAGTCATGTATAAGCCGGGATTAATTTTATAATCATGAGCAATTACTTTTAATATGTTTTCCTCGTTTAATTCTCGACCACTAAATTCAGAATTTTTCTTGGATATTAATGGTGCATTAACTTCTTCATCCCACCTTAATCTAATAGAGCTATTATATCGGGGTAACATGGCACTGAAGCGAAAAATTATCATTTTTTGAATTTCAGATGTCCCTGCTACAATCTCACCAATCTTTGCATCACGTAAAAAACGTTCAGCCGGTAAAAATCTAGTTAAGCCATCTCCTCCTAAAATTTGAATAGCCTTTAAAGCACAATCACGGCCAAATTCAGTAGTCATCAACTTTGCAACTGAGGCTTCAACCATTGGTTCCTTCCCATCGTCCAATAGTTTCGCAACATAATATGCAAAAGTTCTAGCCACCTTATATTTAGAGATTATATCAGCAATTCCCTCTTGAACACCAGGAAATTGGTTTGTAGTTCTATTAAATTGAACTCTTCTTTGTGTGTGATGGAAAAGTAATTGAATCATATCTTCAAATGCCCCTCCAAATACGGCAGATCCAATTAATCTTTCAAAATTCAATCCTGCCATCATGACATTCCAACCTTTTCCCACAGCACCTATGCGATTTTCATCAGGAATTCTTACGTGATCAAAATCTAAATAACCATTTGGAACATTATCAAGTCCTATTAAAGAATTGATCTTCTCTAATGTGAAACCGGGACTGCCTTTTTCAACAATAAATGCTGTAAGGTGTCCATATTGTTTACGAATAGCTGGATCCTCACTTGTTTTGGCATAAATAAAATACCTGTCGGACACTCCAGCTCCAGTAATATATCGCTTTTTCCCATTGATTATCCATTCATTATCTTCCTTTTTTGCCGAAGTGAACACATTAGCAGCATCAGAGCCTGCAAATGGTTCTGTTATACATACGGCTCCTAACTGTTCACCCTTAGCTAACTTTGGAAGCCATTTTCTTTTTTGTTCTTCAGTAGCATACCTCAAAATTTGCTCCATTCCAGCTAACATGCTTACTGTGAAGACATGTCCAACGGAATAAAGGCGTCCTAATTGTTCAGCAACAATACAACTACCCGTAGCTCCTAATTCTAATCCTCCATACTCTTTAGGAATACCCGCACCAAAAAAACCTTCTTTTGCTACTTTTTTAACTAAAGGCCAAGGGAATTTCTTTTTCCAAAAATAATATTCAGCCTCTTCTATATTATTATCAACAAACTCTTTTACTTTCTTAGAGATTTTTATATGATCTTCCGTCCACCAAAAAAACGGTTCACTCATTTTATAATACTCTTTAGTTTAGTTTTTTATTTTTATTTAATATAATTTGGATAAATTGTAAATATAATATCAATTTTCTTTATAGAAAAAATTCAAAATCTGACTTTTAGAAAAAGATAAAAATAAATAAAGAGGTTAAAATTATTTTTCTAAATATATAAAATGAAGTGCTGAATTCTAAATAGATTAACTCTTCTATAAAATAAATTAAAGTGATTAATAAATTTCAATTCCAGCATCTTTAAGAGTAGGACCACGGACAACAAACACGCTTGCTAAGAAAAGGTATCTAATTATCTATTTTATAACCATAGTTTTTTCTGCTCAACCCCCATTAATATGGTTATGGTATTTTTGGCAATTTTTTCCAATTCTTGATTTAATATTTTATATACTCTTTCCTTTTGCATTCTTTTTCGGAATTATTATTCTCATAATAAGTTCAGCTTTTATAGCAAGGATTTTCTTAATATTTACCAATTTAATCCATAAACCACGTGAGGGTGTTTTTGTAAGAAGTAAACGAGATAAAGATTATTGTTACTGGAGTTTAAGAGCACTTATAAGAAAATGGCCAACTTGGTTAGCACGACAATTATCATTACCTTTACTTGAAAATTTAGTTTTAAAAATTCTCGGGCTAGGAACTTCTTTATCCAACTCATTGTATGAGGGATGGATTGATTGTGAGTTTATTAAATTTGGAAAAAACGTCAAAGTTGGTCAAGGAAGTTTTATTATATCTAATATTATTATTAACAATAAATTAATCTTAAAGAAAGTATCAATTAGAGACAACGTAATTATAGGTGCTCATTCTATTGTATTGCCTGGTACAATAATCGAATCTAATACAATTTTGGATGCAATTTCTATGACAATGATTAATCAAAAATTAGAAAGCGATTCAATTTATCGGGGGAATCCTGCTAAAAAGATTGAAGGAATGAAATTCGTTGATAATCATAACCAATTCAAGGAAATAATTTTTGATAAGAAAATTTTAGAAGATTATGATAAAGAGAATTTGAGTTCACATGCTAAAGAATTATCTGTCCCATTTCATTTCTATATTATTAGTGGTTGGATAATAATCGGTTGCTCTTTTATCTTACCGGGATTTTTGTTCTTTTTCTTCCTTTTTATTATCATTATTCCTAATTTCTATTCAATTCCATTTTCTTTAAACATCTTAACAAATCTTTCAACATTTACTGTTTTAATTATTACTCCCTTAGTATTCGTGGCGTTATATATTTTACATTTATTCTTCGTAGCATTATTTACTAAATGGTTTTATAGTATGGCTAATAAAAGAGGACCTAGCCAAGGAGTATTTGACCGAAATTTAGATGAAAGTTCTCATGCGTTAAATTATTACCACTTTCGATCTTTTTTATTTAAATACCCCATTTTTGCTTTTATTCGTTCTCCATTTCCTTGGCTTCTTAATTGGGAATTAAGATTTATAGGTTCAAACAAAATTGGGAGAGGAACAGTTTTTGAAGATACTTTTTTCCATAGTCATATTAATTTTGGGAACAATTGTTATATTGGATCTTTTTCTCATATTAGCAATCATTTAGTAGATGGAGTTTATGGTGAAGAAAACTTAACTTTTTTTGGTGTAGATATTGGAAATAATTGTGTTTTTAGTTTATCAAATGGTGCTATGCCTGGTTTAAAGATGGAAGATAATTCAACAATCTTGCCTCTTTCCGCTACCATGAAATACGATAAAGTAGGGAAAGATGGAACATATGGGAAATTTCCTGCAAGAAAGCTAGAATCAGAAGAAATTCAAAAATTCATGGGTGGTGATTACAATGGAGAATGAGTCTATTAAAAAAGATAATAACACTGATACACTTTTCGATATAACCAAATTGCCTATCACAACTAATGGGTTTAAATGGAATTTTAGTTCTTCTTTTCTCTTTTTGTTTTTACATATTTTTTCTCTTATTATGCCTACAGTTATGGTTTTAACTTTCTTTAGTTTTGCAATGGATTCTAATATTTTTCATTGGAGAATTTTACTAATTTTTATTGATGTATTGGCATGGTGGGGCTCATATCTCCTCATTACTCTACTGTTAGGAAAATTAATATTAATTATAATAAAGTTAATCCATAAACCTGTTGAGGGCCTTTTTAGAATTGAAAGGAAGAATCGAGACTATAGATATTTCTGTTTAAGAATTTCCGTTAAAAAATTCATTTTTTGGGTTTGGAATAATTTCTGTTTTCCATGGGTTAGTAATTTTGCTTTTAAAATGTGTGATGTTTCGACAGATTTTAAGAGTACTATGTTCGATGGTTGGAGTGATGTAGAATTTATTGAATATGGGAATAATATCATGATTGGGCAAGGTGCTCAAATTTTTTCAAGTTTAATTATCAGAATTGAAAACCAAGACTATTTATTAATTAAAAAAGTAATTATCGGTGATCACGTTGTTCTTGGAGGAAATTCTATTGTAGCCCCTGGATCAATAATAGGTAAAGGGACAACATTGGGTGTATGGACAATCACACATATAAATCAAATTTTAGAACCCGATTGGATTTATTTTGGATCACCTGCCCGTAAATATCAGCCTACTCAAAAAGCAATAGAAGAAAGCAAGAGACAAGCAATGAGGAGGATAGTTGATACCGGTGAAAGAATACCTTTCGATGTAACGCAATTTTCAGACAAATAGATAAGAATTTATTTTGTAAACATAATAATTTAGAACTTTTTCCCTTTAGATACTTTATTGAACCTTACTCTTTCTTTTAACCTTTTTAAAGCTTTACGTTCTAACAATCTTGAATAAGTTTCCCATTTATCTTGTTCTCCTGGTTTTTTTCTTTGTATAATGAAACGGCAATGACTAGCGCCAGCAGGAATAGTATGTTTAAATTCTACCTGAAATTCATCCTCCAAAATATTGTCTTTGAAATAATTGATGATACCTTGGACTAAATATCTTTGCACTCTGCAATCAAAAGCAGAATAAATATCTTGAAGTGGACACCATAAAATGTTAAAGGAGCAGCTATCTTCATTATCTATCTTAGGATCTTCAATGGAAGTCCATGCTTGAGTATTAATTATAGTTGCAAGGAAACTCATCAATTCTATTTCTGAAATATCAGCTGGTATATCAACATTTTCTGCAATTTCTCTTCCCATTTCATATCCAGTTTTTATTAATGCATGATTGACCACTTTTTGGCCTTCAATTCCAAATCTTGCTTCATTTTCTTTTAGAATGTTAATAACAGCCATAGACATAAACAAACCAAATTGAAGCAATGAAGTTGGGTCAAAATCTTTTCGGTTTTGAACATTTTCTCTAAATCTTTCTAGAGCCATCTTAAATGGCTCACCAAACTTAATTTTCTTCCAATTTTCTTCTTTCCTCGGTGTTCCTTTCAGAATTCCATCTTCTCTCAATTTAAATCACTCTTGTATAAATTATATGTGAAGAATATTTATATGAAATAAAAAGTAAAGAGATATATATTAAGTTTTAAAATAATTACATAACACGATAATTATAATTTAAGAATTTGATTAAATATGTATAAAGTAGTTCTTTTAAGACATGGGGAAAGTACTTGGAATAAAGAGAACAGATTTACTGGTTGGACTGATGTGGATCTTTCAGAAAAAGGAATTCAAGAAGCGAACCAAGCCGCTAAATTATTAATAGAGGGAGGATACACTTTTGATCTTGCCTATACCTCGGTATTAAAGAGAGGAATTCGGACATTATGGATTGTCTTAGATAAGATGGATTTAATGTGGATTCCTGTTTACCGATCTTGGCGTTTAAATGAAAGACACTATGGTGCCCTGCAAGGATACTCAAAATCTGAAATGGCAAAAGAAGTTGGGGAAGATCAAGTACTTATCTGGAGGCGAAGTTATGACATACCCCCTCCTGCTCTTAAAACTACTGATCCAAGGTATCCTGGAAATGATTCAAAGTATGCAGATTTAAGCCCCGATGAGATTCCTTTAACCGAATGCCTAAAAGATACGGTTGCACGAGTATTGCCTTATTGGCACGAGTTTATTTCTCCAATTATAAAGTCTGGTAAGAGAATTCTAATTTCTGCCCATGGTAATAGTTTAAGAGCACTCGTGAAGTATCTTGACAATATGCCTGATACAGAAGTGGTGGATTTAAATATTCCTACAGGTGTACCTTTAATATATGAGTTAGACGATGATTTGAAACCAATTTCTCATTATTATTTAGGTGACCAAGAAGAAATTCAAAAAGCAATAGAAGTTGTTGCTAACCAAGGAAAAGCAAGATGAGATTACAGAATTCTAAAGATTTCCTTATTATATATGTTATGTTTATCTTTTTATCTATTTTTCTCATAATTCCTATACCTGCAATTAGAGCTCAATCTTATATTAGTATAAATGTCGAAACTGCTAACGATATGATAAATAATAGTAATCAATATCCAAATTTGGTTATACTTGATGTCAGAGAACAATGGGAATATAATGAAAATCACCTATGTGATAGTGTATTAATACCGCTTTCAGAAATTAATGTTAGAATTAGTGAACTTTTGCCTTACAAGGATATCGATATAATTGTCTATTGTAGATCTGGGAGTAGAAGTGCACAAGCAAGCCAAAATCTAGTTGATAATCATAATTTTACAAAGATATATAACATGCTGGGAGGAATAAATGCTTGGATTGTTGCTGGATACGAAGTCTGCGATGGGCAAACACAACCTAGCATTAATTTTTTGGATGAAACATTTCTACTAGTGTTTTTAGCAACAACAATCTTAATTATTTTCTTATTCATAACGAAAGGGATAGTTAAAATTCAAACATAAAAAAAAAGATTTTGTATTTAAGTTTAAAATTATTCCCATTTCATTCCAGCCATTTTGTAAGAGTCTGAAACACCCATTAGAACTTCCACGGTCATTCGAAATTCTTCAATCTGTAATCCAAACGGAGTAAAATATTTCCAGAGTTCCATACTTGCTTGTTCTAATTTTCCTTTCTCAGTATATATTAAATGATATTGTTTCATACCATCATTTCCAGCTGGAGTGTTAAAAACTCGCCATTTTGTAACAAATGGTATATCTCGGGGTTGTTTTAGGTACATTTTGCCAACTTCCATACCTTTATGAATGGGATACCAAGTTGTGATCATCAAAACACCCATTATTCATCATTACCTCAAACTTTTTATAAAATTGGATTCAGGGTGAGTATTTATCTGATACGATTTTATTTAAGAATTTCCATTTTTGTAGGCATTTTATTACCTAAGATCCAATCTTGATCTATAATAGAAAGCTTGAGATTGAAAAGTTAAAAAAAAAAAGGTTATTTAATTAATAATTTAAATTATTCCCATTTCATACCTACCATTTTATAGGAATCTGAAACTCCAACTAGAGATTCTATTTTCATATAATATCCCTCGACTTGGCTTACAAAAGGAAAAAAATATTTATAGACAGCCATTGATGCCTCTTCTAACTTTCCTCTTTCCGTATAAATTAAGTGATATTGCTTCATGCCATCCTTCCCATCAGTAGTATTAAAAACACGCCATTTAGTAACATTGGGGATTTCTCTTGGCTGTTTTAAAATCATTTTCGCAACATCAATAGTTTTATTGGGTGGATACCAAGTCGTTATTAGTAATATGCCCATATATTATCATAACCTTCTAATTTTTTAAAATTGGATTTACGGCATAGACATATTTATTACAATATTATTTAACAATTTCCATTAATGTAAATTTTTTTTCGACAAAGAATAAATGTATTAAAGCAATTGTTTTATAATAGAATGAGAGGTTTTCTATAATGGTGAAAAAATCGTTTATTGATCATCCAAGTGTATCTAGTATAGTGTTCTATCCCCGAAAAAGCTCTATACCAACAATGCTAAGTCCGAACATTAAAGTTTTAAGGTTTAAAATAAGTAAAAAAATCGTGTTGGGAGGATTTTTCTATTTAAATGACTCCAATTTGCCAACAATTTTATTATTCCATGGAAATGGCGAAATCGCCGCTGATTATCAATATTTTCTTGATTTCTTTTTTGATTGTGGAGTAAATTTAGCTGTAGTAGACTTTAGAGGATATGGATTTAGCACTGGAACACCTATATATAGTAGTCTGATTTCTGATGCAATACCCATTTATAATGAATTTTATAATTGGATTAATCAAAATGGAATTAAAGATTCTCTTTTTGTTTTAGGACGATCTTTAGGAAGTGCATGTGCCTCTGAAATAGGAGCTCATAATCCAGATAATTTACGAGGAATAATATTTGAAAGTGGATTTGCTAGTATGTATAATATGATGACAAGGTTATTTAGAGTGAGTGGTCCTGATGTTACTCCTGAAGGTTTGAGTGAATATTCAAATGATACAAGAATCAGGAAATTTCAAAAGCCTGTTTTAATTATCCATGGCACAGAAGATTGGATTATACCTTTTGATGAAGGAAAACTAATTTATGAAAATATTCCTGAAGGTGTGGAAAAAAAATTAGTTCTAATCGACGGAGCTGGCCATAATAATATTTTTTCTTTTAAGGAAGAGTATACTACCCCTTTGAAAGAATTTATTCAAAAAAATAAACTCTAACTAATTTTCATTTTCTTATCAAAAATTGGACTAAATATCATTTTATAATCATCTATTCTCTTATTTAATTGAAAATAATATTAGTTATATTATTAGTGATAAATTCTTGTCTGAAAAAGTCTATAATTTTTGTCCTTATTGTGGAAGAAAGTTACCCAGATCTGAAAACTTCAAATCATATTACTGCTGTTTTTGTGGAAAAAATTTTCAGTTAAAGCAAGAAAATTTGATGAAAAAAGTTCAATGTACAATTTGTCACAAAATGGTTGATCCCAATAGGCATAAAACCATTGGTTGTTCTTATTGTGGAAGTTTGTATCATTCTACATGTGTATCCCCTTGGTTATTAAAATATAATGCTTGTCCAATGTGCCAAAATGTATTTCTCTTCCCTAGTAAGATTATCTCCATTAGAAAAGAGTAAAAAAATAGAAAAGAATTTAATTAAATTATTTTCTTAAGATAAAAACTCCTGTTTCTACAAACCAGAATAAGTTAGCAAAAAGAAATAACCATTCTGAAATAGCTTTAGCTTCAATAAGTAAGGTTGGCTCTATTCTATTCACTATGAATAATATTAGGTATAAAATGAAAAAGAAGGCTACAATTATATTCAATAAAGCTTGCCATAGTGGGAAATCTGATGATTTATATTCAATATAAGCATAACCAAATAAATATATAATTCCGGGAAAGAAAAAGACATACTGCGCTAGTGTATGCATAACATAAAAATCTCTAACGTTAAATAATGCTATTAAAAAAAGACCTATCGCAGAAATCAGTCCTAAAACACAAGCAATTCCAGTACTCCTATTTGAAGCGCCTTTTTCTCGTAAATATTGAGTAAAACCTATTATAAAAAGTATCATAAATGCACCAGTGGTGACCCAACAAATAATAAAAAAGATGGCTAGCGCATTATCTCCAGGAACAGCTAAATCACTAATAAAAATGTCAACGAAATTGAAGCCAGGATGAACTATCATAGCCGGGATTGCACCTATAAGAAAAATTATTACTCCAACTATACCAAAATAAATAAAAATCTTTGTCATTTTTTCCATGATTATCATTCTGATCTTTGTATTATTTATTAAAGATATATAGATCAGAAGTATTATTTATACTTAGTAGAATAACAAAGATTGTTTATGGATTAATTATTCGAATAAAAATTCAGATATTAAAATTTGCTGAAACATTGAATGTTTTTCTTTGAATGATATATTTTCTCTCCCAGAATATATATCTGGAGGATTTTTTTTTCTAAAGATGATTGAGAAGGGTATGATTAAATTTGAAATGTTCAAAAAATCATCTGATTCATCTGATTTATCCTTATCAACTTGAATCTTTTTATTTAATACCTCTAAACCCACTTGTTATCTCACATCGATTTCTTATTAATATTTCAATAAAAACCCATTCCTTTAAATTGAAAGACCCGAAAAATTTAGTGATAATATATATATCAAGATTTATTCAATTAGGAATTCTTGTTTTAAAATATTTTTAAATTTAGAATTAGCTTCACTTAATGAATTTTCTTTTTCAAGTGAATAAATATCAACGGGGAAATTCTCATCACATATTTTTGCAACAAAGAATATCAAATTAGATATATTATTAAAGAATGCCCAACCATGCTTCCATAAAAAATTCTTTAAAGAACTCGCTCCACCTTAAAACATACTGGACGAAGACCGTCAGGGCAAGCAGTATATATCATATCTTTACCCGTCCAATCTTTAAATCCCCCTCCACATCTTAAAACTTGGATGCTATTATATAAACCAAACCAAGCATGGTGGCAAAATCCTTCAGGCATGTTTCCAGATTCGTCAACTATGAATTCAAGACCTTCTTTCATACCGCATTTTGTGATAGGTTTTCCATCTGGTTTAATAAATTTGTTTCCAAGCACGTCTTCGGGACTGAATTGCTTTACAACTGTAAGTTTTACTTTATCCAATTTAATTCATCTTAATTCTTAATAAATTCATATTCTTTCCATTTTAAAGCATACAGGTTTCATTCCATCCGTACAACATGTATAAATCACTCCGGGTTCAGTATGATTAAAATTGCCACCGAAACGTAAAACTGCGACATCTTTATAAACATCACGCCATGCCCAATCGCAAAAATTAGTGGGTTTACATCCATTCTCTACAATAAATTCGTCTCCTACATTAAAACTTTGACATTCACGTGCAATATTTCCTGATGGATACTTTATATCTTTATCAAAAACATCGCGAGGATGGAATTTCTTAATAACTGTAATTTTTACGTTTGTCAAGATTTTTCCTTATTCCTCAATTCTTTCTAACTTGAAACAGACAGGTCTCACTCCATCAGTACAGGCTTTATAACTTACGCCATTCTCAGCCCAATCCTTGAAATTACCACCAAAGCGTAATACATGCATACTACGAGCAATATCTATCCATGCACCACTACAAAAATCCTCCGGCATTGCTCCACCCTCAACTATCCATTCTTGACCTTCTTTCAAAGGACATTTTTCTACTATTCTTCCACTAGGAGTCTTATATTGATGTCCGAAAACATCTTCGGGACTAAACCGCTTTATAACTGTTATTTTTATTTTTGTCATTTTAAACCATTTCTTTTACAATTATTGTTATTTCAAATTTGAAATTAAAGCTAGGATGAATTTCCTATAAATTAAATAAGATAATGAACTTTGAGAATTTATAGTTTAAATCGTTGGAGTTCAATAGAACTAAGAATAAAATGCGAACTTTACGTAAGATAACTAAAAAATAAAAAAAAATTGAATTAAGGTTTAAATTAATCTCTTTTTACAAAAGATATAATTAATATTCCGATTCCCATTATGATTCCAACAGATATCATAGCCCAACCATATGCAGCTTTACCAATAAAATCATAAGTTAACATCACAGTACCCCAAATAAACGGACCTAATGCTGAAGAAAGTTTTCCACTTAATTTAGAAAAGCCAAAAAACTCTCCAAATTTTTCTTTAGGAGCAAGTTCTACAACCATGATTCGCTGTGCAACCCACGTTCCTCCTAAAGCTGGACCTGCAACAATTCCCATTAAAAGACTAAGTATAAAAGGGAGATTCAAACCAATATCAATATATGGAGTAGCAAATACTAACACAATACCCATTGTTAATGCAATACCCCACAACGCACCTACGAGGAAAAATGTATTTCTGGCACCATATTTATCACCAAATTTTCCTACGAAATAAGTACACGCAACTGCGGACATCGTAGCTATTATTATAAAAAGAATAGCAAATAAGGTTGAACCCCCTCCTATTATTAAGCCATCAGTAACTATTGGTGTCATATAAAGGACTATTACATTAGCAATATCGGCAACGAAAAAGTAACCGATAATAAAGATAAACAGTGCTCTATGTTTTCTTATCTCTTTAAATGTACTTCCTAATTGCTTAAATGTATTTTTGATTAACGTGCCTATAGATGGTCTCTTACCCTTTTTCTGTTTTTCACGAACATAAATGAATGGAATTGCACATACTAAGAAGAGAAGCATAGGAACAACAAAAGTAAACCAATATCCTGTGTATCCATAATCTGGTGTAGGTGGAACTGAAACGGTATCACCTAATAATAATATGAGAGGATACATAATAACCAGAGCTAGAATCGTTCCAAGATAACCCCAAGCAACACCAAATCCAGCGACTTTTCCAATATCATCTCTTTTAGCTATAAATGGAAGCATAGCATCATAAAAAGTCAAACTAAATTGATATGCAACATTTGCAATTACGTAAAATATCAAAACTGTTGAAAGATCGTGGAAGAATCCAAGCAAACTTGCAAAAAGAAGGATAATGCCTGTTAAACTTATAACAAAAGGTTTACGCTTTCCGACGTTATCACTCAACGCTCCTAATATAGGTACACAAATTGCCACACCTAACTGCATTAAAAAACTAACCACACCATAGAGAAAGCTTACGCTTCCATAAGACATTGAATTTTCTAATTGGCCAATCACAAGAACATATCGACCAATAATTAAACTTACGATAACCATAGAGTAAATCGTGTTGGCTAGGTCATACATCGCCCAAAAGAATACATTTCTTCTAGACGTTGTAGTTTCGTATTCTATCTCTTCACTACCAAGAATTTCTGAAGGTGTTTTTACATCATTTTCTTTTTTTGACATATTAATCGCTTCTTATTAGATTTATTTTATGAATATTAGTGAAATTTCATTTTCTTAAAAATTTTATGTTAAGTATTCGAATTTTTTATTCTCTATTTGGTTATTTGAGGCGGATACCAGAGGTTAAAATTGCTAATTCTCTCCTTAAATTCATTTTTAATTCAAAATTTCTGACTATATTAAAATATTTCAAAACATCTTGGTATCAAAACGTTATTTTTTTTCTAGCATAAAATATTTAAGCTCAGATGTAATTAGAAATTAGCGTGAGAATATTTGGTAAAACTTACATATTCAATATAAGATACTTACAAAAAGAATATCACCATGCTTGAATATGACCATTTAGGTCAGTTAAATAGAAGTTTAGGCAAATATTTAATAATCACTTTTGGATTCTCATGGTTATTATGGTTACCCAGTTTACTTTCTTCATTCCTTCTAATTCCACATCTTCCATTGTATAATCTTTTATTAGTTATTGGTTCATTTGGGCCATTTATAGCGGCATTTTCATTAACTCTTAAAGAAGGTGGCATTGAAGGCGTTAAGTCATTGTGGAAAAAAGGGTGGCACTGTGATAATAAAATCTTTTTAGTACTTTCTTTAACTATAATCCCAGTATTATGTATTTTGTCTCTGCTTATAGCAAATATTTTTGAGGGAGAAGCTTTTATTAACTACATAAATCTTTATCGTTATGGATATATCTTCACTGAAATTTTTGTAATTTTATTTTTTAGCGGTCCATTCCAAGAAGAATTTGGCTGGAGGGGTTATGCACTTTACTATCTTCAATCCAAGTTGAATGCTTTTGAATCCAGTTTGGTTTTGGGCGGAATTTGTAGTGTATGGCATTACCCACTATTTTTTATTAATATTACAGCTTATTATAGACAAAATTTCTATAGTTTTACAATTTTTTTACTTGCTTTATCTATAATTTTTACTTGGCTTAATAACAATACAAATGGAAGTATTTTAGTGGCATTACTTTTTCATACATCAATAAATGCAAGTTATTCGTTATTTCTTCAAAATATCACGCGGTTAGGTAGCATAAATTTTATAATTCTTTTAGATATTTTTATGGTTGTGATATTGTTTACTTTTGGCCAAGAAAAGTTAAAACGGACTAATATTAAAAGAAAAATTTCTATAAAACTCTCTAAAAAGACGCTTTAACTTTATTTATTTTTTATTTTAAAAAAATATTTTTGGTTCTTTAATTAAATAGGATGAATTATCATCCCTACAATAGTGTAAACATTAAATAAGAAAATGAGATTTTTAATTATTAATTACAATAATAATTTTCGAGATCCAAACTAGGAATGGAAAAGAAAAATTTGGTTATAATCATCTTAGCATTAATATTAGCTACCTCTGGAATTGGTAACATTCTTATGGCTATTATGCTGAATCTTATTAAAACACCTCCTAATCTAGCAGTGCTTAAGGTAGCAAGAGAATCCAACCCTATTACAATGGATCCATGCGATGCCTGGGATATAGTTTCAAATAGTATGCTTGATCAAGTAGTCGAAACATTATTGGCTTACAATTTATCTGACATTAATTTTCCAATTATAGGAAGACTTGCTGAAACTTGGGATTTTCAAAGCACAAAATTCGGTACAAATATCACATTCCAATTACGAGATAATGTCTATTTCCATGATGGCGCAAGATTGACTGGAGAATGTGTTATACACACTTTCGAAAGAATCAATTATTTTGGTAATGCAACTGGTTCTTTAGAAAAACCTAATAAAATGGCTAACCCACACAGCTTATATAAACTTCCTAATAAACCCCCCGGTTTAACACCAATCTTTAACCATACCCTTACTTTTGTGAATCCTGCTGATGAGTTAGAAATTACATTAATATTGAATGCTCCATTTTCTTCAGCTGAAGGATTGTTAGCTTATACCGCAAGCTCAATAGTCCATCCTGATTCTACTCCTGTAAATGAGATGTTAGAATTAGGATTAGATCTAATTGTTGGAACTGGTCCATTCAAAATAGTTACGTATATACCTAATTCCGAGGTTCGATTTGAGCGTTGGAACAGATATTGGGATGATCCCGCTTATTGGGATGAAATAGTATACATTTATTATAGAGATACGATCACCGCAAATGTTGCGATGCTAGCTGGAGATATAGATTGGTTAGGTCAGGGAATTGCTTCACTTATACCAAACTTTGAAGCAGATCCAACTATAATAGTTACTGGGGATGGTATTCATGATTATATTAACGGTTCTGCCTATTGGTATATTGAATTTAATTCTGAAGTCATTAATATTACCTGGAGAAAAGCAATATCATATGCCTTTAACTATAGTTATCTAATTAAAGATATACAACAAGATACGGTTGTAAGAGCTCACTCATTAGTTCCTCCAAGTTTTCCCGCCCATAATAAATCAGTAAGGGCTGCTAATTATAATGTCCCTAAAGCGAGACAATATATGCAGAGTATGGGTTATGGTTATAGTGTTGGAATCCCTTGGGATGTAGGCTCTCAAATTGGAGATATATTTACACCAGGGATAGATGAAGATAAATGGAAAGCATCAGAATTTATACCTACTACAAAAGCATCTGGATGGACATTACCCACCGCTAATTTTACAAATAATGCTTTTAATTTTTGGATACTACTTGGTTCTCATTTTTTTGATTTACTTTTTCAACGATTTTCAATAGATATGAGTTTAATCGGAATAAAGACAACTCCACAGATATTGACTTTTGACCAAATAATTAATATTGCCTTTAATCATCGTGAAAAACTTCATGTCTATTTCACTGGTTGGGGTCCTGATTACTTTGATACTTTCAATATGATCGAACCGTTAGTTAATCCAGATTCTCATGCGAACTGGGGAGGAATTAATGAACCTGAAATTAATAATCTTCTAGCAATTACCGCAAGAGAAACTGATATTGTCCAGAGATATCAATACTACGAAAAGCTTCAATATTTAATTCATGATAAATACTTCTTCCATATGCCTTTAATGTATTATAAAGTTTACCATGTGCATGCTGCTACCTTAAAGGGATTTCCTTATAACTCCATGATGAATATTTATTGGTATCCTTGCTATCGCGAATAATAGATTAAAAGCTAAAAAGCTAATAGTATTGCTGAATCCGAAAGATAATTTAGTAAAGTCAGAATTCTTGTCTTAATATCAATATATATTCAGGATCTCTTTCTTTGAAAGCAATTTTTTCTGTTCCTGAATAAATATCTGGAGTATCATGTTTTTTAAAGATTCGTGAGAATGGAATAACTAATGTAGATATCTCTAAGTGTTCTTCAGAAACAGCCTTCCTAAACTCTTTATCGTAGAATTTATAGATTTTTTCTAAACTCGTATATATCTCCCTTCCTTATTCTTTTACAATTAGTTTTCCTCTAATCCGGAGTTTTACTCCAAGTTTTTCAAGTTTATTTCTATGGTCAAAAATAATATCTCTAAGAATTTTTTTGCTAATTTCAAGTTGTTCTGCCAAAATATCAAATTCTATTTCATTGAATAGCTCAGAGTACCTAACTAATTTCTGAATTGAATCTTGTATAACTTGATCGTAATCTGCTATCTCAATTTCTCTTGTAATATCATTTAAATCAATGTCATAATTACTTTTTAAGATATTTGGATTAGTTTCAATCCAATTATGCACAAGGCTTCTAACTGTTTCTGAACGGGATTGTTTTCTCTTTTTCGCCATCAGACTTATTACTCTTTCATCAAAAGCATCTAAACTAAAAGTAATTCTAGATAAATCTGATGATTTTTTTGTATCTGATGGCATTTTTATAAAATATCCGACAAAAATTCTTGCTTAAGATACACATTTCTTTTCGAATATTTAAATCTTCGCCTTTGATGATCATTTAATGCATCACTGAAGATGCATAGATTTATAAACGAGTAGGATCATATAATATTCATATACCATTAGTATGTCATATGAATATTATACGGTCATGTGAGTAAAATGTTAGAGCTTTATACCCCTCAATATGAACAAATAAATACCAAAGAACGTATAACCATCGATTTAATAAAAGATGGTCAAGAATTTTTGCAGCAATTTGATATTAATACAGATTTTTTGTTAGATACAATTTCAGTAGTATATAGATATTTGAGAAATAATGGCAAGATTCCCCATAATCTTTACAAATTTTTCGTAACGGCATATTATATAATTTCTAGGCATCCATTTGCATTTCCTGTCCATGAAACTAAGAAAGATTTTTGTAAGAAATTTAATCTCCCAGTAAGCGCATTAGATTATTGTGTCGAAAAAATAACAAATTCCTTAAACTATATCAAAATTTTAGATGACATGAACTTTCCTTATTTTGTTGATCCAAAACGAGATATTAGCTTAAAATTCATTAAAAATATTATTAAATCGAAAGTGGATAAGGCAATGATGACTTTCTTAGTATATGATCAGCCAATTAACTCACAAATCCTTACAGAAGATTTGGTGAATGAAGCAATTTTCGAACAAAAAGCATTTCCTGAGGAACTCTTCAGGCAATTATTCGAGATCGCTTTTGATTATGTTGAAGAAGAGTTTTTAGATTACAATGAATATGTAAATTTACAAAAGAAAGTTTTCATATAATTTAAAAGCTAAATCAATGTGCAATCTTCTCAGAATTATCTAATTTTTTTATAATTATAAAATATCGACTTCCAATGAAAATGATAATTAAGCCTCCTAGAGCAATTAATATCGTATACCATCCATACAGAGTTATCCACACAGTTATATAATTTATTGGATCTAATGGAATACAATCTGGACCATATGGATTAGGGATACATGGTGCTGTAACTCTATTAAATAGGATTGAAAAAGTGGTGTTACCCGCAAACAGATAAAATCCGATAATCAATAGGATAAGACCCTTAACTTTCCTTCTAAAAATAATCACACTTTTTCTTATACAATATTGTCTATTATCAATTAAAATTATAAATAGCTATATAAAATTTTCTTCAAGGATTCTCTTAATTTATAATTATTAGATAGATGAATTTTCTAGAGTAAGGTCTCTTCTAGATTTATGAAATTAACTTTTTCTTTCAATTTTTATTATCCCATTCTTTAAGTGCGAGAGAAATGTTTAGGAATTGTCTTTGAAAGTTTAAAGGAGTTGAGAATTCATAAAATCGCAAAAATGGAGTTAAACTATATTTGGAAATAATAGATTTTCTTTTTCTTGGAAGCCATCTGTCTTCAATTATGTTCGTATAAATTGTTTTTTTTCTTTTACTGAATTTATTCGCGATTCTATTTGAAGTTAGAAATATTCCAATTAATTGAGAATCTTTATTCTTTATTTTTCCGATTTTATAGGAGGGATTAATTGAAATATGATATTTGCTTTTCAAGGGAATAATTAATCCATCATAATAGAATCGCCAAATTATAGGAATTATTATGCTTAAAAATAAATAAAATGCTAAAATTCCAGTAAAAAGCGTATTAATTGGGGGAGGATTAAAAGATAAGATATCAAATTCTACTAGAAATAATGAGACTATTGAAATACTATTTAATATTAGGAATATAATCCAACTTTTTCTTTTTTCTTGAATAATGAATCCAAGATCATTAATGTCATTGTAGATTTGTTGTTTAAGAAGGGGAGTGACTCTCATAATGACTATTTTTAGTAAATAAAAAATTAGGAATGCCCCAATGCTAAATATTGCCCAATTTATTGATAAATTAAAGCGGTAGGGATGTAATCCGGTAATTACAACGCCCTTACTAGGAATTAGAAAAACTGGATAAATTAAAGTAAAGTGAATAATAAAAATGATTAATATTATTGATAGATATCTCAATATTTTAATACCAATTTTTCGATATTCTACTTTAATTCTATGGTAAGGATTTGAAACAATCTCATTAAATTCAATATCTATCTCCGTTGAGGGTTCATTTTCTTCCATTATTTTGATTCCCTCCATTTCTTTACTTTTTCTTTTTCCTCTTGAGGAGAATTCCAAAATTTTTGAATTATCTCTTGAAACAGCATAAAATCTGGATTATCATCTGTATTTAATTTAATGATATGAAATTTTTGACTTTTTCTTTCAATCTTTATAAAATTCTGTTGTTCCAAATAATCAAAAGCATGCGTTAATTTTTCTAATCTATCGATATTCAAACTATTTTTAATATCAGTTTTGTTGATAACTGTATTCGATTCCTGTAATTTAGCTAAGCTCATTAATACTTGGCCTCCCCTGAGAGAAGCGATGTTTGTTAGTTTATCAATTATTTTGCATATACTCCTAAAAATTCCATTCAACTCATTATAGAAATTTATTTTTTCGTATCCCTTTAGGTCCATTCCTTTCTTAAAGTCATCTAATTGGTATTTTTGAATAAAATATTCATAAGATATCGTCATTATGATATTAATATATCATGGAAATTATAAAAAAATACCATAAATATATAATCTCCATTTTAGTAAATATAAAATGTAGACAGTTAATTTGTTTTCTTTTACAGAGATTTTGTATTCTTCTACGTTAAATTTTCAACTTTTTTTAAATACTAAAGTAAACATTCAAGTTTTGATAATATATCATAACAGCGTATGTTTTAAAATGCGAGAAAATAAAAATTATAAATTCGTTAGTTTGTGTCTTCTTTTAATAGCATTAAGTCTTGGTATTCCCTCAATAGTAATAGCTCAATTAAATCCACCTGAAAATCAAAATCAGAATCTAGTTCAAGGGATTGGAGAAATTGTATATCTTTCCTTTGAAGGAGGGTTCTTTGGTATAATTTCTGATAATGGAAATGCTTATGATCCGATAAATTTACCATCTGAATTTGAAATTGTTGGGTTGAGAGTAGAATTTAGGGGAGAGATTTTAGATCTCTATAGCTTCCATATGTGGGGGAGAATTATAAAGATTTTATTTATTAGAATAGCATCGACTTAATATTGACAAAGGTTTTGAAATTGCATAGAGGAAATTTGAAGACTTTTATATTTTATTCTAATATTACCATTATTATATCAGGATTTATTCTTCTTTTATTAAATATTGATAATTTTTCTGTAATTCATGCATGGGCAAGTCCATCGTTGCCAGTAATGAAATATGAAACTTATTCCTCATTAGAAATATTGTATCTCTATATGCTCGTTGTTTTAGCAGTAATTAACATAATATCTATGAGAGTTGATAAATTATTTAGGATAAGACCTTTTAATTATATTTTTACTCTGCTAGTATCAACCGTTTTTACCTTAATTTTATTCCTTAATCCACATATATTAATAATTAATCCCACAGGATTACCTCCAACACAATTAGATGCTCTAGAAGTTGGAGGGATTATTAGTATTATTTTATTTGCTAATCTTATAATAAACAACATTACGAGCTTATGGATCGAAAGAAAACTCTAAATGTTTTGAAAATTTTTGGGATAGTCATTGGATCATTATTATTAAGCGAACTTATTCATGAAAGTGGTCATGCTTTTTTTGCTCTAATTTCAGGTGGTACTATAACAGCATTTTTTCCATTCCCCGTTATAATAGGAGGGGAGTTTACAGCAGGTTTCGTTGGTTATACTAATGTTCCTTTCTATCTAGAACCTTTAGTGTTAATGGGTGGAGAGATTTTTCAATGGATGACAATTTTATCCATTCTTGTTTATTTATATTACAAACCTAAACTTCGAAAGAATCTGTTTCTATTGGTATTACTTCTTATAGCATTGTTAGATTTTCCCTTATACACATTAAATAACTCAATTGGCCTCCCACACTGGTTTTTAATAGGGAGCAGTAATGGAGATATTATAAGATTTTCAGTATTAATAGGATTTCCATTATGGATTTTTATAGTTCTTTCATGTATTCAGTTATCATTTACCTATTTGATATTTTCTACGTTAAAAACAATCAGATAATAGATTATTAAGAATATTCAGATTAGATATTTAAGCTGAATTTTCATATGGTTTTAAATTATCCAATAACCTATTAACTTTGGAAAATAATCCTAACGTTAAACTTAATTCGTTTTTTGACATTAAGCTCCTCCCAAAAATATTGCGAAAAGCAAAGAAGACGTTTTCTTCTTTATATGTTCTTATTTTTAATTTTTCAATTATTTCTTTAATAATCTTAAGTAGTATTAAGCGGTCTTCTCTATTAGCAATTAACACTGGATGAGAACCACGACCTATATTTAGTTTACTTACTTTTTTAAATATTTCGTATAAAATAATTCCGCAAGCATGGGACAAATTTAATGTTGAATATTTATTGTTTGTTGGAATTCTTAAAAGTATATCTGCTAAACTTATTTCTTCATTAGTTAAACCTCTTGATTCTTTTCCAAATAAGAGTGCAATTTTTATAGGTTTAACTGAATTTGGGAGAGAAAAATCTTCTGGAAAAATGGCTAATCTTCTAATATTTGAATTTCTTTTTCCGCGAGCAGTTGTAGCTATGATGTAATCAAATCTTTTAAGAAAAACTTCAAATCTTTTAAGATGATCCTCCTGATTCTCCAATTCTATAATCTCTGAATTAAAAAGAATTTCTTTTCCATGCATAGCAAATCCTTGAGTTTCATAGCTTAAGATTTTATCTATGTTTTCAACTGGGTTAAAGATTACAAGGTTTTTAAAGTTAAAATTTTCCATAATACGAGCTATAGATCCAATATTTCCTGAATGTTCAGGTTTGACTAAAACAATAGTGAATGATAAGTTTTCATAATCTTTTACTCTATGAGTCTCTTGAAAAGAATTAATTTCCATTTTAGTCTTTTTTTTATCCAATCCTATCCTACTCCTTTTTTTTAAAATTCTATTAAAATTAATAAAGTAATTTAATTTTCTAAAAAATGTAAAATCATATTATTAACTTCAGCTGCTCTTGATATTGTCATGAAATGTCCCGCTCTTTCTATAACTTTTAAAGTGCTATTCGGTATTCTTTTATTTATTTCAATCATTAAATTTTTAGGAATCAATCGATCATGAGAAGCCGTAATTAATAACGTCTCATTTTCAATTTTATTTAATTGATTTAATACATTATGCATTTTCATTGCATTTCCTTGATTAATTATATCTTGAGGTCTTGATGGATTTTTCTTACTCTCCTCTATTAAGTCCTCTAATGAAAAAATGTTATGAAATTTCTTTTTTGGATCTTGTTTGAGTGCTTGCCGGAATTTCGGATGATAAGTAAAAATAGCTTTATTCCAAAATGCTTTAGCAGGATTAGTTTTTAACAATTCAATTTCTTTTAAGCGATTATCAACTACGATTTCAACTGCACCTTCTTCATCAAAGTTTGCATTTGTAGCTATTAAAACAAGTTTATTAACCCTATTTGGATATTTTAAAACAAAATTTTGAGCAATCATTCCCCCAAATGATCTCCCAATCAGATGTGCTGAATTTAAATGTAAGTAATTCATCAATTTCTTTATATCCTCTACAAACATATCCATTGTATAGAGATAGTCTGGTCTATCAGTTTTTCCAGTTCCCCTAAGGTCGAACGTAATAGTTTTGTATTTTTTACAAAAATCTATTATCTGAGGCTTCCAAATTTCCTTTTTTGACCCAAATCCATGAATAAATATTACTGGAAAGCCATTTCCTTGAATCTCATAGGAAATGTTTATCCCATTAACAAATGCAAAACTCATAATACTAAGTAATAATTCACTGAATAATTATACTTTCCTTGTTATTCCTAAAAATATGTTAAATTCTTGGTAAAAAGTAAATTTTCATACAAATAATACATTAGTCCATTTACCTGATGAAACGCAAAGGAAGTGGTTTTGCGCTTATATTTGTATCAGTTTCGAGTTATTGATTAATTTCTAAGGTCATATTCTCAAAAAAAAAATATGAATTCAGCTTAAATTTTAATTCTTACAAATCGTTATTAAAGCTAAAATTTCATTAAGATCTAGATATCCTAAGATATTGGAACTCACTAAAATTTTAAGAGCGACAAAAAAAGTAGGTAAATATCCCATCAAATTATAAAACTATGGTTTAGCCTTTTCCTATATATTAGATAGGAGAAATGAAAGATATAAATATTAAAAGCCTCTTTAGTTAGATAGGCTATTAATTTTGAAATAATAAGAATATTGTTATTGATAAGATTGTTCCATAATCTTAGAATTACATTAGAAGGGAATGAATATAATGCCAGTTTATAAAAATATTAGACAGTTTCTTGAATTTATTAATATCAGTAATGAAAAATTTACATTATTTGAATGGAAACCTGAAAGATCATTTCGAAGATTCGATTTAGATTTAAATATTGTTAAGGAAAATCCCATTAGTGGCATATTTTTTCATAGAGATAAAGGAAACATGAAACTTGTATACATTCGTAAACATAACCTTATATATACTGTAGGTGCAAATCCAGCAGTTCAATATCAACTTCTAGAAGCTTTATTGGAATATATTGATGAAAAATTCAATGAAATTTTTGATGTAGAAGCGATCTTGTCATTTGGAGACTTCTCTCCTGGTCTTTTTGATAAAGACTTTAAAAGAATTATTGAAGATACTGTTACTAATTTTGCAGATTTAGGTTTAGTAAAACGAATTCAAGTAGAATGTAGAGTCTGTGGTGTTGTTCTTCCCTTATTTGTGAAAAAAAGTTTCATTGCAAATGCAGAGTCCTATCCTGTCCCAATAGTATATAATCACCGCGGCCACGCAATTTTATGCTTCATCGACCAGGATTTTCATCATAGGGGAGTAGAGTTAGTAAATATTACAGGCTAATTAATTTTGAAACTTCATTATTAAGAACTTTTTCTTAAATCCTCAACAATGAATTTTTAAAGCTTGATTAAAATAATATACATATGGAAGAAAAGGAGAATCCACAACATGAGCAACCGTTTTTTGAGGAGATAATTAAGAAAACTAAAACTGGTATAACCTTTCCTAAAGCATTAAGAGAGGAATTATTTGAGGAAGATGTTGATGTTTATTTTAGACTTGTTATTCCAAAAGATAAAAATAAAATTATTTTAGAATTTCTATCAGAAGAGGATGCAAAAAAGGTCTCCGGGAAATTAAAGGATAAAAAACCTGTTACTATTTCTAAAACTCCAGATGGAGCAAAAATAGAAACTAGTCAAAAAACGGTAGGCATAAGCCCAGCTTGGGGTGAATATTTTGTATATGATTTTGAGGCAAAAGAAAAAGTCATCCCTATATTAGAATCTGCCTTTTATAAATTTGCAGAAACTCCTTTGAATTTAGAGGATGCTATGGGGCGTGTTAAATATGCCTTAGTATCTTTTCTTTCCTCAACAAAAACTGAAAATGCTAAACTGTATTTTGCGGTAGAAAAGTTCTTAATAGATATTATTGATAAATTTGACCAGCCAAATTTATTAGATTGGATTTTTGAAAAGATTATTCCTAACATTGAAAGTAATTTTCTTTATGAACAAGCACTTTTAGAACTTGTTGAAGCAAGCTTAAAATTTAAAAGATGGGAAAAGGCAGAACTATATATATTTTATGTATTAAAAAATATCGACAGTTATGCTAAATCTGAGATGTATAATATAATGAATTCTTTTAAAATGCTGGTCAAAAAGATTAAATACGTTGAAAGATCGGATAAAATTGATATCTTACTTAAGGAAAAGTTACTCGAATATAGCGACGGAGTAGAGGATGCTGATTATAAAATTCAAATTATTGAATTCCTTGAAGATTTGCAATATATTGAACTTGCTTATGATCTGGCAAAAAAAGTTCAGCTCAATTTACCTCCTGAGAGTATGAAAATAGAAGAGATCAGAAAATTAGTAAGACGATTACATATTACTCCTATTGGTGAAAATAAGCCAAATTCAAGTTTAAATTTTGAAGAAGACAAGGAACCTGAAGGCTAATCAGGATTATCCTCCTTTTTATCTGATACTTTTTTAAGTTCTTCCTCAAGCCTTTTCTTCTCTTCATCTTTAATCTTTTGTTCTTTTTGTTCGATAGATTTTTGCTTAAGTTCTAATTCGACTTGAGAGAGTGCTTTTTCTTTTTCTATTAGCTCTTCCTTTAACTTTAAAGTTTTTTCTCTTTCTAAAATTTCTTTTTCCTCCAACTCTTTCTCTTTTTCTTCTAGGGCTAATTTCTTTTTCTTGATTTCTAAGTCTTTCTTTTTTAATTCAATTTCTTTATCAAATATTTCTTCCTCTTTTTTCTTCAATTTTTTAGGGATTTTCTTTTCTTTTTCATCTCCAATTTCACCTTCCTTTTCCAAGATTTCTTCTTTAAGTTTGAGGACTTCCTCCTTTTTTAGTATTACTTTTTCTTCAATTTCTTTCTCTTTTTCTTCTAATTCTAATTTTTTCCTCTTTATTTCCAATTCTTTCTTCTTTAGCTCAAATTCTTTATCTAATATTTCCGACTCCTCTTTTTCTAATAGGGATCCTTTTTGTTCCTCTTCGAATGATTCGGTATCTTCTTCAACAATCTCTTCAATTTTATCTACAGAAACAATTGATTTTAATATTTCATCAATAAGATCCTTGATCTTCTCATTATCAGGTACTTCTGCAACTTCTTTAGCATATTCAGTCAAAATTTTTGTCATTAGTTTAGGAGATTTTATCCCTATAATTTTTAAAGTCTGAAGTGCTTTTTCTACTACAAATTCTTTTTCATCATTTAATCTTAACAAAATTGCTTTAATAAGAGACTCTTCCTCTATTATGGCTTCTCCACCAGCCATATAGATTAGTAATTGTAAAGCAGCCTCTCGAACATTTGGATCATCTGAATTTACTAAATCTTCACTATACGGAAGAAAGAGTTCACATTCTTTTTCACAAATTGTTTTAAGGAGTAGTAAAAATGTGAAGCGTAGCACTGGATCGCGTTTCGATAAATGTTCTAATAAAGATGGTATATCTATTACCATATTTTCAATAAGGAAACGTAATACTGTACGGCCACCATGCAATGTTAGAAGTGTTTCTATTACATTTTCAAGTCTATCCAAAAAATCATTATCTTTAGCATCTCCAATATAGAGTGCGATTATATTAGCAGCATCATCAAATCTCCCATCTTTTACAAAATCTTTTATTTGAACAATTTCTACCGCTTCTTTTTCAGTATCATTCATAATATCACCATTATTTTTTATATCTTGTTAAATTAAATCCAAATTATATAATATTCGGTATATATTCGGGTTGCAAAATTAAAGATTAATCTTAAGTCTCGATATCTAAGTTTTGATTTATTACCTTCTTCAGTATAGTTATTTGTTAAGAGACTTACATATAACATAATTTCTAAATTTTGATTCTTGTCCTCATATAAACTTATCTGATCACAGTATTGTGTTAATGCATTTAGATCTTCCCAAAACGTATTCCAAAAATATTGATCTGCTTTGGAATTTTTATCTTGGAGAGGGTCTCGTGAAATTTTCGTCAGTATCTCATAAGGAACTTTAAGAGAAATTTCGACATGTTTAGAAGGAATAAATGCTAATTTTACTTCGGGAAAATAAATTTGTGCATAAAGTTGACAAATACCATTGAGTAATTCAAGACTCGTGATATTTTCGCGAGTTGCATTACAAAGAACATATTTCTCATTTAAATATACAACATGAATACGATCTTCAAACCTAAAAATTAAATAGTTATCAGTTTTAAAATAATCAAATTTTTCATTCCTATTATGAATTCTGTCATCAAATATTTTGAATGCTTCTTCCAATTTATTAAGAGAGATAAATTTATTTAACTTACGATAATCTCCATGGAAAAATACATCTAAAAAATCTAATAAATATAAATATGCATCAAAAGGTCTATATATAACTGTTTTATTCCTAAAAAACCTCTCAACAACTCCTTTATGAACACTATAACAGAATTTTGGCAAATCCTCTATCGTAAGTCCACTTTTAATACGTAGTTTTAATAGATGTCGCCTGGAACATTTTGGCTGTAATGTACAAGCTATTCTATCTGGCTGACACTCCTCAAAACATAACGAATCTATAGTATTTCGCAGTAAATCAATCAGTTCTGATTTATTTTTTGTATCTGATTCATTATCTAAGTATTTTAAAATATCACTGGAATGTAATGGCATCGGTGAAAATTTCTTATTTATAGTTTTATTTACCTTTTCTATAAAATTAAAATTATTAAAATCTAATATTCTTTATTATTCTTCTAAATCAGAAGAAAAAAATTAACATTCATTTAATTATAAAAAATTATTAATTAACGATTCTTCTATTTTTATAATAATAAACATGTCCAATTACTATAATTAGGTTCAAAGCATATGTTACGGCAAATTCACATCTTTTTACAATCAGAATTATTGTTTGTTAAAAATTATGCCATGGCTCTAGGGAATGAGGAATTAAAAAATGTGAAAGCTATAATACAAAAATACATCGATATGCCTATGCCAGGAAAAACATTTCAGAGAGCTGTATCTAACTTCCAAATTTTTCATAGAGCATATGAGAAATTATACTTTCTATTTATAACGGATATCGTCGATACTCTTCAATATATTGATAAAATAATACAAAAAACAATTGAGATATTTAATCAACTTTTTCCGAATCCATCGGATGTGAACCAACCTGGTTCAGCGAAGGAAGAATTTAACCATTTTTTGGATCAGATTCAAAAAGAGATTCATTCAAAGATTGCGATAATTGGTCCGGCATATTCTGGTAAAACCACTCTTTATAATATGCTAAAAAGTGACGAAGTAAATTTGCCTTCGGATTTTGCAGAAACTTCAACTTTAGAGATTGATGGGATATGGTTTGATTTATGGGATTTCCAATTAAAAGATAATTTTTCTCTTTTATGGTCGAAATTTGTACGTGGATCTGATTTAATAATCCTGCTTTTTAATTTAGCAAATTATAATTTAAAGATGATCAATTTCTTTCTAAAATTACATAAAAATGAGACTAATTATTCAAAATTATTGATTGTTGGGAATAAACGGGATTTAGTAGAAGATGCTGATCTAAAAAGAATTAGAAATGAATTGAGTATTCCCGATTTTAAAGAAATCTCTTTAAACTCCGCTGAAGCAAAATCTGAGATTCTTCGATATATTATTGAGATTCTTGGCTTAAAAGAAGAATTCCCTAAAAAATTTGAAGAAACTTTAAAAGATGCAGATAAATTAGTCAGGGAAGGAAAAAGGGTTCAAGGTTTAGCAAAATATAAAGAATTAATGGCACTTAGTGAATCATATCAAAATATTATGTTTACAAAAACTTTGGAACAGAAAATTGAAGAGCTTAACAAAAAAATTAAAGAAGACACAAATAAAAGAAAAGAATTTGAAAAAGCAAAAGAATTCGAGGTTGCAAAACCTTTAATTTTTACGCGGAAAGTTACAGTTAAACCGTTACCTGCTCCAACACTTTCAGGTAAATCACAAGATCAGGAAATTTTAGAAGAAGAATTACCACCGCCACCAGTAAGAGCTCCAAAGAAATTGGTATCATTTCAAAAACTTGAAAAAGAAACAGATATTACACCTCTAAAAATTACTAAACCCCCTTTAAAAATTATTAAAAAAATTCTACCTCCTAAAGATGTTCAAAATGACATTCCTTCCGTTGTGAAAACTGATACCATAAAGCCTAGAGCAAAAATGCCAATGGAATTATTTGAACCACACGAAGATATAAAAAAAGAAATGGATAAACCTCTAATTATAGATTTTACCAAAGAACTACAAAAAATTATAACCGAAAAAGGAAGTTCTCTTAGTTTGACTTTATGTGAGAAATTAATAACAGAATTGCAAAAATCTCTAGAAAGACCCTTAACAATTGAAGATGTTAAATTAGCTGGCGAATTTTTCGTTAAACAAGAAAACCTATCTTAGTAAGAACGACATTTTCTTTAGAATGTTTAAAGATGTGTTGTTAGTTCAATATTAGTTCAGCACAAGGTTCTTTTTAAGGAATTCTATATTCGAATAATTAATAGCATATTTTTTATGGAAAAATTTAGCTATATTCGACGATAAATAAATTAATTCTAAACGAGATTTTAAAAATGAGTGGTATTAAAGAACTTCGTGAATACTTCACAGAATTAATGAGATTGAATTATATCCAAGCCTTGCTTGGGTGGGATCAGGAAGTTAATATGATGAATTATAAATCTGTTAAAGGAAGGTCAGAACAGCGAGCACTTATGACACAACTAATTCACAAACGATTAATCTCAGAAAAAGCAGGATCCTTAATAAAAAAGGCTGGAAAATTAAAAGATCTTAACGATATTGACGCAGCAATGCTTCGAGAAGCTAAAAGGGCATATGATCAAGAAATAAAACTACCAGAAGAATTAGTAACTGAAATATCAAAAACTGCAAGTTTAGCTCAACAAACATGGCAAAAGGCAAGACAAGAAAAAGACTTTAAATCCTTTGTTCCTTTATTGGAAAAAACTATTGAACTTCAGAGAGAAAAAGCAGATAAGCTTGGAACTCATCCAGATTTATATTCTACTCTAATAGATTTATATGAACCGGGAGCAACTTATAATTCAATTGCTAAAGTTTTCAATCCAATAAAACCCAAACTAAGTGATATTGTAAAGAAATTTAATTCTTCATCAAATAAACCTGATGATTCAATATTACATAAAAATTATGATATTGATAAACAATTTGCCCTTAGTTTTGAGTTAATCAAAAAATTTAATTTTGATATTGGTTTTGGGCGTCAAGATAGATCAACTCATCCATTTACTCAAACCCTAGCTCCATTAGATGTGAGAATTACCACCAGAACCACACAGGATTTTCTGAATGAATGCATTTTTGGAACTATACATGAATGTGGTCATGCACTTTATGAAATGGGCATTAAAGAAGAATTACATGATACGATCTTATGCACTGGTACCTCAATGGGAATACACGAATCTCAATCACGGACATTAGAAAACTATGTAGGACGTAGCAAAGAATTCTGGTTATATTGGTATCCAACTTTTCAAAAATATTTCCCTGAAATATTAAAAAATTATCCAATAGAAGAATTTTACCGTGCCATAAATGTTGTTAAACCTTCATTTATAAGAGTAAATGCAGATGAAGTAACTTATGGATTACATATTATTCTTAGATTTGAGTTAGAAAAAGATATCATTGATGGAAAAATTCAAATAAATGAATTAGCTGATATATGGAATACACGTTTTGAAGAATTATTAGGAATTGGACCTCCTGATGATGCACTGGGTGTATTACAAGATATACATTGGGGTATGGGGTATATTGGATACTTCCCAACTTACTTCTTAGGCACTTTATATGGAGCTCAAATCTATAACTACGCTTTAAAAGAAAATCCAAAATTACCTGAAGAGTACAAGAAAGGTGAATTTTCTAATATAGTAAAATACTTAAAAGAAAATATTCATCAACATGGTGCAGTTTATAGGGCTGACGATTTAATAAAAAGAGTTACTGGTGAGGAATTAAATCCTGATTACTTCTTCAAATACGTAGAGAAAAAATTTTATCCGATATATGGATTGTAATATTAGTTTTTGATCATTAAACTTAAATTTCTTTTTTTTGTATTATAGCTTTAAACGCCTAATTTGAGACCTATAAAACCGAAACCTTTTTGTAGAAAATTACCTAGCATTCTCTATACATCTTTTACATAATAATTATAAAATGGTTAAATTATGAATGCAATAAAGGAACTTTGGGAGCATTTTAATGAAATAATGCAATTATCTTATATTGGTGCCCTTCTAGGTTGGGATCAACAAGTTAGTATGCCTAAAGGCTCAGTAAAAGGAAGAGCAGATCAAATGGCACTAATGAGAGGATTAATTCATTCACGAATAAAATCTGAAAAAACAGGTAAATTAATAAAGACTGCTGAAAAATTAAGCGGCCTTACTGAAATTGATCAAGCAATGATACGTGAAGCAAAAAGAGAATATGACCAAGCGGTTAAAATTCCTGATGATTTAGTATCAGAAATTGCTAGAACTTCATCTTTGGGGCATATTGAATGGGAAAAAGCTAGGGCAAAAAGTGATTTTTCAATTTTCAAACCGTATCTTGAGAAAATAATTAGCTTAAGAATAGAATATGCTGAAAAACTTGGTACTGGTCCAACCTTATACTCAACATTATTAGATTTATTTGAGCCTGGTTCTACTTACGATTGGACATTGAAAATCTTTAATGGATTGAAACCTAAATTAGTTAAGATAGTTGATAAATTAAATAGTGCATCTGATAAACCAACCCAATCAATTTTAAAGAAAAAATATGATGCTGAAAAGCAGTGGCAAATAAGTCTTGAAATAATAAAAAAAATGAATTTTGATTTTAACACAGGACGCCAAGACAAAGCAACACACCCTTTCACTACCTCATTATCATCAATAGATACGAGAATTACAACTAGAATAAGAGAGGACTTTCTTCCTGATTGTCTTTTCTCAACAATTCATGAATGTGGTCATGCTCTATACCAAATGGGCTTTAAAGAAGAAATTCATGGAACATTATTAGCTGATGGATGTTCAATGGGTATTCATGAATCTCAATCTAGAATGTGGGAAAATATAGTTGGGCGTAGTAAGGAATTTTGGAAATATTGGTATCCAATTTTTCAGAAAACTTTTCCAGAAAATTTGAATAGCTACTCAATGGAAGAATTTCATCGATCCATAAATGTGGTACAACCATCATTTATCCGTGTAGATGCAGATGAGGTAACCTATGGATTACATATTATTTTACGATTTGAACTAGAGAAAATGATAATAGAAGACAATCTTCAAGCAAGTGAATTGCCAGAATTATGGAATACAAAAATGGAAGAATTATTAGGAATTATACCACCTAACGACGCTTTGGGTGTTCTGCAAGATGTTCACTGGACATCGGGATTTGGGTATTTTCCTTCATATTCTTTAGGTAATCTTTATGCTGCTCAAATATATAATCAAATATTGAAAGAAGATCCTTCCTTACCTCAAAATTACGAGAAAGGTGAATTTTTGAGCCTCTTAAAACACTTAAAAGAAAAAGTCCACCAATATGGCAGGATTTACAGAGCTCCAGAATTAATTAAGAAAATTACAGGTGAAGATTTAAATCCTGATTACTTTATTAACTATGTTGAAGAAAAATATTATCCTATTTATGGGATTTAAAATTTTTTTTTATTGTGTGAAATAGTAGGCAAAACTTTATTTTTATATAATCTTAATTTTAAGAAACGATTGAAATTAATGTGATAAATAAGATTGTAATATGCTATTACAGATAAAAAAAGTTTCTGAAAAATTATTACTTCCTTTGGGTAAAAAATTAACTAAAATACCAGCGAATTATTTTACCCTATTCGGTTTATTTTCTGCAGTCATTACATTTTTTGGATTCATTTTTCATTGGCTAATTATAATTATCATTTTTCTCTTCATTACCGAGTTTTTTGATCAATTAGATGGTGTAGTGGCTAGACTTCAAGGCCCTACAATATTAGGAAGTTTTTTGGACTCTACATTGGACAGAATTGGAGATTTTTTCTTATTTATTGGTATTATTATTGGAAGCTATACAACAATTGAAGTGGGTTTTTTAGTTCTTCTAGGAGCATTCTTAACCTCATATACTAGAGCTAAAATTGAAGCCTTGGGAATTGATAATTTATATGGTGTTGGAATACTAGAAAGAACAGATCGCATTCCTATATTGTTTATAGGATCGATATTTCAGATTTGGTTTACAAGTGCTATATGGTGGACCATGGTAATTTTAGCGGTTGGGACAAATATAACAGCCCTTCATAGAATTATTTATGCTTTTCGTAAATTTTCTAAAAACAACGTAATAGAAAAAAAAAAAAAAATTGAATGACTTAGGTTTTAGTTTTCACTCTGTTGATCTTTTTTCTGAATACCAATACTATAAAAATAATTGTGGGAAATAATAAAATTATTAACCAAGAAAGAATTGTTTCTGGAAGAATGAGAGTAGCATCAAAGATCTGTGGTGTCATGGTAATCCAATTCTCCACAATCTGCCTTGGAGGCATCAAAATTACCATAATTAATGAATTAATATAATCCTAGCATAGGTATTGAATATTTCAAAATTGTTTTCTACTAAATAGTAAGAGATTTAACCCCATAATGATAGTCGTTAGAGTTATTCCTAGGGTTAATGCTAATAATTGAGGATTTAAGGCTTCTATAAAGATTGTAGGTAAAATGATAAGAGTTGATAATTGACTGCCTAAATAAACTGATAAAATTGCTGCGACAGGAACAGATGAGACTAAAACACCAAAGAAAATACCAATTGAACAAGTAATAGCCATTGAAGACATACCGGTAATTAAATATTCAATAGTTAAATTCCACTCAATTCCAGTTAAATTGCCAGCAATTCCATCAATTACAAGACCTATTGCGAGCGAAATTGATATGGCAATAACTAGACATGAATATACCGCAAGAAATTTGGCTAAGAGTAAACTACTACGTTTTACTGGTCTTATTAGAAATAGTTCATAAACATGACGATTTTTTTCATTAACAATTGAGGTACTCAACATTATCGCAGATAAAGTGCCTCCTATACTTGAAACAACTATGGATACCAAAAGTGAAATAGGCATTCCTTCCATTTGAGTTGGATCTATAAATTGTAATAGAAATGACAATATAGGTAATCCAAACCATAATACAATCATTACTTTGGATTTTGCATATCCCTTCCATTCATCTATAAAAAGTAGTAATAAACTCATTCAATTTTACCTCCTACATACTTTAAATAAACTTCCTCAAGGCTAGGTTTCAGAAGACTAAAACTTCTAATTTTGCACTTTTGTTCCATCAATTTATTTAAAATTCTATTTATTATTAAATCAATATCAAATTCAGAGTCTAAGTGGATTAATTGTCTATTAGAGTTAGTATTTTCTACAGAAATTATGCCAGATAATTCTTTCAGTCCATCACAAAGAGGAGAATTTTTAGCTACAACAATTTCTAATATATTACCTAAATGGAAGCTTGTTTGAAGTTCCTCCGGGGTTCCGATTTTCATTATTTGCCCATGGTTCAAAATTCCAATTGTATTGGCTATATCTTGAACGTCGCTTAGAATATGTGAAGAAAATAGAATAGTAATCCCACTTTTTGCTAACTTTTTTATAATCTCTTTGAATTGATACCTCATTTGTGGGTCTAAACCCGATAATGGCTCATCCATTATTAAAATCTCAGGTTCGTGGAGAAGGGCTTGTCCCAGTCTTAATTTTTGGACCATACCTCCCGATAAATGAACTATTTTTTTATACCGGAAATCATTTAGCCCTATCGACTTTAAAATTTCTTGAGTTCGACTTTCAAGATAATCTGAATTAAGCCCTGATAAGCGTCCAAATGTTTTAAAAGCATGGTCAACTGTACGCCATTCCTGGAAACCTGCTTCTTGAGGGTGATACCCTATAAGTTTATGTAAATCATTATGATCTTTTTGAATATTTTTTCCATAAACATAAACTTTTCCACTGAATTCTGTTATGAGTCCAACCAAAATCTTAATAGTTGTTGTCTTTCCAGCACCATTTGGACCAATATATCCAAAAACTTCTCCTCTATTTATTGTAAAAGAAACATCGTTTAAAGCTAGTAGATCTTTATACTTCTTAGATACATTCTTGAATTCAATACAAATTTCCTTTTCCATTATCAAGCTAAGATTTAATTTTTATTATTAAGCTATCCAAACATTGATCTATTAAAATCTTTATTTATGATATAGAAATCGTGCAATTGTGAAAATATAATATAAATAATTTATTAATACATTATAATCTTAACCTTGGAGGAGGTACAAAAACGGTTCTTGGTACTTCTAATAACTTTATGGCATTTTCTGGACAGAAATATGCACATACTCCACATCCTATGCATAATTCCTTATCAACTTCAGCTTTATTATTATTATCCCCTTGAACTGCGTCTACTGGACATTTCTCAAGACATGTACCACACCCAATACACTTATTTTTATCAATTTGAGCTAAAAAATTAGTCGAGTTTATCATAGCTATTGTCCCAGTTCGCCACAAATTAAAAGTCCCACAACAACATTTACAACAATTACAAATACTTGTTTCTGGTCGTGAAATGTCAGAATGAGGGTGCCAAGCTTTATGAACTAGCCCATCCTTCTTCGAAGCCCTAAATATTGAAAGAGCTTCATCTTTTGAAATTATTCTCCCAAAACCTTGTTCAGCAACGAATCTAGCAGATTTTCCAAAAGTAAAGCAATTTTCTCTAAGATTGGTTTGTTTGCAAGGTTTTGTTAATAAATCTTGATGATGTCTACAAAAACAATGTCCTACAGCAATATCATCAAACCTATTAATAATTTCTTCAACTTTTTGTGATATTATTATTTTTTCTTCTGGAACTTCTAATTCTTCATTAACAATAATATTAATTTCCTCACCATCAATATTATTATCCAAGAAGGGGATTGTTCGATCCATTGGAGGCATTTTCTGAAATATTGGTAGAATTGTATTATAATTATTCTGGACGAAATCTCCCAATTCATTAAATAATTTTTTGAATAATTGCGATATTTCCTCATTTTCTTCATTGAATTCAATTTTTTTCATAAAAGTATACTCAAATGCCCCCACCATAAGTAAAGGCAATAATCTGTAAACCATTACACCTTTAGAGTTAGGTTGATTAAATATAAATGCTTTTTTGGCTAAAACCTTAACATGGGTTTTTATCTCAGTTTCAGACATCTTACTACTCTTTTTGAGCTGTTCCATAGTTTGAGATGGCTTGTTTTTAAAAGCTAAGATAAAATCTAATTGATCTTCATCAATTAACAGTTTTAATAGTTGGATCATAGTATAATTTATAGGAAGTGGAAGAAATCCTGCTTTGATTATTGCTCTTGCTGCCTTTTGATATTTTAAATCTGACATTTTTATCAAAGATAATTTTAAGTTTTATAATCTTAATAGTTTTTTTCCCTTAAAAAATAAAACCACAAATATTACAGTAATGTAGAAGACTAGTAGATAGATTATATCTCCAATGTTTTATAAAATGATGGAAATAGCCACATTAAGTTATTTTATAGAAATATTAATTAGCATTTTAATTTGAATATTCGAACATAACATACAATTATGTTAAGGAAATCTTTTTATAGATAATAGTTTCCATTATGAAATAATTAAATTATAGGTAAAAATTGCAATGGAAGAATTTAAGAAAAAGCCAGATTATTCTAATCAGGAAGAAATTAATAAAGCTATAGGACACGTCCTCTGGGGTGATAAAGCTAAGCCCTATTCAATGCGGCGCTTAATTTTTGGATTTATAAAAAAAAAATTGGGAGGGAAGTAAGATTATGGGAAGTAAGGAGGATCTAATGGAAGCCATAATAGATTTAGATGAAGATAAAGCTTATGGATTAGTTCAAAAATTAATAGAAGATGGTGTCACACCAAGTGATATTATTGAAATTCTTAGGGAGGGAGTAGAGGTAGTTGGAGATAAATTTAATAGTAAAGAATATTTTTTAACTGAACTAGTTATGGCAGGAGAAATATTTTCTCAGTCAGCTGAGATTCTTGAGCCATATATGAAAGAAAACACTGAAACTAAAGGTAATTTAGAAACAATAGTAGTAGGTACAGTAAAAGGGGATGTTCATGACATAGGAAAAAATATTTTTATTACTCTTTTAAAATCAGCTGGCTATAATGTTATTGATTTAGGTGTCGATATACCTCCTAATAAATTCGTCGAAAAGGTAAAAGAAACTGGAGCTAAGGTAGTTGCTTATTCAGGACTATTGACTGTAGCATTAGAATCCATGAATGCAACAACTAAAGCATTAGAAGTTGCAGGTCTTAGACAAAATTTGAAAATTATAATTGGAGGTCTTCCTGTTGATGAACTTTGGATGAAAGAAGCAGGAGCAGATGCTTTTACTGATAATGCTTTTGAAGGTGTGAAGATTGTCAATAATTGGTTAAGAGGTGGAGCATAAAATGAAACCAATAAAGGAGGAGGCTATGACAAGTGTGGATAGAATGCTTACTGCTATGGACTTAAAAGAGCCAGATAGAGTTCCAGTATGGCCTTTAATTGATTTTGTGCAAACTAAGTATCTTGATCATATAACAGCTGAGGATATGCTTAATAATCCTGATAAAGCTCAAGAAGCGATGGAATGGATTTACCATAAAATGGGAGGATTTGATATTGCTATGGCAGGAGGGGGAATGTACATGCAATATGTAAATCCCTTTCCTGATATGTTTTCTGTGTACTATTTAGATTGGCAAATGCCTGGTCGTCAATTGGATTCGAATGTACCCCCTCAATTAGCTGAAAGAGCTTTATCCAATCCATTTCTTAGAGCTGAAGATTATGATAGGATTCTTAAAGAGGGATTTTTTTGGCTCGCTAACTTCAATACTTATAAAATGAGTGATATGATGAAACTTGCGAAAATAGCTCCTAAGGTGGTCGAGTATACAATTAAATGGTGGGAACATTTTCAAGTTCCAACATTTAATGATGGAGCAGGGAGTACTGTTTTTGACTTATTATCGACATTTCGGGGATCAACCAATTTTATGAAAGATATTTATCGGCATAAAGATAAGATTATTGAAATATGTGATAAGTACACAGATGATTTTATAAAGATGGGTGAATATGGGATTACTCAAAGTCAAGGAAAAACATTATTAGTCGGAGCAGTTCGAGCAAGTGCTGATTTTATATCAATAAAACATTTTGAAGAATTATTTTGGCCCTATTTTAAAAAAACTGTCAGTACTTATATAAAAAAAGGATATATTATTCAATTGCATATGGATACTAATTGGACGGATCGTTTACATTATTTGCTTGAGTTACCTAAAGGAAAGCTTTACCTTCATATGGATGAAAGAACAGATATATTCAAAGCTAAAGAAATACTCGGAGGCCATCTTTGCATCGAAGGAAATCTTAAACCATCGTTGTTTACCATTGGAACGCCAAATATGGTTGAAAAACAAGTAAAGAAAATCATCGATGAATGTGCAGATGGTGGTGGTCTTATTGTCGGCTCTGAAATTCCGGATGATGCAAAATTAGAAAATCTTAAAGCCATGTGTGATACATGTAAGTCCTATGGAATGTATAGAAAATAACTCTTTTTTTTTAATTTAATTATACATTAATAAGTATGTTAAAATTGAGTTCCATACAATTTTAAAAGTAAATAACAATTAATTCTATTTTATACTATAATTATTGAGGGATTTCCATGGTAAATGTATTAATAATTGGACATGGTGCAAGAGAGCACGTAATTGGTGAAACTCTTGTTAAAGGAGGAGCACAGTTATTCGCATTTATGAGTTTTAAAAACGCTGGTTTAGAAGATTTGAGTAGAGAAATTAAAATTCACTCAGAATCAGATTTCGAAGAAATAATTAATTTTGCCCAAGATAAAAAAATTGATTTTGCTGTGATTGGCCCTGAAGCTCCTTTAATTGTTGGAATTGTTGATGCTTTGGAAAAGGGGGCAATCCCATGTGTTGGACCCAAAATTGAAGCCGCACAATTAGAGGGTTCAAAGGTATTTGCCAGATATCTATTAGAAAAATATAAGATTAAATCAAACGTCAAAAGTAAATTTTTTGATTCTATTGATGGACTTGAGAGTTATATTAAAGAAATCGGTGAAGAAAACATTGTTGTAAAACCCGAAGGATTAACGGGAGGCAAAGGGGTTAAAGTTTATGGAGATCATTTATTCTCAAAAAAAGATATCTTAGATTATTGTCAAGAATTAATACAAAATAAAAGTCGATTTCTAATTGAAGAAAAATGTGTAGGCGAAGAATTTACTTTACAGACTTTTGTTGATGGGAAATCAGTAATAGGAACACCCATAGTTCAAGACCATAAAAGAGCATACGAAGATGATAAAGGGCCTAATACTGGAGGAATGGGATCTTACTCCATGGAAAATCATCTTATGCCGTTTATTACTCACAGTGATGTTGATAATGCACTTGAAGATATGAAAAAAACAGTAGCTGCTGTGAAAGCAGAAACTGGGGAAAAATATAAGGGATTTCTTTATGGTCAATTCATGAAAACTGCAAATGGATTAAAACTAATTGAATATAACTCTCGATTTGGCGACCCTGAAGCAATGAACGTTTTACCACTTCTTGAAGGTAATCTTGTAGATATTTGTTGGATGATCATAAATGGGAATTTATCTCTCAATTTTAAATTTGAAAAAAAAGCTACAGTGTGCAAATACTTAGCTCCAGAGGGATATCCTGTTAATCCCAAAAGAGATGAACAAGTTAAAATAAATAAAGAAGAGCTTGATAAATCTGGAGCTAAGTATTATTATGCATCAGTTTATCGGGAGGGAGGAAAAATATTCACAACTACTTCAAGAGCAATGGGCATCTTAGGCATTGCTAATTCTTTAGAACAAGCTGAAAAGATCGCAGAAGCAGGTGTCAATTGTATTGAGGGAAAACTATTTCATAGGAAAGATGTAGGTACTCAGAAGTTATTACAAAAAAGAATTGATCATATGAATTCTTTATTAAATAAATAAAGAGAACATATTTTATTTATGATCGCTTGTTATTTTTATAGACTTATATTATATAATCAATAAATTCTAATATTGTTTTCATAAAATTTTACTTAAATTATGACTTGGCATGAAAAAAACGCTGAATTTAACGCTTTGATAAAACAACTCTTCCATGATACTGATTGGCAAAAAAGAGCTGACGCTGCTAGACAACTTGGATTACTAAAAGATGGTAGAGCAACTAATTTAATGTGTAGAGCTCTTAGAACAGAAAAAGATCACATTGTTTTGAATAAAATAATTGAGGCTTTAGGAAGAATAGGTGATGGTAGAGCAACTTTAAGAATTATAGAGAAACTTGAAGAAGAGCAAGAAAAAGATGAAATTGATAAATTTAGAGTGATTTATATAATAGAAAGTCTAATGAATCTTAAAGATAAAAGAGCCTTGTCATATTTAGGCCCATTATTAGATTCTTCTGATAATGATATAAAAAATTTAACTTTAAAAGCTTTTGATGTTATAGAACCAAATTGGAAAGAGATAATAGAGAAAGAAAGAACAAAGTCACTCCAGGAAATCTTTAGAATATAAAATAAATCTTCAAATACTTTTAGAGTAGTGATTTTCCTCTATTTTTAAATAATAATGCATTATGAAGTAAATAATGTAATAATAAAACCTATCTAACAGCAAAATAAGAATTGTTCAATAAATGAAGGGAATAATTATTACGTAGAAAAATATAATGTATATTCGTTATAGTAATTGTCTCGCGCAAATTCTAAATTGATAAAAATTATATTTTTATTCGTCCAATCTTTATATAAGAGAAAGAAAACAGTAGTTCTCTCTATTATTATATAATTTTAATCCTAAAGTTTTTGATGAGGTAATAATCAAAAATGACAAGTATGTATGAAAACTATGATAAATTAGGTCACATTTTTTCTGAACATATTGATGATCCTATTTTTATCCTTAACGAAAGGTTTCAATGTGAATATTCTAATTCTCAATATTTCCCTATGGAACGAAAAATTGATGAGTTTATACATCCAGAGGATCTAAAGCGAATAAATAGATTATTAAGAAATATCTTAAAAGTAGGGTATGGAACAGAAGAAGCTCAAATTAAGTATAAGGGAAATCAATCAAAATGGTTCGAGTTTAAAGGAAAAAGTTATATAGATGATATTGATAGTCAAAAGAAAATTCTACTTATCTGTAGGGACATCTCGAAATTTAAAAAACTCGAATTTGAAATAAAAGAAAGCCAAGCTCGTTTTGGCGAGTTAGCAGATTATGTGCCAGAGATCCAATTTTGGAAACTTCTTCAAACAAGAGAGGGAAAAAGTGTTATGCAGAAAACTAGAGAAATGTTAGAACTTGTATTAGATAATATTCCTCAACTTATTTATTGGAAAGATACAAATTTGGTCTATATGGGATGTAATAAAAGTTTTGCACTTTTAAATCAAATTCAGCAACCCACAAGTATAATTGGAAGCAAAGACGAGGATTTAAGTTGGCTTAAAACTAATGTGAAATCTATTCAAGAAAAAGAGAAGGAAGTTATGAGTAATAATAAAGCAGAATATAATGCTATAGAATCATTAACTACAATTAATGGCAAACAAACTTGGTTTGAGATTAGTAGAATCCCATTGCATGATACTAAAGGTAAAGTTGTTGGTATTTTAGTTACTTACGAAGATATTACAATACGTATGTTATCTGAACAAAATTTGAAAGAATCTGAAGAAAAATATCGTGGAATCCTTGAAAACATCAATGAAAGTTATTTTGAAGTTGATTTAAATGGAAATTTTACTTTTTTTAATGATGCACTCTGTGAATTACAGGGTTATTCTAGAGAAGAATTACTAGGTGCAAATTATGAGAATTTTGTTGACGAAATCAATAAAAAGAAAATCATCGGAGTCTACAATCAAGTTTTCGAAACAGGAATACCAAAAACTCATTTCCAATACCAAGTCAAGAGGAAAAATGGAGAAGAAATAACTTGTGAATCTTCAGTTTATCTAAGATATGATTCAGACGGAACTCGAATAGGATTTAGGGGATTAGCAAGAAACATAACTGAAAAATTTGCTCTTGAACAAAAGATTAAGGAGTCTGAAGAGAAGTATCGTACCATATTCAATTCGAGTCCTGATTATGTATTTATTACTGATATAAAGGGAGATATTTTAGATATGAATTTTGCCCTATTAGAACGATTAGGAATGACATTGGAGGAGGTTCGTAATAAAAATTTTTCAGAATTTTATGCTGGTGATAAACTTGACGAATTAAGAATGATAGGAGACTCATTAATTGCTGGAAAGGAAATTAAGGGAGTTGAAATTAAGGCTAAAACAAAATCTGAGGAAATATTTGAATACGAAGTTAATGCGGTTCCTCTAAAAGAACACGGAAAGGTTATTAAAATTTTAAATTTAGCACGAGACATAACTTTACGAAAACAAACTGAGCAAAAGTTAAAGGATTCTGAAAAAAGGTATCGCCATTTATTTGAGAGCTCTCCATATGCTATCTGGCTGATGGATGAGGAGGGAACCATCGTTGATTGTAATTCAACAATGACAAATTTGCTTTCAGTGTTAGAA
Organism: Promethearchaeota archaeon; assembly: GCA_048941285.1. Taxonomy (GTDB): domain Archaea; phylum Asgardarchaeota; class Lokiarchaeia; order Sigyniarchaeales; family SOKP01; genus Loki-b32. The sequence goes on from JBHLNS010000011.1 coordinate 46,416, forward strand.
ATAAAAGATCTTATTGGAAAAAAATTTTCTGAAGTTTTATCTCTTCTAAAAAGATCTAAATATCTTATATATATGTTAAAAGATCGATTTAAAAGATTCCTTAATGGTGAAAGATTTGGACCTTTAGAATTCCAAATTACTCGAATGGATGAATCGAAGATATGGCTATCGATTACAAGTTCATTGGTGAAAATTGGAAATAGAACTCTTACTCAGGCGATCATAAGAGATATTACTGATAAGAAGAATGCTGAGCAAAAATTAAAAGATTCAGAAATTAAGTATCGTCATTTATTTGAGAGCACACCATATTCAATTATAATCATTGATAGGAAGGGGAAAATCATTGATTGCAATCCCGCTACTGAAAAATTATTCAATAGAAAAATAGAAAGTTTAATAAACAAAAACTTTTTAGACATTGGCATAAAACCTGAGAAAGCTGTACCTTTATTTAAACAGAGATATCAAGATATCTTAGAAGGAATAGTCCCAGAACCACTTGAAATCCAAATTACTAAATCTCAAAATGGACGATTAATGTGGATTAATATTGACGATTCACTCGTTGAAGTAGGAGGTGAAAATGTTTTTCAGGTTATCATACAGGATGTAACAGAAAAGAAAATCGCCGAACAGAAACTGAAGAAATCTCAAGAAGAATTAAAAACTTTAAATAGAGAATTAGAACAGAAAGTATTAGAAAGGACTAAAGATTTAATAGAGTCTGAACAACAATACAGAACGACAATAAATTCATTAAATGATCCACTTCACGTTGTAGATAGAGAATTGAGAATTATTTTATCAAATTCTGCATTTGATTATTGGCTTACCAATTTGGAAATTGATAAAGGTATTGTAGGGAAAACTGTGTTTGAAGCGTTTCCATTCTTACCTAAGGTCGTTTATGATGAATATCAAGAGGTGTTCAATAGTGGAACGATGCTCCTAACTGTAGGGAGTTTATTTTTAAATAACAAGGAAGTCTTTACTGAAACTAGAAAAATACCCATTTTTAAAGAAAATAAAGTTCACCAAGTAATAACAATTATTAGAGATATTACTGAAAGTAAGAAGATGGAAAATCAACTGATAAACTCTGAAAAAAATTTCCGAAATATGATAACTAATTTAGATGAAGGATATTATAAAGTTGAGTGGGAAGGTAATATATTGTATCATAATCCAGCATTTAGTAAAATTGGAGGATATAATTCATCTATAAATTTAATAGGCAGGCCACCTCCTTTTTCTTGGAAAAAACCAGAAGATCAAGAGAAGTACCGAGGAGAGTTAATTAAAAATGGAATTATTCGGAATTATATTGTTCCTGTATTAAAGGAGGATGGAGATGAAATCGTACTTCAAGTAAATGCTCATCTAATAAAAGATGAAAATAGTAATCCAATTGCAATTGAAGGAACTTTTTCTGATATTACTGAGAAATTCAGATTAGAGCAAGAATTACTCGAGTCTGAAAAAAAATTGAGGCAACAGAATATTGAATTGAAAAAACTTGATAAAGTTAAAAATGATTTCATTACAATGGCCGCTCATGAATTAAAAACCCCATTAATATCAATTTCTGGATATACTGATTATATCTTGATGAAACATAGAACTCATTTAAATCCAGAAATTACTACTGATTTATTAACTGTTCAGAGGAATGTAAATCGACTTGAGGTCTTAATGGATCAACTATTAGATGTATTAAAAATTGATGAAAATGAATTAAAATTACAGAAAGATCAGATAAATGTTAGTAAAATAATAAATGATTGTCTCGATGAATTAAGTTATTTGATCAATGAGAAAAATCTTGAGATAATATTGAATATAGCACCTGATATTACTCTAAACGCAGATCCTAATCGTATTTTTACAGTGATTACTAATCTACTTTCAAATGCTATTAAATTTACTCCTGATTATGGTTGGATTGAAGTAAACGCTAAGAAAGAGGCTAATCAATATGTTTTTGAGATAAAAGATAACGGGATTGGATTAGTAGGAGATGAATTCGAAAGGCTGTTTAAAAAATTTGAAAGAATTAAACCGCCCATTATGAATGAACATATCAATATCAAAGACTCTGGGACGGGCTTAGGCCTTTACATTACCAAAGGGATTATCAACGCCCATGGAGGCAAAATCTGGGCAAATTCAGAAGGAGAAAATAAAGGATCTACTTTTTCTTTTACATTACCATTATAACTTACATAACTATATTACATCAATTAAAATTCTATTATAATTAATTTTTCTTTAAAATTAACAGAAATTTATTTATCTGTTAAATATAATTATCATTCTTTCAGTACTTAAATTAAAATATAGTTATTTGTTAGAAAACTTTGATGGCTACGTTATTAATTACCGAAAAAAAAAAAGCTGCAGAAGCGATTGCAAATGCTTTAGGTACTACTTCAATAATAAAGCTGACAAAAGGATTAAATATTTATGTCATATCATCAAAAAATATTTATATAATTCCTTTACGTGGCCATCTACTTGAATATAGAAATACGGAATATTATAAAAGTTGGACAAATCCCCCTCCACGTGAAATTATTACAAATTCCGATTCTATTAAAAAATTTCAAATCAGTGGATTAAACCCTTATATTAAAGCTATTAAGGAGTATGCTAAAAAAACTGATCAAGTAATAATTTCAACTGATGCAGATATTGAAGGATGTAATATTGGATTATTTGATGCGCTTCCTTATGCAAAAAAAGCAAATCCGAATATAAAAATATCACAATTATGGCTTAGCTCTCTTCAAAAAAATGAAATTATTAATAAATTTAATAATCTAATCATACCAAAATATAGTTGGGGTGAATCAGGAGAAGCAAGAGCTATAATTGATGCATTTATTGGTTTTTCTGCTACTAGAGAAGTAACAAACACTCTGCGACCTTTACTAAATAAATTTAGAGTTCGATTTACTTCTATTGGACGTGTTCAGACTAGTCTTCTCTATTTAATATACCTTAGAGAAAAAGAGATTTTAAATTTTGTTTCAGAACCATATTTTTTGATTGATGCTGATCTAATACATTCAAAAGGAATTTTTAAAGCTCATCATAATCAAAATCCCTTTTCTAAGGATCAAGAAATTAAAGCAAAGCAAATCTTTCAAAAAATCAAAGACGAAAAGATTGGAAATATAATTGATAACTCCAAGAAAGCCATAAGAAGATCTCCGCCAACTCCTTTGAATACTTCAAAAGCTCTCGTGTTAATAACAAAGAATTTAAGAATTTCACCAAATAATGCTATGCAAACGATGAATGCTTTATATTTGAATCAAATAATCTCTTACCCGAGAACTGATAGTGACGTATATAAAGCAGACTTTAAACATAAAGATATTATAGAGCAATTTGTTTTACATCCACAATATAAAAACTATGTATCAACCCTATTAAAAGATAAAAGAATAACTCCAACCAAAGGAAAAAAAGATATGGGAGATCATCCACCTATTACACCCCTTGAAAGTTTAGATCTGAATAGTCCCAGATTTGAAAACAAATTACAAATAAGAGTTTACGATCTTCTTTCGCGTCATTATCTCGCTCTCTTTGGCGAGGATGCTTTGGAATCAAAACAATCTTTAAAAATCTTAATTAAAGATGAAAAATTTCATGCTCAAGTCGTTTCGTTGATTTCTCCGGGGTTTTTAGACATCGCTCCCTTTCTTAAACCACAGTATGAAGAGGAGATCCAAATTATAGGAGACACAGTTCCTATAAAAGAAATTTTATTTCTCGAGAAAGAAACGCAGCCCCCTCCGAGGTATAATGATACATCCTTGCTTAAATTAATGGAAAAAAATCATTTAGGTACAAAATCAACAAGACCTATAATAATTAAGTTATTACAAACTCGTAAATTAATTAAGAGAACAAAAAATAATTACATAATAACTGATTTAGGAAAATTTATAATTGAGAATTTAATTGAGATTTGGCTTCCTTTCTTAAAACCAGATTTCACTAAAAATGTGGAAGAAAGGCTTGAAGAAATTAAGAATCAGAAACAAAGCATGAAGAGTGTTGTAAATGAGATAAGGATGGAATTTTTGCAACTCTTTGATAGGTTCTTAGTCAATAAAACAAAATTAGTTTCTAAAATTGATAATTACAAGCTGGATTATACCATCCCTCTAACTTCTTCAAATTGCCCTTTTTGCAGTAAAGCACCCATGAAATTCATAAACATTAAAAAAAAACGGTTTTTAGTCTGCTCTGATGATAAATGCAAAAAATACTTATCGTTACCTAAGAACGGGAATTTAGAATTATTAAGTTCGACTTGCTCAATCTGCAAATTTAATATATTTAGAATTTCACTAAAAAAAAATAATAAAACTTTTGACTATTATTTATGTCCTAAATGCTGGAATGAAGGTTTTAATGATAAAACAGGTAAAGGTTTTTGTTCTAATTGTGAGGATTTTAAAATTTATAAGGGGCAATGCATAAAAAAATAAAATTTGCAACTAAAAGATATGTTTTGAATCAAAGCGATATGCTGCTCGTGTTAAACCAACATAATTATCAGATATCTTATAATACATCTTACCATTAACGATTTTTTTCTGGAGATAATTATTTTTAATATAATGATTTAGTGACGATATCATCGTGCCTAAAGTGACAGCTCCAATAAATTCGTGCTGCTTCTTTGTGACTCTTATTAATTCTAATTCAGAATGCCATTGACCATCGAGAAGTGCCATTAATATTTCATTTTTTATAGGAGTATTAATATCTTTAATTTTATTAAATAAATTTGAATAACTGGGCTTATAGTACGGGTTTTCTTTAAAATCTTCCATATTTGATGAGACCTAAAAAATCGTGATTATATTAAGGACTAATAATAGAATTTTTTATTTAATCAAATATGTGATCTCTGTATTATGAGGATATTCTATTTAAATACAAAATAGTCATTAATTTATTTATATTGTATCAATTTGTTCAGTTCATTCAAATTACCGAATTTAAAGGGCTCGGAAAATAGAAATACAATATTTCTTTATATTTTAGTTATGATAAAAAAAAGCCAAAAAACAACTATTTAAGCCTTAATTTTTCTTCTAAAATTCAATTTCAGACTCTTTATGAAAACTTACAACATTTAATCAAAACAAAAAATGAAGAAATTGAGAAAATACATATAAATATGAAAATTTATCGGCTTTATCACTAAAAATCATGTAAAAATGGTTATAAGAGATTTGGTGGTATTCCTTCATTATAATATCTAACTCTTGTAATCCAATTTTGAGAAAACTCGGGTATCATTGCTAATATTGATCCCCCTATCCAAACAGAAAAAGTTCGCTCCATTGGAGCAATAATTCTAATCCCAAGATTCTTTTTTTTCCTCCTAGCCAATTCTAATTCCAGCTCTTGATACATTCGTGATTTTAAATTGGGGAACATTGAGGACCCTCCTGATAGAAAAATGTTATTTAATAATTGAGGACGGATGTCTAGATCACATGCTTCTATGACATCCATAATTGCTACATGTAATGCGTCTTCTTCTAACTCTGAAGCTGGTTTAAATAACAATTCGGGGACGATAAATCGTTCTTTATTAAGTGAAATTGTAGAACCGTCAGGTAAGGAATATTCTTTCTCATATTGTTCGCTTCGTTTTAAATCTTCATTATAATCTAACGACACAAAACATGCCTTTTCTTTTAACACTCTTACTAACTCTCGACGTATTGAAGAATCAACAGACCATCCGATAGATTCTAATACATTTTCCATATAACGAGTTATTACTCGCCCTCCTATATCCAAAATCCTAACAGCATGTTCTAATTTGTATCCTTCATAAATTGGAACTATTCTAGTATTGCTATCCCCAATTTCTACAATTAAGCCAGTTTGAAATCCTCCTGAATAGAGCGTTAGCATTGAATCTAATACGGGATAAAAAGCCATGCATTGGTATCTTTCTAAAAATAATTCAAATACCTTCTCTAGATCTTGGTATGGAAATAATGGATGTACTGCAAATAGTACATTAACGAGTGTGGGGTCAACTCTTAAATTATAAAAGATATAATCAATAATATTTGTTAAATGGTTCCAATCTACTACAATTCCTTTTTCAATTGGATGAAAAATTTTATATAATCCTATTGATTGAATTTCATCTCCTACATATATTTCATCTTCACGAGACTCTTTACCCCCATAATTAACACCGACATCTTGATATTTCGGTTTACCAACCATTGTAAGAAATACTTGAGAGGGTGTATCTTCCCCCGCAAATCCAATTTTTGTCGAAAACTGACCAATATCAAGAACAACTGTAAGATTTCCCATGCCTCAATTTTTCTAAATTTAATTTAAGATAATTACCCTAAGTATCTATATCTAATATATTAATTTAATTATTAAAAAAATACTATTAAAACTAATAATTAGATAAAAAAAGAAGAAAAATCTAAAATATCTTATTCTCCTCTCATGATTTTCTTCAGACGATTCAATTCATCTAACATCTCATCTCGAAGAGAACTTAATCCTCCACCAGCTTTTGGAGCCACTGCTGATGCTGCTGGAGGACCAGCACTAGGTGGTCCAGGTCTTTTCGCAAATGCAGGTGCTGCCGGAGGACCAGCACTGGGCGCTTTAGGAGGACCACCGCTTGGAGGAGCACTAGGGACACCTCCGCCAGTAGGAGGCAATTTTGGGGCGGGAGGTAAACTAGGTTTTTTAGGAGGTCCACCACCACTTGGTGGCGCAGCAGGAGGACTTACTTTTATAGGAGGACCAGCACTGGGTGGTTTAGGAGCAGATGGAGGTCCTCCACCAGGAGGCGCAGGAGCTGCTGGAATACTAGTCATTGGAGCTGCTGCAGGGGCTTGAGCTGGACTTCCACTACTTAATAATGAAAATAATGTACTTGCTGCTGCAGTCTTAGCTTGACCACTAGTTGAAGCAACAATTTTTTTAGAGGAAGTACTTACAGTTTGAACCTCTTCAACAACAGAAACTTCCTTCAAATCTTTCTGAGCTTTAGCCAATGACTTAATAAAGTCATTTATTCCCTTTACTGTGTCTTCTAGATCATCAGCTAAAGAAGTTAAACCTTTTTTCATAAAATTAATTACTCGTTCAATCTTTTTCTGTTCTTTTGAAACCACGATCTATTCAATTCCTCTAATGTTTTTAAATAATTGATTAAAGTAAAAATTACTATTTATAACCTTTATATTTTTATTATATTAATATGTATTTATATTTTTATTCCATTCTTTTTCAAGTCTATAAATCCCAATATTACGTACATCTAGAAAAAACGTTAACTATTAAAAAACCTAAACTAATAATATTATAAAACATATTTCATTAGTAAGTTTAAAAATTATAAAAATTTCAATTTCAAGAAATTAAAAAGGTTTGCATAAAATGCCTAAGCGAGAACTATTCATTAAACGGGTTTATGAAATTGTAAACGAGCTTAAAATCCCCCTAATCGATGAGAGAGTTTATGATAGCGTTAAGTTCAATACAGGGGCAGCAGTTGCAGCTGTTATTTTCAGGTTTGAGGAAGATGAATCTGTAATTCGTGGATTTTTAGGTCTTGCTGAATACTTTCATACAGTTGTGATCAAGCGCAAAGATGAATTCTATATTCCCCATGCTTCCATTCTTTTCAGACTTATAAGTGCTTAGGGTGAAGCTTTCTCAATTATTGATCCTCATCTCCTTTTATAAAAATCTTTTTTTTACTTTTCTTTAAAATCTTAATTGTCAAAATTTGTATTTTTAACTTTGGCTATTAAGATATTATATCTATTCCAAGAGTGAAGATTTAACATAATAGGTTTGGTTAATTTTTATGTTTTTATTTATTATTAGTATTATAATAACCCAGATTACTAACAAATAAAAATTTCTTGGAATCACAAGAATAATTAACGAAGTACCTAAAAAATATATAGACCATCTTATTTTGTCAATATTTTTTTCTACATTTAGATCTTTGAAATGAAAACATAACCATAAAATAATGATGGGGACATGGAAAGTGAAATAATATTTATATACACCCCTAGGCAAGAATAAATGAGATGAAAAAGCTGTATATGTAATAATGTCTAAAAATTTTAACCAATTTAGAGTTTTTTGATAATACCAATAATGTAAGAACATTATTATAATTATTTCTATAACAAATATGCCAATGAAAGAAAAACTTAAAAACCCTACAATATAAATTGTCCAATATGGGAGATTCAACCCTACTAAAAAGCTATACCAATGTACTGGAGAATTAGAATTTGGAATTTGAAGATCTGGTAAAAACGTAAATCCTTGAGTGACAAATATAGAATTTATATACCCTCTGGGATTAATTATAATCCATGGTAAAGATCCTATTAATATAGTTCCTGATAATATTGTAGAATATATTAAAAGATTTTTAAAATATTGAGTTATAAATTTACCCTCTTTATTTTTACTAGATTCAATCACAATATAGGCAAGTATAGGTAAAATGAAGAATATAACAATCTGCTTAAAAAGAAATGAAGTTGCTAACAAAATGCAAGCGGATTTATATTTTTTTATAGAAATGAAATATAAAGTTATTATAAAGAAACAAGTTACAAGTGACGTGTTTAATAACAAGCCGCCGTTATAGAAAATTAATAAAGGGCAAAAAATTGTAGTTAAAAAACCCCATTCTGCTACTTTTACATTACATTGTGTTAAAAGGAACTTGTAAATAATAATTGGCAGTAAATTTGTTGAGATTAAAAGAGGAATAAATATAAGGTTGAGATCTATTAAACCCGGTAATGTTATAATATATAGAAAAAAGGGGGGATAAATGTAATAATATTGCCTAAATCCAACAAATAAATCCCATAAATAAGAAAACCAATTTGTATATCCTTCTATATCCGGAAAAAAGTAAGTATAGGGAATCCAATTTTCATGGAGCAAATTTTCTACAAAAGATTTATACCATATTTGATAATCTTGATATGGTTCAAGAGAAGATCTTAAAAATTCATAGAAGAAGGTATTTTGAGAAATTTGAGATATCCAATTAAAATAATTAAATCCAATTATAAGGAAGATTTGGATAAAGAATGAAATTAAAAAAGCGAAGATAAGCTTTTTTCGGAATTTTAGATTATGCAATCTCATTTTTTACATTTATAACAAATTTTATTTAAGATTTATTTGTTTAAGATATAATATTTAGAATTGCCTATTATGTCTAATACTTCCGCTTCAGGAACATCATACCAATTCTTATAAGCATCAGCAACTGCAAACCATAAATTAGTTCTTACATTCGGGCAAAAGATCTCAGAGACTTCATGTTTTATAATTTTAATAGTCCTCAGGGGAGCAGTTGGTATAGCAATATAAATGCTTTTTGGATTATATTTCTTTATCATGCTAATTCCCGCCAACATTGTAAATCCTGAGGCTAACCCATCATCAAGTAATATTACATTCTTAGATTGAATGTTTCTAGCATAAAGTTCCTGTAAATTTAAACTTCTTCCATAAAATTTGATTCTTTGTTCTATTTCTTCTTTGGTTAATGCTATCGAATATTTAATTTGCTTATCAGAAAGGTTTAATTGGCTTAATAATGGTTGATTAAAGAATACGGTGCCATCAGTCGTAATCGCACCAAATCCCGCTTCAGTATTATGAGGAATTTTTAATTTTCTGACAATTAGAATATCATAGTAGATTTTAAATTGTGAACAAAATCCTTCGGTTACTGGTACACCTCCATTAGGAATCGCAAAACAAAAGAAGTTTTCAGGAGTTTGTGAAATTTTACCATAAAATTCTTGATAACTATCCTTAATATAGTTTGTAAGTATTTTTCCTGCTAAAAATCTTGATTCATACTTTAATGCGTTAATCATAGAATTTAATTGAAGATTTTTTTTTTAGAATTAATCTTATACTTGACCGAATAGTTATGTATTATATAAAAGCATTTATCTGATAAATTTATATATATGAAATTGGATTAGTAATGTAACTATTCTATAATCCACAAAAAAATAGATGAGAATATATGAGGAAATCTATCCCAATATTAGTATGCTTGTTAGGGATCTTTTTCTTTATACCCTTTATAAATTTCTCTAGAGCCTTACCTCCTTCGTATATCGGAGTACAAACAGGTGAACAATATACATGGACACTAAGGATAAATGCTAATACTTTTGCACAATATGCAACTGATACGGGGCAACCTATTCCACCAGAATTCTCCATGTTTGAAACTATGGGGGGAATTCAAGTGAGGGGTACAGTAGCTTGGATTAGTGATGAATATATTGACATATTTAACTATGTAATAATTAATTTAACCATAGCTATGTATGTACCGGGATATGGGTGGATGGAATATCCTGAACCAGGAAACCCAACACCTTTACCTATTATTGTATTAAGTAATGAAACATCAAATTACTTCAATAATACGCTAAATGCAATGGGAAGCATCACTTTACCACCCCCTATTTCTTTTGCCCTTCCATTTTTAATTGTCCCTCATAATTTAAACTGGACAGATGCAATCTTAGGTTTAAATGAGCTATTTCAGGGATTTACTGGAGGAATGACTGGAATAACTATTGAAGAATTTGGAAGAGGATTCAAAGTCACAATACCCGAACAACTGGTCAATAGTACTGTTGTAAAACAAACGGAATATATTGCTCAATGGAACGAAAAAGGTGTTTTTGGACAAGGACAAGTGCTTTATGGAGGTGCGACATTGATGGCTGTGAATGTCCCGGAAGCCGAAATTCCTGGATTTGAAATCACAATTCTTGTTAGCGTTCTAGGGATTAGTACGATAGGATTAGTTTATTATATAAAGAAAAGGAAATAATACTCTAAATTAATAATCTTTTTTTTTTTTATAATATTAAAACTTAAATAATTTATTATTTAGATTCAGATGGAATTTTTTGATTCAGTACTATTTATCTTCTTTATATTAATTCTGTTATGGCTTATCAAAGCCGATTTTCTTTTTTTAATTTTAGGTATAGCTGCATTTTTATATTTTCTAATTATATTATTTTCAGAAAATCCTCTTCAAATAACATTTTCAATTTTGAATTTTTTATTTATGAACCCTTTAGGTTTATTTCTAATTTTTGTCCCACTAATTTTATATATCTTAAAAGAGGGTGTGAAAAAATATTTGAGTCAAAAAAGAGAATAAATTTCACTCAATTTTATTCAATTTTTTAATTCCCAAGTAAATCATTAATGAAGCTATTATCCCAGATATTCCTAGATTGAATAATAAGATATAGATTATGCCAATTGAAGCTGCGTTGGAAGAGGATAAATTTGGCATAACAATAAAAAGGGTTAAAAGCAATGAGAAAACTTGAACTATAAGAATAAGATAAATATGAAAAAAAATATCTTTACCTCGTTCCTCAAATAAAGGTTTAATACACTGAATTGCTATTGCTTGTAAAAGAATTTCTCCACTATATATCATAAACGCAAGGAAAAAAACTAAAATTAATATGAAATTAATTTGAAAAAGAAAAGCGAAAAATATTGATAAACCTATATCCAAGATGATTATTAATACAAATAATACATATAAATAAGAAAACACTAGAGAATTGATTCCTCGAGGGGATTTCTTATAAATAAAAAGTAATTCTTTTGATTGAATGAGAATTGAAATTCCTATTAAAATACTAAAAATCAGGGCGCCTATCCAAGCTATTACCAATACTAACAAAAGCTTATGTTGAAGGATTTCTAAAATCAAACTTATACCTAATGGATTATCTTCAAGAATTATAGTAGATTGATTTAATGAAGCAGATAGAAAAACACCAACAAATCCGATAAAAACAGTACTATAAATTAGTTTAGCATAATTCTCCTTTTTTCTTAGAAAATCTTTAAAATGAATAGTCACCAATCCTTTCCATTTACTGGGAGTAATTATTGATATAAAATGGTAAAATTTTTTTTCTTTATTGATGATTTTAGATTTCTTTTCAATAGATCTCTCTAAATTATAAAAAATATTAGCTTTTTTATAAGAAATATAGAACAATAATAGAGGGATAATAATTGCAAGGCCGAGATTTAGCCAGATATTTAGAATATATGGAGATACTAAAGTGGGGTTTATAATATATAAGGTTATATTAGAATACCAATAAGATGGAAAAAATAACATCCAAATCTTGAAATTTGGATAATTTGAGATAAATTCAAATAGAAAATGGAAAATATAAAAAATGGAGATTACGATAAAAGATAAAATTACAAATACCCAGTTATTGAGCTCTCGTACTTTTTTACTTTTATATATCCTGTTTTCAATCCAATTAGATAAAATTGTACCCACTAATAGGGCAAACATCGAGAGTGTGAAAGTAATAACATAAAATCCTATATAATGAAAGAAACCTATTTCAGAGTTTATCTGTCTCAACAAGCTTGTACCTAATGGACCAATTCCTAATAAAAATAAGAAATAAAAAGGTAATTGACCAATAAATTCCCCAGTGAAAAAATCTCCCGGTTTTATTGGGGAAGCAATGATAGTATCTTTTATACCAATTTCACTTTTTCTATATAAAATGAATAAGGGATAGATTGTATACATTACAAATAGCATCATAAATGAATATTCTAAAATGAGACTTATTAGTACTTCAAATTGGGTAGTGTAAAGCTTTAAAAGCTCAGGTAATATCTCATCGAATATTATAGGGCCAATAAAAGCTGCCCAAAGTATCAAAATTGTATAAATTAAAATAAAGAATAATCTACGATTTCTTCTTACTCGAAAAGTCTTTAAGCGAATCTCATTTTTTGCTATAATTTTCCAAAGACTCATTCAAAATTTTCTCTTTTTTGATTTTTCTATAATTTTAAATTAAATAATGATTAAGAATAATTTTTTTTAAATAAATTTGTCTAACAAGATGGGAATCGAATAAATCAAATTTGCTTTGTTCAGTTTTATTTGAGAAATATTGTTTAAAACTACTTATTTAAGGAACTAAAACACAAAAAAGATAGTAATCCTTAATAACATTAGATTTTTATCAAAATAATAATAAAAATCAAATTATAAATTTCATAAATTTAGGTACAACTAAATATATAAATAAGAAAATATTTAGTAATCTTAAATAGAGATCGACAAATTTTAATTAAAATACCGCCTTAAAATATTAACAAAAGATGGCTCAAAATCAAATTTCTGAAACAATGGATTCTGATGAGGATGACATATGGAGAATCAAGACTCTAAAGGTAAAATTGTTAAGGAAACATTCCCATCAGAACTTATATCAATTATTGGAGATATCCTCGCAGGGATAATACTTTCTCTATTAATTTTGCCATTTAATAGTTTTCCTGTTTTAATTTTAATGGTTCCAGCACTTCTCTCTCTAAGAGGTAATTTAAGTGGACCATTTATAGCAAGAACTTCTCGTGATTTGATTATAGGTGATTTTACTAAGAGAAACTGGATTGAAAACGTATTAGCGACTTATACTCTATCAATATTCACAGCGATATTCATAGGGATATTTTCTATAATTCTAAATTTTATATTATTCAAGTTATTTATTCTCCCTATTGCGTATTTTGTTCTGATCCCTCTAATTTCAATTGTATTAACTTTATTTATTTCTATCCCTTGCTCAACTGGTTTAAACTATTTAGCTTTCAGAAAAGGATTAAACCCAAATAACGTAGTAAATCCTATTATGACAGCAATTGATGATTTTTCTACCGTCTTTTGTTTCCTTTTAACCATTACAATGCTGGGGGTGCCTTAGATGAAGTATTATAAGAAAATTTTCAAAGAATCAATCATTATTGTAATTATTTCTTCTCTAATGGGTTTAATTTCTGGCTCACTTCTATCGTTTAATCAAGATCTATTATACACAATTCCTATGATGCTCTTAATAATTCCTGCATTAAATTCTTTGATAGGTGATATGTCAACAGTTTTAGTCTCAAGATTAACTACACATCTTTATATTGGTACATTACCTCCAAAGATTCAAAAATCTAAAAGATTGATAGAAGATTTTTATGGTTTAATCATAACTCTATTATTAAGCTTGGCATCTCTACTGTTTATAGGATATTTTGTTGGCATAATTACAGGAATCAGAATTGTAAATCCTCTTTTAATGATTTTTATAATTTTTATTACAATTGTATTAATCTTTTTCATAATGTTCGTTACATTATTTTTAGGGGCTATATTCTTATTTAAGCGAGGTAAAGATCCTAACAATTTCCTAATTCCATTTGTTACCTCTTTAGCTGATTTTCTAACGCCTTTTTTCTTAATTCTATTTATAATAATATTTTTATAGCATCAAATTTATATGAAAAATGAGTGATTAAAACAAAATGACTAAACCTAGTAAAAAATTTAAGTATAAACCCCTTTCCCTTAAAGATATAATACGGGAAATGAAACAAAACATTGATTTAATGATAGATCTAGCTTATAGTGCGATTAAATTTGGAAGTAAAGAACTTGCCGATGAAGCATATAAAATGGAACAGAGAGTTCATGAACTTACATTTCTTCTCAATTTTCAAATTATTCAAGCACATCCAAGTGGATTAGATGGAGCAAAAAAGCTAGAACCTATTGTAGTTATGGGATATGCTATTGATAAAATATCAGATGCTTTATCGGATATTGCAAGAGTTGTTTATATTAATACTGATATCTCCTATTTTTCTCAATTGTTTAGTGATATTAGTTATGTGCCCGAACCGATAGTTAAAATAACTGTGAATAAAGGGTGTGAATTTATTGGGCAGGTTAGAAAAGATGTGCATTTTAGATCTAAACATGGAGTCGATTTAATTGCAATACGAAGAGGAGATAAATGGCTTTTTGAAAGAGACGTATCAGTATTGCAAGACGATATTTTAATTGTTAAGGGAGAGATTCAACCAATTATAGACTTGAAAAAATTAGCAAATGATTTGGGACCTTTTTCATTTGATATTGAAGAAAAGGAGAAAGAACCGTTATTGGATCTGGAAAATATAGAAATTTGTGAAAAAGTTGAGGAAATTCAAAGAGATTATGTTTTAATAACAGATATTTCAGAAACTATGATTGAATTAGCATTAGCAGCATTATTCTTTAATAATGAAGAGGTAGCAGAAGATGTATTAGAAATGGAGGAATTGATGGATGGCTTAAATATATCACTAGAAAAAGATCTTTTGGATTTAGCGAAACTGGTTGAAGCACCTCGAGATCTCACAGGAATAATGAGAATCGTTTTTAGTTGCGAATTAATAGCAGATGCGGCTGCTCATATTGCAGAAATAATCATTAAAGGATTTGAACCACATGAAGTTTTACAACAGGCTATTCGAGAAACTGCAGAAATAGTAGTACGGGAAACATTATCTGAAGATTCTTATTTTAAGGGAAAGACATATAAAGAATTACAAGATAGAAGATATAAACGAGGATTTCATATTATTGCTCTAAAACGGGAAGATAAATGGATTTATCGATTTAAACAAGATTTCATTTTTGAAGTGAATGATTTACTAATAGGTTTAGGACCTGTCGAGACGGTTATGCAATGGAAGAGATGTGTGAATCCCGAAAAATATAAAGAATAAATAAAACAATAATAAGGGCGTATAAATGAATTTATGAATGAATTATTAGAAGTTAGGTATATTTCTGAGAAGAAGGGCAGAGGAGTTTTTGCGAAAAAGTATATTAAAAAAGATACGGTAATAGATATTGCCTATGTCGTCCCAATTCCAAATAAAGATTACAATAAGATTAGGAAAACAATTTTATATAATTATTGTTATATTTGGGAAGATCCAGAACATATGCCTGCATTTCGAAATGCTATAACTCTTAGTATAAGTCAATTTATTAACCATTCATTTGAACCAAATGTTAAATATCTCTATGATTATGAAAATAAAGCAATTGAATTTTCTGCTGTCAGAGATATATCAAAAGGAGAAGAAATTTTAGTAAATTATAACGGAATTGTAGAGGATAAAAGTCCTATGTGGTTTGAAGTAGAATAATTGATATTATAATACATACCCTTCATAGTTCATCTTTTTATTAAGAATCAAGAAAACATCTCAATTTAAATATTTAATTTGATAATCTAATAATTATTCATAAGGTGAATTCTGCGAATAATTTATTAGAAGTTAAATTCATTTCTACAAAAAAAGGAAAAGGAGTTTTTGCTACAAGGAATATAGGAAAAGGACAGACAATCGAAGTTGCTCATATCATTCTTATTTCTAAAAATGATTGGGAATTAATTAAAGATACAGCCTTATCTAATTATTCCTTTGAATGGGATGATCCTAAATGTAAGGGTATATATGATTCTGCGATTTCATTCAGTATTAGTCAGTTCATAAATCATTCTTATAAACCTAATACTAAATATCGTTATAATCATGAAAATAATTTAATTGAATATATTACTATTCGAAAGATTTCTAAAGGAGAAGAAATTACTGTAAATTATAATGGAAATCCCTCCAATAAATCCTCTGTATGGTTTGAGGTTGAAGAATGATCATTTTTTCCTTAAAGATTTCAGTATTTTTAAATTCAAAATATCGTCTTTCATATCTTTACCTTTTGGAGTCTCTAGTATTCCGGGTATATCTTTAAATCTTTGATCATTGATAAAAAAACCAAATGGAATTTTTCCTATTTTTCCTTGACCAATATGGTTATGCCTATCTACTCTTGACCCACATTCCTTATCGGTGTCATTTAAATGAAAAGCAAATAGATATTTTAAACCTATAGTATCATCAAATTCATCCCACATTACTTCATATCCTTTCTTGGTGGTAAAATCATAACCTGCTGCGAAAGAATGAGCGGTGTCGAAACAAACACCAATCCGACTCTTGTTTTCTATTTTATCAATTATGGTTTTAAAATGATGAAATTTATTACCTAAACCCTTACCTTGACCCGCTGTTGTTTCAAGCAATATTATAGCTTTTGAAGACTGTGTTGCTTCTATCAGTTTGTTTAATTGTTCAGCAATTTGGGTAAATGCTTCTAATTTTGTAATTTCGTTTTTATCACTAACAGGGATTACTCCAGGGTGCATATTCTCATATTCTATTTGTAATTGATTTACTTTGATAAGCTCGTCTAGCATTGCTTCATATGATTTTTCTAATTTTTCTTTATCTAAACTTGCTAAATTTACTAAATAACTATTATGGGAAATTACTGGCCATATTTCATCTCTTAATTCTTCTTTTTTCTTTATAAATTCATCAATTTCTTCTTGCTTTAAAGCTCCAGAACTCCAACCACGCACATTTCTAATAAAAACTTGAATTGCTTCACAGCCTAATTGTCTGCCAATCTCAAAAGCCATGTACTTACCTCCAGAAACGCTCATGTGAGCACCAATTCTCAATAAAATCACCAACTCAAATTTTATTATTTCAAATGTTAATCAAATTTCTATAAAAATTAAATAAATTTATATGCTCTCATATTTTAACTTGATTCTAAAGTTATTTATTGAAAAATTTTAGAATATTCCTTTAAATCTTATAAATCTCAAAAAACATAGTTAATTTCTCAATTAAAAAATGGACTACTAATGTTTTTAATATTTTTAATATAGAATTATATATAGAATTCTAAGAGGTGTTAATATCCTGGAGATTGATCAAAGTCAAGTGAAAGATGCATTAAGTTTTCTAGGATTTGTATTTATAATATGTGGAGCTATTTATGGTTTTTTTAATATTTTTTTTTTTACAATACCTGGAAGTGATTTTTTTTATGTTATTGTTGAAATAATCTATGCTGCTATCTTTCCAGCATTAATCATTTCAGTCGGAGTCGCTCTTAAATTTATTTCAAATGCCCTATAATAAAATTAAGTCTAACTACCTTTTTTTTTAACTTTTCTAATTCTATTAATTTGTCGCTCAAGTTTTCATTTAGTATTCTCTCTATATTATAAAATAATTTGTAAAAAGCTGATCCATGTATTTGCCTTCAGACACGCTCATATGTGCGCCAATTCTCAATAAAATTTCTCATTGCCTTTGCTTTTTGACTAATATATATTATATATTATAATTTCTTTTTTAATGATTAATATTATTTAGTTAATCCAACCTTAATTATTAAAAAAAAGATATAGGTTCAAATTAAATATGAATGAATTGTATCACCTCAAAATAAACGAGGATCAAATTGAAGTAGCAAGTGGAGTACTTAGTCGAGCTTTTCAAGATGATCCTTTATTTATTTATCTTTATCCAAATTCTCTTGAGCGAAAAAAAAATTGTTTTATTCACTGTGAACATCTGATTTTACTTGGAATTTTATCTGGTGAAGTATATATTACATCAAGTAAAATCGAAGGTGTTTCTGTCTGGCATCCTTCTGGAATACCAAATGTGGTAATAGGAAGTCAATCAAAAGACATTATTAGAAAATTAAGAAAAATTAGAAGAGAATTATTTTCAGATCCTATATCCACAGAGAAATATAGTACTTTTAACGAGATTATTAATTCATTTCAAAATGTGAATGTGAACTTTCCTCATTGGTATTTAAGTTTTATTGGCGTAGATCCTATTAATCAGGGAAAAGGTTACGGTAATATGTTATTAAAAACAAAACTTGCTGAAATTGATGGACAAAATTTAGATTGCTTTTTACATACTGAAAATGAAAAAAATATTCAAATTTATAAACATTTTGGATTTGAGATTGTCGCTAAGTTAACTATTCCAAATTCTGAGCTTAATGCGTGGGCGATGGTTCGAAAAAAGAAAGGGGATCAAAAATAAGGCAATTAAGTTACAAAAATTAAAAAGATGAAAAAAAAGAATATAATTAGGTATTCAATTACTCTAATTTAACTACAACAACCACTTGATTCATTAGATTCCTTATCTTCTTTTGTACTTTCGGTGCAACAATCTGGTTCTTTATCAGCCATAAGAATAAAACTCCTTTTTTAATTTTTAGTTAAATGATAGTTAGGCACCTAGCTATTTAAAGGTTTCGTTCCTTATTATTTAGTTCCTAACTATTGTGAATAATGAATATTAAATAAAAAAATTGATTCTCGAAGGAAGATATTACAATTTTAAAGAGTTTAATAATTTCTTTAATAATCCACCTAATGTCTCCATCTCTTTTTGATTGATTTCCGGGCAACAACCATTTACTATTGATTCTATAGGAGGTGTAGTATTTTTCAATTTTCTGCCTTTTTCCGTAAGTTTAACTAGAGTGCTTCGTCTATCTTTTGGATTTTGTTCTCTTGTTACTAAATTATGCTCTTCCATGGTATCAATAACACCAGTAATCGTCGATCTTGAGCAATCGCATGAATCTGCTAGGTCTTTGAATTGCTGGCCATCAGCAATCCATAATTCTCTCAAAATTAAATGTTGGGTAGGTGTCAGATTTAACTCTTGAATATTATTACGCTGTAATTTTTCATATTTCTTATTAATTTTACTAATTATTTCAAATACATCTGCCACATCTTCAGAAAGACACGGACTATCTTCACATTTATCAGAATTATCTGTCATTAAAAACAATAAATTATTAGGTGTTTAATAGTTAATACCCTTATTAATCATACAGTTATTATGTTATATTAAGTTTTCAATTCATAAATTGAAGAAAAATTCAGTTTTCTAATATTAGAAAATGAATTTATCTAAAAATTATACCCATTTAATCTAGCCCAAAAGTCTTTCAAATCCTCTTTATCTATGGAATATTTTAATCCAGTTGGTTCTGAATATTCATCTCTGAAAAAACTTGGAATTTCATTCATTTCTTGAGTAATCCCTGCTTTTTCATTAAATAAAAGCTCATTTCTTATGATATCAATACCAATTTTAATTATCTCTTCTCTTGTTAGAGTTATATCATACATTGCATTAATTGCATTTGCCAAGATTTCCATGTTTTCATAACTCGGCCCAATAAAATAGCAGCATCCCATAGAATCCATTATCGCTGTATAAATTTGTAATTCAAAAGACAAATCAAGTTTATGCTCATTTTTAGTTAGCTCTCCATAATCTTTATGTAAACTTGGAACACGGTTGGCGATAGCTGCTCCAGCTGTATGATCAGCTCCCATTGGTGATGTTGCGTAGGTAACTCCCATCGCTTTAAACACTCTGCTATCATAAGCAGAAATTCCTTGTCCTTTTACTTGAGGTATTCGTTTAGCCTTAAGTATTTCTCCAATATTTTTTACACCATTTCCGTACAAGTTTCCTTCTTTTGTATCATTTCTTATTTCATTATCTAGAATTTCAAACACTTTATTTGAGTCTCCCCACTTTATCTTTCCACAATCCATAGCAACACCCACAGTTCCACCAAACTCAATTGTATCAAGCCCTAAATCATCACAAAGATGATCAATTTTAGCTATACTATCTAGATCATCAATCATCAAATTACTGCCATTGAGAGCCATAGTTTCATATTCTAGACTGGATGTAATGTGATTTCCCTGTTCATCAACGACTAAATTTGAACATTTAATTACACATGTTGGAGAACAAGCTATTCTCTTTTTCCCACCTCTTGCAACTACGAGATCGTGGAGAGATTCTCCTGAGATATTATCAATCATATCATAAGATCCCCTTTGAAAATTCTTAGTTGGTATGCCGCCGTATCCACTCATAGCTGCCATCATCATAGGTGTACCAAAAATTGAGAACTTCTCTTTTGTTTGTGCCAAATTTTTAGCAAAAGGACTTGAAATCTCACGAAATTTTTTAATATCTTGCATATTTACTTTAGAAGTTTTAGAAGGAATAATCACTATTGCTTTAATTCTTTTGGAACCCATTACAGCTCCTAATCCGCCTCGTGCAGCATGTCTACTTGGGTATCCTTCTAAATCATTTGCCCCTACAGTTGCAGACTTCATTAAATGTTCACCCGCAGGGCCAATAGAGTAAATACCAATACTTTCTCCAAATTTTTGTCTTAATCTTGAATGAAATTCATAGTTACCTAACCCGTTATATTCTTCTGCTGGTAAAATTCTAATATTATCCTCTTCTATTAATATAAATTTTAATATTGAAGATATATCCTCTAAAACTATTGCTCTAATACCATGTCTAGCTAACATCATAGCAGGCCTTCCCCCAACATTAGCTTCTTTTATTCCATTAGTTAAAGGACTTTTAGCACCTATTGATGTACGAGCAGAACAGGGGAAAGGTGAACCAGCAAGAAGGCCATTCGCAATTATTAATTTGTTTTCTCTCCCTAAGGGATCACAAAGTGGAGGGACTTCATTATGAATTATGAGAGAGCTTAATCCTCTAGCACCAAATAAGTATTCTCTTGAATTAGGAGTAATATCTTCGTAATAAATATCTTCTTTTTCAGTATTTATTCTTACTATTTCCATAGTTGAATATTAATAGCTGAAAATATTTTATTTTTTTCTTTATTTAAACGGTTTACCAAAGATCTAATAAGAAAAGCAATACTAGCATAATATTTATATTTCCGAAGTTGCTATTGAATTATGGGTGATTGACTATGAATGGAGATAGAGGAAGAATCGTACTAGAAAGAGAGGAAGGCTTTCATTTAGAAGGACATATTGTTTTCATGATTGTGGCTATTGTTTATTTTCTTACATTTCCATTAATGCTCCTCTGTACAGATGTAGTTTCAGGTTATTTATATTCAGGTATGCTTGTTTTTTTATTCGCAGCTATATGGGTTGCAATATCTAAATTAAGTTCCTATAATCCAAAAGCAAATAAAATTAAGTCAAAGAATACTATAGGAGGAAAAGATAAGTTTATAGAAGAATGTCAAAGTTTCATAAATTATTATCTAGGCACTAATAAAGGGAAATCATTTACAGCTAATTCATTATTAAAGAAAATAAATGAAATCGTTCAAAATCCTGAATTAAAGGAATATCTTGCTGAAAATTTTAAACATATTATGGAACAAATGCTCATTAAGAATACAGTAGGATCTTATGAAAAAAATGGAGAAACATATTATAATCTATAGAAATAGATGCATAGAACCTAATAGCGTAATTAATTTAAAATAATTCTTTGATTATTTGAATTAGTTTTCATTATTTTAAACCATGTTATTTCATTCTCATCTTTTATTCTTATCCATTAAAAAATACAATAATAATAACCTGAAAATATTATATTTTTTCTCTTATTTCTTATAATTATGGATGAAATTGATCTTAAGATTATTCTCCTTTTAATGAATAATTCAAGATTAGCATATAGAGAGATTTCAGACCACTTAGGATTATCTGTTAATGCTGTTTATAAGAGAGTACAAAGTCTCATAGATCTTAGAATTATCCAAAAATTTGCTGCGAGATTAAAACCATATGCAATTAATGCTATTTATGCATTTATTTTTGGGCAAAGTAATACTCAAAATATTGACAAGCCCATATTAGAGTTAGGAAAACATGATAATACTTGGCAAATAATATTGTCTAGCAGAAATTATGTTTATATTGGAGCAATGTTAGAAAATATTCATCAATTAGACGAATATTCTTCTTATGTATCTCAGATTATCGGAATTCAATCTCCAAAAGTAGGGCTCCTCTCAGGTGTTCAATATACATCACCAGTTCCATATATTGTTCCTAAATCAAGAGCAATGAATTATGATAAGCTTGATTTAGAAATTATTCGATCATTATATAAAGATTCTCGAAAACCTGTATCTGAGATTGCAGATGAGATTAATAGCACTGCAAATACAATTCGACGCCATTTATCTAGAATGATTGAAGAAGGTATAATAGAATTATCTATTGATTTTAACCCTGAAGACTCAAACGACATCTTTGCCTTATTTCAAATAACACTAAATCCTTCAATAGATAAAAATGAGTTTGCCAAACATTTGAATGAAAAATATGATCCGAATCTGTTCTATTGTTGGACGTTTAGTAATTTACCAAATCTGATTATTTGTTGGGTCTGGGCTAATACTATGAAAGAACTAACTGAATTGGTTGAGAATATAAAACAAGAAAATATTGATTCAATTGTTTTTGATATCATGTTTAAAGTGTTTTATTTTGAGACTTGGAAAGAAAAATTGTTATTTAAATAATTAAAATTTTTAGAAATTTAGGAAAAGGATGGATTTTATTACCTATGAAATTATACAGCCCCAAATCAGTTTATCTATTTGATAAAAATAGAATCATCGCGATTCTCAAAGATGAGATTGAAAAGAAGAAAGTAGGAGTATAATTTCATTATCCCTTTATATTATGATATTCGATATAGAATTTCATTCATCAGAATAGTTTGATTATTAATTTTTACATTTATATTCATTTAAAAATGAAAATACTATCATAAAACATAGGATGAATGAATTAATTTATGCATATCTATCTGATTGCACTGACCCAAAAGATTTAATTTTAGCAACAAGTATTCGTAAATTTGGAAAAAATCTATCGGATTATCCAATTTGGGTATTTACCCCAAAACCAGTAGATAATATTGCCAAAGAGATACGAGATCTATTTTTATCTCTAAATGTTGAAATTATTCCTTTTTCACCTAAGGATGAGCCGAATTTTCCGTTTATTACATATGTTCTTGCTGCTGCTAATGCTGAATTATTAGCAAAAGAAAAAACAAAAATACTTGCATGGTTAGGTTCAAATACAATATTTTTTAATCAACCAGAACGTTTTATTTTAGATAAAAATAAGAATTTAGGATACCGACCAGTTCATCACACTAATATCGGATCATTTTTTGATGAACCAATCGATCCATTTTGGGAAAAAGTATATCAAAAATGTAAAGTGTCTAAAGACAAGATTTTTCCAATGAAAACACACGTAGACCATAACCAGCTTCGACCTTACTTTAATGCGGGGTGTTTAATTATTAGACCAGAGAAAGGTTTATTTCACTTATGGTGGAAATTTTATAAAGATTTATTTAATGAACAAGTGTTTAAAGAATACTATAATAAGAACTATTTATATGCTATTTTCATACATCAAGCAATTTTATCAGGTGTGATTCTCTCAACTATGGAGCAGTCTGAAATTTATGAACTCCCTTTTGAGTATAATTATCCATTAAATCTATACAACTATTGTCCGGTTATTTACCGAGCTAAAAATATCAATAAATTAATTACAGTTCGTTTTGAGGATCTAGGAGATCTCAATAAAGTTCCGATTCAAGATCCTTTGAAAAGTTGGCTAATAAACCAAATGAATACCTTCTACATAAAATCAATATGTTTTGCTGAGAAAGTTAAATTCGGAAAAGTACCTTTAGTTTATCCAGTCCCGATCATTTTCGCTGGAGCACTTGTTAATAATCAACCTAATTTTGAGACATTGGGAGATGTTGGAATAATGGGTATTAACCCTCCAATTGTTTATATTTCTTCAGGTCAAAATCATTACACAAATCAAGGAATTCTTGAAAATAAAACATTCAGTATTAATTTTCCAAACACCCAACTTCTCATAAAAGCTGATTATTGTGGAGTAACATCTGGAAGGAATGTAGATAAATCAAAATTATTTAATGTCTTTTATGGTGAATTAAAAACAGCACCTATGATTCAAGAATGCCCTGTGAATTTAGAATGTAAAGTTATTAAGGAATTTTCGATTGAAAATAGACAAATTTTTATTGGAGATGTTATACAATCTTATGTTAGCAAAGATTTTGTTATTAAAGGCGAAGAGGGCCAAAAAATTGAAAATATGATAAAACTAGATCCAATTATTTATGCATTAGATAATCGTTATTATAAAATTGGAGAAATAATTGGAACGGGATACCAAGAAAGTAAGAAATTTGAAAAAGATTAACTGAAGTTTCGAGAATTTAAAACCTAAAAAAAAACATGTCTTTTAACTAGGAGATCTTCGTGTAGTTATACAAAATTATAAAAATAAAAAAATAACGTGATTGTGTCATTTAAATAATTAAAATATTTATAAATTCAGGAAAAGACTGGATTATATTACACAAAGCATTATCCAAATCGCAACTCTGATAAAATGCACAATATACGTCGCACATCCAGTAAATAAGATAATTTTTTGTACACTCTTATGTTTAAATACTAATCGTTGGTTTTTTTTTTTGAGCCCTAATTTTAAACCTACCAAAGTTGTTATCCATGCTATTCCTGATAAAGTAATTTCTAGAAATAGAAGAACCCAAGAAGCAAAAGGATTAATTCTACCAAAACAATCTCCCCCTGTACCAGCGAGATATACGGCTCTAATAAAGAAAAATAAAGGGCCTCCTCCTAAAAGAATCCATTGCAATCGATTTAAATACACTTTAACTTTTGTTTTTTTTATATTTTTTATTTCATGAATACTCTCATTCTCCTTAAAACGCGTATATACTCTATCTGAGATTTTTAAGCCGATTTGTTCCATGAAATCTAAAGTATGTTCTAGGAGAGGTCCTTCTTTATTAAGAACAATTCCAGTAATTACGGGATGAAAAATTATCAATTTCATCTTATTTAAGTATCGATTTATGAATTTAGCAGCAGATCCAGCTAATTTAAAATCTGTTTTTGTTTCAAAAACAAATCCGTGTTTATTTTCCAAATTGATATCTTGCATTTTCTTCAAAAATAATTTCATCTTTTTAGAGGCTCCACGAAAATGGGTTGGGCTCCCAATTCCTATAAGATCATAATTCTTTAATTCAATTATATTAAAATCTTGGATATTACTACTATCTACATAGAGTCCACCTGCCTCTAAACCACGGCTCAATGACATTGCTACTTTTTTTGTATTTCCATACACCGAATCATATAAAATTAAAGCTTTTTTCATATTTTTCCCTCGTTTTTTAATGTTTGAATCATTTCAAAATTTTTTCGATAGAATACTTTTGTAAACCAACCATGTTCTCTTTCACAAAAAGGTAAGCCGTTTGAAGCGTAATGATTTTTTTTGCATTCTTCACAATTTCCATGATTAGAACATCCTATTTTTGGACAAGGGCAATTAAAGTTAATAAATATCACCTCATATATTTTTAATTTATGCATAGAATACTTCTAGATATAAATCCAAGTTCAGAGAGGAGTGTGTAAACTTACCAATTTCCATCTAAAATTTAACTATACTTTCAACTAGTTGGTTTAAAAATCAATCATTAAATCGATTATTTTTTTGGATCTTAGTTGAAAAAACTCTTAAATTCACGCCTTATAACTAATATTTTATCGCGTCTTCGGCGTACATGGAAACATATAATGAGAATTGATGTTAATAAATTAACTCAAAATTATATGAGGTGATAAATTTGGAAAAAAATAAAAAATCATTAAAAAAAATATTAAAAAGTGTAATAAAATCCTCCTTATTATTATTCTATACGATCATCATAGGCTCATTAATAATAGGAGGGATTTCTGCTGGTGTTATGACTTTAATTCCTGATGAGGCAAGCAAAACATGTTATTTAGGATATTATGCACATTGTTCATTCGCTCCTTTTAGTACATTAATTTTATTCGCTATGACAATAGTAGGAACAATTCTTTTAATAAAATTCATAAAATATGCTAAAAGAACGTATAATACAGTTATAGAAACTAGGCCAATTTTAAAAAATGTGATCAGAAGATGAAAATTAAATCCTTTTTTTTTAAAATTTTATTCTAT
>JBHLNS010000012.1:0-72858 GCA_048941285.1 Promethearchaeota archaeon
TGGATTATATTTTATTATTACTGGATTAGCTATAGCTGGTAAATTTGAGGAGGCGCTCAACTTTTTTGAAAAAGCTGAGTTAGTATTAAAATCTATTTCAAATGTTTCTAAAGAAATTATAACTCAAAGAAAAGCTCGTTTAAGTGTAACAAAAGCCTTTATTGGATTACATGGTGGTAAAGTTGATTTAATTGAGAAGTCTTTAGTGTGGATCTTAGATTCACAAGAAAAATCCGATAAATCATTCGAAATCGTCTGGGCTAATCTTATAATGGCGAGTTATTTACTTCGAGTAAAAAGTAAGTTTGATCTTTGTAGGGAGCACCTCAAAAAAGCATTATCTCTTGCAAAGGAAATTAAATTTAATCAAACCTGGATTGCTCTGTGTCACCTCTATTTTGGAGGATATTATGTATCTATTGGCGAAATGGATAAGAGCTTGAAACATAACATAAAGGGTTTAGAATTATTTAAAAAGATAAAGAGTGGTTTTAATATTGCAATTTTATTAAATAATATTGGGAATTTATATGGTGAAATGGGTGAATATGAACTTGCTGTGGAACATTTAGAGGAGAGTATAAATCTTTTAGAGCAGCTTCCTCAAGGTTTTTTTTCTATTAAAGGCAGTGTAGAAAGTTTAATAACTTTAGCCGTTGAACATGGAGATAACGAGCGGGCTCAAAAATATTTTCGTCGTTTTGAAGATATTTATAAACAGAAAAGAGGCGATGGAATTGATCTTGGTTACAAATTTGCTAAAGCCCTAATTTTAAAAACAAGCTCTCGAATCCGAGATAAAGCAAAAGCTGAAGAATTATTCAAAGAACTTATAGAAACTGATACGATAGCTTTTGATGTTATTATAAAAGTTCATATACATCTTTGTGACTTACTTCTCATGGAATACCGTATTGATAATGATAGTGAGATTCTTGATGAAATTAATCATTACATAGCCAAATTATTAACTATCGCGGAGAAACAAAAGTCATATTTAGTTTTCTGTGAAATCTTCATACTTAAAGCTAGATTAGCTTTATTAAATTTTGATATAAAATCGGCTCGAATGTTTTTGACTCAAGCACAGAAGATTGCAGAAACATATAGCATGAAACGCTTAGCAATGAAAATTTCCTTTGAACATGATGAATTGCTTAAAAGCTTAAATTTATGGGAGAAGTTAAAGGAATCAGAGGCACCCTTATCTGAACGCTGGAAACTTGCCAAATTAGATGAGCAAATAAAAAATATGGTAAAAAAAAGAAAAATCGAGACTCCAGAACTTTCCGATGAAGAACCTGTTTTTCTTTTAATTGTAACGGAAGGTGGTATCCCTTTTTTCTCTGAATCATTTATAGTGGATAGGGCTTTTGAAGATCACCTTTTTGGAGGTTTTTTTATGGCTATCAATTCTTTTATTAATGAGGTATTTTCTGAAGGGCTCGATCGTGCTTCTTTTGGTGAATACACGCTCCTCATGAATTCTATTCCACCTTTTTTAATGTGTTACGTGTATAGAGGTCAATCTTATTCTGCTCAGAACCGAATGAAGTCATTTATAAATGAAATCAAAAATAAAGAAGAACTCTGGGAAACCTTTAAGAAATTTTATCAAATGAATAGGAAGGTTGACATAAGAGACATTCCTTCATTAGGATCTCTCATACAAGAGATTTTTATCCAAAAAAATCTCCATAAACACTAGATTTAAAATGATAAGTAGCTTAATCTATTCATAAGGTTATAGTCCAAATTAATTAAATAGATGTCAGATCCCTCGCTAAAGCAGTTACCAAGAGCAGAAGAACTTTTTAATGCTGGAAAGTTGGATGAAGCTCTTGAAATATTAAATGATTGGAGTCAATTTGAAGGACTTAATTCTCAACAAAAAGAATATTTTCTGTCTCTTAAGGGCTTAATTCTAATATATCAGAATAAAGCTGAAGAACTAATTTCAATAGGAGAGTATATATTTAAAGAAGGGCAAAAACTTAATCGTAAACATCAATCATTTGATGGATTGTTTTTTATTATAATCGGATTATGTTTAGCTAATAAATATGATGAAACAGTCAAACTGATTGATGATGCTGAAGATTTATTAAAGCAAATCTCCATTGAATTTGAAATAAATTTGACTCAAAAAATAATTCGATTAAAGCTGTTAAAAGCATTGAATAATTTCCTTTTAGGTAATATAAATTTAACAGAGAAATACTTAGAACAATCTTTACATTTACAAAATGAAGATGATAATTCATTCGAAATGGTTTGGGTTAATTTATTAATGGCACAAGTCATGTTTCAATCATACGCCAAATATGATCTTGCAATGAAATACACCAAGAAAGCAATAAAAATGGCTAAGAAAATAAGATTTAATCATTACTGGCTAGGTTTTTGTCATATCTCTCTAGGTGTGAATTATTTAAGCATATATGAAACTGAAATTGGGTTGAAACATCACATGAAGAGTTTAGCAATATTTCAAGAAATTAATAATAATTGGTACATAGCAGTTTTACTAAGTAATATAGGAATGGTATACTGTGATAAAGGAGAATACGACCTTGCATTGAAATATTTAGAAAAAAGTTTGATACTTTGGGAGCAATATCCTTTCCAGTTAGAGTCCTGTCTCTACAATTTGATATTCATAACTCTTGAGAAGGGAGATGATGAACTTACTCAAAAATATTTTCATCGATTGGAAAATATATATAATCAGAAGAAAGGAGTTCACATTGAACTTTTTTATAAATATGTTAAAGCTTTAATGCTAAAAAGAAGCACTCGAATCCGGGATAAAGCTAAAGCTGAAGAATTATTAAAACAAATCATTGAAACAGAAGCTATATATTTGGAGGTTACTAGAGATGCTTTGGTTTGTCTTTGTGATTTACTTCTCTCAGAATTTCGTATAAGTATAAATAATGAAGTTCTCGAGGAAATCAATGTTTACATTGCTAAATTGGTAAATATCGCTGAAAAAACACATTCTTTTCAAGTTTTTTGTGAAACTTTCATATTAAAAGCCAAATTATCTTTGTTAAATTTTAAAACGAAAGAAGCCCAACGCTTTTTGACTCAAGCTCAGAAGATAGCAGAGAAATATGGTATAAAACGCTTAGCAATGAAAATTTCATATATACATGATGAATTGATAAAACAGCTCAAGGTATGGGAAAAATTAAAGGAATCGGACGCTGATCTATCTGAACGCTGGAAACTTGCGGGATTAAATGAGCAAATGGAAACAATGGTAAAAAAATTAAAAACTGATGTTCCCGAGCATGAAGATGAGGAGCCTATTCTACTTCTAATTGTATCAGAAGGCGGTATACCATTTTTCTCTCAATCATTTATAGAGGATAAAAGTTTTGAAGATCATCTTTTTGGTGGTTTTTTTACAGCTATTAATTCCTTTGTTAATGAAATGTTTTCTGAAGGGCTTGATCGTGCTTCTTTCGGAAATTATACACTTCTTATGAATTCCATTTCACCTTTTTTAATGTGTTACATATATAAAGGTCAATCATACTCAGCTCAGAACCGAATAACAACATTTATAAATGAAATCAAGAGTAAAAAAGGACTTTGGGATACGTTTGAAAAATTTTACCAATTAAACAGAAAAGTTCAAATAAAAGATATCCCTTCACTAGAACCTCTTATTAAAGATATTTTTATGAAGAAACAATTCATTGATCACTAGATTTAAACTTTTGAATAGTTTTATATGGTCTAAAGAAAAAAAAGAGTCTAAATTCTTTTAAAAATTTATTTTGCTAAAATTTTATATTACACAATGCCTACTTTTACATTATAGGTAAAATATAATTTGATAAACACTAACTAATCCGATGACTAATTTTCATGAATTTGAATTTAAAATATCCATAATAGGAGATGGAGGAGTCGGTAAAACATCACTAATAAAAAAATTTACCAAAGGAACTTTTGAAAAGGATTATATCAAGACTATAGGTGCCCAATTTTCCAGATATGACAAAGAGATTAATGGGGATTTAATAAATTTGATATTTTGGGATATAGCTGGTCAAGATGATTTTAATTTTCTTCATCCCCTATTTTACAAAGAGAGTAGAGCTGGTCTTATTGTATATAGCCTCGAAGCAAATGATTTGGGAGAAGAAAGCTTTACACACGTAACGAATTGGTATCATGAATTAAAAAAGTATTGTGGTGATATTCCCGTTGTTTTATTTGCCAACAAAGTTGATTTGGTGGATGAGGATAACTTAAATGAAGCTAAAATTCAGAAATTAGTTAAGGAATATAATTTTCTGGGATATTATATAACTTCCGCGAAGACTGGACAGGGAGTAATAGACGCATTTAACGCAATTATAGAAAAGCTGTATAATAATTATAAAAAATTATCTAAATCATTATAACCTGGTTTTATTCCTCTCTAATCTG
The DNA here is from genome assembly GCA_048941285.1 of Promethearchaeota archaeon. Lineage (GTDB taxonomy): Archaea > Asgardarchaeota > Lokiarchaeia > Sigyniarchaeales > SOKP01 > Loki-b32. The sequence continues at coordinate 4,447 of JBHLNS010000012.1, forward strand.
CATAATCTCAGCAAGAAAGAGATCTGCTATTGTGAGCCATTTTTGTTTAGTTTCAGGGTCAGAAGTACTTTTTTTCGTTAAAATTTTACCTTTTTCGAGATTTTTTACAGCTAAGTCGAAATTGTCAAGTTCTTTATAACAAATTCCTAGTTTAATATATGTTTGATTAATATACCACTCATCAGCAGCTACATTAATTGCTTTTTGGAATTTCTTAACTGCTTCCTCATAGTCTTCGTAATACATTAAAATTTCCCCATAGGTGTCGTGATAAGTTCCATTATCAGGTACTTTTTTAGTTATATCTTCCATAATTGCTATTGATTCATCTCTCTTATCTAAATAATGCAGCCAATAAGCCTTATAGTTAAAAAGATCTGTATTTTTAGGATATTTCTTAATTAAATCATTAATAATATCTAAACCCGCATCAACTTTTCGCATTCTTCTAAGTACTGAAGCCTGCTTCATTTTAATATCCATTTCATCATCAGGAAAAATTTCTAGCATTTCATCTAATAAATTCAAGACTTCATTGAGCTTTTCATAATAAATCAAAATCCCTATCTTAGAATTATATAATGTAAGATTATTTGGATCTTTCTTAATATCTCTATCAATCTCTCTTATTTTTTCTTGAAATTGTTCTCCTGTAGGTTTAGTACCTTTCGATTGAAATATTTCCATCATATCCTGCCATATTATTCCCTCCAATTTATCATATGTTTCTTTTAATTCAACCTTTGCTTCAATCTTATAGGCTAGATAATTAATATAATCTGGCAAAAATTCTCTTAACGGTCCTTTTAGTTTTTTCTTAAATAATGTTTTGCAGATATCTTCTAAGACATTATCTATAGTAGCACGTATATCTAAGGATCTTGAAAATAATTTGTTTAAATAAGTAAATTTAGTTATGTGATCCTCTGTAATTGTTCTTAGCATTATCTCTAATCTCTCGTTTTCCTGGAAATAATAATACTTATCTGGGGGTACAATTAACTTGAAAAATTTAATCGGATATATTTGATTCTCAACAATTTCATCAATGTAATACTCAAGTTTTGAATCCTTTATTCCATAGGCGCTTGAAAAATCTTCTTTCGAGATATAATCAGGATATTGATCTGGATGGTTAATTGAAAGAAAAAGGAGAATCTTATCAAATTCCTCCTCTTCTGTTAACATCGATTTAACTCTAGTATAATCTAATCTTAGAACATTATGAAGGAATCTAAATTGAATATCTTCATCATTGATGTTGTAGTTGTCAAAAAAATTAATTGTTTTTTTAGTAATTTCTTCAATCCGTTTACTTTCTTCATCGAGAATTGATTGTCTGTCTAAGTCGTAGTTTTGGAGCATCCTTGAGTATTCTAATTTACCTGATTGTGTAATACTATACCTCTTGTTTTCTTTTGCTACAAATCCTTTATCTATTAATAAATTCATATTTTTTGATAAAGATGATTGGTTAATTGAAAGAGGTTCTTCAAGAAAATTAGACCATTTTAAATAGCTATTATTATAAACCATCCATAATATCCAATGGTCATAGTTTCTTCTCCTTTTAATAACATCTGGTGGATAATTCAATTTCCTTTTTTTCTTAAGTGCCCCAGAAATCTCATTAAATCTATTTTGACCCTCTGGAGTTATCTTATAATGGCCTCGGGAATAATTATCGACATAACCTCGCCCTTTTAACATAGAGAGATATTTTGATAGAGTAGATAAGCGAAGTTCAAGTGGTTTATCAGTGAAATCTGACCATTGGCATTCTTCATTATTATTTAGCATCCAAAGTATAATATGTTCAAAATTTTTTTTTCCAAACGTGGGAGTTTTATATATCTCTTCGGGAGGATAATTAATTACACTCATAAATTAGGAATTCTCCGATTAAATTCTTTAATTATTGATAGATAGGTTATTTGATTATTTAAATGGTTTCCTATAGCTTCGAACTTCACAAAAAGTTTCATAATTAAAACTATATATCGAAGTTTATCTATATTAAAATTAAGAAAAAACCAAAAAAAGGTTGATAATAATGAAAAGAAAAGAAAAATCACAATTAATAATAAGAAATATTGGATATCATTCCATCCAAGCAATTTGTAAATAATTTTTTTTAATTTTTTATTCTTTTTCTCGTAATTTTTAGAACTGAACTATTAAAAATTGGAGTCCACTTTCTTTTACTAGCATTAAATATCAATGTCCCTACTTTAAGGAGTAATTAGTGAATAAAACTGATAAATTCTTTTTATGGTGTTACCTTGTCATCGCAATAAGTTTTGGAATCTTTCTTTTAGCTGGTGGCTGGAAGATAGCATTAATTTTACTAGTCTTGCTTAATGGAGGAATATAAAAGCTTTAATGTCAATTTTATTGATATCTTTTTCTTTTTATTTTCTAATACTATTTTCATTAATTATTTAGGCTTAATTTGAAATTAGATAATTACCAACAACTGGGATCAAAGAATTTTTTATATTTTTTTAACCATGAACAAAATGAATACTTAGAATAATCTTCAGTAATTTCTTCTCCTTGTTGAATATCTTTTATAGTAACAGCACAAAATCCATTTTCATCTTCAGATGCACCAGAATTAGCATTAAAAGAATGATTTACATATCTAGAGTTATCCAAACAATAAACTAAAGCATCCAGGTCTCTTTCATAATAAGAATAAGTAAGAAGATTTTCCATAAAATTATTCATTATAGCTGTTTTATAAGAGGAATCCAGAATTGTAAATTGTTTTTTTGTTATAACTAACACATCTTGTGGTCGTGCATGCCACCAAATTGTTCCTTTCGCTATAAATTTCTTTGCAAATAAACCTAAACCATGAATATCACTTGCTTTAACTTCAGTATGTTCAACAATAGGATTGATAGGTTTTTTATTATATGGTATATCTATACCTTTCATTTTCATATTAATAGTAAAGAACTTATTTTTACATTTTGATAATTAAGGACATTTTTTAATAATTATTTCTGCAAATGTGAAAATCACTAGTAAAATTCAAATAATATTTGTTTACTTTCTCTTTTATGACGCAACAAATCATCAAATGGGATTTAAGCGATTTTTATGTAAGTATAAACGATCCGCAAATTGAAAAGGATATTAAAGAATTAGAAAATTTAGCTGAAAATTTTTATCAAAAAGTCAAAGGAAGGTTAAAGGATCCCTCATTAACTTCAAAACTACTTCTAGAATTGTATAAAGAGTATGAAGCAATTTTAGAGAAATTATTTTACTTTGAAACTTATTCTACATTACTTTATAGAATTAATAGTCTAAATGATGATGTTAAATCTTTTTTCGCTAAAATAGACGAATTTAAGGTTAAAATTCAACAAAAGCTTTTGTTTTTTGATTTAGAACTAAATGAAATTTCTGACACCAAATTTGAAGAATTCATTAATTCGCCAGATTTGATAAATTATTCTCATGCTCTTAAATTCAATAGATTGAAAAAGCCACATCAACTCTCTGAAAAAGAAGAACAGATAATTTTAATGAAGGATATCACCGGAGTTAATGGATTCCAAAAGTTATATAGTGAATTAAAAAGTAGTTTCTTATTTGATTTTGAAATTGATGGAGAAGTAAAGCAGCTTACTGAAGCAGAACTTTTTTCTTTTATGTATCAAGGAGACAAGGATCGTCGATATAAAGCCTTACAAACAATGATGAGTAAATACAAAGAACACGAAATGGTTTTTACACATATTTATAATAATATCTTAAAAAACTGGGATTTAGAGTCCAAAAAGAAAAATTTTAAAAAGCCAATTTCCAGAAGAAACTTAGAAAACGAAGTTAGCGATGAAATTGTTGAAATTCTTGGAGAGGTCACAACTGAAAGTTATCATATTGTTGAAAAATATTATAACATAAAAAGGAAACTCCTAAACCTTACTGAATTACATATTTCTGATATATATTGTCCAGTTGGACAAGTTGTAAGGAGATACTCCTATCAAGAAGCTTTGGAATTGATAAAGGATTCAGTTACAAACTTTTATCCTGAATTTAGAAATATTGTAGAAAAAATGGTCGAATTAAACCATATAGATGCTACACCAAGACAAGGAAAAAATAGAGGTGCTTTTTGTGCTCATGGAAAACAAAAACAATATGGATTTGTTTTTGTAAATTTTGAGAATACCGTGAGTTCAGTAAGTGCTTTAGCTCATGAACTTGGTCATGCTTTCCATGCTTACTATATACAGCAAAATCAAAATTTTATGAATATAGATACTTCACTCGTCGTTGCAGAAATAGCTTCTGTATTTAATGAAATTTTAACTTTTGATTATTTAATGGAGACAAATCTATCTAAAGAAGAAAAAATTTTGTTGCTTTGCACTTTTATTGAAAGAAATTTTAGCACTTCTCATAGACAAAATGCTTTCTATAGATTTGAAAAGGTTCTTCATGATTTATTAGAACAAAAGCTTCCTACCACTGAAGAATATCAAAACGCATTTGTGAAGGAAATTGAAATGATGTTTAGAAATTCTATAGTAAATATTAAAGAAGAATATGCTACCTATTGTTTTGTTGTTTCACATTTTCTTCAAGTTCCTTTCTATGTCTATGCATATAATATGGCTAATCTTTTAGTAATTTCAATTTATCAATTATATCTTGAGCAAAAGGAAGAATTTGTACCAAAATATCTAAAATTGCTGTGTATTGGGAGTTCACTTTCTCCAGAGGAAATGCTGTCTGAAATTGGCATAAATTTAAATGATCCATCATTTTGGGCAAAAGGAATTAAGTTTCTTTCGGATAAAATTGATGAGTTAGAATCTTTAGTTCAAAAAAATTAACTTTTTTCTTTTTTCTAAAAATTAGCCTCTAAATGTTCAATCTCAGCTAAAAATAAATCCGCAATTGTAACCCATTTTTTTTTTTCGTCAATATCACTTAAAATATTTTCTGTAAGTTCTTTGCCTTTCTTAAGATACTCTACTGCTTTTTTATAATTTTCTAGTTCTTTATAACAAATCCCTATTTTTATGTTAGTTTGATAAACATACCAATCATTACTACCAATTTTTATTGCTTTTAAGAATTCTTCAATAGCATTCTTATATTCCTTGAAAAACATTAGAATTTCACCATAACTGTCATGATATACTGCATTATTAGGAACTCGCCCTATAAGGTCTTGTATAATTTTTATGGATTCTTCTTTTTGGTTTAAATATTGCAACCAAAAGGCCTTATAATTGAGAAGATCGTTGTCTTCTGGCTGCTTTTCAAGTAGTTGATCGATAATTTCTAACCCAGATTTTACATTTTTCATTTCTTTAAGTACATACGCTCTTTTGACCTGAATACTTTTCTCTTCACCTGGAAATTCTAAAAGCATTTTATCTAGAAATTCTAACAATTGCTTATATTCACCTTTATCACGTAAAATTTTACTCTTAGAAAAATAAAGATCAATATTTTTGGGATTTGATTTTATAATTTCGTCAATATCTTTAATAGTATTACTAACTTCACTTTTTCTTCCGTTAAATGTAAATTCATAATCTTGGATTTCTTGCCAAATTAAACCTTCTAACTTATCATATGTATCGACTAGCATTTTTTCTTTTTCAATTTTATATGCTAGATAATTAATATAACCTGGTAAAAATTTACGTAAAGAATTTTTTAACCCGTTATCGAAAAGATTGCCACAACTTTCCTCCAAGATAGCTGCAACTGTACTTTCCATAGTAAATGGAGATATTTCATTAGGTGTAGCTCCATATAAATTATTCAAATAAGAAAACCTAGTAATGTGATCCTCTACAATTGCATTTAGCATCCGTTCTAATTTCTCATTTGCTTGAAAGTAATATACTTCATTTTCGCTAAGTTCCAATTTAAAAAATTTGATTGGAAAAATATCTTCTTCAACTATTCTTAGTATAATAAAATTGAGTTTAACATAATTCAAATTATATTTTTTAGAAAAATCCTCTGAAGAAATATAAAAAGGATATTGATCCGGATGATTTATTGCTAGAAATAATAAAATTTTATGAAATTCTTCTTCTATTTCTAAAGAAGATTCTACTTTTTCATATGGTAATTTTAGTACATTATTTAGAAAACGAAATTTTATATTTTCATCTTTTATCTTATATTTCTTAAAGAAGTTAATTGTAGTTTTGGTTATTTCTTTAATGCGTTTACCTTCTTCCTCAAGGATCGATTGTCTGTCTAAATCATATAATCTTAACATATTTGAGTATTCTAATTTCCCTAGTTGGGTAATCCTATATTTTTTATCTTCTTTTTGGACATAGTCTTGATTTATTAACAAATTCATGTTTTTTGATAATGAAGATTGATTTATCTTCAGTGGGGTGTTAAGAAAATCCGCCCATTTACAAAAATTATTATTAAATAACATCCAGAGGATCCAATGATTATAGTTTCGCTTTCTAAGAATCGCACCAGGAGGAAAACTTAACTGTCTTCTTTTACCTTTAGATTGAGTTAATTCATAAAATCGATTTCTGCCTTTAGATGTAATTTGATATTTATTATAAGCACTTTTATTGATATAATCATTTTCAATTAAGGTTTTTAAATAATTATATAGAGTGGATTTGGAGAATATTTGGTTAGATTCCAAATTTTTAATTTCTAAAAAGTTAGCGCTTGAGCAAGATTCATTATTATTTAACATCCAAAGTATAATAAGTTCAAATTTAGGCTTACTAATCCTGGAAGGGGGTTCTAAAATTTCTTTGGGAGGATAATTGATTATGTTTGCATTAATCAAGGTGGTCCCTAAATAAATTTTTTTATTATAAGTTTACGGAGGAGAAAATTCTATAAAAATGTATGGATTCCAAAACATTTATAGGAGTCCATATAGAATTCAATACAAAAAACCATAAAAAAAAATCTAATCTAATAATAAATCATACAAGAAAAATTAAATCACTAAATTGATCTTTTTAAAATTCTTTGAAGTTTCCCTATGAGATGAGGTAAAAAAAATATGGGAGAGATGGGCAGCTAATTGAGGGAGAGATGGGCAATAGGTTTAACAGAGAGCTCTGTTGTTTGGGAAACAAACAACATTTTGAGCTCTCTATTCCTTAAATAACCTAAACGAGAATAATCTAATAGTTCTAAAGAACAGAATAGAAAATATTCTAACCTAATTGGGCGAATAACTGCCCACAATCCCACTGTTTATGAATTAAAATATTAAAATCATTATAGATCACATTTTCTATAAAAGATATATTCTTTAAAAAAATCCAAAGATATGGTTAATCATAACGAATTTTAATTTAAAATTTTGGAATTTTTAGATATTAATTCTAATGGATTATTAAACTAATAAAAGAAAATTTTATATTTTTATAAATCTAATCTTACATTAAATAATATTCTCAAGTACTATTTGTGTAAAGCATTCTTATGAGTGGTTCAGGGGCAAAATTTAATTTTAAAATAACTGTAGTTGGAGATGGAAGAGTTGGAAAAACATCTCTTATTAAGAAATTTACACAAGGTGGATTTCAAGAGGATTATATCAAGACAATAGGGGCTCAGTTTTCTGTATTCCTAAAAGAAATCAATGATGACGATATTAAATTATTATTTTGGGATATTGCAGGTCAAGATGATTTCAATTTTTTGCGTCCATCTTTTTTTAAAAATAGTAGAGCTGCGATAATAGTATATAGTCTTGAGGAAAATGATCTTGGTGAAGAAAGTTTCAACCATATCTCAAATTGGTATAATGACATCATTCAATTTTGTGGTAAAATTCCTGTAGTTTTATTTGCTAATAAAGTCGATTTAATTGATGAAAATAGTTTAGATACATCAATTATTCAAAAAATAGTAAATAAACATAAATTTTTAGACTATTATATAACCTCAGCAAAAACAGGAAAAGGTGTCGTTGATGCATTTAATGCAATTATTAATGTATTATATGAGAAATATAAAGCTTTATCATCTGATATGGAATGATCTAATTCATCAGGGGAAAAATTCTGTATGAAATCACTTTTTTTATAAATTGGATATAAAATTTCCCTGATTTTCTAACACCGCCAAGTACATTTTTAATTAAATAACTAAAATCCTTTTAACATTTGTCCAATATAAGTCTGAGATTCCAATTAAAGTTCAGTACAGTAAACTAAAAATACAATCTTGATCTAATTATATTTATAGTCCAACATAAGAAAAATTGTTGTTAAGGAGGTGTTGAAATCTGACTGAGAGTAAGCAAAATATAGTTTCCAATTTTAAGGAATTCTTCTATATATTTTACAAAGAAGAAGCCAAAGAAGAATTGAAGGATGTAAAAGAAAATACTCAATTTAAGGAATTTAAGACTTTAAATAAAAAAAGTGCTTCTACTAATAATGAAGTAGACCTTATAGAGAAGAAGAGGGCATTAAAAAGATGGAAACAATCTTTTAGTTATTATTGTTTGCATCCTGATAAATTCAGGTTTGGAATAAAAGATTTAAAATAACAAAATGGGGGGTGTATGAAAAATGGTCCAAGTTTTAGATAAAAATAAAGAACTTAAGCATAGTCTAGTTTTGGAAGAAATTATAATTTTAGAAGAACTCCCTATAGAAGGGGAGTATGTCGAGGAATCTAAAGTTATCGAACATAAGAAACCACCAAAAAGAGTTTTATCAAAATTATTAAAAAAAGCAAAATTAAACGCTAATTATCTTAAAGAAATAGAAAGAATTGAAGATGTAAAAAACAAATTGAATTATAGAAATCGAGCAATTTTCTAGAATTTTAATCTTAAGCCTTTTATTTTAAAAAAATATAAATAAAAAAATGTAGAAAATCTATCAGTAATATTTTTTCTTTAATCTTTTTCTGAGAAGAATTAGGAAGTTTTTAAATATGACCTAACCATTTATTAATATAGCAATTTTAAAGCGAAATCTAAAATTAATAGAGGTTATAAAAATGAGTAAAAATTTAGAAGAAATAATTAATCAAAAATTTGGAGAAACTTACGGTCCAAAAATTAAGAAAGCATTGAAAGATGGATTAGAAGCTAATGATACTGAAGAACAATTGAAAAAGCGCTTATTGGGGGCTATTATTGACCCAACCCAAGTTAATCAAGAGCAAGCTAACGCAGTTTTCGATCTTGTTATTGTAGCTGAATGGATCACTTTTCGATCTCTATAGAAATAACTCCCATTTTTCTTTTTATAATTTTTTCTTTTTGGATTAAGAAATTTCTAAAATTAGATTTTACATGTGTATTTGAAATGTAATATTATAAGTGAATTTCTATTGAATGAGAATTATCTGGATATACTGATGGTTTTTCCTTCTGGTGGAGATTTTTATGTTCCTAATTTTACCTACAATTTAGGTGCAGCATATATAATAGCATATTTAAGGAAAAATGGATATGCTGCTGAACAGTTCATTGCAAATCAATCTTACAATGTAGAAGAATGCGTTAAATTATTATTAAAGTATAATCCAAAAATTATTGGTTTTACTGTTTATGATAGTAATTATATGCAATGTGCTTTGATAAGTAATGGATTGAAAGCCGTTAATTCTGAAGTTCTTATCATTTTTGGAGGACCTACTCCTAGTGTGCAATCTAGACAAATTTTAGAAAGAGTGAAAAGCGTTGATATCTGTGTTAAATGGGAAGGGGAGGAAACACTTCTTTCATTATTAAACCAATTATCACAAAATGAATTCAAATTAAAAAATGTCGCTCTATTAAATATTAAAGGTATCTCATTTAGGATTGAAGGTAAAATTGTTATAAATCCTGATTCTCATGTGTTATTGCAAAATAGGTCCATCGATAATTATTTAGACAATTATCCATCTCCTTATCTTACAAAAATAATTCCAACTTCAGAAGCAGCCCGCACGGGGATGATCACTGCAAGAGGTTGTAATCAAAATTGTATTTATTGCAATAGTGCGGTTATCAGCAATAGAAACATCTTCTTTCATTCAATAGATAGAGTTATTGAAGAGTTGGAACTTCTCAATAAAAATTCAGATTTTATCGGGCCTGTTCCAATTATGGATGATGCTTTTACAATAATCCCAGATAGAGCAAGAAAGATATGTGAAAAAATAATTGAAAATAAGATTAATATTCCATTAAGCTTCATAACTCGATGTGACAAGATTACTGAAGATTTACTAGACCTTATGAAGCAAGCGGGCTTTATGTCTGTTGGATTCTCTCTAGAAAGTGCTGTTCCGAGGGTCTTAAGAACGCTAGGCAAGGTAAATCCTCCAGATAGCAAAACAGATTTTAACAAGGAGAAGGAATTCATTGAAAGATTGAAAAGAATGACTAGTTATGCGAAAAAGATAGGGTTTAGCCCCGTATTTGTCAGTATAATGGTAGGTTTACCTGGTGAATCACTTAAAGATGCAAAAAAAACAATGAAGCTAGTAAGTCAATTAAACATGGATTTCTATGCCCATAATTATCTACATATTTTTCAGGGGACTCCTCTCTATCAAAATCATTTAAAATATGGATACGAAATAACTCCATGGGGGAAAAATAATAACGTCATAACACATAATAACTTCCCATTTGATATCAACAAGATAAAATTAGCACCAAAATCTGAAATGGAGAGTAATCGTAAGGTTATTGATTATAAAAATCAAAAAATAATGTCATTAAAACCCAAACGAGTGGATTTGAAACCTTATTTTGATAATGTAATTATTAACTCAGATATTATAAAGGATAATTTAGTCAAATGGATACAAGATAACCTTAAAATAAATGGAACAATCATTCATCTTTATTCAAATAGAAAGAATTTCGACAAAAATAATATAAAAAATAATCAGGTCCTATATAACGATTTATCACCAACTATGTTTTATGAATGCTACTTCAGGGAATATTCAAGGAAAAAGTCTATTTTCAAATCAAAGATAATATCTTCATTAGGTGATCAAATTGGTTTATCTATTGTATTAAAAAACACTAATGTAGCTTTAGAAGAATACAAAATAGGTAAAACTAATATGGAAAACACAATTTGTATAGATCGCGATGTTATTGACAGCCAATCACTTTACAATTATTTAATTAGGGTATTCAATAGTAAGGATCGTCTTAATTATTTACTAAAAAGCGCTCCATTGCCTCACTTTCAAAGTTTATGCAGATGGACCAGTGCCTACGCAAATTGTAAAAAATTAGAAACAGTAATTATAGATCATGAAGACAATGTTAGATTTTGCTGGCAAATGGACCCAATCGGAAAAGTGGGAGATAATTTTAATAAAATCATAGAAAAATTACTCCAAATACATGAGGAACAAGTAAAAATAAGAGAATGTATTAGTTGTATTAGATATGAGACTTGTATAAAATGTCCATTTACTAACCCTTTATCAATTGAGGAATATTGCGAATTGAAACGTAAAAATAATACAATCAAATCCACTAAAATAATTAATTCTGTTGATATATTAAAAGATTTAATGTATAAGCAGATTAATCGATTTGATTTCTAATTAATTTATAAAATAAATATTTATATTTGAAAGAGAGATGAAGAAAAATGATTACTACAAAGTCTTTTAAACCAATTTTTCTTCTTTTTTCAAAAGAGTTCGAAAAATTTTTGTATTTAAAATTTCGAGATATCCATTAATTCAAATACTTGTGAGAAAAAAGGGAGATAATAAAATTGCTTGATTCGAGTCTCAATGAATTAACCTCTATAGAACAATTAATATATAAATGCAAATTTAAACAGGCGCTTGAAAGAGTTGCACACTTCGAGAAGAAAAAAGAGATTTCTTTAAAAGAAAAACTCTCAGCACTTATTTTAAAAGGGAAGATATATTATTTTAATGAACAGTATAAAAATGCTGTAGAAGTTGGTGAACTTGCTTACAATTTGAGTCAAAAGTTAGGTATTGTTACTGAAACTATTAATGCTCTCTTAATTAAAGCACAAATTGTATTCACCGGAAAATTGGGAGAAGCACATAACTATATTGAAGAAGCTGAAAATCTAATTAATCCCCTTATAAATAATTCCTCCTTTGATATTATTGAACAACAAGCAGATTTAATATTAATAAAATCTATAATTTATCGCATTAGTAATGATCTTAACAAAGCATTAGAGCTAGCTTTAAAATGGCTTGAACTGAAGGAGAAAACAAGTAAAAAGCTCGAAACTTCACGCATTTATTGGCAACTGGGAGAAATCTTCCTTTATAAATCTGAACCTAATAGGGCTTTAGATTATGCTAAAAAAAGTTTAACAATTCAAAAGGAATTAAATAATCCTGTTGGTATTGCTACAAGTTTAAATCTAGTTGGTCTTACCTATTATAGTAAAGGTAACTTTAATCAGGCGTTAAAGTTTTGTAAGCAGAGTCTTACAATTAAAGAAATAAGTGTTCGGACTAAAATTGATGCTTTACATAATTTAGGTGCTATCTACAAAGAAATGGGTGAGATAAATAGAACTCTACGGTATTATAATAGAGCAATTGCACTTGCAGAAAAAGAAGATTATACTGAAAATTATATCATCAATGTTTTAGGAATTGGGACGATCTATAGAATGAAAGGAGAATATGTTAGAGCAATAGAATATTTTAAACATAGTTTAAAACTTTCTAAAAAAATCAAATCTCTATATGGAATGAGCGCTACCCTTTTTTATTTGGTATTAATTAGTATTGATTTAAATAAACATCAGGAAGCACAGATATATGTATCTCAATTAGATGAACTCGCGACTCAAACAGGCAGTAATATATTTAAACAAGCCAATATTATTGCGAAGGCGTTAATCTTAAAGAAAAGTGGTCGCATAAGGAACCATACTGAAGCTGAAATGTTACTAAAAAAAATAACTGAAAAAGAAATAGCTACTCCTCAGTTGTATCTATTAGCATTTGTTAATTTATGTGAGTTATTCTTAAATGAGATGTCTATTACTAATAGTATGGATGCTTTGGATGAATTGAATCCATTACTTACACGTATATCTAAAATAGCAGAAAAACAAAATGCCTATTTATGGTTGGCAGAAATAAAACTCTTGCAAGCAAAACTTGCCTTAATTCAGATGAAAATCAAGGATGCTAAACAATTATTAACTTATTCTCAACAGATCGCGGAGATCCATGGTCTTAACTTGCTAGCGGTAAAAATCTCAAGCGAACATGATAATCTATTAGATCAATTAAACGTATGGGACAATCTTGAGAAACAAAACGCTCCGTTAGCAGATAGAATAAAACTAGCATCTTTTGAAAGTGTTATTAATCGGATGCAGGGAAAAAGTGTTGTAGATCCTCCAAAATTAATTCATGAAATACCAGTCTTACTATTAATTATTGGGGAAGGAGGATTTCCTTTATTTTCTAATTCTTTTACGAAAGAAATAGATTTTGAAGGTGATCTTATAAGTGGATTTTTAAGCGCATTCGATTCATTCAGTGGAGAACTTTTTGCGAAAAGGCTTGACCGAGCTAAATTTGGTGATTACATAATACTTATGCAAGCAGCTAATCCTTTTTCATTCTGCTATTTATTCAAAGGACAGACATATTTAGCTAGACAAAAATTAAAAAAATTTGTTGATTCAATACAAAACTCGCAGAAAATTTGGGAGACAATAAATAATTATTATACTACTAATCGGGTCGTCGAACTAAAAGATCATCCTTCTATTGAGTTATTAATAAATGAGATTTTTATTAGAAAAATTCCTAAATTGATTGGAGATCAATCCTATTAAAAAGGAAGATCTTGACTTTTTTATCTTAAACATTGAATTTATAATTCAATATCTATTTACTAGTATGTGTTAATTATAACTTAATTAAATAATATACAAAGTGAATAAAGATTCGCACGTTCGAACAATATGTTGAAGATTTAAAAAAAATGAAGCCGAATGTTTATATCGGTGAAGAAAAGGTAGGTAGGGATGACCCTCGTATCCAAGGAGGAATGAACATTATTAAAGAAACTTTTGATCGTGCTCATGATCCAGAATATGAAGATTTATGCACAGCAACCTCACACTTAACTGGTAAAACTATAAATCGTTTTTGTCACATACACCAGAGTGAAGAAGATCTGCTAAAAAAGCAGAAAATGACTCGACTTTTATGTCATCGGGTTGGTGGGTGTATTCAGCGATGTATGGGAATTGATGCTATGAATGCGCTCTCAATTATTACTTATGAGATGGATCAAGCGCTCGGAACCGATCATTATAAGAGATTTTTGAAGTATTTAGAATATTTTCAAGATAGGGATATAGTGGCAAGTTGTGCGCAAACAGATGCTAAAGGAGATCGCTTAAAAAGACCCCATCAACAAGAAGACCCAGATCAATATTTAAGAGTTGTTGAAACTAGAAAAGATGGCATTATTGTAAGAGGTTGTAAAATTAATATTACTAATACTCCCTATGCTGATGAGTTTATTGTTGTTCCATGTAGGTATATGGGTCCTGAAGATAAGGATTATGCTGTAGCATTTGCCTTACCTGGTGATTGGGAAGGAGTTAAATTACTAACTAGGCCAGCATATTATAGAAAAAGTGAGTTTATGAATGCTCCAGGATTAAAAATGGGAGATGCCGAAACATTCATCATCTTTGATGATGTTTTTGTTCCTAATGAACGAGTTTTTCTAAATGGCAATGCTGATCCGCGACAAACTCCTTATGCTGGATTTTTAGCCCTAACTTTTGCTCATTATCATCGTCACACTTATACTGGCTGTAAACCAGCGATGTCGGAAGTTTTAGCCTCTGCTGCTGCTTTAGTTGCAGAATATAATGGTATTGAAAAAGCTTCTCATGTCCAAGATAAACTATCTCATATTATTGGGATTGCTGAACTAGTTTTTGCAGCTGGTGAATCAAGCGCTAAACATTCAGAAAAGTCTCCCTCTGGTACCCAAATTCCAGATGAAATACTTACAAATGCAGGTAGACGTTTAGCGGGAGAAAATATATATGAAGAATACAGAATATTGGCAGATTTATCTGGAGGTTTGATTGCTACTTTACCTTATGAAGGATCGTTCTTCTCGGAAGAAGTAGGGGATCTTGCGATGAAATATCTAAAAAGAAACCCACGAGTTAAACCAGAATATATCTATCGTTGTTTTCGGGGCATTGAAGGAATGGTAGTATCCGATTTAGGGGGTTTAATGCAAGTTGCAGGAGTTCATGGTGGTGGATCTCCCCAAATGGAAACAATAACTATGATGATGCGTTATGATACTGAAAGACTTAAAGATATTTCAAAATATCTTTTTGGTATTAAATCTAAATTAAAAAAATACGAAAGGCCTACCGTCACTCCTCGGAAAATGTTGGAAAAATTTGGAAAAACGATGCAACGGAAGGATAAAAAATAAATATAATTTTCAATTTTTTATTTTTCGAGAATTACATAATACATAAAACAAATTGTTGAGTATCTGAAAGAGAGTCTAATTTAATATCATTTTTATCAATTAAGAATTGCTCAATTGGTACTCCATTTTTAAATATTTTATTAAATTTTTCGGCGAAGATTTGATAAATACTTTTATTTCTTGAGATATATACTCCAATAAGCTCAAATGCTGGGTCAAAACTAGGTTGAATTAACTCATTATCGGTTAAACTAAAGTTACTAAAATTTTCATCTGTTACTCGGATTAGGATGTCTTTAAACTCTAAATTGAACTGCTCCACATGTTGTGTGAGAAGGGTAAATTCTTGACAGGAAATAAGGTCTTTAACAACGTCAGTATGAAAAATTACTCTAACATTAATGTTTTTCAGATTTTCTTTAATTCTATTCATTCCTAATCTCATAGATTCGCTAATTTCATCTGGAACCTTGTCAAGACTATATCTCTTTATCAAATCAATTAATGGATTATCATATCTGATACCAATAGCTATTTTGCATTCATTTTGAGCCAAGAAGGAATGATATGATTCATCAAAGTTTCGAATATTATAATTAATGAATTCAACAGGTTCTTGGGTTATTTCTTGCTCCATGTTATAATTTTTGATGAAACTATCAAGAGCAGTTTCGCATTTCTCACTTTTTTCTTGGAATTCATTTTTAAGATCTTCAATACGTTTATTTATAATATTTTGCCATAAGGTCATTATTGGATTTGCGATATGGATTTTCATTGGTCTATCATAAATCTGGACAAGACCCAGATCACTTAATACTGAACAGATTTTATAACCTCTTTTTAATGAGAGATTAAATTGATTGCAGACTTCTTTTAAATTATCTATTCTTTTGTTCAATAGGAGATAATGATAAATTCTTTCAATTCCTTTTTCTATTATGCCTATTGAATCGAATAAATGGCTAAGAGGCAAAAATTCTGTTTCTTCCATTAAATCACCTATTACCAGTTTTTTCTAATGTTATCTCAGTAAGAACTTTAAAAGCATCATCTACATTGATATTCTCTTTAGCCGAAATTTCAACAAAACTTGCCATATCATTTTTTTCAGCAATTTGGATTCCATATTCTCTTTGGACTTCTCGTTGAGATTTTTCAAGGTCTAATTTTGAGCCAACTAGCATAATAGGTATTTGCCCTCCTTTTTGTCTTACAATTGTGATCCATTCTGAAATATTATCTAAAGTAGAGGGTCTGGTGATATCGTATAGTAAAAAGGCAGCATTCGCCCCTAAACAATATGTTGGTAAGAGAAATCTAAATCTCTCTTCACCTCCAACATCCCATAATTGTAATTTTATTCTTTTATAATTTAACTCGATTGTCTTGACGTGAAAATCTACACCAATCGTCAATCTTTCGCTCGGGTTGAAAATGTTATAACAATAGCGTTTTGTGAAAGATGTTTTGCCTACTGAAGCATCACCAAGTAATAAAATTTTATATGTATAATCATAATTCGCCATTTTCATTAAACCTTGATGTTATTAGATAAATAAATCAATTTTAGTATTTATATTATAATTCCTCTTATGTTATTACTTTAATGAAATACTACCCTTTTAAATATAATTTGAAATTTAATTATTTTCGTTTTAAGCACATACATTTATTGGAGCACTAAACCTCAAAAATTCTTTCAGTTTTTAATAAATTAAAAACTAGAATTTTCTATGCTGATAAGGATCACTTAGTATTTGATAACATTAGATATTCTGTAAAGTACAGTGAATTGAAAATTAGCAATATAAAGATGTTATAGTATAAATTTTTTGGTCCTCTTCTTTTAAGGGTAGGGAAAGGTTTTGGTTATAATTGAAAAATTGAATTTATTGAGACTTCCATCTCATTAAAAGACTCTAATCTCGATAATCTAGATATTCTTCAATTATTTTTTAAGTGAACCTCCAGATATTTATATTCAGAAATTCATATTTTTTTAAATAATTCCCTCATTTTTTCTTTTATTACAGGATTTAATTCTTTTTCAGCATGATTCTTTAATTCTTTATATACTAAAGGATTTTTAATGAGATGTATGTGAGTATTTAAAAATCGTATAACTGCCCACCGAACAGAATCATCAGGATCCTTTAAAAGGGGTAATATAAAGTTTAGGTAACTCATATCACCGGCTAATTCAATTTTTAATATTGTTCTAGCTCTTGTTACAAAATCAGGATGATATAAATGGGGAACTAAGACATGCTTGAGACTGTTATTCTTTACAAAATCTAGAATAAAATTAAAAATGTCCACTTTAAAATTGTGAATTTCAGTTGTCTTATGAATATAAGAATCGAGAACTGGTTCTATCTTTTTACCAAGTTTCAATAGGCTTTCAAAAGATATAAAAAAGTTCTGTGATAAATCAGATTTATGTAATTTTAGATTTTTAATTAATTTTTTAATAATTTTGTCGTCAACTTTCGAAATTTTTACAATATCCCAATTTATATTGTCTTCTTCCTCCCAGATTTTATTATCCCTTAAATAGCTCACTTAATACACTTTATAGTTTTATCTTTTATCATTGAAAAAAGATAGGATTTGTCTTTTAATTGATTTATTATTAAATTGAAAATAAAAAAGGAAAATTAATCAAATTATCTCAGAATTTAATAATAAGTAAATAACAAATTATCACCTTAATAAATTCTATATATTCAAAAATGATGAACTTACACGTAATTTCAAAATGTAGGAATTTTTTAAGAAATTCAAAATTCCTAGAAAATTAAATCTTATTATCAAATAAATGTTTTTTCAGTAATCAGTTTACAATTTTAGTAAATTTAATACATTATTATAAAAAATGTCTTGTTTTTCCTCATTTGAGATTCTTGGAAGTGACAATATTTTTTCAATCTCAATTGGCAAAGTTGATGTTGTTGGAGAATCAGAACCAAAAATTACTCTCTTATGACCTAACGTTTTAACAAGATTATATATACCAAGAGAAACAGAACAACTTGTCTCGAAGTAGATATTATTATATTTTTTTAATAAAATTGCAACTGAATAAGCATATTCCATACAAAATGCTGCATGACCCACAATGATCTTTAAATCTGGAAATCTATTTGCCAATTTTGCGATTTCTTGTGGTTCAGAACCATTATGGAATTTACTTTTTGGGTGAGAATGAATAAATAGAATGATTCTTTTATCATAATCCTGCATAAAAGATACTAACTTTAAAATTTCCTTAGGAAATTTAAAAAAGTTAAAACTACCATGGATTTTAACACCGATAAAGTTTCGCTTAAAATGATCCTCTAGCAATTTATAATTTTCCTCTTCCTCTTCAGAATTTAATTTTGGGTTAAACCAGAAAAATTTATAAAATCTTTCTGGTGCCTTTTTAGCTATATCAATTACATCATTATGATTTAGTTGTCCTTTTGGAATTATCTCCTTAAAATTATCTATGTACTTAGTGAGATTATCTCTATCATCAACAATGGAAACAACTTCTCTTTGTTTTTGGTGAATTTTAGCCCTGTTAATTGTGGTTATGAATGCTTTTTCTACATTGTAGTGATCCATATAACTCACCACATCTGCATGTGGTGCTAGGAAAATTCCATAAGTATGAAGATGTGCATCAAAAATCTTAAAATCATTCTTAGGGATCATTTTAAATCCTTTTAAATTAATGAAATTTGGAATTAATAATTAAAATAATAGACAAATTCTCTTAGAAAAAGGATAAAAAACTTATAAATTTTTAATTTTTTCAATAATATTTTCTCGATTTTTTTCCCAATATTTGTCAACTGCTTTCTTTACCGCTTTTTTGGCTACTTTTTTTACAACAGTTCTTTTTATCATGACTCCAAGAACATTCATCACTTTTTCAACCATAAGACTTTTAATGATCCCTTCCATAGATTCTCCTTTAGAAGCCTTATTAAGCCATTTATCAAATACTTTATCTACATTCTTATGAATTTTTTCTCTTAATTCTGAAGATACTTCTTCTTCCATAAATATTTCACAAAATTAATTTTAACTTCTTGATAATAATCAAATCTTATAAAATTATACAAATAAGAAAATCTTTAAAAAAAATTCACATCTTAATTCTTATTTATGTTTAATGAATGTACCATTTTGATATTCATTAAAAGCTATTCTTAATTCTTCATCTGTATTCATAACAATTGGACCACGCCAAGCTACTGGTTCTTTTAAAGGTTTCCCAGAGACTAATAAGAATCGAACTCCTTGTTCTTCTGTGCTTACTTTTATAAGATCTCCCTCTCGGAAAATTACTAAGGTTTCTTTTCCTACTAATTCTTCCCTATTATCATCAAAATATCCAGCACCATGAATGGTATAAGCCAAAACGTTATATTCTTCTCTAATTTGATGAGTGAATTCTGAATTTGGATTAATTGTTATATCTAAATATTCAGGGTCAGTAATAATATCCTGAACTGGGCCCTTAACACCATTTATCTCCCCAGAAATTATTTTAATTTTTATATTGTCATTATTAAAACATACTTCTGGAATTTGAATATTTTTGATGTCTCGATATCTAGGTTCCATCATTTTATGTGAAGCTGGGAGATTTGCCCAAAGTTGAAATCCCCAAAGTAATGAATCATGTTTATCTCTTTTAGGCATTTCTTGATGAATAATGCCTGATCCTGCTGTCATCCACTGAACATCACCAGCTTCGATAACTCCTTCATTCCCCAAACTATCTCCATGTTCAACTCTACCATGTAACATATATGTAATTGTTTCTATACCACGATGAGGATGCCAGGGGAATCCTGCCATATAATCTTTGGGATCATCTGAATGAAAGTCATCGAGGAGTAAAAACGGGTCTAGCGATGAATCTGAATAACCAAAGGCTCTTTTTAATCTAACGCCAGCACCCTCAAAAGTTGGCCTGCTTTTCAATGTTACTTTAATTTTTCTAATTTTGTCCATAATATTTAACTCTGAAATCATAAAGTTATTTCTTTGCTTTATAAAAACTAGACTATTTTAACAATATGTAAATAAAAAATAAATCATAACCACTTAATAACATCATTTAATTTGAGAAATAAATTAGTCATTCCTATGTTAAACCATCGATTAATATTAGATTCAGTAAAGCCAAAACAGTTTGTTAAGGCAGCCATTCAATTCTTACAAAAACATGCTAAGGATAAAAAAGTGTTTTGTGCTTTATCGGGAGGGATTGATAGTGCAACCACGTATCTTTTGTTAAAAAAAGCAAAAATCAATACTATACCCGTTTTTATCGATCACGGGCTTATGAGAATCATTAAAGGAATAGAAGAGCGTGAATATATAAAAAAGCTTTTTCCAGATGTAAGAATTATTGACATTAGAAAGCATTTTCTACCAAAAATATATGGTGAAGGAGATGCAGAAAAAAAAAGGAAACTTTTCAAATCTGCTTATTCAGAAATTATTAGTAAAATAATTCAGGAAGAAAAGTGTGATTTTCTTGCAGACGGTACTATTCTTCCAGATATAGAGGAGAGTTTTGGTGTTAAAGTTACCGATCTAAAGGAAACAATGAATCTTAACGAAGAAAAAGAACTATTAGAGAAACATCGTGAAGGTTTTGTAAAAAGTCAGCATAATGTTGAAATCGAATATAATGTTAAGGCAACTATTCAGCCAGTTGCTAGTCTTACAAAACATGAAATTCGAAAAATCCTTGAATACTTTAAAATGCCACTGGAACTTATTTATAGGAAAGCTTTTCCAGGACCAGCACTCTCGGCCAGAATTATTGGACCTGTCTCTGAAGAAAACTTATCTTTTGAGAAGAAAGTCCACGATTTAGTTGAATCTTCAGTAGAAAAATATTATGAAGAGAAATATGGAAAAACTATGATTATTAATACGGAGGGAGAACAAGAGCCATTTCAAGTGTTTGCAGCAATAAGTGAAGATATTCTTAATAAAAAAGTGACGGGATTAGCTCAGGGTAAAAGGGTTTATGATTATCCTTTATCAGAAAAAGATGAGTGGGATTATAATACCCTAATCGAAAAAGCTTCTAAAATAAAAACACATGCCAGATTGTTTTATGAATTGGGCGATAATCAGCAAGGTAAATATGATATCGTAATTAGATCTATTAATAGTAGAGATGCAAGAACAGCCACAGTTACAAATTTACCATTTGAATTACTGAATAAGTTAAAAGAAAGACTCCTTAATGTATCACAATCTAAAACTGTATATTTTGATGTCACTCCAAAACCCCCGGCAACTATAGAATATGTATGAAAATTTGGATACTTCCTCTCTATATTCCTCCTTTTTCTTCAGTTAATAAAGTAAACCATTTAAATAGTCTTTTGAAAAAACTTCCTTTAACTTCATGCAATTTAGCATAATTTATTCCGATATATTCTAATCTTTTAATGAGTTCAAATAACCTTTCATAAAAGTGCGAATAATTTTTCTTTTTTTTAAGAGTCCATCCAATTTCTGCAAAAGCCATGAGACGTGGAAAGGTTTGCCATTCTATACGGTTATTATTAGGGGTATATTCTCCCCACATAAGTGCTTCTAACCCCAATATATTTTTATGATACTTCTTATCAAGTTTTTTTGGTATTGGCTCAAATTTATATGCCCGTTTTAATGGGGTAAAAGAATAAGAATGATCCAAATAGGTATATTTAAAATCAGAAATAATGGCTTCTCCTCCTTTAGTAATATGATTAAAGACTTTTTTCTTACTACGAAACCAATACTGGCAAATAATTTTTTCTTTTAAATTTTTATCCAAAACATCATTCCAACATATTACTTCTTGGCCTTTAGAATTCAAATACCTAGATACCCTATTTATAAAATAGGATTGTAAATCTTTTTCATCTTTTAACCCTTCTGATTTTAGTCTATTTTGGCAAACAGGGCATACTTTCCATCTATCCTTAAGTACTTCATCTCCTCCTATATGCACTATATTTGAAGGAAAAATGGCCATTATTTCTTGTAAAACTCTATTTACAAATTCAAAAACCTCATCTTTACCTACACAAATTATGTCTTTATGAAAACCCCAATGTGTGGAAACTTTAAACGGATATTCTTTACAGCTTAAATTTGGATAAGATGCTAGAACGGCTCTGGAGTGCCCTGGTAAATCTATTTCTGGTATAATATCGACAAATCTATTTTTTGCATACTTTATAATCTCTTGAATATCTTCTTGTGAATAATGTCCTTTATGGGGGATTCCGTCTCGTCGTTTACTAAGACGTCCCCCTGATTGGGTTTCCTCTCTCTTTGAGCCAATTTCAGTAAGTTTAGGATACTTTTTGATTTCAATCCTCCATCCTTGATCATCAGTTAAGTGCCAATGGAAACGGTTCATCTTAAAAAGAGATATGAGGTCAAGCAATTTTTTGACAACTTCTTTTCCTTGAAAATGTCTTGCCTCATCTAACATATAGCCACGCCAAGGGAATCTTGGATAATCTTGTATTTTTAGGCATGGAATCTTCCAATAAACCTCTTTAACTATTTTTTTACTCTCGATTTCAATAGGTAGGAGTTGTCTCAATGTTTGGATACCATAAAAAATTCCCGCAGTATTATTAGCTGAAATCTCAATTTTTGAAGGATTTATTTCAAGATTATAGCCTTCGTTTCCTAACTTATTTACCTCATTTAGCTGTATCAGCTTAATAGAATTTTCATTTAATGGAATATTATTATTATTTTGTATAGATAATTTGAATCCTGTTGAAATATATAGAAATTTCTTTAAATATTCACTTAAATCAATAAACTTTTGATCTGAACAGATCAGGCTACTTTCTGTTAGATTAAAATTTCCTGAGGAAATTTTTAGCGATACAGGTTCTGGAATAATAGCTATATTTGTAATTAAAGTCACACTCTTGCTTCTTGTTAAATCATTCAAAAATTAAAAATTAAAATAATTATTAAAATTAATTACGAATTGAAGATTATTACTAAAATTTTTTTTTTAAAATCATGAGATTACAAATTAAAAATGAATGGTTCATTGATGAGGCTGGACGTAGAGTTTTACTTAGAGGAGTAAATCTAGGAGGGAGCAGTAAGGTTCCCTATACTCCTAATGGTGCAACTCACATTAAAACTGATTTCAGTGATCATAGAGATGTATCATTTGTTGGACGTCCATTTCCTATAAGAGAAGCGGATGATAATTTTACTCGGTTAAAACATTGGGGTTTTAATTGCCTTAGATTTTTAGTAACATGGGAAGCAATTGAACATAAAGGACCTGGGCAATATGATAAGGAATATTTAGATTATCTCGAGGAGATATTAAAAATAGCTGAAAATTACAAATTTTATACGTTTATAGATCCTCATCAAGATGTTTGGAGTAGAATGACTGGAGGAGATGGTGCCCCTGGATGGACTTTTGAAAAGGTTGGTTTAGATTTTAAGAAATTTGACGCTGCTGATGCTGCTCTAGTTATGCAATATAGATATAACCCTAATAACCCAAATGCATATCCTGAAATGCATTGGACTAGCAATGCTGTTAAATTTCCTAATGGAACAATGTGGACATTATTTTTTGGTGGTAAAGATTTCGCACAATCTTGTAATATTAATGGGTTAAATGTTCAAGATTACTTACAGCAACATTTTTTTGAAGCAATCAAACAAGTAGCACTTAGAGTTAGGGATAACCCTTACATTATTGGATTTGAAGTCTTAAATGAACCTGAACAGGGTTGGATAGAAAAACGAGTTGATGGAATTGGGGCAGAAAAATTTTCTGAAGATTTTGGTCATAAATTTACCCCTTTTGATGCTATGTTAGTTGGTTCAGGATTTACAAGATCAGTAGGATATAACGAACTTAAAAGATTTGGTATAAAAGAGACAAGAAAAGATGAATTAAATAAAGAAAGGATCTCTTGTTGGTTAGAAGGAGTTGAAGATATATGGAAGAAAGAAGGTGTATGGGGATTAGATGAAAAAGGGATTCCAGTAATTCTAAAAAATGATTATTTTACTAAAAAGCAAGAACATTCAATAAATTTTTTTGAAGACTACCTTTCCCCATTCATATTTAGTTATACAAAAAATATTCGAGATGTTTTTTCTAAAGCAATTATCTTTTTCGGAAGTCATCCTATTAGAATTTTAAGAGGCGAAAAGCTTTATCTAAGAGTTCCTAATAATATTGTTAATGCAACTCATTGGTACGACCCTAGTTTGGGGACCAAAAGACCTATGATTAAAGCAAGTTATGATATGGCTGCAGATAAGATAATAATGGGGAAAAAAAATGTGCAGGATATGTTTATACGACAATTAAATCATATTAAAAACATTTCAAAATCAATACATGGTGGAGTTCCTACTTTAATAGGAGAATTTGGAATTCCTTATGATATGAATAAAAAAGAAGCCTATAAAATGCTTAAGACAGAGCCAAAATTAGCTTGGCAAAATCATATAAAACTTCAAAATATGATATATAATGCTTTGGATGTAAATTTATTGCATTCGACTCAATGGAATTACACATCGGATAATGATAATAAATGGGGTGATCAATGGAACCTTGAAGATCTTTCCATTTTTAGCAGAGATCAACATTTAGATCCTAATGACATCAATAGCGGTGGAAGAGCAATTAAAGGATTTTGCCGTCCCCGCTTTATTCATTGCTCAGGAATACCACTAAAAATGAATTTTAATTACAAGGAAAAGATTTTCAATTTTGAATTTAATGCGGATTCTTCAATAGAAGCCCCTACAATCATTTATATACCCAATATTCAATATCCAAATGGATATGAAATCGACCTTAATGACGGAGAAATTGACCAAAAGGATAGCGAACAATTAATTTTCGTAAAAACTAAAAAAGATGGTGTTCACACCATTAATATTACTGCCATCACTTAAAGTGCTTCTTTTAATCCACATTGTATATAAATTTAAATAATAAGCATAAATAATTCAAGATATTATTAAACTATAAAAAAACCCATTAATTTTGGTATAAAACCTTAAAAAAGGAGATTAATGATTGAAAAAGTTGTTACTTTTGGAGAAATTATGTTAAGGCTTTCTCCCCCTAATTTTATGCGATTTATTCAGACTCACTCTTTTGACGTAATTTTTGGAGGTGGAGAAGCTAATGTTGCTGTATCTTTAGCTAATTATGGAATACCTGTTGATTATATAACAAAGGTACCAAATAATGAAATTGGTGATGCTTGTATTCAATTCCTCCGAAAATACAATGTGAATACAAATATGATTGTGAGGGGTGGAGATAGAATAGGAATATATTATCTTGAAATGGGATCTTCCATTCGACCGAGCAAAATTATTTATGATCGAGCTAATTCAGCAATTTCTGAAGCTAATTCTAAAGATTTTAATTGGCATCGAATTTTCGATGGGGCTTCTTGGTTTCATTTTACTGGTATTACTCCAGCAATTTCACAAAATTTAGCTAGTATCTGTCTTGAAGCTTTAAAAGTGGCAAAAGAGAAAAAAATTACTATTTCTTGTGATCTAAATTATCGTAGTAAACTATGGAAATATGGAAAAGAAAGTAGCGAAGTAATGCCTGAATTAATTAAATATTGCGATATTATTATTGGTAATGAAGAAGATGCCGACAAAATCTTGAACATTAAAGCTCCTAATACCGATGTAACATCTGGTAAACTTGAATCTGAGAACTATAAATATGTAGTTGAAGAAATAGTGAAAAAATTTCCAAATCTGAAAAAAATAGCAATAACTTTAAGAGGATCAATTTCTGCTAGCCATAATTTGTGGTCAGCCATTTTATATGATGGTAAAAAGTTGTTTACAGGTCCTCAATATGAGATTAAACCCATTGTGGATAGAGTAGGTGGAGGTGATTCCTTTATGGGAGGATTAATATATGGATTATTAACATACAAGAATGATCTTCAATCTGCTCTTGATTTCGCGATAGCTGCTTCTTGTCTAAAACATACTATATTTGGTGATTTTAATTTAGTCTCGGTGGATGATGTTCTTAAATTAATGGGGGGAGACACTTCTGGACGTGTTTCAAGATAATAACTAAGGGGGTTAAGAAAAATCATGAATGAAAATGAAAGTGTAATTATTACTGCTACTACGGCAAATTCTTGGATATATCCTGTTGTTAAAAATTGGGCTCAAACAATTGAAGCTTTAATTGAGGATGTAGTACAATGTTATGAAGCTGGTGCTGCAATTGCACATATTCATCTCCCTCGTGGAGAAGAGATCGAAATAGTTAAACAAATAAGAGAAAGGTGTGATGTAATCATACAAGCTGGTATGTCAAGTGAATCCATCCCTAAAAGAAAAGGTGATTTTGATGCTAAACCAGATATGATGTCAGTTATACTAAATCATCATTCAGAACATTTTTCTGAAGTCACAGTTGATGTACTACATCCACTTACAGAACTTGAAGAATATTGTATAAAATGTAAAGACGCGAACATAAAGCCAGAATGGGAAGTTTGGCAACATGGGTCATATTGGAACTTAAATTATTTAATAGAAAAAGGATTATTAAAATGGGTTAAACCACATATTCTAACATTATTTTTCAATTGGCCGGGTGGAACGTGGAGTCCTGCAAATTTCGAAGAATATATGCACAGGAAGAGATATTTGCCGGCTAATAGTGTTCATACTGTAAGTGTAATGGGTGAAGATCAGATGAGATTGTTAGTATTTGTTCTAACACATGGAGGTAACATCCGAGTGGGTACTGAAGATTATCCATTTATTAAAAAAGGGATTGTAGCAAAAAATAATGCTGAAATAGTTAAAAATTATGTGAGCATTATTAAACACGTAGGTAAAGAAGTAGTTGATCCGTCTGAGGCACGTAAGATTTTAGGTCTACATTAATTTTAATTTATATTAATTATTAGAATAAATTCAAAAATATTATGTTATGAAGTTAAAAGATAAAGTAGCTATAATAACGGGGGCAGGAGCAGGAATTGGAGAAGCTACAGCTCTCCTTTTTGCTAACCATGGTGCGAAAGTTTGTTGTAACTCTTTAACTAAATCTGCTGAAGAAGTAGTAAATAGAATTAAAACTAACGGTGGAGATGCCATATTTGTTCAAGCTGATGTTGCTATAGAAGACCAAGCAAAAATAATTATTGAAAAAACCATTCAGATTTATGGGAAAATTGATATACTCTTTAATAACGCTGGAATCGTACTTGGAGGGGCAATAGACACAATATCATCTAGTGATTGGGATAGGACTATGGCTGTAAATGTGAAAGGTATTTACTTGGTTTCGAAATATGCAATTCCTTATCTTAAGAAAACTCAAGGGGTGATTATAAATAATGCCTCATCAGTAGCTTTTAAAGGGGTAAAGGATAGAGCTGCATACACTGCCTCTAAAGGTGCTGTACTTTCAATGACAAGAGCAATGGCAATGGATTATCTAGAAGATAAAATTAGAGTAAATGCTATTTGTCCCGGAACAACAGACACACCATCATTGGCCGAAAGAATAAGAAAAAGAGGGGGAAATTATGAAGAAGTCAGAAAACAGTACATTTCGCGACAGAGGATAGGAAGGTTAGGCACTACTGAGGAAATAGCTGAGGGGGTGCTATTTCTAGTGTTAAATGGATTCTGTACAGGAATAAGCCTTTTAATTGATGGTGGAATGACCATGTAACAAAAATTCAACAAAATATTATAAGGATTAAAAATGGGAATAGTTAAATTTGGAATTTTAGGATGTGGAAATGCAAGTAATTTTCATACTCTAGGAGTTAAAAGAGATCCAAAACCAAATATTAAATTTATATCTGCTTATGATATTAATGAAAAAAATCTAAATCGAGTTGCCAAACGTAATAAACTTAAAACTTACACAGATCTAGATAGTTTCCTTAAAAGTGATATCGATGCTGTTTTATTATTAGTTCCCCATTATCTACATGCAGATCTAACTGAAAAAATTGCAAAGGCTGGTAAGCATGTGCTCTGTGAAAAACCCATGGCATGTACACTTGAAGAATGTGACAGGATGATTGAAGCTACTAAAAAATCTGGAGTTAAATTTATGATAGCAGAGAATCATAGATTTTTACCTGTTCATAAATACATTAAAATTCTACTAGAGAAAGATTTTATTGGAGATGTTTTCTTAGCTCGAACATATGAAGGTGCTTATTGTGATAAGCAAGAATTTTTAGATCCTAATATGTGGAATTTTACCTTCGATAAAGGTGGAGGTGGAGTTGTTATGGACCAAGGCGTCCATAAATTTGCCATGTTAAATTGGTTTCTGGGTGAAGTTGATTCAGCTCAATGTTGGTGTTCAAAAACATTAAATAGTCCCCCCAATAAAGGCGAAGATACCGCGATAATTTTGTTACGGTATAAATCTGGAGCAATAGTAAGTGTTAGCTTATCTTCTACAACCGTACATCCTTTAAACAATAGTACTGAATTACAAGGCACGAAAGGGACTATTTATGAAGATCATTCTTGGGAGAATCCTCTTAAAATTTTCTCATCTCATCCTGATGCAGAAAAAAAAGGCGAGTTTTATAGTCCATGTGAATCTATTGAACACGGTAGTTATCCACAATATTATACAATCTCAGCTCGAAACGAAGATCACTATTTTGCAGATTGTATCTTAATGGATAGAGAGCCAGAGTTTACTCCTGAGCAAGCAAAAGGAGCTGTCGCGGTGGTACTTCTTTCATATCTCTCAGCTAAGAAAAGAACGGTAACTACTATGGATGAATTGAAAAAATTGACAAAAGAAAAAGGAACAAAGTCTATTTTAGAAGGATTTTTATCTGTTATTCAAAAGAATTATGATCATTTAAATTGGTAAAAATTCAATAATTAAATAAAAAAGGTGTTTGATTTGGTAAAACATATTGGAATTATTGCTTGTAGTGCAGAGGGGGCTGCTCTATGTTATAAAACTATCTGCATTGAAGCTCAAGAGAAGTTGTTTAGATATAGACACCCTGAAATAACAATGCACACTCCTCCTCTAGCAGACTACATGCAACACATATGGAATGGAAATTGGGAGGGTGTTGCAGATCTAATGCTTAAATCAGTTGAGATCGTAGCAAAATCTGGAGCTGATTTTGCTATTTGCCCGGATAACACTATTCATCAAGCTTATGATTTAATGATTTCTAAATCACCTATTCCATGGCTTCATATTGCGCGAGTTGTTGGAGAAGAAGCTAAGCAAAAAAAGTATAAACATTTAGGAATTCTTGGTACAAAATATCTGATGAATTCTTCAGTTTATCCTGATGCTCTTAAGAAATATAATATTACTACTGAGATTCCAGAGGTTCCTAATCAAGATAAAATCGACAGAATTATTTTTGAAGAGCTAGTAAATGGTATTTTTTCAGAAGCATCTAGAAAAGAGTTCAATAAAATTATTCAGAAACTAGCAATAAGTGGGTGTGATGCTGTTGTTCTTGGATGTACAGAGATACCTCTACTTATTAACCCTGATGATTGCCCCTTACCATGTTTAGATTCTGCTAGATTACTTGCAAGGGCTGCAATTGAAAAGGCTTTAGAATAAAAAAATAATATAAGAAAAAGAAGTATTTTAATGTTATCTAGTTGTCCATCCACCATCAATTCTAAGATCTGCTCCAGTTATATAAGAGGATTCTTCAGTTGCTAAAAATAGAATCCCCATTGCAATTTCATCCGGAGAAGCCCAACGCCCCAATACACCTTCTTCTTCAAATTCTTTTTTAACTTCTTGATAATCCAATCCTCTATCTTTTGCTTGTTTTGCTACATCACTTTGTAACATTGGGGTATCTGTTGCCCCTGGACTTACACTATTTACGCGTACATTAAATGCTGCTAAATCTAAAGCTAAAGCTCTTGTGTAACCTAATACGGCTGCTTTAGTTGAACAATAATTTGCGTGAGCTGTTTGACCTATATGAGCAGCAACGGATGCTAGGGTTATTATTGATCCAAATTTCTGTTTTTTAAAATAGGGTACGGCATATTTACATGTATAATGTGTACCTTTAATATTCACATCAATAAGTAAATCATAATCATTGTCAGGAAATGTTTCTACTTCCCCCACTCTAACAACTCCAGCATTAACGACTAATACATCGATTCTTCCATGTTTTTCGATTGCAAAATCAATCATTTTTTTCACTTCTTCTGGATTACGCACGTCAACTTTCATGATAGTTGCTTTTGTTTTTAATTCCCCTAGGAATTCATAAGTTTCTTTTAATCCATCTTCATTAATATCAGAAAGAACTTGAATGGCTCCTTCTTTAGCAAATAGAATCGCTGTGGATCTTCCAATTCCAGATGCCGCTCCAGTTAACACGGTAATTTTATCTTTTAAGCGCACATTCATTCACTTTTTTTTTAATTTACTGAAATTATTCTCATAATTTAATTTTTCTAGAAAATATTATCAAGATTAACTAATCATTTGTAGAGATCTATAGAAGCTTATAAATTTTATATAAATATTTCTTATTTATGGATTCTGTAAAATATGGATTAGTCGGGATAGGAAATACTTTTAATTCCGCTTGGCCTTATCATTATGTTGGCTGCAAAAATAACCCAAAAATAGAATTTGTTTCAGTTTATGATATTAATCGAAAGAAAGCGACTAAATTAGCTAAGATCTTCAAACTAAAAACTTTTTCTTCTTATGAAGAACTTCTAGATAGTGATATTGATGCTGTTCTTGTTTTAGTTCCTCATCATGCACATGAAGAGGTGGTGATAAAAGCAGCAAAAGCAGGAAAGCATGTTCTATGTGAAAAACCAATGGCAACGACTCTTGAGGGCTGTGATCAAATGATTAATGCTACTAAAAAAGCAAGAGTTAAGTTTATGATTGCTGAAAACCATCGTTTTTTACCTGCTCATCAAAGTATCCATAATTTTATTAATGAAGGAACAATTGGGAAAATTTTTATGGTACGCTCCTATGAAGGAGTTCCAGAGGTTCATAATGTTAACAATCCAGAGTCTTGGAAGGCACATCCTTTAAAAGCAGGAGGAGGTGCTTTAATGGATATGGGTGTTCATAAATTTGCTACTTTTAATTGGATTTTAAATGATAAAGTTAATTCTGCTTATTGTTGGCTTGCTAAGCAACTAACGACTCTACCAGAAAAAGCAGAAGATAACGCTTTCATTTTTTTAAAATATCAGTCTGGTGTTATAGCAGAGTGTGTTTTAAGTTTTACTGTTAATGCTCCCTCGTCAAACCAATTAGAGGTTTATGGTACAGAGGGAACATTGATAGAAAATCACGATTGGATAAAGCCGATCAAAATTTATACCTCACACAAGTTAAATGCCGAGAAATTAAATGGATGGTATTTCCCGAAAATTAACCATGGTCCTTTTCCAAAATATTATCATATTTCAATGGGTATAGAAGATTCATATTTTACAGAATGTATATTAAATGATAAAGAACCTGATTTTACACCCCAACAAGCGAAAGAAGCAGTAGCTACTGTTCTTTTGGCCTATTTAGCAGCAATCAATGGTAGAACTACATCAATGGATGAATTAATGAAATTGTATAAAACAAGAGGAACTAAGACTATTTCAAAAGAATTAGGAAAATCAATCCAAGAAAATTATCTTTTAGGATAATTAAAAATGAATAAAAGAAATAATTAATTTGCTACTTATAAAAAATTTCTTTATCTAAGCTTGTGAGCCTTTCACATCCACTACTAGTTATTCTATAGCAATCCTCGATGCCAACTAATCCTTGACCCCTAACAATCTGCCATGCTTCCACATCTAAAACCATATTTTTTTTAATAAGGCCATCAAATATATGTCCAGGGCCAAAAATATGTGTTTCTTCAGTTTCCAATCCGATACTATGACCAATTATTGTACAACGCCCTTTTCCTATTTGTTTGAAATACTTAAATGCACTTTCATATAACTCATTTGGTTCTGTTCCTGGTTTGAGATTATCTAGACAAAATTCTTGAACTTTGATCATATTCTCCATGGCCTTTACACCTTTCTCAGGAGCTTGCCCCACAACTGCATCTCGACTAACATCTGAAACATATCCCTTCCAAACAGCACCATAATCAAATCTAACTAAATCACCTGGCTTAACAACAATTCCAACACCAGGAGCCTCTGGGTCTGAATCACCTATATTCATAGTTAAATGATCCCAACCTTCTGCTCCTTCATTCACTATGGATCTTCTGGCTATTTTAAGTAATTCAATATCTGTAATTCCTTCTTTTAAAGATTCAATACAATTGAGAATAGCTTTTTCAGCTATTTGGGTCGACTTTTTAATTCTATTTATCTCTTCTTCGGATTTGATCAAACGCATTTCTAAAAATATATTATCTCCATCAACAAAAGCAGCATTTGGAAATTCTCTTCGTAGAAATTCTGATTGATATCTTGGCATAAGAGTTTCAATGCCGATCTTTCCATTTTTTAAACCAAAACTTTCTAATTTTTCTTCTAATAACTTTAAACCTGCTTTAGGAGATCCAACACGCTCATAATCTTTGACCCAAGAAAACTTTTCAATGCTATCATATAAAACCCATATTAATAAACATACTTCTCCATCGTTGGTTATTATTGAAAAGCTTGGATATTGATTATACAGTACAAATAATATTGGATTAGGCGCAACATGTAATGTAGGAATCCCGGTGGTATAAAAAACGTTTACAGGGGTTGTAGCAATTAAAGCGTCAACTCCATATTTTTTAAGAATTTCATTCGCTCTTTTTTTATTATAACCTATTGGCTCAGCCATATAAATTTCTCACCTTTTTAATCAAAATCATCCATAAAGATTTCCAACCTTTCCAAATCAGACATTGTTCCTTTTGGTTTAAGGGTACCATCCATAAAAGCTTCCATTGGATCGATTTCTCCTGTTGAGATACCAAGAAAAAGATCAGATTCAACCTCTAAACTCATTTCGGCATTCTCATTATAACCTTCTTCTACTCTTGCCTTTTTCTTATCAAAAATCAATTGGACCTTATAATTGATATCCGGAAATATAAATTGCATAGTTTTATTAAAATCTTCAAATTCTTCAGCAATATCTGGATCATCAAGTTTTTTAGCCCAGCTTTCTAAAGCTAGTTTTAATTCTTCAGCTGTTGCCATTTTTTTTCACGTTTAGAA
This sequence comes from Promethearchaeota archaeon, assembly GCA_048941285.1. Taxonomy (GTDB): domain Archaea; phylum Asgardarchaeota; class Lokiarchaeia; order Sigyniarchaeales; family SOKP01; genus Loki-b32. The sequence goes on from JBHLNS010000012.1 coordinate 38,195, forward strand.
ATTTTAATTTTCTTTTGTATTTTTCATTTGTTATTTTTCTTAAGTTTTATTAATATTTCTTTAGGATATTTTGCTTTAGTCCATGGGATGTTTGCAAAAAAATGTGTAAATATCCTTACAATTAAAGGTTGCTTATTTTTAAAACGATTCTTTTTTTTAAAATATACGCGTCGGTAAGGCTCAGCATATTTCCAGCCAAAAAGCTTCCTTCCAGCGAATCTGCTAAATGGACGATAAGGAATCATTGTATATCTTAAAAGCCAATGTTGGGTTTTATGACAAGCAATTAATTTCTGTGTTAAGCTCTCAAAATCTTCTCTTTTAAATCCAAAAAAGAAATTCGGATGCAATGAAGTATAGAAATAAAGTATTGGTTTGAAATCGATTAAACTATTAAAAATTATATAAAAAATTGCTTTACCAGTATTAATATGATCCATATGATAATACCATGAGTAAATTGCCTCTGGAGCAATTATTATATCTGGCTTTTCTTTAGCTAAATATTGAGTAATCTTATTAATAAATTCTTTATTAAACGGGACCAATCCATCAACATATCCAAAAAAATCAATATTTTCGGGAGACAGTCCATGAATTCTTTCTGCTTCAATAAGTTCTTTGGTTCTAACTCTTGCTAATAATTCACCTTTGAACCGATCATATTTTGATCCAGGAAGTCCAAACTCGCCTTTAGTTATAGAAGCAATTCTTATGTCATATATTTTTTTACTTTTATTTGCAAGATAATGTATTAAATGGCCACATTTGTGTTCTAAATCATCAGGGTGAGCTTGAAAAAATATAATCTTTGCCATATTATCTCAGAATCATAAATCGCTATTTTATTTCTTCCATTTTTATTGATCTTTTCCCTAATAAAAAAAAACTTACTATAATTAGTGATACTCCGGATACTAAAAAGAATATAGAAAGGATAAATGGGGGGCTCATAAGAAATACAATGAAATATATAAAAATTGGAGATATTAAGACAGGCATATTTTGGATAGGGATCAAATTACTTGCTTGACCCACTCTATAAGCATACTGTATTGTTGTCAAACCATAAATATTGCATAAAATCAATATAATTATTGCTGTTATACATAATATAAGTTGAGGTATATTAAAACTCCCACTAAATACATCTGTTATTGTTCCAATAAATTGACTTACCCATAAATTACCTAGTGCAAACATTAAACCTGATAAGATCGCTAAAAGTATCCCTTTAAATCTCTCACTGTTTTTCTGAAAAATATAACATAATAGAGATAAAATGACAAGAATTATTGTATAAAGAATTAATCTTATTAGAAACCAGAATTCTAACAGATCAGCTTCAATAATTTCAATTGATAATTGACTTAAACTTAATAATAGCGTTCCTGCTATCATTAACAAAATTCCCATATATTCCTCTAATTTTAACCTTTCTCCTATAAGTTTTATAGATCCAATAACCAACACTATTAATCCTAAGGACATAAGTCCTGGTATAAGTGCTGGGCCAATAAAACCCTGGGCAGTTAAAAAAAAAATTGAACTAATTCCAAAACTTAAAAATACACCCAATATCCAAGTTGGATTTCTAACTAGACTTTTCATAAATTTAGATTCGGAGGATATTTTGTTTACCGCTTTCTTTTGAAAAACCGAGCCTAATTGTGTTATAATACCTGCTAATACTGCCAAGAGAACCCCTATCCAATATAAAGATGATGCCATTCTTCATCAAAATATATTTGAATATTAATTTATGATGCTTCTAATTATTCATTATTTAACTTTTATAAATTTAAAGCTTTCACTAATTTATAACATAATTTATAGTAAAAAAGCAGAAAAAAAAAGGGAAAATATTAATCAAAAGTATTAATTGTCTAAACTATTATGGAGTGTAACCTTAAAAATTTAACCGTATATTATGAGGAATTCGGCACAGGTCAACCCATTTTAATGATTCATGGATTTACACCTGATCATCGATTAATGAAAGGATGTTTGGAGCCAATTTTTAAAAACAGGAAAAATTATAGACGCATCTATTTTGATTTACCAGGAATGGGTAAGACAATCGGACCAAAATGGTTAAAAAATTCAGACCAAATGTTAGATATTCTGATAGATTTTATTGATGAAATTCTGCCAAATGAAAGGTTTATAATTGCAAGTGAATCTTATGGATGTTATTTAGCAAGAGGAATCATTCATAGGCGATCCGAATTTCTAAATGGCGTTCTATTTATTTGCCCTCTTATAATTCCTCAACCAGATAAACGAGATTTACCCAAGAATTTCATTGTTCTAAAAAGAGATGTCAATTTAATCTCACGTTTAAATCCTTCTGACGCTGAAGAAGTAGAAAATTCTTTAGTTATTCAAAGCCAAAAAATATGGAATAGATACAAAAATGAGGTCCAATCTGGTTTAAAAATTGCAGATGAGGAATTTTTAGGCGAATTATTTCAAAATGGTTATCCTTTCACTTTAAATGTAGATCAATTAATAAAAAAATTTGATAAACCTACATTATTTTTACTTGGGAGGCAAGATGTTTCGGTTGGTTATCGTGATTCATGGAAAATTATAGAAAGTTATCCAAGAGCAACATTTGCTATATTAGATCAAGCGGGACATAATCTACAAATTGAGCAAGAAGAATTATTTAATTCTTTAGTTAATGAATGGTTAGATCGGATTGAAAATTATTAATCAATACAAGACTGTATTTAATAGAATGCCTAACTATTTCAAATTAACTTCTATTTTTGGATAAAATTGAGTTGAGTGAAATTTCTAATCACTAGAATTATATAAGTATGAGCTCCTCTCTCTATATTGTTTGAATATTATTTTATAAAATAGAATATAAAAAAAATTCTATTCTCCTTGAATTTGGACATAAACTCTTCTATTTCGTGGCCCATCATACTCTGCAAACATTATTCCTTGCCATGTCCCTAGCATTAATCTACTATTATTGATTAATATTTCAACGGAGTGACCTGTTAACGAACATTTAATATGCGCATCAGAATTTCCTTCACCATGTTTATAGGAATACCCTAATCCACCACTCTTAGGAATGAGTTTACTTAAATAATTACTAATATCTTTAATAACAGAAGGATCTGCATTTTCATTGATAGTTACCGCTGCAGTAGTATGCGGAACAAATACTCGACATACTCCTTGTTCTACACCATATTTTCTAATAATATCATTAACTTGATTAGTAACATCTATTAATACTTCTCGTTCTGGAGTTTTAACTCTAAACTCATCAAATTTAATCATAAAGTCACCAGAATAAATAATTTTGAAAACCTTAAAATAATTTCTTAATCATTAAAAGATCCATGCTTCCCTTTTCCCTTTGAAAATTCCGCGCTACCCTCTAAGAATTCCCCACTTTCTAAAGTTCTCAAACCATATTCAAATTCTTTTGCCATAGCATCTTTCACATTTAAGCCAAATTGATTATAAACAGATAATCGATCATTCCTCATGCAAATTTTTGGAAATTTAGCTAGTTCTCTTGCCAAATTTTCTGCTTGTTGTTTTGATTGACCATCTTCAACAATTCGATTAGCGAGACCCCAAGAATATGCTTCATCAGTAGCTACAGGGCGTCCTGTTAGGATCATGTCTAATGCTCTACTTAAACCGATAAGTCGGGGTAAGCGAACTGTTCCACCATCAATTAAAGGTACGCCAAACCTACGGCAGAACACTCCAAATATAGCACTTCTCTCTACCACTCGTAAATCACACCATAATGCTAATTCGAGACCTCCTGCAACAGCATATCCCGCAACTGCTGCAATTACTGGTTTTGTTAATCTCATCCTTGTAGGGCCCATAGGCCCATCGCCTTTTTTCTCTATTCGATTTCCAATACCCTCTGTTATGGCTTCTAAATTAGCGCCAGAACAAAAAGTACCATTAGCACCCCATAAAACAGCAACTTCTGCTTTATCATCATTTTCAAATTTGCGAAAAGCATCAGCAAGTTCTTTAGCAGTAGGGCCATCTACAGCATTTTTAACCTTTGGATTATCTAAAATAATCGTATAAATTGGATAGTTTATTTCTATAAAAACTGCCATGGAAAAACATAAATTTTTAGAAATAAAAAATTTAATGAATTTAAAATTGAAATTTGATATATTAATTTGGTTTACTTTTTTAACTAAAACGGAATCTATCAAATATTATTCCTATTTTAATATTGAATGAAGATTCATTCAAAAATCAACTTTATTTAAAAAATTTCTTTAATCCTTGAAGATTCCTTATGAAACTCAAATTAAGTATACGTTTTATGATAATGTTGGCGATTTGGTTAAACTTATATATGATGCAAATTATTCAACTAGATATCTATTAAGTCAAACGGATATTACACTGAATAGATGTTCATTTAATAAAATTTAAAGAAAAATTTAATAAAAAAAGGTCGAAAAAAATGGTTATAAAAACACAAATAACTGAAATGTTAGGGATTAAGCATCCAATAGTTGCTGCACCAATGGGACCCTTTTATACAACAAATCTAACAATCGCGGTCTCAGAAGCAGGAGGCTTAGGCGTTTTAAGCCATGTAACATTAAGTGAAGGCATCACCGTTAATCAAATTAAAGAAAGTATGAAGAAGGTAGTTGAACATACTGATAAACCTTTTGGATTAAATATTAGAACCGCAGCATTACAACCTGATGCCATAAAACTATGTAGACAAATTCCAAAGTTTATAATGGATAATCCAAAAATCAAAGAACAATGTACTTATCTAATTACAAGTGCAGGGTCTCCAAAGATACTTTACAACAAATATTATAAGGAACTAAAGAAATCATCAAATATCAAAAATTTTCACGTAGTACCTTCTTTAGAGTTAGCTAAAAAAGTGATAAAAGATGGTGTAGATGGGATAGTCGCAACCGGACACGAAGGTGGAGGGCATCAAGCTTATGAAAGTGCAAGTACTTTAGTACTTTTACAGCAAATTAGACAAGAAATTCCAGAAATTCCTATTATCGCTTGTGGAGGCTATGGAACTGGAGAAGGATTAGCATCAGCTTTGGCTATGGGAGCTGGGGCAATTGCAATGGGAACAAGACTTATTGCATCAAAGGAATGTGAATTTCATGAAAATTATAAGAATGAAGTTAAAAATTCTACTATATCCGATACTAAAATGGTTACTGGAGTTTTTGGACCAGCAAGAGTTTTAAAGAATAACTATGCAAAAACTGCCACTGTTGTATTAAATAAAGCAGAAAAAAGAGCTGAAGAAACTTCTATTGAAGTAATTAGAGAGGGGGTATTAAAATTAGAGAAAGCATATAAAGGAGACGTTGATAATGGTATTATACTCTTAGGACAAAGTTGTGGGCTGGTAGACGAAATAGAGAGTGTCTCAGACATAATTAATTCAATTGTAGATAGTGCTGAGAAATGCCTTAAGAGTGCATATTACATGGTAAACTAAACAAATATGTAAAATATGGAGATTAACCTTATGATCGATTCTACAATTCTTTCTATTTTTCAAATAAGTGATATCGCAGAAATAAACAGTATAAAGTTATTTGAATATGAAGATTCACTTATGGAATATTTTAATAATAATTCTAATTCAAAAGCTTGTCAACGATACTTTAAATGGTTTAGCAATTCTAAATTTAAAAAGGCTAATAATTCATACTTAAAAGATTTTAGAAAATGGTTTTCTGAATATTTTCTAATTTAAAAAAAAGTAATAATAAATAAAATTTATTTTTGATTTTTCAAATATTCATTCATTTCAACAAAACTGCTAGTTCTAATTAGTGCTGCTTTGAGAAATTGGAACCCTATATCATATGTAGAACCATCTCCTCCGATATGGATAATCCAGGGTATCTCTTGGTTATAAAGATTTTTTGCTTTCATGATCTTTTTTGCGGTTGAGATTGCTTCAGCAACTGTAGCACCAGATTCAAATAAATGGTGAACCCAAGGAACATTCCAAGAAGTTACGTTATCTTTTGAAGTTGAAACTTCTGAACAACTCGTATTATTAACATAAATTATATTCTTATCTGCAACAGCGGTTGCAGCAGTTGCCATTTGATTTAAAACCATCCCCGCACCACAACCAGGACACAATCCATGACCTGGTTGTAAATGGGTTTGAGGTTGCAGTTTCTTTCGGTTTACTCTATAAACATCCATAGATTTTTCAGCACCAAATTTATCGATTAATGCTTTTATTTTATTATTGCGTTGCTCTGTTAAGTAAATGATCTCATCAATTTCTTTTTCCATGAACTTGGGTTTAAATAGATGCCTAAATTTTCCCATTGATTTAAGATAATCAACAAATTTATCCCTATCAATATCTAATCCGCGATAATAAGTAAAAGTGGGGATACCATCGTTAACCCTTACCGTGTAAAGAGGCCAATATCCACAATCAGTTGCTAGTTTTGAGATGTTGAGAGCGTCAGAAGCATCATGCCTCCATCCTCTCATACAATCAGAATAAGCTTGAATAAACGCAGAACCATTTGATTTAAGTGCATCAGCTACTTTTCCCATAAAATCATTTGGATATGCTGGATTTACTGTAGCTAAGAAAAGTTTTTTAGTTCCATAGAAAGCAAATGGAGTTACTAAATCCTGCTTTATACCTATTTTACCTGGAATTTTATCTCCTGCTGGACCTGTTGTTGTAGAGGCATAAGGAGGTGTTCCTCCGCTTTCTTGGATCCCTGTATTCATAAACGCTTCATTATCATAATTGAAAAATAATACATTACATTTTTCATTTCGGGCTAAGATATCATCAAAATTAATAATATTTCTCTCGGATTTTCCCATTTATTGATTCACCCCTGAAATTCTTTGTTTTGATTCTCGAACCCCTAAATATTGATATAACTCTCCTTTCATATCTGATACAGACTCCATTTTCTTTTTTGCTATGTCAAATTCATCTCGAGTAACATCTCTTCCACCTAAACCAACAATAAAGCTCCTAAAAAGTGTTCCCAAAGGATATAACGCAGAAGCAACTGACATTGAAAACGGCGGTAACAATCCATTTAGAGAATCGCTTTTTTCTAGAAGAATTAATTTTTCTAAACCAAATTCTTCTACAATATTCCGTAATTCTTCATGTGGAAAAGGTCGGTATGCTCTGATTTTAATTAAACCTATATCCTTGTTTTTTGTCATCCAACTAATAATATTACCACTTACACTACCCATAGTACAAAAAGCAGTTTTAGATGAATTATCTAAATTATAAGTTTCAATTAGGTTATATTCTCTTCCTGTCTCTGTTTTGAATTTATTAAATACATCCTCCATTTGGCCTAAAACAGGTTTTTTGGCATCTTCTAATCTTGCTCGTCCTTCCATAAAGTAGGATGGGGTGACAATACCTCCCCATGTTCCTGGCTTTGATGGGTCAATAGTGTGCCTTGACTTCTTGGGAGTCATTCTTTTAACAGTTTCATCCGGTATTAATGTTAATTTCTGAACGGAATGAGAAATTATAAATCCATCATGCACAAATATAGTTGGAAATAAAGATTCCTCTGAAATCATGACTGAAAGTATTGCTGCATCATAAGTCTCTTGCACATTTTCAGAAACAATTATATTCCACCCAAGCTCAGAATTAACTTGCGTAAATTCCCAAGAATTCCAAATAGATAAGTTTGGGGAATTGAAAGCTCTAGCAGAAATCATCATTGTTAAAGGCAATCTCCATCCTACTGCCATGGGAAGTGCTTCGGTCATTAATAAATAACCTTGACTTGCGGTAGCAGTAAAAGATCTTGCACCCGCTGCACATGCAGCTGTTGAAAAACTTATAGCAGCTAATTCTGATTCGACATTCACAAATGCAGCTTTTAATCTTCCATGATGAACCACATCAGATAAACCTTCAACAGACTGAGTTTGTGGGGTAATAGGAAAAGCGCAAATAACATCAGGGTCTGTCTGAGTCACACCACCAGCAACAGCATAATTTCCTATCATTGTTGTTTCTATTGGTTCCTTAATTTCTTTAAAAAATATTCTCATTGGCTCTATACTCATAATATATTCCTCCTTTATTCGGGTACGGCGCATGAGGCCGGACCTTGTTTTAATTCTTTAGTTATTGCTTGAACAGGACAAATTTCTAGGCAATTTTGACAAGATTTGCAGTGAGATTGATCAATACCTTTCATATGCCATAGACCATCCTCTCCTCTTTCTCTTATAATTGTAAAATCAGGACAAATGTACCAGCACTGCGCACAGTCAGTACATTTTTCCTCATCCCAAATCATATTCCACTCACCCCAAGAACCAGTATTTACTTGCTTACTCCCCATCTCTATAACATCTTCATCACAATACCACACACCCGCATCATCTATTTCTTTATATCCTGGTAATCCAGGATAAACCTGTTGCCAAGGAACTTTTGTATCAATGCTAAAATCAATATCAGGAGCTTCTGATGTTTCATAAATACAAGTCTCTTCATAAGCTTGTTTTATAGCAGCAACATTTTTCCCAGCAATTTCACCTTTGAATCGACGCATTATTGCATCTGCTAACGCATCAATAGAAAATATAGGCACCACCCTTAATAAAGCTCCTAAAATGATTGTATTTGTAATGTTTCTGCCTAGAATCTCCATTGCAATATTTAATGCATCGATTGTTGCGATATTTACATCTTTTCGACCAATAATTTGTTGAATTGATACTTGATCCATTGTAGTATTAACAATAAGCCACCCTCCAGGAGCTAGTCCTGCTATAACATCAACTTCTCCTAAAAGTGAGGGATCTAATACAGAAACTGCATGTGGTGCATAAACTTGTTCATTTGTTCTTACCAAGTCTTCATTTGCACTTAACCTAACATAACTTTCTGTTGGAGATCCCATACGTTCTGCACCAAATAAAGGTTGGCAGACTCCATACCCATAAAATGCTTCAACACATAAATTAGAAGCAGTAACTCCACCTTGACCACCACGAGCATGAAATCTAAGATTCACTACATTCTCTTTTAAAATTTCTTTCATTTTTTCTGGAGTTAGCATTTTAAAATAACTCTTAAATTTTTTAAATTAATCAATTTCTATTAAATAAATATTTGGGTAAAAATTAAGTTATGCTTAATCTTTCTTAAAACTTTCTTACCGTTCTATTATCAAAAATAAGAGATGTAAATTAAACAATTGAATTAACCATTTAATTCATCGTTTAGTTCCTTTACAACGTCTATACTTAAAAGAAGGATTTTTTTTATTCCTTCTTTCGAGACAAGATTCATATTATCTTTTTTCGTATGTACATATTTTAATCCAGGTTGAGAGCCAAGCCAGCAAGCGTCATAACCTTGTTTTACAATCGGCATAAAATCAGACCACATACCTGTAGGTAAATAAACATCTTTTACCTTAATTTTCAATTTTTTTGCTCTATTTAGAAATAAATTATTTAATTTCTCAGAAGATTTCCTTCGTGGAATTCCATAAGACGTAATTAACCTTATTAATTCATTTCCACCAATAGGATCTAGATTAATGAAATAGGTGGATTTTTTATCAAATTCCTCATTGTGTTTTTGAATAAAGTCTTTTGCACCCCCTAGATTTAATTCTTCAGAACTAGGGCATAAAAAAATTAAATCGATGTTATTTAAAGGATTATTTTTATAATATTTAGAAAGTTCAATAATTGCTCCTACAGCTGCTGCATTGTCATATGCTCCAGGAGATTTATTTTCAGTTTTATTAAAAAAATTAAAATTACTGATTATACTAATTACAACACATAAGTATAACATTACTATATTGAGAATCACATTGTTAAAAGAAAATATTATTTGAATGATAGAAAAAACTAGATATAATAGAATAATTACTATAAAACTAAAAAGAGCAACCATAAATAAAATAACTCTTAAACTTGTAGGGAAAGTTTGTGATTTTGAATCCCAGTGTCCCATAAAAATAACTTTTGCTTTTGAATTCTTACTTTTCAAAGCAGTATAGATATTTTGAGTTGTGTAATTCTTTTCCTCGTTTCTAAATAATTTAGTCTGACTTGAAGTAGCTAAACCAAGAATTTTTGCACAAATATACACATTTAATATGATTAATCCCAAACTAAGCCATGGGTTAATGAAATATGACAACGCTAGAAGGATTAGACAAAAACTCGAAAGAATAAAGGCATACCTTAAAATATTCCAAACATAAAAGGAAGTTTTAAAACTTTCTTTATATATTTGATTATATCCTGCTTTTTTGAACTCATCTGTTACAATTTTTACAGCTTTTCTTTCTCCTTCTGAACCAACTAATCGAGGAAAAGCGAGTCTTTCAGTTATTTTATAAGCATTATCAGCATCAAGTTTGTTATCAGTAAATCTTTTTTCCTTTACTTTTTCATTTAATTCTTTAGGATTCATTTTTGATTTTAAAATCATACCTTTTTGTTATGTATAAAATATTTAAACCAATCGATTGGTAAATCTTTTTGTACTCTTTTCAGAAAATCTTTGACACTTAATATTCCTAAATTAGTAATAATCCCGGAGATATATTTAGAGGGTGTAATATCGAAATAATAATTATGAACTTCTAAAAAACCGTTTAACAATGCTTCATTATAAATCTCATCCGAAGGTTTCTCTTCGATTAGGATGGGTTCTCCAAAATGGCTTCTTAAGTTATACTTAAAAGAATCACATATAGCATATACCTTTTTTTTGTAAATTTTTGCTAACAATGCTAAGGGATGACTCCCAATTTTATTAATAATCGATCCGTCTTTTAGTATACTATCAACTCCAATTAGCACTAAATCAAGTTGATCAATAAATTTTCCAATTGCAGCGTCAATTATAAGATGAGTCTTATAGTATTTTGATAATATTTCAGCAGTTTTTCGTCCTTCAAATAAAGGTCTCGATTCGAGAACGTATAATTCAAGATTAAATTTATTAAATTTCTTCAATAGATTAATAATTGTAGAACTATATGATATAAGCATTAATCTACAATGAGATTTTGCATTCAAATTCAAGAATTCGTGAAAGTTTTCTTCAAGAGCCTTATTCCTAGAAATTCTATCTGTTTCGAATTGACTCAAACTCTCCATTATTGCATTCTTATTGAGAGGTATTGAATTTTGAATAATGTATCCAATAGTGTTAATTAGAGGCGCCATAGTGGGACGTGAGTCAATTATTTTTTTAGCTAAATCAATTATTAAATCCTTGATATTTCCATTTGGATCTTCAACTAATTCTAACTGAGATCTCACAATTTCTAAAGCTTTAAAAACTAATTCACTTGCTCCTGATGAATTATCTGTTCTTAATTCAGAGAGTTTTCTTTGAATATCAGACTCTTGATTATCCAAACTGATTTGCCCGAGGATATTTTTAGTTAATTTCTGCCGATTTAAATGAAATTAATTTTCCATTCTTTAAAAATTCAAGTCTAAAAGTGCCAATTTCGAAATGTAGTTTTAGAGAAATAAAAAAAAAAATTATTTTATATAAATAAATTGTTTTATACAATCCTAATGGTGACCACGACAATGCCAATTCCATTTGTCAGCAGTAAATGCATAGGTTGTCCCAAAAGTGTGTTCGTAACCTGGTTGGTTAGCAACCACCATTACAGCAACAGTTTGGATTCGTTTATGGTTAATCATTACTAAAAGTTCTCTACCTGTTTCATCATCATCATCAAGGCACATTCTATCTATATGATGCCATGTTTTAAAGGGAGTACCGTCTTTCTTGGATAATGTTGTTGATTTAATGAAGTTTACTTCAAAATTATTGTAAACTATCTCATCATTCAAATACCATCCATAGTTAACCGCCCAATCACCTTCAGTTTCACAATCATCATAGAAATCAATTTCAGGGATTTCGATATCATCAAGATACCATCCTGAAGCAAGTGTATATCCATCAGTCCAATAGGTGAAGGAAAGTTCTATTGTGTGTCCTGCAAAAGGTGTAAGATCCATTTCTTCAGTATATATTACTCCACTGTCTCCTGTAAAAGCGTTCCAATTCTCAGTTTCGTTATAATTATATGGTTCTCTTTCATGAGGAGTGTAGTCATTGTCTTGCCAATGTGCATAATAATCTGTAGTTAGGATACCAGGAAGTGTAGTCCACAATCCAGTGTCATAATCATAAACTTCTACATAGCCATAATCCCAATCTGCTTCAATTGAGAAGTAGTTTGAGAAATAGAGCATTGCTCCTGTAGCTGGTATATCGAATGTTTGACTAAGTGTAAACCAAGACCATGCTTCGCCATCTGAATACCAATTATGGGCACCACTGGTTGGTACAGCACCACAATAATCATCACCGTCAAACTCTACTTCAAACAAAAGTGGAGCATCATAGAACACAACATAATTTGTTGTATAAGGCAAATTGCGTGAGTAATAGTATGGATAATTTACACCCTCATGCGGATATTCAGAAACAAACCATGGGAATAACGATGGAATACCATAACCCCAATATTCCATGGAACCAGGTATACTCCATCCGTTGGAGTCATCAGAAGGCAAATCTAAATTATAGTAACCATATATCCCATGAGCAAATGAGGTGTCATCAAGATAATTTGCGATAGCCCAATCTTCAAAGATTTGGTCAAATGTTTTCTTAATACCGCGTGCAGCTAGAACATTATTCCAGCCCTCTATTCCATTAGCTTGTTCATGACAGAAGTCCCAGATTAATGATTCTCCACCGTAGTGTTCGTACATATAGTATGTCCATAGAAAAGATACTCCATAATCAGCTAAATATCCTTCCCATATTGTTAATGGTGTATCCCAGAACCATTGTAAATATTGGGCAATATGTCCTGGTGAAAAGCCATATCCACAAAGATATTCAGCTAGAACTGAACTTCCTTCATCAACCCACGAGAATTCATCAGGATCTACATCATTATTTACAAGATGTTGAAATTCATGGGCAAAGGTTCCTTCATATTGATTTTCTAAAACACTAAGATATGTAAAATCAAAATCAGTTAAAGGATCTATCATTGGAGGTACATCCCCTTGTCTTCTCCACCACTGATATGTATCCATGTGGAATGCATTAACACCCCAAGCAGCAATTGAACTCCAGAAATACCCTGCAGTATAACCTGCAGCAGTAAGAGGAGAATAGAAAAATTCATCACGAAGGTTGAATATCATAATTTGAGTTTTATAATCACCAAAAGGACCTGCTCGATCAGCATATTCACCAAAGTGCTCCACTACAGTGTCATGAATGTTGTTGTCAAATTCTTCTAACACTTCTATTAAGTCTTGTCCAGTTATAGTGTCTCTATACCCAGGAGGTAAATAATAACCATCTGGATAATTTGAATCTGGGTAACCAGTAGGAGTCCAAGGATACCCAAACACCCAAATATCATCAGGACTAAACCCTGCAGGGCCATTATCAATGTACTCATCATATGTTGGATCTAAACTGATCCAGATATTTCCATGAGTACCATTTAAGATGCTTTTAAATGGCCGCCAAACAAGTGTGCCTAAATAATCATCAAGTGTAGGATAAATCCATGGGCTATGAGGATAAGTAAATTCGACCCCTTCAAGTGTCATTTGATCAGCTAATTTCATATCATAGAGAGGTTCTACATCAAAAGTTGGCTCACTTTTAACCTCGCCTGCTGAATAAAATATGATTGAAAATGTGCTAATACTTAAAAAGGTGAAGACTATTAGTAATGTAATTAATTTCTTTCTCATTAATTTTTCATCTCATTTTTTTTTTAGATATTATGTATCTAGGTTTGGTGTTCAAATATTCCAAATTTTCTAGTTTTTGAAATATTACGATCATCCCCAAAAAGTCATCAAATTTCTGCAAGTGATTACCACCCTTCGAAATTCTAGACATTTTCAGTGATTTTTTATTATGCCGTTTAATATATAAATCTTATTTTTTCATTTTACAATTATGAAAATTATATATGAGATTTTCTATGATAGTGTTTTTTACTTAAATGTAAGAGTAAGAATTATTTAATTGACAAACCTGTCACATATATTGGAAGATTTGGCATTTAAGTATTAAAAATTCTCTAACTAAATTTTGACAAAAATGAAAACATGAAAAAAGGTTATACATCCATATCATTGGATAAAATTTTAAATAAATTTTTTAAAAATCCAAAACAATTATTTTTATCTTTAAATTCTAATAATTTTATATCTAATAATCACTGAATTAATATAGAAAATCTAAATAAAAAAAAATGTTGGGTTAATTTTCATCAACCTTTAATTACACTTTAACAATATCTCCTACATACCAATAATCCCAATAATCAGTTAAAGAATGTAACCAAAGAATCGCTAATCCTTTCTTGCGATTAGGTAGTTTTACTAACGTTAAACGTGAATCAAGAGCAAAGACTTTTGAATGCCAATTTCCCATTGTATTAGGGAAGTATATGATTTCAAATGAATAATACTCCGAGTTGCCGAAATAAACTTGATATCTATCTATGATGATTAAGTATTCCCCTGGTTCAGTCAATTGAATAAATTCAGGAAAGGCACTTTAGCTCCATCTAGATTTACTTAATAATAGCCATCAGGAAATAGTTGATACACAAGTAAATCAAGATCGATTTGAATTTTTATAGATTCAATACTCTAAAAGGATGTACTGAAAACCTATTCTATTAAATAATTTTATATTATTTAGCAAAAAAGAAAAAAAAATAGGAATTTTAAACTTATTTTATGCAAATTTAGCAGAAGATTTCAAGCAGCATCTGCTTGAAGAAACCCCGAACTGTAATCAGTTCCATACCATTTGAAATAATCAGGGCCATACCATAAGAAATAAGCCCAATCGCCACCACAAAGAAGAGGTATTTTATTTGCTGCATTCTTTAATATTTTTTCCATTTTTCCCTAATTTATCTTATTCTCTGAAATTGATTAAATTAAATTGTTAACAATGAGGAACAAAGTAATAAAAAAAAAAAAATTAGTTATTTAGATTTATTGCATAGCAGTAAATTTATAATCAGCTATTCCATATTCCATAACAGTACTTATAATCAAGATGATATCTTCATCATTACCAATATCATCAAAGTACATTCCAGTTTCATCCATATCTGAAAGTGTTAATTCGTGTATTTCATAGTTTTCACCATCAGTTTTTATTATCGTAACTATGAAATCTGCTTCTTTTGGAACATTTTCTAAATCAAGATCAGCACCACTTACACTCGCCTCATAAATATACCATCCCTTTTCAAATGTACCCCAATCGGTCATATAACGGAATCCTATAAGAACATCCTGCCCAGCATAGGCAGTAAGATCAAATTCCATTTCAATTCGACCACCAGAATAACCTGTTAATCCTGGAAGATTATCAACTATTTTATGCAAAGCATGATAGTCATACCAAGGCACTGTATAGTCATTCGCAAGCGTTGTCCAAGTTTCACCACCATCATTAGATACTTGAACGAATCCAAAATCCCAATATGGTTCAATCTCCCATTTTGTATTAATGGATAATGTTGGATCTAGTGGATCGACATATGCTTCACCTGCAAGAAGAATATTCATTAAATCTCCTTTCTTAGTATGCCATGCACCTTTTTCAATACCCCACTCAAATGGATATTGAGCGAAATCATTTCCATCAAATAGGATATAATTTTCACCTTCAATTCCTGTTAATGCTACATAATCTGTACCAAATGGGGCTAATTCGATTACGTGTGTGTCATAACCATTTGGTGCATATTCAGTTCCAGTTGTATATGTCTTTCCAAACTTCTCACTTGATGTCCATGGGATCTTCTTCTTACCGAGTTCATAAACTCTTATTTCTTCATCCAATTCACTTAAATCAATAGAATCATATCCATATAGCCCATCTCCATTAAGAAGATTTGCTATTGTCCAATCTTGAAATACATCGTAATAGTCTACACCATATGGGGCCAGCAAAGCATTAATGCCATCCATTCCAGGATTCATGTTCTTGACATAATCTCCCATAAAAGTACTTCCGTAGTGATCAGTTAAATAAAGTGCCCATAAGAAAGCAGCTCCATAATCAGCCAAAATGTTTATATTACCTTGATCACTCCATTCAGTTAAGGAATTGTCAGGTGTAGCTAAAAACCATTCTATTTGACCAGCATCTAGTTCATATCCACATAGAGGTTCAGCATATAAAGAGCATGCTTCGTTCATGTAAGTATCATCACCAGGCAATCTGTCAGCATGAATATTATGTTGAAATTCATGAGCAAGTACAGATTCATATAAGTTAGGTCGTGTAACGACCATCTCAGGATGTTCTGGTATCCAAGAAGTCCCTTCAGGACCTAATCTTTGCCACCATGCCCAACAATCAAGATGAACCATGTTTCTATTGTAGTAATCCCAGGTATATGTAGAACTATAGAAACCAGCTACGTATGATGGATAGGTAGGATCATAATAGTTATCATCCCGATAATTTATGATTTTTAAAATAACTCTTTGAGGGTTATCAGGATCGGTTGTTTCAATCCAATCCCATGTATAGGAAGGCCAGCCTATCGCTTCAAAAATAGTACCAGTTCCATCTCTATCAAATGGTGTACCAAAATAGCCCGTATCTATTGCATAGATTGTATCATCAAATTCATCTACTAAATAATCAACCATATCATCAGTGATCTGCCATCTCCAAGGTTCATCATTTCTAGGATCACCAGCTGGAAATGAAAGGTCGTTTTGTACCCAAAGTTCAACAAAATCACCAATGCCTCTAAGTGTCATCCAAGGACTACCACTTATTGCACCTACATACCAATCATAAACTACAGTGCCAACTGGAGGTGTTGCCATACCCAAGCTTGATTCAGCAGAATAATATGCAGGTACTACATCTGGATCAAACCTAGGTAACTGTACATTACCAGCAAGTCCACTTTTCCAATCTATAGGTTCATAATCTGGAAGTACAATTGGATTTTCTGTAAACACATTACCAAAAAATCCTAAAGTTAATGCGCCTAGGATTATAAATAATGCTACTAGAATTGAAATTCTTATTTTTTTCATTTCATATATCAACTCTATTTTCTATGTAAAGTTTTTTTCTTTTCCATTTTCATATTTTTATTCAAATATCCTAAACCCGATACGGTTCGGGGATATCACGAACAATGCCAAAAAGTCATAAAACTTCTTTAATTGATTTTCACCCTTCGAAATTTTAGACATTTTTAGTGATTTTTATATTATGCCGTTTAATATATAAATTTTTTTTTTTTCCATTGTTCAAATTTGAAAATAAAAAGGATATTCACTTTATGAATTTATCTCTAATCAGAATAACTCAATTATTATTGTTAATAAAGGATTAATTCTCTAACAAAAAATATGCTGAGTAAATTTTAAAGTTAAAATATCATAACATAAGGAAATATTTTTAATCATTTCATGATAAATTGGGAAGAGAATGAAGAATTAATTGATATTAGGATAAATTCGTTTCCCCTCGATGTTGCATAGATAGAAAAAAGATTTATATGTTTGAATATAAAAATCGCAAAATTGAATCTTAAAAGATTTATTATTTCTTTATTTTACTTAATTAATGTCGCTTGGATCAAGAGAATTAAAAGTTAAGGATATTTCTTTTATTAATAACATTAAATCAATTGCCGTTGTTGGGCCTTCTAAAAGACGAGATTACTTTTTTCTAAAAAACCACGCTCAATATTTTAAAGGTCCTGTTTATGCTGTACACCCTAAAATTGATGAGATACCTAATTTTAATAAAAACTACATTTTTCAATTATTAGAAGACATACCTGGAGAAGTAGATTTTGCCTTTATTGCAGTTCCACCATCTCAAGTTCTAAAAACAATAGATTCTTGCGTAAGGAAAAAAGTAAAATTAGTTACTGTTTTTACATCTGAGTTCTCTGATTCCGGAACAGAAGAAGGAATTGCATTAGAGAGGGAATTGTTGGAACGAGCACAAAATAAAGTAAGGATTTTAGGCCCTAATGGAATGGGAATCTTTTATCCAAAATTGGGAATAGCATGGCGTTCAGGGTTTCCAAAAATAGCAGGAAATATAGGTTTTATTGCCCAATCAGGTGGGATATGTAATATTGCCATATATGGAGCAGAAGCACTAGGCATTAAATTTTCAAAAGTATTTTCTTTTGGAAATGGAGCTGATTTAGATGTTGTTGATCTGCTTTATTTTCTAAGTCATGATTCAGAAACAAATATCATTTTATGTTATCTAGAAGGCATTAAAGAAGGAAGAATTGAAGACTTGAAAATGGTTCTTAATCAAAATAAAAAACCTATTATAGTTTTAAAAGGAGGGCAATCTGAAACTGGATCTATTGCAGCTAAAACTCACACTGCATCAATCTCAGGAAATAAGCGATTTTGGAACGCCTTTCTTAAACAACATAATGTTATTCAAGTTAATACTTTAGAGCAATTATTACATACTGCTCGTTTAATTGACTGTTATGGTATTTTCAAACTAAATAATATGGCTGTTTTCAGTATTAGTGGAGGGTATGGTGTTGTTTTAGTTGATCTTTTAGAAAAACAAGGAATGAAAGTCCCTCCTTTCTCTCCTAGCATTCAAGAAAAATTAAACTTAAAATTTTTATTACCAGGAACAAGTGCAAAAAATCCTTTGGATTTAGCTGCTCAGTTTTTCTTAGAAAATGCTGTATATGAAACAATTGATCTTGCTTTATCAGATGAAAAGATGGATGGGTTAATATTAGACTTACCTAGTTTTTATCTAACTCCCATCTTTAAATCAAGTAATAATCAATCTTTTGAATCTAATATTTTAGAAAGTTTATATTTAGGTCATAAACATAATAAGCCATTAATTCCTATAATACAACGTTTGAATCAGCCTGAAGAAAGAGAAAGAATTTCAAAAAGATTAATTGAAAGAAACATTCCGGTTTTCGGAGATCCTCTTGAAATTATTCCATTATTATCAAAGATTTCATATTATAAAGAAAGAATGGAGCATTCTTGATTAAAATTTTAAAAAATTTGTAGACTTTCATATTCCCCAAAAACTTCTCTTAACACGTCACATATTTCTTGAATTGTTGCGTATGATTTTACTGTTTTTACCATAATCGGCATTATATTTTCTGAAGATTGAGCAACTTCCCTCAATTTATTTAAATTTTCTTTTACTGAATCCTCATTCCGTATTGCTCTTAATTCGCTTAAAGAATTTATAATTGCCATTTCAGCATTATGGTCATATTTAAATGTATCTATCTTGGTTTTTTCATCGGTACAAAATACATTAACACCAATAACTTTATTTTCTCCTTTTTCAATTTTTAGCTGTTCTCTATAAGCATTATTTTGAATCTCTTGCTGAATAAATCCCCTTTCAATAGCTTCTGTTATACCTCCCATCTTATCTATTTTTTTAATATATTCTAATGCTTTTTCTTCTAATTTATTTGTTAAATATTCGATATAATATGAACCGCCTAAAGGATCTACAACGTCAGTAACCCCTGTCTCATAAGCAAGAATTTGTTGGGTTCTTAATGATAACTTAACTGATTCTTCAGTAGGAATGGCTAATGCTTCATCAAATCCACATGTATGTAATGATTGTGTACCACCTAGAACAGCTGCTAGTGCTTGATAGGCAACTCGAATCAAGTTTGTAAATGGCTGTTGAGCAGTTAGAGTTACTCCTGCGGTTTGTGTATGAAATCTTAATCTCAATGATTCTGGATCTTTTGCGTTAAATCTCTCTTTCATAATTTTAGCCCATAATCTTCTGACAGCTCTCAATTTAGCAATCTCTTCAAAAAAGTAATTATGTGTAGTAAAAAAAAATGATAATCTTGAGGCAAAATCATCAATAGATATTCCTCTCTCAAGAACTTTCTCGACATAAGCAATTCCGTCTGCTAATGTGAAAGCGATTTCTTGAATAGCGTTACATCCTGCTTCACGCATATGATATCCACTAATGCTTATAGTGTTAAATCTAGGCAAATATTTTGAACAATATTCAATTACATCAGCTGTAAGTCTTAAGGACGGCTTAGGAGGATAAATATATGTACCTCTAGCTACATATTCTTTTAATATATCATTTTGAACGGTTCCTGTTAATTGATCCGTCTTTATACCTTGCTTTTCTCCAATTGCTATATACATTGCTAAAAGAATTACAGTGGGTGCATTGATAGTCATACTAGTTGAAACTGTCTCTAAAGAGATGTCTTCAAATACTTTTTCAAAATCTTTTAATGAATTAATTGTCACTCCAATACGACCCACCTCGCCGATACAAATCTGGTTATCAGAATTATAACCCATTTGAGTAGGAAGATCAAAAGCAATTGAAAGTCCTTTCTGCCCTTGAGAAATTAAATATTTAAATCTCGCGTTGGTTTTAGCAGCATCAGCAAACCCGCTATATTGTCTCATCGTCCAAATTCTACCACGATACATATTTGGATAAACTCCTCTAGTATATGGAGGATTGCCTGGAAAACTAAGATCCTCTAAATAATTAAAATCTGGAAGATCATCGGGGCCATAAACGTGTTTCAGTGAAACCTCTGAAGGTGTTTCAAATTTCTTTTTAGTTTCACCATCTTTAATAAACTTCTTTAAGATCTCTTCTTCCCATTCTTTATGTTTATTTTTGATATTATTTAGTTCCTTTGAATTGAACATTATAAATTTTTCCTCTAAAATTTTATGCTAAATTGGTTCAAAAATATATGTATATACCTCTTTACCATCTAAATTTTCACAAATCTTTCTATAAACAGGTTTTAACTCTATTCCTGTCTGTAAATTTTCACTAGAAGCAAGCTGTCCTAGAGCTTTAATTCGATTTTCAAATTCTACAACTCCAAGAGCATATGAACCTTGATTTCGAAATTCAGCAGGTGGTTCGTTTAAAATGGTATAAGTTAATAGTTTACAATTTCCAGTGGCTTGAATGATAGAGAATTCTTTGTTTTTACAGTGTAGACATCTTACATGAGATTTATTCTGCAAAAAGCCACAATTTTTACATTTTTTCCACTCAATTTTCTCATCATCATTCATTAATATCCTATCCATTAAAAATATTAAGATATGTAGAATCGAGACTTTATATGAATAATATTAAAGATAAGCATATAAAATTTAATAAGGATTTCTAATGTCTAAATTGGAAGACAAAAGTCCCTGTAATACTACTATTATTTACTTACATTTATAATTGAAATTTATATATATCAAATGTACTGAATAAAATTAAATTTTTAATCTGTTGGCAAAAATGATAGAAAAAGAAAATGGGGTATTCCCACTGATCTCATCTTTTCAGAGATAGAACAGCTTAATGTATAATTTAAATTTAACCATTTTTATTGGAAGAGGTAAAATATCAATCTTAATAAGAATTGAGATATATTTTGTTTTAAGAAATATTAATCTTGAATTGATAAATGAAAGAATTAATAACTCCAGAAAAAATTCAAAAGAGAATATCCACTGGAGATTTAACTAGAGAAAATGCAACAGAACATTTAATTTCATTAATTGAGGGTAGTGATGATACAAGAATTCGTATCATGAGTATTAAAATTTTAGAAAAATTAAATTTTCAAAATGAAAATTTATTTAAAATCATGGAGAATTGTCTGGTATCAGATGAAAGCGCTATAATCAGAGCTGTAGTAGCAAAATATATAATTCAAAATTATCTAGAAGAGGGAATATCGGCTTTAATATGGGCTCTTCAACATGAAACGTCTCCATTAGTATTAATACTTTTTTTTGAGTTCATAGAGAAATTTGGATCTCCTCAATTTGAGTCAATAAGAAAGGAATTACTTATCTGGAATAAAGATTTCTCTAAAAAAATCGGAGTAGTTCCACAAGAGTCAAGATTTTTTTTAGATTTAGAATTATTATTTGCGAAAAGTAAAGAAAATTATATAATTAATCCAAACAGCTATAAATATTTCAAGATTATAAAAAATATTAATGAAAGAGATCCTTGGTTAATTATTAAAGATCAACATATCCAATCTTTAACTTTTAATTACTTTAATTGGAAATATATTAAATATAACTCAGATATTCTTAAATCTCTTTTCAAATTACAAAACATTGAAGTATACTTAGATTCGATAAGGAAATATAGCCAGAATGATGTTTTACTACCATCAATTCCAGAATCAATAGGATCTCTTACCCATTTAAAAAAGTTAAATCTCCGAAAAAATGGATTAGAAACATTACCTTATTCTTTTAAAAATCTTACTCTGCTTAAAGAGTTAGACTTAAGCTACAATAATCTAAAAGAGATTCCAGAATATATTTACTCATTCAATAACTTGGAAAGACTTAACATAAAGCATAATAATATCCAAAACATCCCAAAATCCTTATCAAATAAAATTATACTAATTAGATAATTATTTAAACAAGAAAATATAAAGTTAAAATCAAACTTTATGAGAATTATTGAATAAAGTGAATATTATGGCTGAAGAAAAGAAAATGATAAATGGTGGCGATGTTTTAATTAAATGCCTTCTAAAAGAGAATGTCAAATATTTATTTGGCATTCCTGGTGGACAATTTTTAAACATGTATGATGCAGTTTATAAGTGGGGAAGAGAACAAGGGATAAATACAGTTTTATTCAGACATGAGGCATCAGCAGGCCATGCGGCTGATGCGTGGGCGAGATTGACAAATACACCTGGTATATGTTTTGGAACCGCTGGACCTGGAGCAACAAACCTAATCTCAGGAGTTGGGGCGGCTTGGGCAGATAATATTCCTGTAATTGCGATTGTGCCTCAAGTAAATTCTGAGTTTCAGGATTCTTTTACTTTGCAGGGTAGTCTTGATCAAATCGGAATGTATAAACCAATTACAAAATATCAGAAAAGTGTTCGCAAACTAAAAGAAATCCCAGATGCAGTTCATAAAGCTTTTAGAGAAGTTTTAAGTGGTCGACCTCAGCCTGCTTTATTAGAAATATTTGAAGATGCTTTTCTTGAAGAGATTGAGGAAGATCAATTAGAAATCCTAAATAAAGAGAAATATCGAGCTTTTGAAAAACCAGCTATTAAGGATGAATTAATTGAAGAGGCTTTAAACCTATTAAAAAATGCCAAAAAACCATTGATTATATCGGGTGGAGGTATTTCGCGAGCAGAGGCCTGGAGTGAACTAGAAGAATTTGTTGACTATTTAAAGTTGCCTGTAATTACAACGAGTACTGGAATCGGGACAATACCAAATAAAACTCAATATTTATTTGGAGCTGGTGTTGCTGGTATGGGATTAAAGATAATACCGGAAGCAGATGTTATCATTGCTCTAGGATGTAAATTTTCTTGGACAATGGCACATGGTGAAGAACCTTTTTGGAAAGATTCTCAGACTTTAATTCAAGTAGATATAGATCCCGCTATAATTGGCCGTGCGAAACCAATAACATTAGGTATTCATGGAGATTGTAAACATTTCTTGACCCAAATACTTGAAAAGGCAAAAAAATCAGATAGAGTAGAAAGTAGGGAATGGTTGGATGATCTTATCCATACGCGAGAGAATAATATTGAAAAATTGAATAAGAAATTATCTAAGGATAAAGTACCAATAGTACCAAAGAGACTTATTAAAGATGTTTTAGAAACTATAGAAGAAGAAGCGATTTTAATTCTTGATGGTGGAGATATATCTGTTTCAGCAGCAGAGCAAATTTTTGATTATAATGTACGAAAACCACTCTCAACATTAGCAGCTACGGGTATGGGTCAATTAGGTACTGCTGTACCATATGGAATTGGAGCAAAGTTGGCAAAGCCAGATAAGCAAGTCGTTGCTATAGCGGGGGATGGGAGTTTTATGATTAATATCCAAGATTTAGAAACTGCGGTGAGATTAAATTTAAAGAATCTAGTATATGTGATTGCTAATAATAGTGCATGGGGAATGATTAAATCTGGACAGAAATTGTTTAAAGGAAAAAGATACATTGATGTAGACTTTCCAGAATTTGATTATGCAAAATGTGCTGAAGGTTTTGGTTGCTATGGGGAAGTCGTAACTGATCCTAATGAAATTAAACCAGCTCTTAAAAGAGCAATAAACTCAGGAAAACCTGCCGTTTTAGATGTAAAGATAGGGTTTGAAACCCCTGATACAACTAAACTTATGGGAAGTATGGGGATCCTCTAATATCATCCAAAAAATAATGGAAATGCACGGTAAAAACTATGAAAGGCGTATTTTATGAAGGTGTTGGAAAAATTGTTGTAAAAGACGATTTACCAAAACCTAGTATTAAATCTGATGAAGTCTTAATTGAGGTCAAATATTGTGGTATTTGTGGTTCGGATGTAGAATCTTTTAAAAAATCAGGGATGTATGGCTCAGGAATAATAATAGGACACGAAATTTCTGGGATAATTAATGAAGTAGGTGAAGGTGTAAAGAGATTAAAAGTCGGGGATAAAGTAACAATAAATCCAAATCTCCCTTGTTATGATTGTTTTTGGTGTAATCGGAACCAAGAGAACAAATGTAAATTCGCTCCTAGAGCTATAGGAACCCTAACTCATGGCGCTATGGTGGAATTTTTTAATGTGAATCACGAGCGAATTCATATTCTACCTGATTTAATATCATTAGAGGAGGGTGCTCTTATCGAGCCATTAGCAGTAGGCATATATTCAGTTCAAGAATCTGGGATTAGATTAGGAGAAAGTGCTGCAGTTTTTGGTGCTGGAACTATAGGTTTAATGACGATTATAGCATTAAAAACAGCTGGAGTTAGTAACATTTTTGTTTTAGATCCTGTAGAATCTAAGCAAAAAATCGCGTTAGAATTTGGAGCTACTAAAGCATTTAATCCACAAAATTGGAAAAAGATACAGAGGTTTACTGAGAAAATTGGGCCCCCTCATGTTTTTGATTGCGTAGGAATAAAGGATACTGTTAGTACTTCGATAGAATTAGCACGAAGAGGTGGGCATATCACATTGGTTGGAATGGATCCTGATATCGGCGTTTTGAAAAATTTCTATGGTATTGCTGTTAAAAATATCACATTAAGAGGCATTTTTGGTTATAATCAAGATACTTTTAAGACTGCAATAGAACTACTAGAACAGAAAAAAGTGGATATTAAACCATTAATTACTAAAATCATAGATATAGATGAAGTCCCTCATGCTTTTGAGGGTTTAGCTGACCAAATGCATAAAGATATTAAAATTTTAGTTAGAATCTGTTAATTTTAATTTAACTTTTTATTTTTCTTTATTTTAAATGATATTTTTTTAGGATTTTCTTATTAATTTCTATACTTACAAATATAATTAAAATTCTCTTATCTTTAAGTAACAAATAAAAAATCATTAATACCATGAATTAATTAAATCAAATGATTAAATACAAAAGGAGATCATATTTTAATAGTAGAACACTAGAAATAGAAATGGGAACTAGAAATTCTTTTAATAGTTGGTTTATTTTTATAATTTTATTTTAAAAAGTTAACATAAATACTGGTATAAAAGTCGATAATATGAATTCTAACAGTAAATTTGTATTCGTGACAGGAGGAGTAATGTCAGGAATAGGCAAGGGAGTTGCTACAGCTAGTATTGGCAAAGTACTCCAGTTTCGTGGCTTTAAAGTGTCAGTTGTTAAAATTGATCCATATTTAAATGTAGATCCTGGAACATTGAATCCTGTTGAGCACGGAGAATGTTTTATAACTGAAGATGTATGGGACTTTAAACCTGTTCCAGAATCTGATGAAAGATCATATAGAATATCTGAAATTGATCAAGATTTTGGCACTTATTCTAGAATATTAGGAATAGAGATGCATCCTTCACATAATATTACGTCTGGTCAAATCTATCTTTCTACCATCCTTAGCGAAAGGAAAGGTAGGTTTTTAGGTAAAACAGTCCAAATAATACCTCATGTGACTGATATTATTAAAGAAAGATTAATGGAAATTGCTGAGACAGAAGATTTAGATGTATTACTAATTGAATGTGGAGGAACTGTGGGTGATTTAGAATCAAGTATATTTCTTGAAGCCTTTCGTCAACTAAAATTAGAATACCCAAAACGAACTGCTTTTGTTCATGTCACACTTATTCCATATTCTCGAGCTGTAGGGCAACAAAAATCAAAACCAACCCAACATTCTGTTAAAATGCTTCAAAGTTTAGGATTACAACCTGATATTATAATAGGTAGAAGTGAAAAACCTTTAGCTAATGATATTAAAAGAAAAATTTCCTTATATTCCAATGTTCCCGAAAACGCAGTAATCTCTAATCCCGATTTAGAAGTTGTTTATGAGTTACCACTTTTGTTCGAGAAACAGGGATTGGGTGATCTTATTTGTGAGCTTATAGATCTAAAGGCAAAACTGGTGTCTTATAGTGAGGTCACAAACTATTCAGAATGGGTAAAAATGGTAGAATTATTCAAAAATGCGAATAAAACCGTCAAAATAGCAATGCCAGGGAAATATTTTAACATTTCAGATTCCTATATTTCTATAAATGTAGCTTTAGAAGATGCAGCTGCACATTTAGGTTATAAGACAGAATTAAAGATGATTAATTTAGATGAAAACACAGATCTTCAAGAACAACTACAAGATTGTGATGGAATTTTGCTTACTCCGGGATTTGGAGAAAGAGCTGTGGAGGGAATGATCCAATCAGCGGAATATGCGATGGAAGCAAAGATTCCTTTTTTAGGTATCTGTTTTGGGGCTCAATTATTTTTTGTGGCTTTTTGCAGAAAGTATCTAGGGTTAAAAAATGCAAATTCAACTGAAATTAATCCAAATACACCATATCCCGTTATTGATATTTTAGAAAGTCAAAAAAGTGTAACTGAAATTGGTGGTACAATGAGATTAGGTGCTCAAAAAATAATTGTTGAAAAGGGTACACGGCTTCATAAGGCCTATAAACAAGAAGAAATATATGAACGATACCGACATAGATTTCACATTCAGGAGAGATTTATAACTGATGACGCTAAACAAAAGGGATTACTTGTATCTAGCCGAGATGAAACAGGACAAATTATTAATAGTATAGAATTAGATCGGAAAGATCATTGGATGGTGGGTACTCAATTCCACCCTGAATTCAAATCTCGTCCCTATTATCCTTCTCCCATATATTTAGATTTCATAAATGCTTGCATCAGTAGAACAAAATAAAAATAAAAGCTTACTTATTCTTATGAATTAATTTAGGTATCTATAAAAATTCAATGTTCTTTTAATTAAATAATATAAAATTTTATGATTTAGATAGTCATGCCTTTAAAAACACCTGAACAGTATTTAGAAAGTATAAAGCGCCCGGTAAATTTATATTTGTTTGGAGAAAAAGTCAAGGAGTTTTGGAAGCATCCTATTATCAAACCTTCAATTAGCACTGTAATGAAGATTTACGAATTAGCCCAAATGGATGAATATAAAGATTTAATGACTGCAAAATCCCATTTAACGGGGGATGTAATTAATAGGTTTACACATATTCACCAATCTATTGATGATCTCATTAAAAAAGTTAAGATGCAGAGATTATTAGGCCAACAGACTGCATGTTGTTTCCAAAGATGTGTCGGATTTGATGCTGCAAATGCTTTATATAGCACTACTTATGAAATGGATAAGAAAAATGGTACTAATTATCATGAACGGTTCAAAAAATATTGGATAGATGTTCAAACAGAAGATTTAATGGTTGATGGAGCAATGACTGATACAAAAGGTGATAGGAGTAAAAGACCCAAGGAACAATCAGACCCCGACGCTTTTTTGCACATAATAGATGAAAAGGATGATGGGATTATAGTTAGAGGTGCTAAGGTCCATCAAACAGGGTTTCTTAATTCCCATAGAGTTATTGTTATGCCTACTCTAGCACTGAGACAAGGTGAAGAAGATTATGCTGTTAGTTTTGGAGTTGATACAAATGAAAAAGGTATTACATTAATCTATGGAAGGCAATCATGTGACACTAGGAAAATTGAAGAAGGAAAATTAGATATAGGGAACTTCAAATATGGTGGTCAAGAAATTTTTGTAATTTTTGATGATGTATTTGTTCCAAATGAAAATGTCTTTATGAAGGGTGAAATTGAATTCTCAGGAGAATTAGTTAATCGTTTTGCTGGATTTCATAGACAATCTTATGGGGGTTGTAAGGTTGGAGTTGGAGATGTGCTTATTGGAGCGACAGCTCTAATTTCAGAATACAATGGTACTGAAAAGGCATCTCATATAAGAGATAAACTTGTTGAAATGTCTCATTTGAATGAAACATTGTATAGTTGTGGAATTGCTTGTAGTTCATTAGGATTTCAAAGAGAAGCTGGTAATTATGAAATGGATATGTTATTAGCAAATGTATGTAAACAAAATGTTACGCGATTTCCTTATGAAATTGGAAGACTTGCAGAAGATATTGCAGGAGGGATGATTTGTACAATGCCATCTGAAGAAGATCTTAAATCGGAAGAAATTGGGCCATTAATTGAAAAATATCTGACAACCTGTGAAGGAATATGTGCCGAAGATAGATACAAAGTCTTACGTTTTATTGAAAACTTAACAATGGGTGTAGCATCAGTTAGTTATAGAACAGAATCTATGCATGGGGCGGGATCTCCTCAAGCACAAAGAATTATGATTTCACGCCAATCTAATTTAGAAGAAAAAAAGAAATTAGTAAAAAAAATCCTTGAAATTAAATAACAATATTCTAAATTTACTTCTTTTTTTATTATTAAATGAGCTTAATGAAAATTATATATAATTTTAAAAATAAAAATTAAATAGGTGTAAATAGTGGTTAAATTCAAAAGAGGTCACCTTTATTATCCTGAAATCTCTATTCATAAAATTTTAGAAGATACGGCTAGGAGATTTCCAGACAAACTAGCTTTTTTATATCCCAAAGAACTAACTTTTAAACAATTTAAACAAAAAGTAGATATATTCGCTACTATATTAAAAAATTTAGGGGTTAAGAAGGGAGACCGAGTTGCTTTATATAGCCCAAATTCAATCCCTTGGGAAATTTCTTTCTTTGGATTAGAAAAAGCTGGTGCAATTCTTGTACCTATGAACCCACAATTCAAAAAAAATGAAGTAGAATATGAAGCAAATGATTCTGGAGCAGAAACGATAATAGTTTCCCAACATGAATATCCAAATGTAGCAGCAGTTAAGGATAGAACAAACATTAAAAACATTATAGTAATACCATCAGAAGAAATACCAAGTGTACCAAATGGAACTTTTAATTGGTCAGATATGATGGAAAAAACAAAACCAAATCCACCAGAATACGAATTCAATGCAAAAGAGGATCTTTCAGCTTTAGTATATACGAGTGGAACAACTGGTTTGCCAAAAGGGACTATGCTTACTCATTATAATATAGTATCAAATATAGTTCAAATCTCTCAAACATTTGAGTTAAGTGAATTGGATATTGCTATAATAGTGCTCCCTCTTTATCATATTTATGGTTTAAATGTTGGAATGAACCAAGCAATCTTATTAGGTGCTGCGCAGGTTGTGATGCCTCGTTTTAATGTAGAAGAATTTTGTGAACTCCTTGAAAAATATCAAGTTACTTATAGTCTTTGCGTACCTCCAATATTTCTTGAAGTAGTTAGACATCTAGAAGATCCAGATATAAAAGGATATAATTGGGAGAATTTAAAAATCTTTAACAATGGTGCTGCACCAATCCCTCTTGAACTTCTTGAAAGATTTGATAAACTTGCAAAACTGAAATGTAATGCTAAAGAAGCAACTATCCAACACGGTTGGGGTTTGACTGAGGCCTCTCCAGTTGTAGCTGTGAATCCAATGTATCGTCGTAAAATGGAATCTCAAGGTACTTTACTTTCAGATACATTTCATAAAATTATTGATTTAAAGACAGGTCTAGAAATACCTGAACGTGGTCAGGTTGGTGAGTTAGTTATTAAGGGACCTCAAGTAATGAAAGGATATTGGAATAAACCTGAAGCAACAGAAGAAGCATTTTGGATTGACCCAAATACGGGTGAAAAATGGCTGAGAACTGGCGATATGGCCTATATAGATGAAGATGAGTATGAACATCTTTTAGATCGAATCAAAGAAATGATAAAATATAAAGGTTGGAGCATTGCACCTGCTGAGCTTGAGGACTTACTTTTTAAAAATCCACACGTATTTGATGCTGCTGTTATTGGTAAACCCTCTACTGAATTAGATATTGGTCAAATCCCGAAGGCTTATATAATATTAAAACCTGAATCTAAAGATAAAGTAAATGAGCAGGAGATTATGAATTGGGTTGCTGAAAGAATTTCTGCTTACAAGAAAATTCGTGAAGTTGAGTTTGTTGACAAAATTCCAAAATCAGGTTCGGGTAAAATATTACGTCGAGAGCTAGTTGAACAAGAAAAAAATAAACTTAAAATAAATTAAAGTACTTGTCTCTCTTTTTATTATTTCCTCTTACTTTAGATTAAATCATCATAATATTTTTATACATTATTTTTTTTTGAAGTTATTAGCATAGATTTTATATGATTCATAAAATCTTCATTTGAACATATTGCATGCAATTCTTTTTTTGCCGTTTCTGCCATATCATTCTTTTCTCTAAAATTAAAGGGAGAGATGATTCCCGAAGAGCTTTTCTTCTTTAATTCTTCAATTATTTTGTCTATTTCTTTAGTGAAATCACTTAAATTTTCCAAATAATCATATAATGCTGCTGGGAGGTTGGGATGTATTTTTTTTAGAGAATCTGAATATTTTAAAAGAGTTTTTGAGAAATTTATTCTTAAATTAAGAATTTCACCTACTTCTTCTGTTTTATTAAGAAGGTTAAACATGGTATCATAGAATTTGAGTTCATTTTTATCCCTATTAAGAAACTTATTTAAATTTCTGATCTTATCAGTCGTGTCCCACTCTTGCATCCCTTCATATTCTTTAATTTTATTTTCAGCTTCTTTAATTTCTAAGTTAAGCTGTTCAAGTTTAAAATCACTTAGATAAGTATCTAATTTCATTATCTTCTTTTGATATTCTTGTTCATCGAGAATAGTTCTAGTGATCTCAAAAACTTCTGGCAAACAATCATACAAATACTTTAATAACGCAATATATATTGTATGTTCTGTATTTGCTATAGGTCTTTCAAAAAATTCAATAGCTTCTATATTATCACTAAGTTCAACTAAAGTTTTAAAGAATTTTCTAACAGTCAACATATTTTTTTGAGCATCCATAGCTATTGAATACATTTCTTCAAAATACTTTTTATAGAACCTCCTTGCTAAATCAAGTTCAATCAAAAAGTTATTAACTAGATGTATTAATTCTACTGAAACTCCCGGTTTCTTGTAATCTTCACCAATATCCCTCAACTTTTCTTCCTCTCTAACTGTAATCATTTTTACAATAAATTCTGGAAAATCTTTCATTATTATGTCATAGGTTTTAATGAAATATCTCTTTTTAGTTAGTATAGGAATAATTGTATTTATTGTCATAGTTTGCTTTTGAATGGCTTTTAAATCTTCTTCTAGGATTCTATTAATATGATCATCAATTTTCTTTTTATTTTCTAAATTTGAGACCTTTCTATCTTTTATTAATTGGTTAAGACGAATTCCTCTTATTTGGGCATTTCTACCACCAAAAATTTCAACAAATATACCTCCAAGGATTCTAAGAGCTAAAGCTCCAGCTAATATTTTATCTTTCTCTTCATCTTGCAAAATCTGATTAGTTAACATATTCATAAGTCTGAACATGAATGTCTTTTCTTTTTCTCTGGGTAATTCGGTAATTTTTGTTTGATATTTCTCAATAACTTGATCCATTGGATATTTATTCTCCCATATTAAGTCCAATATTCGATCTCCTTCAGCTTTTGGAAGAATATCTAAATAACGAGGGATTATTTCTATTAAAGCTTTCGCCCAATTTGAATGTTCGACAGTTAATGGGATTTCTTCATGAAAATCTGCTAATAATTCATGAATCAATCCTCCTTGTTCTAAAATTTTTGGACCACTATATCTACCTAACGTATGTACTAAAATTTCATCAAATGTTGGTTCCAATGAAAAAGGCATACGAACTTCTATTTTCTTTAGAAATTCTAAATATAAATCAAATAATCCACGAACTTTATGATTCGATCTGTTAATAATGAATTGATTAACCTCTGCTTTATTTAAATCTTCAATCTCCACCAAAGAATTAGCAAACATGATTGCTCCATTAAATATCAATTCTACTTTTTCAGGTTCATAATATGATGCTGTTTCTGAATATTTGAATAAATATTTCGCAATATCAGAACCAAGATACTCTCTATGTTGCTCTGGAATTTGATTTATAGCATCCATTAGCTCATTCATGAGCATTTGAATCATATCCTGTCCAAGAATCAATGAATATTTTTTTTCTGCCCTTTTTAAAAATGCTTCTACATCAGAAAATTGAATTCGCTCTTTTTCTGCCCCATATAAGTGAATTAAAATATCTTCAAGTTCATTACTTTTTTCTAATATATTTCCTGATTTAACTTCCTCTAAAAGCTCCTTGAATAGATCGACTAAAGAATGTAATTTATTATTACTTCTTATTCTTATTTCCTGACTAAGTTGATCCCATGTTTTTCCACCCAAATCTCTTATTGAGTTAGAAAATAGTAAAACATGAGTAAATATGCTATCTAATGTTTCTGTAGAAAAATTATCGACATTTTCTGAAAGTTTAAATAAATATTTTGAAATTTCGGAGCTCATTTGATCCCGATGTAAATCATCGATTTGCTCTAGTGAAGTCTTGAGTTTTTCCGAATACGCTTGAAATTTTTCTTCTCCCAATCTCTCTGAAAGATTCTTATCAGCTCGCTTGAGAAATAATTCAATATCATTCATCTGGGTGACTTCTGCTTTTCCACCAAGCATGTATGTCATTAAATCTTCAAATGTTTCGAGATTTTCTATAGCCTCACCTTTTTTCGCTCTTATGACAAAAGCATTTAGCAAATCGGAAAGATTGCGCATTTCATTATTACTTCTATTTATTAACATCTGATTCACTTGATTTCTTTCCTTATTTACTAAATCTTTCAATAATTCTGCAAATATGTAAAAAGAATTTAAAACTGCCTCGGTAATGGCAGGTGAAACATCCTCAATTTCTTGTGAGTAATTAAATAAGAATTTTGGTATTTCTGAGCCAATTACTCTTCTAAATTTAGCGGGAATTTCATTAGTAGCTTTTTTGATATTATTTAAAATTGAAATTGTCTTATCTTCACCCAATTTTTCCTTAAAAGAACGTTCAGCTCGTTTTAAAAATACTTCCATAATTAAATCACTTTTAAATGCCTGAAAATGTTAGAAATACAATATTTAGTTAAATTTAATTCATTAATTCAATCAGATAATTAAATAACCTAAATAATCAATTTAAATTTATGTTTAAGAATAATCGGAATTTGATTTTACTGCATTAATTTTAAAATCCTTCAAAATAACAGTAAATAATCTCTTCAATTTATGATTATTTTCCAAAACCCAGATTATAATTAAAGATGATTTTTAATTAAGAGAGTATTTTTAATACTATATTAAAAAAAAAAATGAAATTTTGGAGTTTTATGTATGGTAATTACCATTAATGAAAAATATCGGGAAGCTGCTCATATATTAATTAAAGCGGGAGGTTTTCCCTATCCGATTACAGATATCATGCTTGATATTTTAAAGTTCAATATAAAGAAAGAACATTTAGATCTTGTAATTTCTTTTAAGAATAATATTTCACAGACAATTGAACAATTGAAGGAGAGTAGTAGATTATCTGAAGAGGAAATTTTAAAGAAAGCTGATGATCTAGCGAAGAGAGGTGTGATATTCAATCAACAAAATCGACAAGGAATTATGGTTTATCGCCTTTTGCCAATTGCAAGACAGTTTGAATATATTTTTATGAAAAAACT
The DNA here is from genome assembly GCA_048941285.1 of Promethearchaeota archaeon. GTDB lineage: Archaea > Asgardarchaeota > Lokiarchaeia > Sigyniarchaeales > SOKP01 > Loki-b32. The sequence continues at coordinate 72,394 of JBHLNS010000012.1, forward strand.
TGATAAGACAGAAGAAAACAATTACTTAGCAAATTTATTTCATGAATTTAATGAAGAAAATAGGGAGCTAGTCCTATCCAATTATCATAGATTTGAATCATCTTTAAATGATATTTCCCCTACAGATAGAACAGTACCAATCTTACAGAATCGAGAAACAGGCGAAGAACTCAATATCGTTTTAAATGAAGAATTAGAACCCCCTTTAGAAGAAATATTACCAACCCAAAAAATTGAAAAATTAATTGACAAATATGATGATATCGCTGTAGGATATTGTTATTGTCGACAACATAATGAATTTTTGGGAAGTCCTTGCAAACAAATTGAACTTATTCCAAGTTGTTTTACTTTAGGTAAATCTGCTAGACACACATCAACCCACGGTTTTTCAAAATTAGTTTCTAAAGAGGAAGCATTAAAGATTTTAAAACAATGCGAAGAAGCCGGATTAGTTCATAAAGC
>JBHLNS010000055.1:0-19504 GCA_048941285.1 Promethearchaeota archaeon
GATTTCTATAGTAATATATATTATAAAACCTTTAAATATCTAAAATTTTTTGAGGTACTTATAAAATACCTTATAATCCAATCTTTTCAATTAAAAATTCGAATATTTGTAGTTATTGTGGAGCAATTATTAAACAATGAACTGATGTAAGTAAATATCCTTGTTAAAAAAAATTATTTTAACTCTTTTTGTCTATTAACTCTTTAAAAGAACAATTCTCTTTGATAACATTTAAAACTATATGTGTATTAGTGCGTTCAACATAAGGAGATGTATGGATTTCTTTTATCATTTTACTTAAATCGCCTCTATTTTGGAATTTCGCAATTATTAGGGCATCATATTCTCCGGTTATATCGTAAACTGCAAAAATGTTTGGATTTTTTGCGATATCTTTTTCAACTTCCAACATTTTTCCCTTAGATATTGTTAATTCGATTAGGGCAATAATATCGAATCCTAGTTTTTCATAATCAATCTTTACACCGTAATCTATGATAATCCCGTCATCTTCTAACGTTTCTATATGGTTTTTAACCGTTACAGGTGATTTATTTCCTAAATCTTTTGCAAGTTGTCGAAGAGAGACTCTTCCATCTGTACTTAATTTTTTTAAGATCTCAATGTCAATTTGCGAAATATCTTTAAGGCTAGATCGTTCAGTCATACTATTAGAAGTTATATAATTATTATAAAAGTATGCAATTGTACACTTTCAACGCAAAAAGATAACCAAATGATTATTTTTTACCTCGACAAAAATTGTAAAATAAATCATTCGTTCACATATATATTCAATTTATGATCATATATAAACCTTTTTTTCCATTAATGTTAACATATGTTCTAGAAAATATTAAGATTTTTATATATATGATCATAATTATATTTATAAAATAAAAATTAGGGATTATTTATATATTAAAATTAGTAAAAATAGAAAAAGAGAAGCATAAGATTAAAAATGATTGAAAAAAACAACCCTAAGAGAAAGGATTTATGTAATACTGTAATTGAAAGGATAAAAGAAGAAGATATTAAATTTATTTATCTCCAATTTACTGATATTCACGGTATTATCAAATCTTTTGAAATAAATTCAAAACGCATTGAAGAAGTTTTTGAGGATGGAGAAAATTTTGATGGCAGCTCAATAACAGGTTATGGTGCGATTGAAGAGAGTGATAAAGTTGCATTACCAGATCCAAGCACATTTTATCGTTTGCCATGGAGGAAGGAAAATAAGGTAGCTCGAGTTATTTGTGACATCTATAAACCTGATGGTCAACGATATGAAGGGGATCCAAGACATATTTTGCAACGGGCCATAAAAAAAGCAGAAGAACACGGTTATACCTATTATTGTGCTCCAGAAATGGAGTTTTTTATACTTACACCTGATACTAAACAAGAATTTAAACCATCAGATCTGAGAGGTTATTTTGATTATGACCCTTATGATATTAGCGAAATGATAAGATATCAAATTGCTGAATATTGTGATGCTATGGGAATTAACGTGGAATGTATTCATCACGAAGTTGCTTTTGGTCAGCATGAGATAGATTTTCGCTATGATCAAGCTGTAAATACAGCTGATAATACAATTACAATAAAAACAATAGTTAAAACTGTTGCTGCGAATAAGAATCTTGTAGGAACTTTCATGGCAAAGCCATTTCATGGAATAAATGGCTCAGGGATGCATGTGCATCAATCTTTATGGAAGAACGGAAATAATTTATTTTATGATGAAAATGATAAAGATCATATTTCAATTTTAATGAAAAAATGGATTGCGGGACAATTAAAGCATGCTAGAGCTATGTGTGCGGTTCTTAGTAGTTGGCCAAATTCTTATAAAAGGCTAGTACCTGGCTACGAAGCCCCAATTTATCTAGGGTGGGGATTCAGAAACAGGTCACCCTTAATTAGAGTTCCTGATTTTCATGGTCGCCCTAATGCAGCAAGATGTGAAATTCGGTGTCCAGATCCATCTGGAAATCCATATCTTCAATTTAGTGTACTTTTAACTGCGGGTTTAAAAGGTATAATATCTGAAGATATTGAAATTTCTGAACCAACAGACAGAAATGTATATCATCTTTCTTCTAAAGAAATGGAAAAGGAAGGAATAATTTCTTTGCCAGGGAGCTTACATGAAGCATTAATAGAATTTAAAAACTCTGAATTGATGAAAGAAGTATTTGGAGAGACTGCATTTAAAAATTATTATTATGCAAAACTCGAGGAATATGACGCCTACAGAGTAGTAGTCTCTGAATGGGAAAGAAATCGTTACATTAGATTATAATTCTTAAATTTAATTCAAAATATTCTTTTATATATATAGGATTAAATTAATCCAGGATAATTTTTTTCAAGATTTTCTATAGCATCAAATAGCAAATTATACAATTTAATATTATCATAGACGTAAGTATTATCAAGAATATAATCTAAAATTTCATTGGCAATCTTCTTGTCTTTCTCATTATAATTATCTATTTTAGGTTTAAACATAATGCGAAATTCTTCCGTTAGCCATATCAATTCTTCTCTTAAATTTTCTTCTAAAATTTCATAATATTTAATACTGACTTTCATTAAATATGTCAACCTTATAAATATTATATAATCTTATTTCTTCTTTAAGTTAGACAAATTTAAACCCTATTAATATTTTTTATAGACCAGTTTTTATTTTGTATTTTAATAATATAGGTTTTCCCATTTTATGATTCAGTCCATAATATTTATATAATAAATTTATTTTATAGTAATATCAATTAACTTTTTAAAAGTATAAACGCGTAATCTAAAAGAAATGAGATGATTTAAATGGATAAAAATTTAAATCATATTTGGTCTTTTCCGTTAGTTGGGGGAGTATTAACACTTATTGGTCTCTTTACTCCTGCCTCAATACTTTTAAGCAACTTTTTTTGGTTCTTCGGGTTGATATACGTGGATGCAGATCCAACATTTAATTACTTCTACTGGAATCCTGAAACATTTTTCTTCAATCTAATTCCCTTAATCCTTCTCTCAGGTCTTTCTATCGCAGTTATAGTATTAGCTATAATTTCTAGAAAAGGAGATTTCAAAAGATTCTATAAATTCTGGTTAATACTCGGTGGTCTATTTTTCATTCCTCCATTTATACATTTATTTTGGGCTTTATTTACATTTGGCTCTTTTATTAGATATTTTATCCCTGGATTTGCTTTTATAACCCCATTCATTAGTGGAACAATTATTATATTAGGGACTCTATTTAATTCGCGGGTCTTAATGCCACCTTCTCAAAGACGTGATTTAATCATCAAAATAAAGAAATGCTATAGGAATATACTTTGCTCGTTGAGCATTGGAGCTGTAATTTTCCTTTTTGGATCAATAATCAGTTTTTCACTTATTTATATTTTACCCGGAGATCCTGTGCTAGCTTATTTAGCCGCTCATGGCATATTTAGTCCTAGCCCAGCTCAATATACCGCAGCACAACACTTATTGGGGTTACACTTACCACCTTTCTTACAGTTTTTTATGTTTTTATGTCAAACGTTTACAGGTAATTTAGGGGATTCTTTTACTATAGCTCCTGCGACTCCGGTCATTGATATTTTAGGAATACGAGCAACTCGAATGATTGAATTTATGCTTTTACCTCTTATAATTGTGGTGGGTTTAGGATTTTTACTAGGGAGATTTTTAGCAAAAAAAAGGGGAAAATGGTATGATAAATTCATTCAATTATTACAAATAACGGTTTTAGCATTTCCTGTTTTTATCATTGGAATGGCGTGTCAATTTTATCTTGCATATGGTGCAGGGATTATTCCTTCAGTTGGTTACAAAAGTATAGCGAATCCAGATCCCACATTGAGGACAGGTTTTCTAATATTCGATTCACTACTGGATGGAAGTTGGGCATTAGCCATAGATATCTTTTATCACCTATTAACTCCAATGATTATATTAGGAGTTAGTACTTTTGCATTAATCGCTTGGCAAACTCGTTCTTACATTGGAAATAAATCACATAAAAAATCACTCCTAAGGCATACGGTTATAACAGGGAGTATTTTCGGATTTATTTTTATGTTTTATATATTAATTGATTTTACGTTTAATTTGAATTTTTTAGGTTCACTTCTCATAGACGCGATAAATTTAGTGGATCATTTTGTTTTAATGCGATCTCTATTTGTTATAGTAGTCATCTTCGTAATTGTTTTAACTATCTCAACTATATCTTTCTGTTTCTATAAATACATAAAAAGTGTACATGCAAAACCTAAATCTGAACCAAGTGTGGAAGAAAAAGCTAATAGGGAAAAAGATATAAATGAGATTAGCTCTGAAGAAAATAATAAAAAGTTTTTAATACGAAAAACGAAGGATTTATCTCTACCTTTAGGAATTGTTGGTGCAATCTTAATGATTTTCTTAATTATTATAGCAATATTTCCACAGTTAATTACAGAATATACTTTAGCAGAAGCATCGGCTGTTCAGCTAGGAGCTTGGAACCCACCTTCTCCTGACCATCCTTTAGGACAAACAGCATTAGGGGGGGATGTATTAGGTTTAGTGATGTATGGAATACAAGATTCAATGCTTTTTGGGATTATGGCAGTTCTTATTAGCTTAGTTGGAGGAATTCCATTAGGATATTTAGCCGGAAGATTTCGTAAATGGGGATATAAATTAGTAATGGCAGCAATGGTTTTTTTCTATACATTTCCCATGTTTATAATAGTACTTCTATTCCTTGGTATATTAGGAACGTATTATGGAATCACTCTATTAATTGTGGGAGTACTAATGGTACCTAATTTCACACGGGTTATTGCAAATATAATATCTGGTAATATTAGAGTTGATCTTTATCGAACTGGAAAAAAATTACTAGCTCATATTCCATTAAATTTCTCAATCGCAGTTTTAATCTATGCAACATTAGGATTTTTAAGGTTTACACCTTCATTAATCCCCCAACAATTAGGAAATCTTATGAATATTGGACGTTCCAATTTGTATTCCGCTCCTTGGGCATCATTATGGGCAGGTTTTGCAATTTTTGGGATAACATTCACATTTCTTCTTTTGTATTTAGCATTCCAACATCATAATTTAAGTTCTAGAAAATTTAAATTAAAATTTGGGACAGCTAAGAATCGTTCTAAATCTTTAGAAAATATGGCAAAATAATATTTCTAACTTTTTTTTTTATTTTAAAGAATAGATAAATTAGACTTGTTCTTTCATTTTTTCTATATATTCAAGACTTTGATGCCTGAAATATGTGTTATAAAGTTCGGCATACATACCTCCTTTAACCATTAACTCATCATGATTTCCTTCTTCGACGATTTTCCCGTGATCAAGTACAATAATTCTATCTACATGTCGCACAGTCCAGAGTCGATGAGCAATGATTATTGATGTCCGGCCTTCGATAGTTTTTTGTAAAGCATCTTGAATTCGTGTTTCTGTAAAAGGATCAACTGAAGCTGTGGCTTCATCTAAAATAAGGATAGCAGGGTTTTCTAATAAGACCCGAGCAAAAACTACTAGTTGTCGCTGACCCATAGAAAGACGACTACCTCTTTCTCCAGTATCGGTGTTTAATCCGTTTGGTAAATCCTCGATCCACTCGGAACCACTCGTAACGTTTAAAGAATTATAAACATCTTCTGTATTTGCGTCTATACAGCAATATTTTATGTTATTTTCAATAGAATCTGCGAAAAGAAATGGAGATTGAGGAATAATTCCTATTTGCTTTCGATATTCTTTAAGGTTATAATTTCTAATACTAACTCCATCAACCAATATATCACCGGCTTGAAATTCATAAAACCTTCCTAAGAGTTTTGCTAAACTTGATTTTCCTGCCCCAGTATGTCCAACAATTGCTAAAGATTCTCCTGCTTTAATTGAAAGATTAAAATTATTAAAAATTATTTTTTCTTTTTCATAATAGAAAACTAGGTTTTTGAGCTCTATGCTGCCTTTTAATCTTGAAGGATTAATGTTATCATTTTGAATTACTTGAGGTAAAGTATCTATTAATGCAAAGATTCGTTCAGAGGCAGCCATTCCAGCTTGGAATGTGGGCCAAAACGATGCTATAGATAACAACGGAAAAAATAAATAATTTAAACCCTGTAAAAAAAGATTTAGATCGCCAGCGCTCATCCCTCCTCCCAAAACATTACTGCCTCCAAATAGTACTAATAATGTTATTACAATTCCTTGTATGAGTCCTAGGGAAGGAAAAATAGCATTTAACACAAATGCTCTTCTTAAATTAACTTTGTATGAAGTTGTATTTATCTTATCGAATTTTCCATACAATTTATCTTCTTGACGAAAAGTTTTCGCTATTTGAATACCTGAAAAACTTTCTTTAACAAAATCATTAACTGATGCTAAAGCTCTTTGTCCTAACAATGTTCTTTTCCGTGCAATTTTACGAAATGCTAATGCTAGGATAAAAAAGAAGGGAATTGAGCTAATAGTTGCCAAAGAAAGTGTAAGATTTATGACAAGCATTATAATGATTAAAATTAGTAAAATTAAGATGGATGAGACTAACTGGATTGATAAATCTACAGTTGTTCCGAAAGTGTCACTATCTGAATTTACCCTACTAACTATCTTACCTGTTGGATTTCTATCAAAAAACGAAAGATCATGATTTAATACTGAGTTTGTAGCATCTTTTCTAAGATCCAGCATCACCCCTCCTATTACTCGAAATGCATAACGTTGCTGAAAGTAATTGAATACCCAACTTAAGAGATTTAAGATGAGAATAATAGATACGATAAAGACAATATAAAAGGCATTTCTATTCGTCTCTAAATTGTTGATGATGATACTAATTAAAACTGGTACAAAAGCAGATGTAAGAGATGAGATTGTAATAAATAGAATAACTATTGCCATAGAGCGCTTATATGAGCTGAAATATCCTAAAATACGCTTTAATAAAGTTCGATCTTTATATTTTCTATCGTATTCCTCTGCTTCTAAGTCCCATCCATAAGCCATTTTTAAATTTCCTCATATTGTTTAATTAAGGTATCGATTTCAACATCAAATTTTTTGATAAAAATACGTTGGTATTCTTCTGAAGTCTTTAAAAGTTCCTCATGAGTACCTTTAGCAACAATTTCTCCTTTTTTAAGAACAATTATTAAGTCTGCCCATCTAATTTGTGAAAGTCTATGAGTTATAAGAATGGTTGTTCTGTTTTTTAGAATATTTCGGATTGCTATTTGTATTTTATCTTCTGTATTAGAATCTATAGCAGAAGTTGAATCATCTAATATTAAGATTTTAGGGTTGACAAGAAAAGCGCGAGCAATAGCAATCCTTTGCCTTTCACCACCACTTAATTGGACGCCTCGTTCTCCTACCTCAGAATTATATTGTTTGGGTAATTTAGATATAAATTCATGAGCTTGTGCTTGTCTAGCTACCTGAATAACCTCTTCAAGAGAACCAGTTTTTCCAAAGGAAATATTTTCGAAAATACTTGTAGAAAATAAAAATACATCTTGATCTACATGAGATATCTGATTTCTTAACGATTTTAATGCATAATCTCGTATTTCAATATTATCAATGTAAATTTTTCCTTTATTAACGTCATACAATCGTGAGATTAATTTAGCTAATGTTGTTTTACCCGAACCTGTCGTTCCAACTATAGCTAATGTTTTTCCAGGTTGAATTTCAAAAGAAATATTCTTTAAAACCGGTTTTTCACTCCCTGGATAAGCAAATGTAACATTTTGGAATTTAATGCTTCCGTCTATAGATTTCTGATATCCTTCAAGATTTTCATCTATTTCTGTCTTTTTATTCATTAGCTCGAGTAATCTCTGAGCACTTGAAACCGCAAGACGTATTATAGCAAATACAAAAATAGAAATAAATGTAGGGAAGCGCAATAACGATAATAATCCTACATAAGCAATGATTTGCCCAATATTCATTAGACCATAAAAATTAAGTATTATAGCATGGATTAACCCACCTGTAATAGCGAAGGCTAAAAGTAGTATTGGAAGATATTTCGCTTCGATATCGCCTTGTTCAACATATGCATCCTTATAATTATTAGCATGTATTACATACTTTTGGATTTCTTTAGCTTCTTGTGCTGTAGCTTTAACTACTTCAATTCCTGTGAGTGCTTCGTTTAAAGTAGAGTTCATAATCCCATAAAATGCACGAAGTTTCCCGGTTACAGGCCCAATTTTTTTAATGTATGATTTTAGGGAGAAGAAAAATGATACTGAAAAAATTATAGGCGCTAATATTAATTGAGTTGGATAAAAAATAACAATATAGAAAAGTGGTATTATAAGTGCAGTGAATGATTCAAATATTAAAGAAATTGCTGGACTAATCAAATAGTTCATAGTCCTTACGTCATCAGTAGCACGAGCCATAATTTCACCAATCTTTTGTTGATCGTGAAAAGATTGACTTTTCCCAAGCAAATTTGCATAAAATTCTTTTCGACAATCTCTTTCTAATCTTTGAGCAATAACTTCACGTAGCATATAATTAGTTAGGCGTAAAATAGGCGTTCCTGTGCTTAATAATAATATAAAAAGAGTATAAAATATCAATGAAGATTGGTTTCCATTTAAAAAATCGGTGATTGCATTTCCTATTACAACAAGAATCGCTGAGGATAAATTAGCTGCTAAAATGGTTGTAAAAAATACAATAGTAATAAATAGTTTATTTGAACCATGAAAAATATGTGCTAATATCCACTTTCTAGATCCTTTTCTTCGAGCGTTCTCATAAGGATCTTTCCCTGGTGAAAATTCTACAATTTCTATATTATTCCTATAATCTGTATTCTTCTGCATTTATGAATTCAAGTTATATTAGAGAATATTAAATTATTAGTTTTGAAATGGTAGATTATTAATAGGTTTTTTATATTTAAAATATAAATTTCATTGGAGATTTTAATTTTAAAAGGGAAATTCGATATTTTTTCCGTATCTTGCTATGAAACAATCGTTGAAAACGATTGCTTTTCAGAGAAATTAGAGATTTTTGCTAAAAGACATATTATCTAGTTGTCTTAATGTTGAAAAACAGTAAAAAGTTGAATTTTTCATGGAATTATCCCTATAGTTTTAATAACAAATTTTGTACACAAATATTAGGAGTTATATTAACGGATTAATAGGTCCGACAAATTTCTATGAAATATTAAAGATTAATTTAAATATTAGAAGTTTTATAAAATAATTGTGTCTGATAAAGAAATTCGGTATGATGTTAGATTGGAAGAAGAATTAGAGAAAGTAAAGCTTAAAATCTGGTTGCAGGAAGAACTTCAACTAATTCCTCGGAAATATCACTCATTAATTATAAAGAATATAACAATTCGATAGTAATATAATTTCTCCTTACCCTTTCTCTATACACCTAATCCTCATAATCATTTTTTGTGCTAATTAAGGTTGTTGTTGCTTCTATCCACTGTGACAATTCTGGATCATTTCTGCAGAACGACACAATTTTTTCTAAGTCCCCGAGATTAATAAATTTACATTCAATTAGTAAATCCCAACCGCCATATATAGGTGTAACATAAGTGATCTGCCACTTTTGATTTTTATCGCTAGATTTAAAACTTTTTATTTTTTCTGTGACTTTCCATTGCGTACCAATAATCTTTAAACGAACTAAAATATATCCGCGATAATAAATCTATTTGACACCTAAATTGTATCTTTATATATAATGCAAATGATAGATTGTGATATATTTACAATATTTTTCAAGATTTCTATTAATGAGAGAGTAAATAGTAGCAGTAATTTCATTTAAATATTATAAAATTATTTCAATTACCATTAGCTTTATAGGCACATTAATAGAGGGGATTTTTATCGTTCTTATCGCATGTGTTTTTAATGCTGTGATCTTTGGAGTAATGGAATTTTAATCGCATTAAAAAAAGGTAGATCATAAAAAACCTGAATAGTAAGTTCATCTACCAATATATTTCTTTTAATGTTTTATGATAATCATTAAGTGATTTAATCGTAATTTTTTTCTTCCTAACGTTTTCTATAGCATTTACCACAGCTTTAGCAAGTTGCAAATTAACAATAACAGGGATATTATAGTCAACTGCCATTCTTCGAATTTTATATTCATCTTCAATTATAATATTGAATTCATCTTCTGCTGTTGTTGGCATTGGAATATTAATCACCATATCAATATGGCCATCTTGCAGACATGCCATTATATTTGGTTCTTTTCCGTATTCATGGACTTTATAGAGTTTAACTGCTTCAATTTCGTTATATTTTAATGCTAGTGCTGTATCTTCCGTTGCGAAGATTTTAAAGTTTAAGTTTTTTAATTTTTTGGCAATTGGTATTACTTCCTTCTTCAAATCTTCTCCACCTACAGATATTAATACATTACCGCCATTAATGGGGATATCCATTTCTGTTGCTTCTAAAGCTTTTATTAGGGCATCTTGAAAGTCTTCGCCTATTATTCCGATTTCACCTGTTGAAGCCATTTCAACTCCAAGTCTAAAATCAGCTTTATCTAATCTCATGAAAGAAAAAATCGGAGCTTTGATTCCAACATAGTTTCCATAAGGAAGTTTAAGAAGTCTTTCAGGGATTTTTTTACCCATAATTACTTCTGCTGCTAATCTCATTAGATTAATACCTCTTATTTTTGAAACATAAGGCATACTACGACTTGAACGTAAATTGCATTCAATTACATATACCTCTCCATTTTTAACTAAATATTGGACATTAAACGGTCCATTTATTTTGAGAGCTATAGCAATTTGTTTTGTATATTTTTCTATTATCTCGATAATAGACTGATCCACTGTTTGAGGAGGGATAGCCATGGTAGCATCTCCACTATGAATACCAGCATTTTCGATATGCTCGACAATAGCTCCTATCAATACATTTTCTCCATCACAAATACCATCACATTCAATTTCTCTAGCATTAGTAAAAAACTTAGTTATTACAACAGGATATTCACTGGAAACTGAAGCAGCAAGATCAAGAGTATCCTTTAGCGTCTTTTCTTCATAAGAAACTCTCATAGCAGCTCCACTTAACACATAAGAGGGTCTAACTAATACAGGGTAACCTACTTCCTTTGCAAATTGTAACGCTTCATTTTTATTAGTTAAGGTCTTCCATTCTGGCTGCATTATATTTAATTGATCTAATAATGCACTAAATTTACTCCTATCTTCTGCCATATCTATTCTAGAGCCATGAGTTCCTAGAATTTTTAAATTGGTTTTTCTAAAAAATTCTGAGTATTTAGAAATTTTAGCAGCTAAATTATTTGCTATTTGCCCCCCCGCAGAAACAACAATACCAGTTGCTTTTTCAAGCTCACAAATGTCAAGAACTCTTTCACCAGAAATTTCTTCAAAATATAATTTATCAGATATATCATAGTCAGTTGATACAGTTTCAGGATTATAATTTATTATAATTGCTTGATCTATGCCAAGTTTTTTTAAACCCCATAAACAATTGACAGATCCCCAATCGAATTCAACTGAAGCGCCAATACGATATGTTCCAGAACCTAATACTATTATTTTTTTTAGATCTAATTTATTTTCTTTTTCAAAATCAATATCGTGCTCAGATGCACAATATGTGAGATACAAGTAATTAGTTGCTGCTGGCCATTCAGCTGCTAATGTATCAATTCTTTTAACATAAGGTTGAACAGATAATCTTCTTCTCATCTGTCTTATGAAAATAGTATCAACTTTCATAATTTTCGCTATTTGGCCATCAGAAAATCCATATCTTTTCGCTCTTTCTAGCCAATATCTTTTCTCACTATCCTCAGTCTCAAGTAGATCAAGATCTTGCAGTTGACGTTCAAGATCAATAATATTTTTCAATTTATATAAAAACCACTTATCAATGCGGGATAATCGATATATTTCATCAAGGGAGATCCCTTTTTTTATTGCTTCAGCAATTCTAAATATCCTTAAATCTGTTGGATTTCTTAATACGTATTTTAATTCATTAATATCTTCAATAAGTTCTAAATTATTTGCTACAAAACCTTTCATGCCAATATCAAGCATTCTAATGGCTTTTTGTAAAACTTCTTCAAAAGTTCTACCAATTGCCATTACTTCGCCCACACTTTTCATTTGAGAGCCTATTCTTCGATCAACCTTTTGAAATTTGGTCAAGTCCCATCTTGGAATCTTAAGTACTAAATAATCCAATGCTGGTTCGAAACAAGCTGTTGTAACTCCAGTAATTTGGTTTTTTAATTCAGGTAATGTATATCCAATTGCTAATTTAGCAGCTATATACGCTAATGGATATCCTGTTGCTTTAGATGCAAGTGCAGAAGATCTTGAAAGACGTGCATTTACTTCTATTGCTCGGAACTCTTTTGAAAAGGGGTCAAGCCCATATTGAATATTACACTCTCCGATTATACCTAGGTTACGAATTACCCTTATAGATGCTGAACGAAGCATATGATATTCATCATTTGTAAGCGTTTGGCTAGGGCTAACTACGATTGACTCTCCTGTGTGAAGTCCAACAGGATCAAAATTTTCCATATTGCAATTAATAAAACAATTATCCTTAGAATCTCTTACAACTTCATATTCTATCTCCTTCCAACCCCAAATACTTTCTTCAATTAAAATTTGATTTATTCTTGACTGAGCTAATCCCTTTTTCGCCATTCTTTCAAATTCTTTTATATTATCAACAATACCAGATCCTCTTCCACCTAATGTATACGCTACTCGTATCATACACGGAAATCCAATTTCTTTTACAGCTTTTAATGCTTCACTATAAGAATTTACCGCCTGGCTTTTACACACTTTAACATTTGATTTTTCCATCGCTTTCACAAAAAGATCTCTATCTTCGGTAGCTTCAATTGCTTCAATAGGAGTCCCAAGCACTCTTACATTATATTTTTCTAAAATTCCCGCTTCTTTTAACTCAACACCTACATTTAAAGCTGTTTGTCCACCAAATGCTAATAATATCCCATCTGGTTTTTCTTTTTTTATTATTTCCTCTACATATTTAATATTTATAGGTAATAAATAGACTTTATCTGACAATTCTGGGTCAGTTTGAATCGTAGCAATATTGGGGTTGATCAATATTGTCTCAATTCCCTCTTCTTTTAGGGCTTTTAATACTTGACTTCCAGAATAATCGAATTCGCCCGCTTGACCAATCCTGATACCTCCACTTCCAAGAACTAATGCTTTCTTAATAGTTTTATCTAATGGCATTAGTTTTTAACCCCCATTAATTCAATAAATTTATCAAATAGATATAAAGAATCTAAAGGTCCAGGTGATGCCTCTGGATGAAACTGAACAGCGAACAACGGCTTATTTGCATGTATTATTCCTTCATTAGAATTATCATCTATATTTTTAAGAAATTCCTTAAAACCTCCCGTTTCAAAATCTTTAACACAGAATCCATGATTCTGAGATGTTATATAACACTGATGAGTTTCTGGGTTTATAATTGTTTTATTGCCTCCTCTATGACCATATTTTAATTTATAAGAAGAACCACCTGCTCCTAAACCTAAAATTTGATTCCCCAGACAAATACCCATTGTTGGTATATTATTTTCTATTAAGCTTCTGGCAACGTCTATTGCACTCTTATATATCGCAGGATCTCCTGGTCCATTAGAAATAAATACACCGTCTGGATTAAGTTTCATAATTTGATTGTAGTTGAAGTCAAAAGGTACAAGAATAACTTCAATCTCTCTCTGCACAAAATTCCTAAGAATATTATTTTTAACTCCCAAATCTAACACTACTACTTTCCCTTTTGAATGTAGTGGTATAAATCTCTTAATTTCCTTAGTTGAAACTTCGCTCGCTAAATGTTTAAGGTTTGGATCTTCAATTTTTTTGACTTCTTCTCTCAATTCATTTATTTTAGGTTTTTCTCCAGGATTATAAACAGCTAGTAATCCAACTTGAACGCCTTCTTCCCTCAAAATTCTTGTTAATGCCCTAGTATCGATCCACTCAATTCCAGGAACATCTTCTTCAAGAAGAAACTCATTGAGAGTTTTTGCACTCTCAAAATGGCTTGGATTTTTACAACATTCATTAACTACAAATCCTCTTACTTTTATTGAATCTGATTCGAAATATCTTTGAATTCCATATTTATCTTTCTCCCAAGCTGGAACTCCATAATTTCCAATAAGAGGGTGAGTCATAACTACAATTTGACCATGATATGAGGGATCTGTTAAAGTTTCATTATAACCAGCACCAGTAATTGTGGTAAAAACAATTTCTCCTCCTACTTTCTTGGTAGAACCAAAACCGACTCCTTCAAAATAACGTCCATCTTGAAGCATCAGTATAGCTGGTCTTTCTTTCTTATAAAGCATAGACTCTTTTGTAAGTCTCTTCTTTTAAATCTTTAAAATAAAGATAGCTAAACCTTTTTATTAAGATTATTTATTAATGAGTTAAATAAACGAGCGTTTAAATAGAGCTACCCGGTGGTGGTGAGTATGATGAATATAATTCTTTTTTAATGCTTTCTCCCTTTTCTTTTAGAAATTCTTGTACTGTTTTCTTAATTGACTTAATTATTGATTCAAAATCAATTTCATGAAAAGAATTATACCACGAATAATCCTTAGTTTTTAACTTTTCTAATTCATCTGATTTCTGTAGAATTATTATATTGTGATCAATTAAAAATGATGGATCTAATATATTCTCCTCTCCATCATTTAATTTTTTTATATTTATAAGCATACACTCAAGTAAATCATCATAAAAAAGAAGTGGAATATATTTTAATAATTTAGGTTTTACGGTATCTAAAGAAGAATCTAACGTTTCTATGTTGTTTGTAAAACCTATTTCAGAGAGGTCAAAAACATCTAGGTTTATCAGTTCTGGATGAAATTGTATTTGCTCTTTTTTTTTCATTTTTTCGCGATATTTTGCTATCTTTTTGATGTACATTTTAACTTTGGTTTGTAAATGCGTGGTTTCGACTAATATTGAATTTTCTTCTATTCTTTTTTCACATATATGTTGAACATTTTCGCAATAGAGAGTTGCTGCAGTTATTAGGTCTTCATTATTAAGTTTTGCTCTCAAAAGATTATCAACATATGATTTTAAAAATGCCAAGAAATCATTCTCAAGATCTAATAACTTAGCATACAAAAATTTTGTAGAATTCCACCATTTTTGTGCTTTTTGAGTTGTAAGAGAAAGAGCAAATTGACCGAAAGCACGAATTTCTGTGAAATTGATCAATTGCTCAATTCCATATTGAATAAACATATTGGGATTGATTACGGCATTTAGGTCATCTATTAGTGGAAAAGAAATTGGCTCCCTAGGACGAATTAAAAGAGATTGTTCGCCATTAAATACACGATCTACTCTCATGGGAATAGGCATAATTGGATTATTAATGATTCTTTTTAGTATTGCTACATCGCGTTCTGATTCAAAACCAGTTAGATCAGGAGGAAACACTTCAAGATAAAAGAAAAAAGGTGCTGCATCATATTTAAAGGTTTTAAATTTATTAATTGGTTTTACAGAGATCACCTATGTTATTAAATATCTGATTCTTTTTGAACTGAGAATGAATCTATTAATGATTGGGTTAATTTTTGCAAAATAAATTTTCTGAAGTCATCTCTAGAAAAGTCTGATTGACCAAACTGAATTATTTCACTTGCAAGATTACCATTGAAATTTTCACTTTGTTCTATTATTCTCATGTGCCTATCTACAATTGCAGCACCTAATATTAAACTATAACTATAAAAAGAGAGTAGTCCCGGGTTAGTTTCTTTAATTTCTCCATCAT
Organism: Promethearchaeota archaeon; assembly: GCA_048941285.1. Classification (GTDB taxonomy): domain Archaea; phylum Asgardarchaeota; class Lokiarchaeia; order Sigyniarchaeales; family SOKP01; genus Loki-b32. The sequence goes on from JBHLNS010000055.1 coordinate 15,954, forward strand.
CTATTCCATTCTGGATAGTTCTTGCTGTGCCTTTTAAAAAATTGAATTTTCTAAATTCCTTTTCGAATGGACCCATTTTATCAGAAGATGGCGCTTCAATAAGATGCATCATACTAAAAGCCCCATAATCATCCTCAGCAAAATCTAAAAAATGTTCGAATAGCTTCATTAAAAGATCTGTAGCTGAACTTTTATGATTTCTAATAATTTCGATATTTTCATTTCTATATTGTTTAAAAAACTTATTCCGAATAGCAATCCACAATTCTCTTTTGCTCTCCACATAATTATATAGATTATTTTGATTCATATTAAGATTTTTTGCCAATCCTCGTAAACTAAAACCATCTCTTCCCTTTTTTAAAAATAAATCCTTTCCTGCAGTCAAAATACGTTCAAACTGGGCTGCTTTTTTTTCAGGAGAACGACTCCGGGATTTATTTTTCTTTATTTTTTCACTCATTTTAAATTTTGATCCATTTTAATTAGAAATATTAAATTTGTAAAGCAAATTGTAAAAGTTTTGGACACATATTAAATTAAGAAATTGATAATTATTAAGTTTCTAGCTTTAAATATCATACGTACATTAAAAAATTATTTATAGATTAAAATTTAAAAAAAATCCTTTAATTATAATTTGAAATTATTCTTGCGATTCTTTTATTTTCAACTGAAAGATATCAGCTTTCTAAGCTTAAATAGGATTTCTCTTCATATTAAAAATTCCAATCCAATATTATATATTTTCGTTATTTTAACATAGAATAATTATTTCGAATTACATTTTCTGCTTCTTTCATTATTCTTTCAATAATATCAGCGACATCATCGATACTATCAATAATGCCAATTGATTGCCCTAGTAATACGGCACCAGTTTCAGTATCTCCATTATATACTCTATCATAAGCTCCTAAATCATGTACTCTTTGCTCAGGAGTAATAGATTGCTCATAAGCAATCATTTCCTCTTTAGAGCTAGGTGCTGGATGTGATAGAGCATATTTGTTTTTGAATAAACGAATAGGACCAAATGCTCCTGTGAAAAGCCCTGTATCTTGTGGTTTTCCTGGTGGAATTAATGCTTTATACTTTTCATGAAATTCGCTTTGTTTTGAAGCGATGAATCTAGAACCCATAGCTATTGCGCCTGCACCTAATGAAAGTGCTGCTACCAATGCTTCTCCTGTAGCGAAGCCTCCACATGCTATTTTGGGTAAATTAGGGAAAGCTTTATTAATTTGTTGGAGCAAGACAAGTGTAGTGACTCTTTCATATGATTGATGACCTCCTCCTTCAGTGCCAGTGACTACTATTCCGTCTACGCCTGAATTTATGCATTTCTGTGCAAGCCATACTGCAGGTGCCACATGAAAGTGCTTAACTTCCGAATTTTCCCTTAATTCTTGGAATGATTTTGAGGCAGGCAGTATATTTGAGGATCCTGCAGAAGTTAGCCAATATTTACATTGGTCCCTCATCTTTGGATTCTCCTTAACTATTCTGGGTAATTTTCTTACCATTTCTCGAACTCCTCGATTATTCCGAGAAGTGAGGATATTAAGACCAAATGGTTTATCTGTATGTTCAATCATATATTCTAAGCTCGAAATATGTTCCTTAACGGGATCTGTTCCCACTATATTAACATTTGATAAAACACCCAAACCTCCTGCTTCGCATACGGCAAGGGCTAAATCGCGTGTAAAAAAAGGACCCATTGGTGCATTAACTATCGGATATTTTATCCCAAACATTTTAGTAATATTAGTTTCTATCATTTTACTCATTCTTTTGAATTTTCATAAGTGTTTTTAATTAAAAATTTGTATTTGAAATTTAATTTATGACATATTCACAAATCTACCAGATTTAAGTAAATCACAAGGTTTTAGATAAGGTTTATCTAACTTTTCAGCTGTTTCTTCTAAAAGCTTAGCTAATTTTTCATAGTTTTTAGTAGCATATTCCATTGGACCCGAAAAGTTCATACCTGCTAAAATTGCTTCGTCAATTACTTTCCAATTCGTTACAACACCCTCCTCTAAGATTCTACATCCTTCATTGGCATTAATCGCGTTAAAAATCTCAGTATCAACAAGTCCCGCTTTTTTTGTGAGATCAGGTTGAGGCCTTCCCTTTGACCAATCATAGAATCCTCTTCCTGTTTTTTTCCCCAGAGTCCCCTTTTCAATTTGCATAGTTAAAACTTTCCCGGGTTTAAAATCTGATGAAAGCTTTTCGCTATAGTAAAGTCCAGCATGATAAGCTATATCACGCCCTGTAAAATCTGATAAGGTTAATGAAGACATTGGCGTATTTGGTCTCGTTAGATCAGCGTCTACTTGTTCCCAAGGAATACCCTTTTCATAAGCTAAATCAATTATGTAATTAGAATAAATATTTCGAGGTGCCAGTACACGGTTAACAATAAAACCTGGTCGATCTTTCAGTACACGAGCAACATACCTTTCTCCTCTTAAGCATGGTAATGATTTCGCAACCTCAACTCCTATATTCATAGATTCATCAGAACTTTTATCACTCTTAATTACTTCAATAAGTCGCATTAAAGGAGCTGGATTAAAGAAATGCATCCCGATTACATTTTCAGGTTTAATACATTTCTCAGCGATCTCAGTGATACTAATTGAAGAAGTGTTTGAAGCAAAGATACAATGATCAGGAGAGTTTTCAATAACATCTTTACAGAGGTTTTGTTTTACATCTAACTTTTCTACAACTGCTTCAATTACCAAATCTCCATCTTCAACTGCCTTAATAATATTTTTAGAAGTTTTTAATCTTGCTAAATAATCAGATGCACATAAACCTTCAGGTAATACTCCCTTTGATTCTAACTTTTCAAATCCTGTTTTAATGTAATTCAAACTCGTATCAATAATTTTATCGTCGATATCAACCGCAATGACATTATAACCTGCCATTAAGCAAACTTGGGCGATACCTTTACCCATATCGCCAAAGCCAAGCATCACAATGTTCTTAACATTTGCCATTTAGATCAAAGTCATTTTGTAATTAAATTTAATTTATAAATATACGTTATACATTAAATAATCTTTTTGTAATAAAGTATTTTAAAATTTACAGCCAAATTTAGGTTAAAGTAATTAGAATGGATTATAATTAAAATTAAATAGATCTTGAGTATAAGAGAAAAATGAGAAGAGATTTTTAATAAGAATGATTGGATATTGTTTATAATCTATATTCTTCCCAATGTTTTCTCTATGTAATTATGTAAAATAGTGATCAAACTTTCAGTAATATATTTCATAAAAACTATTTAAACACCGTTTATTTCTTTAGTTAAGATATAGTCTAAAATAAAAATGGATAGTTGAACTTAAGATAGAAACAATAAAGAACGAAATTAAAATAATAAAAACTGGCTGTTGCCACGATTGTGGTGGTCGCTGTATTCTTAGAGCTCATGTAAAAAATGGGAAAATTATAAGATTTGAAACTGATAATGGAGAAGAGCCACAATTAAGAGCTTGCTTACGGGGAAGGGCGTATAGACA
>JBHLNS010000013.1:0-72129 GCA_048941285.1 Promethearchaeota archaeon
ACTACTTTGTTTCATAAAACAATATTAAATCGGAATATTTATAATTCTAGAAATTATTTGGAATTTATTAGGTTTCAAAATAAGATAAGAATATTAATACAGATCTGCTTAAAAAATTACTAAATTTGGATTTTTATGGTTAATCTTTAAACATTTTTAAAATAATGATATAAATGACCCATTCACCCGAAAAAACTAAATTTTTGGAGAATTTCAATCGAGCAGTAGATGAGTTTATTGATCGTTCCTTTACACATGTTATTATCATTTCACATAACGATGCTGATGGAATAAGTTGCCTTCATATTATCCAGAACTTATTATACAAAATCCACATAAATTCTGATTATTTTATATATAATAGGTCAATTTCTTGGGAAAATTATCTACAAGGAATTCTCTCAAGTAGGCAAACCGAAAAAAATGCTTTCATTTTTACCGATGTAGGATCGAATTTAAAAGAATTAATACCAATAATAAAGAATAGAAAAGAATATTTTTTTATTCTTGATCACCATGAGGTAGAAGATGATATACAATTTGATGAATTACCTGAAAACTTATTTTTCGTAAATCCAACCATTTATGGATATGACGGCCTTGAACATATTGCAGGAGCAACCTTAACATACATGTTTGCAAAGCAAGTAAAATCATCAATCATAAAACAAGGATGGTTAACAGTAATTGGTATTGCAGGAGATTCATTAAAACCTATGGATAAACTGCAATCATTTAATCGAGAGGTTTATGAGGAACTAATAGATGAAGAACTCATTCAAGATAAAGAAGGATTGATTTTATTTGGGAGTATGCATGAATCTATAAAAAACGGTTTAAAGTACAGTATATTACCATTTATTAATCGCTTTGGAGCAGAGCCAGATCAGAAAATTCTTTCGGTCTTAAACACACTGCAAATTGACCCAAGGACAAAAATAGTTGATTTAAGTGAATCTGAAATTGCTTTAATTCAAAATGAAACAAAAGTTACCAGTTTAGGACATTATGCATTATTGCCCCATAAATCAGGATTATTACAGTTTGCTTTCGAACACGCTCTTCTATTGAATATTTTATGTTTTAAGAATATTAGTGCGGCAATTTCTATAATTCAGTTAAAATCTATTACACGTTATGCTAAAAATATGTATTCTGAGTATATTGAGAATCTTTCTAGGAATTTAAGAACGCTTTCTAATGAAATCCCTCATTTTGAGACAAAAAAGGCAATATTTATTGAAGTTAAGGGAAAAATACCCCCAAGTAACTGGTCAGATACAGCCAGTTTTAGTGCTGTAAATGAATTATTTGATCCAAATAAAGTCTTGTTTTTAGGCGGTCTTGAGAAAAAATCAGGCACAATTAAATTAAGTGTTCGATGCTCAAGAAAATACCTAGAAAAAAATAAGACAAAAGGGATTAATAAAATTATAACAAATATAAAAAAAGAACTTGGAGGTGTAGGTGGAGGCCATAAATTAGCTGGGGGTATTCGATTGTCAAAACCTTCTTATAATCTTTTAAAGATCAAAATAGATGACTTAATTTAATATCATATTTATCATATTATGACCTTTATAGAAAAAAATTCTGAAACTATTTATTTCATAAAACTGAATGTGAAAACAAATTCTAAGAACCAAAAAGTTGTTATTAATGGTGATTTCTTAACAGTTTTTCTAAGATCAAAACCAATACAAAATAAAGCAAATAAAGAATTAATAAATTTAATAAAAAGGAAACTTACTATTCCATCCAATCAAATCCAAATCATTTCTGGGACAAAAGAGCATGATAAAGTAATAAAGCTTAACTTTTTAGAAAATACCAGCGAGAGGGAAATTATAAGGAAGCTAAGTGCTTGATTTAGCTCCCAATTTTCTTCATCTTTCCACATTTTAAGCATGTTATAAAATGAGTCATCCCTTCATCAGCTCTACGCGTCTGTCTTGTTTCTAAATGCGCTTTATTATATCCGCATCGAGAACATTTGAAATTTTTTATTGTACTCCTCAAATTTTCTTCCTTCCATTCCATAACATCAGCTAAATTCGTGACTTCATCTCTTATGGAATGTTCTATTTTAGTGGTAAGTTTATATGATTCAGATTTTTCTTCTATAAATGGTTTGACTGCTCCGCACTTGCATTTAAAAACTTTTTTTCCATCTAAATTTGAAGGTAACATCATTCCTCCACATTCATCACAGAATTCCATAAATTCTAAAACCCTGATTGTTGAAATAAAATTGACTTCCTTAAAAATAATAAATTAATTCTACCAAATATTTTTTTTCAAATTCAAAATCTTAACCCAAATATTAAAGCACAGAAAATTACCCCAGAAATAAGATCGGCTGTGGTACCGGGATTTAATTTCCCTTTTTTTGCTTGTAGTTCATTATCTAATTCTATGGTTAATTCTAGACCTTTTTTAGTTGATATACCACCATAGTTTAAAATTTCAGATGCTTTTTTTTTGATATAAATTGCCAAATCGAGCCCAGATTTTCTAATTACTAATGTGTCTGGATTTAAAGATAAAAGTTTAAGAAAAGTATTGACCGTTGCTATATTTATATCATTAAATTGATTAAAAATTTTAATGAAATATGGTAATCCATTATCCAAAATTATCTTAAATCCTGTAGAATATTCTAAACTTATCAGATCATATTCTTTTGAAAGTTCAAATATTTTTTTTAGATTTATTTTATCCCTTTTTAATTCTTTGAAAGAATTTTCATCTTTAATGTCATATTTTTTAATATGTCCTAAACCCCCTGGATTACATAATCTAATTGCTTGATATAGATTTATAGTATCATCAACAGTAGTGTTATCAATCACTTTGTTTAGGAACTTTTTTAAATTATCAAGATCAGTTTGTTGTTTTTTCATACAAATTATAGCTGCTATGGCGAGAGGTGCTAATATTAATATATGTCCTAATAAAACATTCCCTCCTTCTTGCCATCTTATCATTTGTTCAGCGGAAACCTTAAAAAAATCTCCTAATTCAATTGTTTTGTAATCACCAAGATTTCCAAAAGATTTTAGGAAATTTTTTTCACAAAAAACTCTAAAATTTGGCTGAATGGCAACAATTCCTGCCATGAAATGCTCAAATTTAGTTTTGTCATAATTCTGTGTTCTATGAATATTTCCTGGTTTTGGCCAACCTGCAACTTCTAAAAGACTAGCTAAACTTACACATCTTAATAAATCATCTAAAGATTTAACAGAAATATTGAAATTAGTTTCTTCTAAAGGCACATCTAAATATATATTCAAAATTATATAATTATATTGTAAGAAGTAAAGATTTAATAATAGCTTAATTCAACAATTTTCTTTTCTTTCACAATGTATCCTTCACTTTCAGGCGTTTTATATGAAATTGGCCTGAAATCATTATGTAATCCGTTTTTATAGAGAAATTTTTTAATCCTGAGTTTTAAGACTCTTTTAGATAATTTATTTGGCATTTCTACGTTAATATCGTTGCCATTTCGATTAAGAGTTGTCTGGGGTAAAGCTTCGGATAAGAATCTAATCAAATCAAGAACATGTTGCTCACTTTTAAAGCTTAACTCTTTAATGTTGATCGTGAAAGATTTTATTTCACTCATAGTTTTATCACTCTGTTATATAATTAAAAATATTATTAATTTTTTATGGAAATCTTCATCAATTATAAAATTAAAAATAGAGAAATATAATTTTCTTATATGTCTAACCTACAGCATGATAATGGAGCATAGAATGGTGATAATAACGTGGCGCTATGATATACGCCAAGGGTCTTCTCCTTATATAGCTTTCTAAATCTTTTTCGAAAAACGAGTAGATGCTAAGATGTATAGTAGGAATTATTAAATATTTCCATTTATCTAATTCCTCTTTAGAAATATTATTTTCTATCATTAATACATTGGGATTTGTACACATTAAAATAGCATATTCCATTAATTCGGGTATGAACTTTGCACTTTGGGCTTTCAATATGTTTGATTGCGCTCGCAACAACACTCTCCACGTTTCTTCAGGGTCCCAAGGGAATAATGAGGAAAGTGCTGAAAAGAACTTTGTACCCTCGGTTATATCTTCAACAATTTCATAAAAATAATTATAAGAATCTAAATTGGTAGAAAACGCTAGAATTAACAACACAAACATCATCTCTTCATCAATATCTTGCTTTAAGTGCTGATAAAGAATTGTATTTTTTCCAATCATTGGTAAATCTCTTTGAAAATCTATGAAAATCTGAAGATTATTATAATATTGCATTATTTCATCCTTACTTGCTTTATTTTTAGAGCCCCATACTGTAAATAATTTACCTAATAGCGATATACCTGTTCTGATCTTATAAGTCGAGATATTGGCGTTATTAAGGACTTCATGAAGAAATTTTTCATGTTCTTTTTCAGGATACTTATAACTGAGCTCATGCTCGGTATTCTTTGCATCATGATTATTCCTTGGAATAATGATCTCTGGATGATTCATGAGATAAAACGATAATTTCATCATTCTCTTTTGTGCGTCATTATAATTAAATTCTTTTAGAGTGACAATATTCATAATCTTAATCAGATTTAGCATATCTGTATTAAGTAGGTATAAAGCCCATACTGGAGAGAAATCACTGGTTTTCATAATAATTCCAATGTTGTTGATAAGCATAGTGAATGTATCATCTAAATTATTTAATACATTTATCAACTCTTTTAATTCTCGATTATAGAATCTCCTCCTCGCTTTTATTTCATCAATTATTGTTTCACCTATAGGAGTAAGAAAAACTCTAACACCATTGACTTTTATCGCTCTTTCATAAGATTCGATTTCAGTATTAAGGTTTAATAAATCCCTTTTTAGTTTTTTTAGATCAAATTCTTTATTTTCAATAAGTTGATGTATATCAGATATTTCCTTTTTTATTCTTGCACCTTTCCCAATTTTAAAATAGGCAAAAAATCGAAGTATTGTTGATACATGATTATAATCTCCCTCTAATGATACTAAATTTTGATATGCTTGCCTTATATCATTAGAGATCCTGACATATTTCCTTTTTAGACTTTTTAAGTCATTTTCTCTTAAATTACTGGGGATTTTGGATTTGAATTCTGAAATCAAATGATTTTCGTTTAGTTCAGATATTTCTTCATAGGATGTTAATATATCTTTTTTATCTTTTATAGAACTTAATATCTCTAAAGCTCTCTCGCATCTCATAATTGATCAACCTTTTCTAATATTGGTATTTCAACCGAGGGTAAATCCTTACCCTCTACTATAATTGTTAAATTTCCATTTTTATTTTCTAAAGATGTAAAAAAATCTTTACTTAAAGCTTCATACATAACTAGTGATAACTCCTCTCGTTGTTTTGGCCAAGAAACTTGACGTTCCTCTAATAAATGTCGATAAGAATCGATCTTAGTTAATGCATAGAGGAATTCATAGACTAATTTCTCCCATTCTTTTCTTTGTGTCTTCTCATATTCTTCCATAGACACTTTTTTCCATATAAATCCTTCAATATCTGCAAAATGAATTGTCCCATTCGGTGCTACTACACAATCTTTATCTAACCAAACATCTTGATAATAAATACCTTTAATTTCGTTTCCTTCAATTGAAGCTGATCGTGAATATAGTGTTAAAAGCGCAATTCCACTTCTTATGAAATTCAATTCAAACTGTTCTGCTCTTTCTATTGTATCGATCTCAAATAACTGAAAAATTGAATCTGGATTAGCAATTACATTAGATGATTCAAAATATAAACGTACATTTGATGGAAGTAGGCGTAAAACTTGATAGAAATGATCTTTATACGATCTAAACCAATAGAAATTTCTAGCTACCTTTTCAATTTCTTTTGGTAACTTAATCACTGCCACTGTGGGGCAGATATAAGCCCCGTTAATAAAATCTAATTTTGCGATTCTGGAAAATTTTAATTCATCGAAACCATTTATATAGCCTTGAGCGCCGTAGGGACTTTCCCCCATCCAAGGTTCCCCCATTATGAACCCTAACCCAGTAGATATTGTTTTGATTTTATTTAAATACTTTGAGTCTCGACATGCATTTTTTAATTTATCGGGGGTCAATTTTCCTCCAAAATACATATCCTCATAAGCACCGCACCCTTTTACAGATAAGTAAAATACTTTGTCTCCGATTTCTATATAATTTTCTGGAATTATAGCGTTTCTATTTTCATCTCTAATCGCCGGTTGTGGTTTATGATTAAATCCATGAAACTCCGCAGTAGCTGAACCCAAATAGCTAGAATACCATTCTTCATGCAATTGAAATTGTTCGTTAAATTCAATAGCCTCAGGTTCAACTTTAAATAAATTAAAGTTAATAGAATTTATTAAATTTTGATGGTAAAATGTGTTTTTAAATAGATTTATATTCAATAGCGCCTCACCTTAACTTTAGGCATCTTTTTACCTAAGAGGTATATATTACCTATTATTTGAGCATTATAATCATCATATATGTTTTTAGCAGGACTATTCCATTCAGCAATTTCTGTTATCACTCTTCTACAACCCATTTCCTTTAGAGCTGAAAGTCGAGCTAATACAAGCCCTCTCCCAATTCCATGATTTCTGAAAGCAGGATGGACATAAAGTCCATATAACCATCCAATTTCCTCTCCTGGAGTTGCAAAACCTACGCCTAATATTATTTCATTGGCTATAAATTCTGGTTTAGGATAATTACTTTGAATTAAATTTGACATTATAAATTTAAGCCAAGTTTCTGTTCTTAAAGCAATAGCACCAAACGCAATATCATCCTCGTGTGATTTAATTACCCATTTAGCATACTTTTTGCTTTTTTTACCGCTATCCTCATTAGCGATCATTTTCATAATCGAATCTAAATGTTTTTCCTCAACGGGTTTTATATGAGCAGTATCAAAACTTAAATCTCTCTGCTGCAGATCTTTAATTTCAAAGATATTATATTTCTCGATTGTACGAAAACCACTTAATCCTCTTCCAGTTTCAGTGAAGACATATTTAACTTTTGTGTATTTTATCATATCTCCTACATGATTTCCATAGAATGTCCCAGTTTTCCCGTTTGGTTCAATAAATCCTATACCTTCTACAATTCCATTTCTATGTGCACAAACAATTCTTTTTTTATGAGATCGCGCTCTAACTAAATAAGAAGATATCATTTCTGAATATGCAGATTGTATTTCAAATTTTTCAAATTGAGGAAGATTTCTTTCAATGATAATTTCCGTATATCCTTTTGGAATTATTCTCGATTTCCAACGGAGGTTTTCATATATAACATAAAATAAGATAATAAAAAACAGTATTGGAGACCAGTAGGATAAAAAGTAAATACCAAAATTGAAGGGTCTTAGATAGCTAGAGGAAGTAATGAAAACATAGGAGTTTATTTTAAATTTCGACCAATACCCCGTGTCCCTATCATAACCATCATCTACTTCTGTATAAATTTCTCCGATTAGATAACCATCATTCGTAAAGAAATTATTCACCTTATATGTAGCATTAAATTCACCATAAACATCATCTCTAAAATATATTCCCTCGCTATGGAGTTTTTTCCCACTAAAAGGCATCAAATGTCCAACCCAAATAAGATGTTCTCCATTTAAAACATTATATGTAGTATCAAGAATGTCATATTGAAAAGCTTTAATTCCTCCTGGAATATGAAACCAAACATTCATATCAGTAGTATTAAGGACATCTTGGTCAGTTCTCCATATGTATGTTCCATTATCTAGCGAATAGGAAAAAATATAGATATCTACATCACTTGTTGTAGTTCCATAGTAGTTTTCAGAAAAACTCCATGAAACGCGCCCTGTTACATTAGCAAAATTGACGTTAAAGTCAACAACATAATGACCTCGGGCTTCAAGAGTTTCCTTATATCCATCATACCATCCTCCTGTTCCTATTAATTCCCAATTGTAGATATATTCAAATTCTAAGTCATGATTTGTAAATTTAATTCCTAGATACGGAATCCCGAATAATTGAACAATGAAGGTTGTTATCACAAGAATGATTATTAATATTGTTCTCTTTCTTATAATTTTAATACAGCTCCTAATGAGATTAGATTACATTTTGTAATATAATTAATACATATCTTAATTTAAAGAGTATTAATATTGAATCTCTTATAGACTTAATAGCAAATTTAACTCTTTAAATGTTTACATGGGACAAGGAGATTTTTATTTATACATTTAAGTAAACTAATATCCAAATTAATGAATTTATCATAAAAAATAGAAGAAAACTGGTTAAAATTTTTGTCAAAATTATAAAAATTCATGTATTAAAAAGTATTAAATCGATTTAATGCTTAACAAATACAAGGTGGTATAAACTGGTAGATTATGTAAATTTGGACTACAATCCAAGTGATAAAGATTTAATTGCAATGTATTATGTGGAGATTTCACCAGAATGTAGGAATTTACTTCATGCTTCTGAAGAAATCGCAAAAGAAAGTTCGATTGGCACATGGACTGAAATTTCAACATTGTCACCTGAAATAGCAAAAAGACTTAAACCCTCAGTATTTTATGCGGACCCTAAAAAAAATATAATTAAGATCGCCTATACGAAAGAACTCTTTGAAGCAAATAATTTATCTCAAATTTTAAGTGCTATTGCTGGTAATATCTATGGTATGAAAGTTTTAAAGAATTTAAGATTATTAGATATAACTTTTCCAAAAGATATTGTTAATGCATATAAAGGTCCTAAATTTGGAATTGAAGGTATTAGTAAATTAACAAATGTAACAGATAGACCTCTGCTTGGTACTATTGTAAAACCAAAAGTTGGCTTGACTGAAGTTGAGCATTCGAAGGTGTGCGGAAAAGCCTGGAGTGGAGGATTAGATATAGTTAAAGATGATGAAAATTTAACAAATATGACCTTTAATAAGTTTGAGAAAAGGATAATAGAAACTTTAAAGATTCGGGATAAAATTGAAAGGGAAACTGGAGAAAAAAAGATTTATATGCCGAACATAACAGCACCTCTCAGTATTATGAAAAAGAGAGCTGATTTTGTACTAAAAAATGGTGGAGAATATATTATGGTAGATATCGTGACAATTGGATTCTCTGCCTTACAGGAAATTAGAGATTATCTTGAAGATAAAGATATTGTAATTCACGCACACAGAGCAATGCATGCTGCTTTTACAAGAAATAAAAAACATGGTATGACAATGTTAGTATTAGCCAAATTAATGAGACTTCTTGGTATGGATCAACTTCATACTGGGACTATTGTGGGTAAAATGGAGGGAGAAAAGGATGAAGTTTTAGAAATTAATAGAGTTATTACCCAAAAAGTAATTACTGGGAATAATAAAACTCTATTATATCAAGATTGGGGTAATATTAAACCAATTCTACCTGTTGCTTCAGGAGGTTTAAGTCCATTGCATATTCCTGAATTGTTTAAAATCTTAGGTAAAGATATGGTTTATCAATTTGGAGGAGGATGCCATGGACACCCTATGGGAACTGAAGCAGGAGCAAGAGCAATAAGACAAGCTCTTGATGCTGCTATAGATAACTTTGAATTAAAAGATTATGCAAAGAATAACATGGAATTAGCAATAGCTATTGAAAAATGGGGAAAGGAATAATTAAGAGTAGTCATACCATTTCTGGATAAAACTTCTCAAAGTAATTTGACACGTGGCTTGATGCAAAAATACCTGCTTCGGTAATTAAGCCATCTATATACCTTCTACTTACGGTTTCGAATGCCGGATTTAAAATTTCAATTCCGTTAGGTGGATCTTTCCATATCTCTTGAGGATCTCTCATCTCAATAACTTCCAATATTCCAAGGTTAGTTTCTGGATTATACTTTAATAGAGGAGATGCAACATAGAAAGGAACATGTTCTTCATGAGCTACCAATGCTAGTAATCTTGATCCAATCTTATTAATTATAGTGCCCTCAGATGTTATGCTATCCGCTCCAATTAATATTAAATCTACTTGATAATGCCTTACAGCCCACCTCATAGCACTATCAATGACGTGAATAACCTCAATACCCGCTTTTAATAATTCATTTGCTGTCTTTCTACCTTGTAATCTAGGTTGTGTTTCTGTATTAATTACTTTGAAGACTTTACCTTGTCTTTTAGCCTCTAAGAGAATACTTGTAACTAGACTCGAATGACAATGTGTCATCACCCGAAATTTTTGCCCCTTAGATGGAAAACGTCGCGCACCTATCTCCGCAATTCTTTGTTTCGATGTTTGAAGCATATCATGATATAAATTCTTGTATTTTTCAATAATATCAGAAATATATTCAGTTATTATTGTATCTTTTTCTTTTTCTAATTTATTCATAATAAATTTTAAACCATTTTTCATTGCAGGTTCAGTTGGTCTTGTATCTATTAAGATATCCATCGCTTCGTAAAGTTTCTCAAAACAAGTGTTAACATTTTCACATTTTAGTCTTTTGGCATAATTGCTTAAAAAACTGATAGCACTTATAGCTATATTACTTGCACCTTGTATCTCTAATGATTTTATGCTTTGAGCATCTTTTAATAATTCTTTCATGTGAGATTACCTCAATTATATTTTTAGGCAAATTAATTATAGATTTGTAGAATTTAATCTTATAGTAAAATTGTATTATTCCTCCGAGAGATCTTCATTATCTAACTTATAATCCTCAGTGTCAATTTCAACAAAAAAACGACCTACATAACCACAAGAACACTCATACATATCCGGAGCAAGCCAACCTGAAACATTAACAGCGTTTTTTAAGTTTGGTTCTTTACATTTTGGACAAATTCTTATTTTTACCATAAATAAAGTTCAACTTAACTTGTTCGATTTTTTTTAATTCTTTTTTAAAAAATTTACATTCTAAGTATAATTATAATTTATTACATTTTTAATTAGAGGATAATAAGTTATAAAAGTGGGGATATAATGGTAAATGCAATAGTCACTAGAACTATTGGAATGGATTTTATTTATCTTGATTTAATATTCCTATCAATTTGGATCTTCTTTTTAATAAGAAAAAGGTATTGGCTTTCGATTATTTGGGGTGTGTGTGGGTGGTTAATTTACATTTTTACAGATTATATATTATGGTATTTAATTACTCAAACAAGAAGCTATACTGGGCCCTTAGATCCATTAATATTTTTCTTATGGTTCTGCTTTTCACCCGGCTTTGTTCAATTTAGTTATGTTTTTGTCATGTTTGAGAAGAGAAATGTTAACGATTTAATTATTTTTACATTGCTTTTCTATTTAGGATGGATTTTTGTGGGGTACGGTTCTGAATTAATACCTCTGGATGATAGACTTATTGAAGTCTCTAGAGATATGAATATAGCAAATCAACGTTTTAATGAAGTTATAATGGTCTTAATTAATATTGGAGTTGCACTAATTTTATATTTCAAAAAAAAATTGAGATTAGAAGATATTTTATATATCTTTTTAATAGGAACTTTAGTTGAGTTTTCTTTAGAATTTAGCTTAGCAATATCAGGCATACGCCAGGCACAAGGGGTATGGACTTTAGAATTATTGATTATAAATACTCTTCTGGAATTCAATTTAGGTATTGTATTAATGTATTTATTATGGGCTTTCATTAAAATTAAAAAGTATGGTCATTATTATTTTCAAATGAGTTACAAAGACATAAAACACATTAAAACAAATTTCGATGCTGTAGCATATATTTGTAATAACCAAACACTTATTGAGAAGCATATGGAAGAATATTCTAAGCTATATAAACTTAAAAATTTCTTATCAGATATTAAATACTATTGTATGACATACAGAACCGATTTTATCAAACAAGAATTAGAAAATGAAATAGTAATTTATTGGAATTAATTCTGTTTTGCTTTTACTATGGGATTTTCTAGTATAATAATAAAGTATTAATCTCTATTAATATAAATGTATAATAGGCTTAATTTATCAATATTAAAGGTCCAAATAATCCCATAGAAGATGTCTAACTTACAATTACAAAGAAAGAGTTTACCAAATGAACCTGGGGTTTACTTATTTCTTGACAGTAAAAATACAGTTATTTATATAGGAAAAGCTTTAAATCTCAGAAAGAGAGTTAATCAATATTTTACAAAATCCCATTACAACGATCCTTATTATGAAGAAAAAATCAATGAACTGGTAAAGCACATCCATTCTATTGAATATATTGTAACCGAAAATGAGAAAGAAGCATTGCTCTTAGAAAATATCCAGATTAAGAAGCATCTTCCTCGTTATAATGTGATTATGAGGGACTCCAAGACTTATCCTTGGGTTGCCATTTTTTATTCTGAAGATTTTCCCAGAATTCGTGTCCTTAGAAACCCCGAAAAATATTCCCAAGATAATCTATTCCTAGGGCCATACACGGATAAAAAAGAAATCATAAGAATTTTAAGAGATTTAAGAAAAATTTTTCCCTATTGTTCATGTAAGAAACCAATTAGGAGAAGAAAGAGACCTTGCTTATATTATCAATTAAAACTATGTCCAGGCCCATGTTTTGCTATGATAATAAAAAAGGAATATAGAGATAATGTCAAAAAGATTGAATTGTTTTTAAGAGGGGAAACGAGTGAGTTGAAAAAACAAATAAAGGAAAAAATGGCTTTAGCGGCAGATGAACAAGAATTTGAAATAGCTGCCTTTTGGAGAGATAAATTATTAGATATTGATCATGCAACAGATCAACAACATGTGTTTTTAAATCATGATGCAAATAAGGACATCATTGGACATTATTCTGCGAACAATTATATGGCAATGGTTCTAATCCATATCAGAGAAGGTAGGATAACAAATAAAAATTCCTTTGATTTTGATTTAAGAGAAAAACTAATTCTCAAACAAGAGTTATTTTCTTCTATTTTAGAGCAATATTATCAAGAGTTTAAAACACAATTACCGAATGTAATTATTATTTCTGAATTAAATAAAAGATTTGAGATTCTTATCAAATATTTGAAGAGTTTAAAAGCAGAAATACTAATAAGGCCTCCAAACGATGATTTTGAAGAAAGTTTGATTCGCATTGCAAATAAAAATGCTAAAGTAATGGTTAATCAGCGCATTCAAATGGAAAAGATCAAAATGGATGAAGGAGACTTTAGAGAGGAAATTCTGAGAGAAGCTAAAAAAGTATTAGATTTACCAAAAGACCCTAGAATTATAGAAGGTTTTGATATTTCTAATATCGAAGGTACTGACGCAACAGGTTCTATGGTTTATTTTTTGGACGCAAAACCATACAATAAAAACTATAGACATTTTAAAATAAGGTCAAAATCTACTCCTGATGATGTCGCTATGATGAGAGAAGTCTTAAAAAGAAGATACAATTTTCTATTAAAGAGAAATCTAGAACTTCCTGATTTAATTCTAATTGATGGCGGAAAAGGACAATTGAATGCAGGAATTTCAGTTTTACAAGAGTTAGGTCTCAATATTCCTATCATCGGATTAGCAAAAAAAAATGAAGAAATTTACTTGCCAAATAAGAAAGAACCTATTATTCTAGCAAAAAATTCCCCATTGCTAAAATTATTTCAAAGAATAAGAGATGAAGCTCATCGTTTCGCAGTAAGACTTCATAAAAAACAAAGAAAAAGTCGAATATCGGGGTCAATTTTAGATGAAATTGAAGGAATTGGCCCAATCACTAGAAATAAATTACTTAACCACTTTGGAAGTATAGATAATATCAAAAAAGCTACCTTAAAAGAATTATCAGAAATAGTGAGAAAGGATTTAGCCGAAAGAATTTTAAAAGAGTTGAATTAGAGGATATCATACACCTTAGAAATCCCAATATTGCTTTAATGCAAGATTAACCTTTGACATTTTTAACAATTTTAATTAATTTCAATTTAATAGTAAAAAAAAAAAATTATATATTATAAATTATCACTCTTTATCCTCGATAATACTGCAAATATTATTATTAATACACCTAATAGTATAAACGTTATATTTAAATTCCACATCACCAGGTATCCAACGAAAGGGTAAAGAATTGCTCTTATAAGACTCGCTATCATGTTTATTGCACTTATAACTGTAGCTCTGTTTTCTGTTTCAATTTGTTGATTTATGCCCTTAACAAATATCAAACTCCTTGAAAATCCAAAACCAATAACAATGAGAATTAAAGGAATGCTCACTGGAAGATATTGGATTAGTGCCATTAAAATAAAGGCCATACCTGGGATTATTGTATATATTCTAAGGAACCTTCTCTTGTTATAGATTTTGTTTTCTAAAGTTGGAAGGATATTGTTAAAGAGAATTTGCACCAGTGTCATTGACATACTTACAAATCCAAAGAATATTAATTGAAAATTTAATGCTTCAAGGTAGACTTGATAGGTCCATATTAAGAAAAACACTAAAGCCTCTGTTATCACCATTTCGATAGCTAGTAATCTTAATATCTTATTGGTTGTGAGCTCTTTAATCCCAGATTTTACAATTGTCAAATACTTGTCATTTTTCTTTTTTATCAAGTCATGATTAGGCTCCTTTAAAGTTAATGATATTATCGTTGCTATTATAAATGGTACAAATATAAGACTCATTACAAGATTCAATGAAAAATATGCACCAATGATCGATCCAACTGGCGCTGAAATTGCTATACCAAGCAAGCTAAAACTACGATTTCTTGCCATAACTTTAGAAATTTCGTTTTCTCTTCCAAGTTTTCTCAGTGTGTCGTAAATAAATGCCATATTGGTCCCTGATGTTAAAGCAGCTCCTAAAGCCCATAAAGTCTCACCAATAGTAAAAATGATAATACTTGGATAACTTCCATAAATCAATCCAGCAAATGCAGTTGTCAAGGCTCCTAAAATTAGTGAAAATTTCCTACTTATGTAATCTGCTATCGCACCACAAGGAATCTCAAATACTAATATCATAATTGTAAAATAACTTTGTAAGAACATTACTTCTAGAAATGTTAATCTACCCCACGTCAAGAAAAATGGTAATAGAATTCCTGAGATCAGATGAAATCCCTCTATAAAACTAATCAAATATGATTTCCATATGTTCGCTCTCCACTTCTCTAAATTTTCATGAGAGACTTTACTTTCTAACTCTAAGGAAGATTCGAGTATTTCTTCTTGAGTTAATTCCTTTAATTCTGACATTTTTTAACCTATTTTATTTATTTTTTTCTATTTTTTATTAAATTATCAAAAAAACACATTTAGAATCTCATTTAGAAAGATATTAGATTCTGGGTTTACTAAATTAACTCTAGAGTCCTGGAATTTTGTCAAAAATACGAAAGCGAATAAAGAGTAAAGATATTCAATGCTAAAAAGTATAAGATAAGGTTCGGCGTGTTGTTGATTTCTATGTTTTTATAAGGATAATGTAGTAGGGAAATATGATACAAGCCCTAAAAACATCATTACCATGATAATTTTTTCACAATACGGATAGTGAACTAGCAAATCTCCTCTGTTAGTTCGAATCCAATAGTTTTTTTTCATTATCATGATATAATCAACAAATATGTTTAATAAAACTATATTATTCTTAAACTTATAAATTTTATGGGGATTTTGCATTATTTAATGAAGGTTAAAAAGAAAATGGGAAAATAATGGGAATAACTAAAAACTTAATATGAAATAATTAACCTTATAAGCTCTGCTGTTGCTTCACAATACACTCTAGCTAGTGATTCTCTTTTTGCTTCGCTTATAACTCTGATTAATCGTTCTGTATTTGATGGATGAATAAGAACAAACCAATCCTTTCCATGACCAAATTTAAGATCATTTTGAATTTGATCTACTTCTTCCCCTTCCTTCTGCAATTCAGATTTCAACTTTTTAATTAGTAATTCAATATCGATGTCTTTAATACTGATTCTTATTCGATGGGAATAGTATTTAGGAAGCTCTGAAACCAACTGAGAGATCCTTTTTCCAGTTTTCACCATTATTTCTATAATTTTTGTTGCAGCAAAAATCCCATCCCTAGTATTATTGAAATATGGAAACATAAAACCTCCACATGAACCTTCTCCTCCAAAAACTAAACGATTTTGTGATGAATCTGAAATTAATTCATTCATTTTTTCAGTTAAAAAACGTTCACCAATGGGGGTTCTTAAAACTTTCGCATTGTATTTTTCTGCTATTGCATCAAATCTTAATGAAGATGCTAAATTAGTAACAAAAAAAACCTCCTTGTTTTTAATATCCTGATTTTTTAAATAATAATCTGTAATTATAGCTAAGCCTATATCTTCGGGATAGCATTCTCCATTTTCCCCAATAATTGCAAGTCTATCCGCATCTGAATCATGAGCAAATCCAATATCATATTTTCCTTGCCAAACTTCCATTATTAAATCTCTTAGATTCTCTTTAATTGGTTCGATTTCTCTGGGAAAATCTTTATTCGCAAGCAACTTATTATTGATAAGTTTTACCTCGCATCCCAGTTCAGTTAAAACTTTAGGAGTTACATTTTTTCCAGCACCTGCCCCCGAATCAACAACTACTCTAAGCTTATTTTTTCCTTTAATCTCTAAAAGATCAATGTGTTTAAATAAATCTTGAATATAGTCTATAATTGGGTTTAAATTTCTAACATTCTGTTCAGAACTTAATTGAATTGCTTCATAGGAATTCAAATCTATGTTCTCCAAATATATTGAAATTATTTCTAAATCGTCAGTGCCTAGAAATGTTTCCTTGGATAATAATTTTAAGCCATTCCACTCTTGAGGGTTATGAGATCCTGTAATAATAATACCAGCAGGGATATTTAACTTGTTTTTTAAATGGATTATTACAGGTGTAGGGCAAACTCCAAGATTTATTATTTCAAAACCAGATATAATTAGCCCTTCAATTATTCCTTGTTCGATTAAGATACTACTTGGTCTAGTATCTCTACCTATAACTACTTTTTTATCTCCACCATCAATGAATAATCCAAATGCAATTGCAATTTTTTTAACAATATCAAATTTAAGATCCTTCTCAACATGACCTCTAATGCCGCTTAAAGTGAAGATTAAATTACGTTGTTCCATTTTTTTGAATTTATTATGAAATTATTTTATTATTCTCCAATTTATATTTAACAAGAGCTAATGCTCCTCTTAATCCAATTTCATCTTTAAATTTTGTCAACTTTATTATTGGTGGATGATTGAGTGTAAAGCGAATAGGATCATTCTCAAACTGCTCTTTTAATGGAGGAATTATTTGATCTTTATCATTCATCATAGCTCCTCCAAAATAGATTGAAACACAATCATAGTAATTATTAACTAATCCTACTCCTACTTTTGTATAAAATATACAATCTTGAACTATTTTATTAGATAATTCATCTCCTTTCTTAGCCGCCTGAAATATTTCTTTTGCAGTCATTTTAGACCTGTCATGATCAATAATTTGCATTAATATCTTCGCGTTTAACTCCCCCTCATCTAGAGCATCTAAGGTTCTATTTCGAACCCCTGTTCCAGAACTATACGCTTCCCAACAACCAAATGCTCCACAATTACATCTAGCCTTACTTTTTGGCTCAACTAATGCATGACCAATTTCTGCTGCGTTACCCTCTTTTCCAAGCAGAAGATGTCCACTGCAAATCACACCACCACCTATTCCTGTTGACATTGTAATATACACTAAATTATCTCTTTCTTCCTCTTCTGCTTCAAAGAAGTGTATACCTAACACACTACCATTGCAATCGTTTATAAAATATATCGGAATTTTTGGGAATTTTTGTTTAATTGGATCTTTTAGAGGAATTTGTCTAAAACCTAGATTAGCATTATTGAATACCTCTCCTTTTTCCATATCTAAAGGACCTGCTGTAGCTATCCCCATCCCTAAAACTTGATCACTTTCAATATTATTTTCAGAAAGCAAATCCGTTAGCATGTGACATACAGAATTACTAATTGAATATTTATTTTCTTTTAATGTTCTTGTTGTTTTTTTTACTATATTTTTTTCATTTAGATCTGCTGTGCAGATAGCGACTCGTACCCACGTACCTCCGATATCAACCCCTGCTAAGAATTTTTTATCCACTCTTATCATGCATTTACACTTTTTTTGCTTTCCTTAACCTCTTAATAATATAAATATTTCAAATACTTCAAATTATTATTATAGAAATAAAAGTCTTTCTGTAGTTCAGTATACATTTATTTCTATTTTATCATCATCGATTATCTCCTTAAAAATGGTGGCTATCTCCCTTTTCCTCCCATCATCAATTGAAAAAACAAAATACTCTGCTGGAATTCTAGCAGTCGAATAAATTTGAATTATATCTGGTTTTATGCTTTTTAATGCCTGAGCTAAATCAAAAATATTTGTAGAATTATTGTTAGGTATAAAATTTTCTTCGTAAGAATTAAAAATTAAACACTGAATAGCTAATTTATTTTTTTTAGGCATTTCTTGTTTTAGTTTAATTAATGATTCAATGATAATTTCAATATTAGGAGTGTCACGATGAGGGCGGTTTGTTCTCTTAAAATCACCACTATTACCAGCATCTAATTTTGCGAGAACTAACTCGAATTGCTTGACACTTTCTCTTACTCTATCTATATATAAAGTACTAGAATTTGTAAATAACGTAAGGTTGGGTTTTTTGTTCGTCCAAATTAATTCATTCCTTACATCCAATGCGATTTTAAGGAAATCCAGTAAATTTTCATTCAAAGTCGGTTCACCATTATATCCGAACGTTATTGAGTCCAAATGCGGAACATATTTCAAAAT
This sequence comes from Promethearchaeota archaeon, assembly GCA_048941285.1. GTDB lineage: Archaea > Asgardarchaeota > Lokiarchaeia > Sigyniarchaeales > SOKP01 > Loki-b32. Next base: position 18,900 of record JBHLNS010000013.1, read on the forward strand.
CGAAAGCAGTTCTTTACGGAAATTAATAGATGGAGGCAAATTTATTTTGTAATTAGGAGATACCAAATTTTCTTTTTTAGTTAATCCAATTTCACAATATACGCAATTATATGTACATAATTTATAATCAGCTAACACGTTTACCCCTAAAGACAGACCCAATCGCCTGGATTGAAAAGGACCATATGTATATTTGCGCATTTTATATAATTACAAATAATTCTTAATAAATCTTTCTATAGCATTATTTACTTGCTTTGGTTTTTCTAACATAACCCCGTGACCCGCTTTATCTATTATATGAAGTACTGAATTCTCAATTTTATCGTGAAAAAATTGTGAATATTTAACGGGAGTAAGTTGATCATACTTTCCACATATTATTACACATGGTATATCAATTGAATTTGTCTTTTCTAATGTATCAAATGCATCACAAATTTTAAAATCACGATAAACTACTTCTGGATCTGCTTGAGATGCCTCCAAAACTGCATTTTCAATTATAGCTTTTGAAACTTTCTTATAAAATGTCCCTGTTGGAAAAGAATTTAAGTATTTCTGATAATCAGGTTTTATTGAATCAAAGATCACTTGACTTACTCTCATCCTTCCACCTGTAGCACATAGAATAAGAGCAGAAACCTTTTCTGGATATCTAAAATAATACTCCTGTATCACTACTCCTCCCATAGAATGTCCTCCTAATACTAATGTATCGGGTTTTAGGGATTCTATAAGCGTTTTTAGTACATCAACGTATAGATCTAAAGATAATTCTTGATATATATTGGATTTATTATGTGAAGGCAAATCAAGAGCAATAATATTATAATTAATATTTAAATAAAACTGATTCTCCCAGACATTTGAATTACCACCTGCTCCATGTATAAGAATAAGTATATTTTTCGAATTATTATCTTTAATCTGATAAAAAATTTGTTTTCCAGAATATTCGAAGTATGGAATAATTAAGCACCATGATAGATTATCTATTATATGGATTTAAAAACATGATAATAATTTAGTTTTATTAAAAATTCATAGTTAGATCATTTTCACTGAAAAGAGAAGAAATGAAGAATATTTAATTGTCAATTTCAATATCGCGATTTTGCATTTCAAGAAGCCTTTTATATTTTCCATTTAAAGCGATTAAATTATTATGGTCACCTTGCTCTATTATTCCTTTTTTATCTGCGTTTAATACTATGATATGATCAGCATTTTTTATGGTTGAGAGGCGATGAGCTATTATAATAGTTGTCCTTCCTTTACGAGCTTTATTTAAAGCATCCTGAATTAACGTTTCTGTATAAGGATCCACAGAAGAAGTGGCTTCATCCAAAATCAGGATTTTTGGATCTGTTATTAGGGCACGAGCAAAAGCAATTAATTGACGTTGGCCTATTGAGATGTTACTACCATTTTCTTTTAATTTAGTATCATAATTTTTATGTAAGGCATTAATAAAATTATGAAGTCCTAAAAATTTTGAAACCTCTATCATCCTTTCTTCAAGTTCGGGTGTAATAGTATCATATCCATATAATATATTTTCTCGAATAGTCCCTGTAAATAAAAATGCTTCTTGTGGGACAATGCCGATTAAATCTCTTAACTCTTTTTTCTTTATTTTTAATATATCAACACCGTCTATAACGATTTTTCCCTTATTTACGTCATAGAAACGAGCAATCAATTTAATTAACGTTGTTTTACCTGCTCCAGTTTCCCCTACAATTGCTAGTGTGATTCCTTCTGGGATTTTTATGCTCAGGTTCTTTAAAACCAAACCTTTAGATTCTATATGTTGAAGTATTATTTTTTGCTCATTTATCAGATCTTTAACTATTTTTGGAATTCTTTCATTTACTTCGGGAGGTATAGATATTTTGGCAAGTATTTTCAAATTATTTTGAGGAGATTTTAAGCCCTTTTCATCACTAATTAATACGCTTCCATCTCCACTAAAATCCCCACCCTGTTGAAGATTTGATTTAGTTATTAAAGTCTTTTCTAAAGACTTAACCATATTTAGAATGCTCTCAGATGTCAAAGTATTATCAAATTTATTATCATCCTCTAATCTTTGTTTCTTAGATTTAGTTTTAACTGTATCATTATTAAGAATATAACCAAAACTCACATTTTCAAACTCAATAGTACCTTTTATTTGATCAAGTAATATTGGATTCTCGATATCTGGGATCTCAGCTTGTTCTTCTAATAACGAATAAATTCGATCACTAGCTGCTAGAGCAGACTCGATTACGTTTTGAATTTGCATTAATGTCATAAATGGTCTAAAAAATTGACCTAAAATTGTAATGAAAGCACTTAAAACCCCTACTGAAACAGTTATCCCGAAAAGTGAAATATTGCCAGATGTTACCAATCCACCTACTAATAAAATGGTTGCTGTAATAATTGTTGTTATAAGACTGATTAAAGGAAAAATAGTTGCCATATATTTGCGAATTCTTAACATAATTTTGTAATTTGCTGTATTTGCTTGATCAAATTCAATAGCAGCTCTTTTTTCTTGACCATACGCTTTCACTACTTTTGCACCTTCAATATTTTCTTGTATTGAAGAAGTAACCCTCCCTATAGTTCTTCTTTCTTCCTTAAATAATAAAGTAGCTACTTTTTTGAAAAATCGAGTAATTATAAAAAATAAGGGAAAGATTATCAGGCTAATTAAAGCTAAAGCTATATTTAGGAAGAACATAAAAATTACAGTTAATCCAATCGAAACCATGCTTGTTATAATTTGAACGAATTGTCCTCCCACTAATTGATTAAGTATTGTAACATCATTTGTTAATATAGATATTATTTGTCCAGAAGACTTTTTATCAAAATAATTTAAAGACATTTCTTGAAGTTTAAAAAAAAGATCATTTCTAATTTGATAAGTCACTTTTTGAGATAACCGACCCATCCCATATAATGCAAAATAATTTGCAATTGCCATAATTAAGATTAATATCAAAAAAATTCCACTCATCATAACAATATATATAGCATTTTTCGTAACAATTCCTCTGTCAATTATATTTGCTGAAAAAATCGGACTTAAGGCTGATATTACTGTTGCTAACAAAAGAAAAATAAAGAAAAGGAAGAATTCCAATTTTTGCGGCTTTAAGTATGAAATTAGCCATCTCCATAATTCTCTTCGTGGATGGTCTAGCTTTCTTTTATCTCCCTCTAACATAAAACGTTGACGAGTACTAGCGCTTGGTTTTACAATTTCTTCTCTTTCCTCATCATCATTTTCATTTTTAGTATTGCTCATTCTTACTATTCTTTACTTATGTTTCTTGTATAATTCGATTTTTTGAATTTTGTTTTTGATATAAAGTTTCATAGATTTGCTTATATAAGACGTTTGACCTAATTAATTCATTATGAGTCCCATAACCTACAACTCGACCCCGGTCTAGAATTAAAATATAATCTACTCCTCTAATGGTTGATATTCTCTGCGTGATAATAATAGATGTTATATCCTTCATTATTATCTTTAAAGCTTGTTGTATTTTATACTCAGTTTCTACATCAACAGAGCTTGTACTATCATCAAGAATTAAAATTCTAGGTTTTGTTATAAGAGCCCGAGCTATTGATAAACGTTGTTTTTGACCACCTGAAAGGCGTGTACCTCTCTCACCCACAATTGAATCATAAGATTTTGGTAAATTAACAATAAATTCATGTAAATCCGCAATTTTAGCTGCTTCAATTATTTCTTCTATTGAAGCATCTTCTTTTCCATAGGCTATATTTTGTGCTATTGTTTTATTGAATAGAAAGGTTTCTTGGGAGACAATTGCAATATTTCTCCGTAAATCGTTTATTAAAAAGTCTTTTATATCAATTTGGTCAATCTTAATAGATCCGTCATGTAACTCATAGAAACGAGGGATTAAATTTATTATAGTAGATTTACCTGAACCTGTTGTTCCTAAAATAGCAAGTTTTCTTCCAGCAGGAATTTTAAATGTCACATTTTTTAAAATTCGATGATCAGATGTATATCCAAACGAAACATTATCAAATTCAATATCCCCTAGTAAATTAGAAATCTGTAATGCATTGGGGAAGTCTTTAATTTCCGGACTTGAATCCAAAATATCTCTTACTCTGGTAAGTGCGGCATCGGCTTGAATATATACTAACATAATTTGACCTAACATCATTAAAGGAAATCCAAGTGACGCTATATAAGAGAGAAGGGTTACAACTACATCTAAATCCATTGTTCCATTAATAAACCTAATACCCCCTATGAATAAGGAAAAAATTGTCATTACTCCAATTATAATATAAATAGTGGGCATATAAAGTGAGTTGTATTTTACAGAATCGACACTGGCTTTATAGAATCTATTATTATTTTCTTTAAATTTGTTATATTCCTTATTTTGAGTACTAAATATCCGTATTACTTGAGCACCAACAATATTTTCCCTTATAGTAGTAGTCAGATCACCAAAACTATCTCTTGTTTCCAAGAAGATTGGCTTAAGCTTCTTCGCAATATAATATGATAATATTAAGGAAATTAAAATTGCTGAAACTAAGATAAATGATAAATCAAAACTGAAAGCAAAAAAGCCAAAAATAATTCCGCTAATCTGGAGAGTTGACTGAAAACCTAAAATTAAACCCATACCAAAAATTTGCCTGGTTTCTTCGATATCACTTGTAGCTCGAGAAATTAATTGACCCGTTTCTGCTTTATCGAAGTAAGAAAACGATTGACGATAAATTGCATTGCTAATATCGTCACGGAGATAATATAATGCTCTTGATGAAACTTCAGCTCCTTGCAGCCGAGCAGCTCTATTGAAAAAATAAGTTAATACTCCTAATACTAATATAATACAAAAATAAATTAGAAATACAATAATATTAAAACTGGGTAGATTCGGATCCAATAATCCAACCATTCTTCCAATAAAAATAGGAATAAGTGTGGAAAAAATTGTTGAAAGTGATAAACTAGTAATTTGTAAAATGAATGCTCTTTTCGATTTTAACCAATACTTAAATATCATTCTGGCAGAATTCATTTAAATTCTGGTTCTTATTAATTTTAAATCAAGTTTTAATATGATCTATTTAAAAAAAATTTTTATAAAAATAACTAAATAGAAAAAAAATATGTTATTGACTTATTTCCATCTTATTAAAAGACTGGGCTCCGATTAATATCAAGAGGGTTCCAAAACCAATTGTAATTAATATATCAACCCAAAATGGGAAATATGATACCCCTAATAATACAAATCGGAATAAATCTGCACTATAAGAGAAAGGATTAAACATTGTGATCTGCGGAGGAAGTGGTATTAATGTTCCCGAAAGCCACATCATTGGCATTATAATAAAGGTTTGTATTAACCCAAAAGATTGCATATCTCTTAAGCGAGTACTTATCGTTAAGCCTATCCCGACAATTCCTAAACTTGAAATAAAAGCAACAGGTAGAATAAGCATTGCACGCCATATTAAGCTAAACTCATATCCAAAAAAGCCAAAAGCAACACCTAAACCTATCATTATTACGACTTGTATCATAGTTTGCAAAGCAACACCTACGGTTCTTCCAAGCATTATGGTTCTTCGACTTATAGGAGCTACCATCAACTCCTTCATAAATCCAAACATTTTATCTCTAAATATAGACATCCCACCAAAAATCCCGGTGAAAAGTATAACCATTGCAGCAATACCCGATGCAGTAAAAGCCCTTGAATCTACAATCATTCCACCTATCTCGATATCTACTCTCGAAAATCCCGCTCCAAAAACAAAGAGAAACAAAATTCCCTGGGCAAGTGAAGAAATAACTCTTGATTTATTCCTCCAGAACTCCATCAACTCTCTTTTTGCTAAAATCCATACTGCACTATAATTAAATTTCGACTTTACAAGATTTAAATCAGACATTTTTTTATCACTTCCTTAATTGTCTCATTTGAATTCTTCTCTTCATATCTTTTAAATGATTTGAAGATTCTTCTCGAATTGCAGTACCTACATAGTGAAGAAACACATCTTCCAACGTAGGTTGATGCATATTTATCGTTTTTATAGGCAAATTGTTTTCATTTATTTTTTGAATAATAAATGGCAATTGTTTTCCCCCATTTTCGCAAGAAATTGAGATTGAAGGGTCATTTTCTTCTTCCTCATCAATTTCTCCTTTCTTAATTTTGATTATCTCTTCCTTTATCGTATCTGGTATTTCATCTAAGGTTGATTCATCAAACATTTCAGCAATTTTCTTTTTAATTGATAACGGTGCATTTAAAAACATTCCAGTAGCCATCGGCATTTTTTTCCAAGCCATAATTAGTTTCTTAGGATCCGATAAAATTTCTCGCATTCGTGCTTGAATCATTTCTGGATTAAAATTACTAGGCATTCCTTTTGGAAGTTGCATATTAGGCATTATCGGTTGTTCTCCTTCATTTGTGCCCAAGAAAACATTCTTCACCCCAGGAATTTCCTTTATCTGGCTGATTATCATAGGAATTTTATATCTTTCTTCTAAATTTTCAAATTTAATATCAACAACATCCCCAGCTAATTGTTTTTTTAGGTTCTCCGAAGTATCCATAGCGATTATTTTTCCATGATCCATAATACAGATTCTATTGGCAAGCTCATCAGCTTCGTCCATATAATGAGTGGTGATTAAAATAGTCATTTTTGAATTTCCTTTATTTAATTCCTGAATTTTATCCCATATTTTTCTCCGTGTTTGAGGATCTAATCCTAACGTAGGTTCATCTAAGAAAAGAACTTTTGGTTCATGGATCAGCCCACGAGCAATCTCTAAACGTCTTTTCATCCCTCCAGAATAATTTTTCACAAATGTATCTGCTCTATCTTCGAGATCCACTAATTTAAGAACTTCTTGTATTTTTGCATGTCTCTCTTTTTTCGGCATTCCATAAAGAATTGCATGCAATTCTAGATTTTCCCAAGCTTTCATCTCGCCATCTACTGAAGGTTCTTGAAAAACTATACCAATACTTTTTCTCACTTTATCAGGATCTTTTTCTACATTCCAACTATTGACAAAAGCTTCTCCCTCTGTAGAGGATAATAAAGTTGCCAATATACTTATTGTAGTAGTTTTCCCAGCACCATTAGGTCCTAGTAAAGCAAAAATCTCGCCTTTCTTGATATTAAAGCTAATATCATCAACAGCTAATACTTCGCCTTCTTCATAGATCTTTGTTAGATTCTTTACTTCTATTATATTTTCAGTCATATTCTCTCATAAGCTAATGTTTCATTACAATAATACTTTTCTAAAAATAGTTTTAACTTGATTTTAACATTAAAAAAAAATTTGGAATTCATTTTTTCTTCTCTTGTTTACCTTTCGCTTTCCGACTATTAAATAAGCACTTATCTAACCTTGATTTTTTATGAATAAATGTTTCTTCAATTTTTCCTGTTGATTTTTCATCTATTTTATCTAGTGTATTCATATTTCTCACTCTTTTTAAGGGAATCTTTAACCATTTCCATTATTCTATCTTTATTTAGAGAATCCATTTTCTCAATTTCCTTAATAATTCTGTCTAAATCTGCTTTACTTTCTCTAAAATTTCCTATTTTATTTTCTATCTGTTGAAGCATACCTTTTATCCAAGATCTTAAACCTCTGAAAAAGTCAATGGCATCATCTATATCTTGAAATTCTTTTATTCTTTCTATTAAGACCAATCTTAATCCTTTTGAGGGAGAAATTTCTGACATCATATTGAAGACATTTGCCCATTTCAATTTCAGTTCTTCTAAAAATTTCCTTCCTAATTCCGATATTATAAAGAATTTATTTGCTCGTCCTTCTACAATTTCTTCTTTAGAATATAAATATTGTTTATCCCCTAATTCTTGTAGTGTTCTTATTAGAGTTCCTCTTGGAAAATTATATTTTTCTTGCAACTGATAACCAGTAATCCCATTAGGATACTCAGAAATTATCAATAATACAATGAAATCTCTTATTTCTTGAAATGATTCTCTCCCTATAGGTAACGGAGGTTTGAAAGAACCTTTCAAAAATGGTGGAAATTTACTATGTGAAGGAAAGCCCTCAAAACCTGGATAACGTGGAGGGTTATGATGTTCAGGAGGGCCTTGTTCCATGAATTTAGGTGGGTTCTCCTCAAACCTAAATTGATCTATATTTCTTTTAAACACTATTTATATCACTTAAAAAGCAGTAAAACTGATGTAAATATGCTTAATGATTAAAAAAAGGGCATCATATTTAAATGTTGTCCAAATAGGACATATGTCAAATACTAATTTTTTAAATATTTTGTATAAGAATAATTCAAAAAATGATATAAGCAATCGACTTAAAATATTATTATTAGAAGAAGTGATTAAAATGGTAGAAGTTTATATAGAAGATACAAATCAAGGGATTAAATCCGCTGTAAACCGTATTTTTAATCAGATTAATCAGGCTGGAACAATCATTCTTAAAAAATCAAAAGAAGTTTATATTAAAGTGAATGGAATTAATTTTATGAAACATTCTTACACATCTCCAGACGTTTTAGAGGCAGTAATAGAGTACTTTAAAGAGAGGGGAGCAAATGTATTTGTAATGGAAAATTCGACACAAGCCAATATCACAAGAGTAGTTTTTACCGTTACTGGTTATAAAGAAATTTGCGAAAAAGCTGGTGCAAAAATTATTTATTTAGATGAAGAAGATACAGATGCCTATGAATTTAAGTACAAACCCTCAATAGAAGAGGCTCCTGGAGGATATATTCTAAAAAATTATAAATTACCCAAAATAATTACAAAAATTATTGAGAACAGAGATTCTATAACATACATAAATTTACCTAAATTGAAAACTCATAGTATGGCTGTAGTCACTCTGGGAATTAAAAATCAATGGGGATTCCCTCAACATGCGGATCGTGGTAAGGACCACAATTATAATTTACATTCGAAATTAGTAGAAGTATATGATATAATTAAACCGGATGTTACTATAATAGATGGTATTGAAGGAACTATTCATGGACATTATCCACCCACAGCATGGGAAGATCAACATGTTATTCCTTTCAATATTCTTATTGGGGGGACAGACACATTGGCTGTAGACGTTATCGGAGCAAGAATATTCGGTTTAGAAATTGATGAGATTCCTCATTTAAAATTAGCTTATGAACGTGGTTTGGGTGAGGGAGATTTAAAAAAAATAAAAGTAATCGGAAAAAATTTAGAAAGTTATAAAGAAAAATATGAATGGGATTTGTTTCAACAATTTCCAGAAAATGTTAAGATCATAAAAGGAAAAGAACTATTATGCCGAGAAGGTTGTCAGAATAATCCATTATCATTACTACAATGGTTAGCTTTTGATTTTCCAGATAAATTTAAAGGTGGTTGGTTTATTGTTATGGGTAAAGGGCATGATGAGAATCTTATAGATCAGTTAAAGTCAGAGGGATATTCCAAAGGATTAGTGGCAGGATATTGTGCTATTGAAGAAGTTGGTCAAAAATTAAGGCAAGAATTTGGTAGAAGGAAAATATTTTTTTCAGGAAATTGTAATAATCTAGCAGAGACTACAACTGCTGAATTAAAATTATCTGGCATGAGTGCTCTTGATTTAGTACCATTATCCTCTGAAGAAGTGATGCAACTCATTCAAGAAGCTCAACAAAATGGTACTACCGCATTAATAACTACGGCATTTTAACTTTTTTATGTCTATTCTGCTATTATAATAAAAAAAAATTTTTATAAAGATTAAAAATGATATAAAATTATTGTGGATTTAAGTTCACTTTATTCTGAAGTAAAGCAACTCCTATTGATCTCTGATAAAGATTTCGATTTAGAACACAATCTAAATTATTATTATTCTATGGAACCGGATGAAAATAAACTCGAAATTCTAGGAGATATTTTAAGCTTTATCGATAAATTTTCAATGTTTAGGGATATTAAACCTTTCATGAACTCATTATATACGTGTATTAATAATACTCTTGAAATAAAATCTGAATCAATCCTTGATTTTGAAGAATTATTATTTAAAAATTCAATTATGCATTTTATTCAACAATATCTTAATTATTCAAAAATAACACAAAAAGATCAAGTCTTAGAATTTTTAACGGATTCCTTAGAAAAACTTCAAAAACAACCCTTAATCATGAATCTTGGACTATTACTTAAACCAATGTACCAAGATCAAAAATATATTGATGATCTGGGGAAACTCAAAGAACTTGAAGTGACATATAAGGATAATAATAATGAAGATATTCAAATTAAACAATATATAGATCAATGGTTAGAAACTCAAGTTATTAATCTAAACAAACAAGATGAATTGAGAGAAAATTTAATCCAAGAATTCAAAAGTTTAATTTCCAAGTATAATTTAACATTAGACTCTGAGAAAGTAAAGAAATTAGAGTTAGAAGTTATAGAAATGCTCACAATGAAATTAACGATGCAGAGTCTTATGGAACATATGCAAGAAGATTCTTTTGAGCCAATCCCTATAAAATAAATAAAGGGAACAATTAAATTTTTTGTTATATTATGCTTTTCCTTCTTTATTTTAAAACTAATTTCTAGTTCAAACATAAAAATTATTAAATACTAATTTTGATATTATATTTAAAAAAAATTCCAAAAATTTTTTGAAAGTGAGAATTTTGGGTGAAAATGAAAAACGTTTATCTAAGGAAGAAATTGAACATCAAAAGAAACTTGTTGATGATCTTTTAAAGAAAGGAAAGAAAGAAAGAGAAGCTTATCTAAAAAAAACTGAAGAAGAGAGAAAAAAATCTTTCGAAAAAGGAAAAGAACAGATTTCGGGGTCTATTGATGAAAAAGCCTTTATGATTGAAAAACGAAGGGAAATCGATAAACAGCGTAAATCAATGCACGCAGATATCGATGGTACTGGAGAAAAAATTGAGAAATCTGTCAGTGAAAAAGCATTTCGAATAGAAAAAAGAAGGGAACTAGATGAGCAACGCATGGGAATTCATGCAGATATTGATGGAACTGGAGCAAAGATACAAAAAATTGTTAGTGAAAAAGCATTTCGTGTTGATAAGCAACGAGAATTAGACGATTACCGCAAATCTATACATGCAGATATCGATCAGACTGGAGCAAAAATTGAGAAGTCAATAGGCGAGAAAGCTTTTATGATGGAAAAAAAGAAAGAGTTGGATGAAACTCGAAAAGAAATTCATGCTGATATAGGTGGAACAGGTGCAAAGATAGAAAAAGCTATTAGTGAAAAGGCATTTCGAATAGAAAAGCAACGGGAATTAGACGAACAACTTAAAGCAATTCATGCAGATATTGATAGAACTGGAGAACAAATAGAAAAACTAATTGGCGAGAAAGCATTTTTAATAGAAAAAAGAAGGGAACTAGATGAGCAACGAAAAGAGATTCATGCAGATATTGATGGAACTGGAGAACAAATAGAAAAACTAATTAGCGAGAAAGCTTTTATGATAGAAAAAAAAAGGGAACTAGATGAGCAACGAAAAGAGATTCATGCAGATATTGAAGGAACTGGAGGACAAATAGAAAAATCAATTGGCGAGAAAGCCTTTATGATAGAAAAAAGAAGGGAACTAGATGAAAAACGAAAAGACATTCATGCTGATATTGATGGAACTGGAGAACAAATAGAAAAATCAATTGGCGAGAAAGCTTTTATGATAGAAAAAAGAAGGGAACTAGATGAAAAACGAAAAGACATTCATCCAGATCTAGAAAGTGCTGCGGAACGAATTGAAAAATCGATAGGCGAGAAAGCTTTTAGGATTGAAAAACAACGAGAATTAGACGAACAACGAAAAGACATTCATCCAGATCTAGAAAGTGCTAGCAAACAAATCCTTACCACTATTGAAAGACATGCAGAAAAAATAGAAGAAAAAAAAGATATTGACGATAAACGAATTGAAATAAAAACTGATGCAAATCACATTGTTAAAAAATTTGAAAATGAAGTTGATAAATTTAAAAAAGATAATAATAATGAAAATTCTGCTTAAAAAATTAAATATGAATATTAAATTTGAATAATGAGTCCAAATTCATACTTTTTAACCTTTTTTTATAATCTAATATTGCGGGATATACTTCACCATTAAAATTATTAATTTGATGCTTAAATCTGATATAAAAGTCTTCAACAATTTCTCTTAGAATTCCTCTTTCTACCTGTAAATTTGTTTTCTTAGTAATTGCTATTGCTAAAAGTCTTCCTTCTCTCTCATACAGAATTCTTGTGCCTTTGAAGTTAATTTCTTGGAGCTCTTCATTGGCTCCTTCATTAACTTCGTTAATGAATAAATTTATAGCATTCAAAAAGCTACAAATTAAGTCATCCTTTAAAAAGTTCAAATTATCAGTATATCGGTTGCTTACAAGTAAAGCACCAGTCTCATAATCTATAAAATACAACGCATGGAACCTGCATTCTTGAGAAGTATACTTTTCAAGCTTAAATCCAAAGGAATTGTTATTTTTATCAAAATTATTTTGGAAATCCATTATTAAAGCCACAATTAATTCTTATTTATTAAGGATAATAAATAATGAAAATAGCGTTTTGATATAAAATACAAATATTATCTTAGTAATACCAGAATTCTTAGTAAAGAAGATTCATAAGCTTTTAATTAAAGAAAAACATAACAAAACCAACCTATATAAAACGTGTAAAAAAATAAATATAAAAAAACTTTATATATGCTTACGCAAATATAAGTTTTAATTATCTTTCGGTTTTTGATTATAATGGAAACGGACAATAGCACTCAAAAAAATAGAATTTCCATAGGTCTTATTATAAACAATGAAGAACTTAGTAAAAATCCTATTTTTCCTTCTGAAATAAAAGAAGAAATATTAGAATCGCCCTATTATTTACTAATTTTCATTTCTCGTGAAGATGTTGTTAAAATTAGCTGTTTTCCCACAAAAAATAAAAATATTAAAAAAATCCTTGTAAAACTTAAGGAATTTTCTCCAGACCTTGTCAAAGGCATTTCTAATGTATTGAATGAATTAAATTTAAGCAAAGAAATATTACATACAACGGGATTATGCTATGAAATGGAAAAATGTTTTTATGAAACGTATCTAATTGGTGATATGATTGATGCAGGGAAATTAACAGTTGATACTATTCAGCAAAAATTTATGTCTGTTGCTAACGTTCTTAATGTAATGATTGAGAATATTCCGGCACTTTAGTAGAATAGCATAAATTCTATGGTAATTAATAATTTTTTTTAATATCTTAATAAGACTTAATTAATTCTGTTTAAGGGACAATTATTAAATGAGATTTAATGAGTGATAAAAAAACACCTCCTCCTCCGATATTGCCCCCTCCAGTTAGTTTAAGCGAGAAATTCTGTCTTTTTCATAAAGGGCATATCAAGGGAGAAATTTACATATGTCCCTCCTGTAAAACAAAATATTGTCTAGAATGCGCTGAAAAAGCAAAAAAAGAAGGAACACTCTGTATAAAATGCAAGTATTTAGTATTGATGTAATTAAATTCCTAAATTTTATTTTTCAATCTTATTTTTCTACTTTTTCAGTTGTTTAATTGAAGATAGAGATCTCCAAGCTTTCCAAAAAATTAACCACAATATAATAAAAATAAATAAGGATGTCGCAAATGTGTATCCCCCTATAAATATATCCCCTATAAACAAGAAGGGAATTCCAGCAATCGCAAACCCAAACAAATATCCATACCCCCAATATCGATTTTTTAAACCAATAATAACGGTAGGTAATATAGTTGTAAAAATGATTGTTAAATATGACCAAATCTCCATAGACTCTAAAATTATCAACATATTTATCCAAGATACAATGAACCCAACAATTATCCACATTATTGTCACAACATCAATCTTAAATTCTGGTTCAGGCCTTCCTACAGATTGATCTCCACTTCTACTTGACATAATTATGTAAAATTATTGTTTCCGCTACCAATATTAATTCTTTTTTTTAATTTTAATTCAATTTTAACTTAAAATTAATCTACAAACTATAATGATTTAATTTATAAACTCTTAATGATATATTAAATTTAGGATAAAAATTTAAATTCAATCTATCAATAAAAAAACACAATTTAATTGAATTCTAAAACAATTTTAAATTTAAACAAAACAGAATAGGAAAAAAAATAATATAAGATTAACAAAAATCAAAAAAAATGACTCCTGCCTACACCCTGGATTTTTGTCTTTTGGTAGTGTAAATTCTTACACTCTGATTTCGCCCTCCTCCCCCTATTTTGTTTTGACGCGTACTTGCGTCTCGTAGGGCAGGAGTCACCCTTAATAGTTTCTAATCTCATATTTGACATCAAGCTACTAATCTTTTGAAAGTTATAAAATTTTAAATAATAATTAGCTGTGAGAAAAAACAGAATATTTAGAAATATTTCAAGGCTTTACAAAAAAAATGAAAGAAAACTTCCCAAATCTAGTTCAAATCTGAAATTTAAAGCTATCGATTATAATTTCAATTTAAGAAGATTAAAATATAACACAAAATTTTCAATTTTATTAAGATTTTTAATCTTTTTTAATAATATCGTTAATACTATAGATATTATTAAAAGATTTAAATGATTTAAATGTTTAATTAATAGAATAACTATTTATTAAAATACTATTTTAACCAAATTATAACAGAGTATAGATTCATATGACAGAGTTAGAAACTCAATCTGCTCAAAAAGGTAACATCGAAATTATTCGAACCACCACTAGCATATGCCCAGAATGTATGCACCATCTTCCTGCTGAAATTTATGTAGATCCCGAAACAAATTGGGTGATGATGCGAAAAACCTGTAAAGATCATGGAGAATTCAAAGATAAATTGTCTATTAATCCAGAGGATTATAAATGGCAACAAACCTTTACCAATGAGATTGGATCTACCATAAATAACTCTACAAAACCTGAATACGTATCCTCAGGAATTAAAGAATGCAGCCCTAAGGGATGCCCGTTTGATTGTGGTCTTTGTGAAAATCATCAAAGTGCTCCGAACATCTGCTTAATCGATATTACTAATAGGTGCAATTTAGCATGTCCAATATGCTTTGCGAATGCCAGTGCAGCAGGTTACGTTGTTGAGCCAACCTTTGAAGAACTCGTTAGAATTATGGAACATTTTAGATCGATGGAACCTATTCCGGCTGTTTTATTACAACTTTCTGGAGGAGAGCCTACTGTTAGAGATGATCTGCCTGAAATAATCCGAAAAGGTAAAGAATTAGGCTTCACTGAAGTGATGGTTACTACTAATGGGGTAAGATTTGGTAAATCACCAGAATTTATGCAAAAATGCATGGATGCTGGGATGGACGCGATTTATCTGCAATTTGATGCTACTAATAACCCCGAAATATGGAAGAAGATTAGAGGAGTAAATTTATGGCCTCTTAAACAGCGAGTTATTGAAAATGCCCGTAAAATTGGATTTTATGGTATTATGTTAGTCCCAGTTATAGCAAAGGGAGTAAATGATCATGAAATCGGGAAGATTCTGGATTATGCTCGAGATAATTGTGATGTGGTATCAGGTATAATCTTCCAACCAGTTTCTTTAACTGGACGTATCAGTTTTGAAGAATTAATGGATATTAGATACACTACTTCTGATTTAAAGGAAGCTATCAATGCTCATACAGGTGGGGCTGTGACTAAATTCTATCCGATAGCAACAACAGCAAAAATGACGAAATTACTGGCTTGGTTTGATGATATGCCTCCATTTAGCATGACAAGCCATCAAGACTGTGGTTTTTGTACTATTTGCGTTGTAAACGAGAAAGGAGGATGGGATCCTATTGAAAAATATTTTGATGCTGAAGGTTTAATTCGTTGGTCAAATAAAGTTTGGGATATGGTTGAAAAACAGGAGGTTCCAAAACCTACTGGGTTGTTAAAAGGGGTTGATTTAAATGATTTTGGTCAGATAATCTCCAAAATCGGAAATTTCGTAGATGACATGACCAGCTTAGGATATCGCCAAGCTATAAAAGCTTACTATTTCGCAGGAGCAGCACGTTATATTAAACATCCAGAAAAAATCCTTACAAATAAAACTTATCAAGCCTTTGCTCGCTTGGTAATGGCCCCAAACCTGAAATCGGCAGGGGACTTTCTCCATAATCGCAATCTTATGATCAGTAGCATGCATTTCCAGGATAGTTATAACTTCGACCTTAACCGAGTATGTAACTGCCTTGTTCACTACGGAGTCATCGATCCAGAGGATTCTACAAAAGTCCGGGAGATTCCTTTCTGTAGTATGAACACATATCATAGACCAATTATTGAGCGACAACTTGCGATTGCAGGAAAAACAGCAAAGAAACCAGAAGTTATCCAAGCAGAAATCGAAGAACTGTTAAAAACAGTTGAATAGCTTTTTCAATTTATGTATTTTTTTTTATAATATTTCTATTTCTACTTTTTCAAGACACTTCTTTTTTATTCAATTTCCAATTTAGAAGCCTTCCATTAATTGAATCTGATTTTTTAGTGGATGTGAATAGGTGAAAAATAATATCTAATTTTAATGTACTCTGAATATTGAATTATAAGGGGATATTTAAAAATCCTACAAATTTATATAAGATCGCATATCATATACATTTGTAAAATTCAAACCAAGGTGATCATTTGCCAAAGATTGAAAGAAAGATAAATATAGAATCTACTCCAGATAAAATCTTTAAAATTATATCAGATGGTTTTAATACTCCAAAATGGAATCCTGCTGTAGAATCTGTTTTAGAGATTGAAGATAATAAAATCCAGTTAGATACTGATATTGGAGGTATTATCGTTATTAGGACTGAAAAAGAGGAGGATAAAAATATTACATGGTATACAGAAAACAGCGAGATGAATTCAATTGGTTATAATATAATTCCTAAGAGTGAAAAAACATCAAAAGTAAATATTTGGACAGAATTTGATGATAAGAAACAATCAAAATTATTCAAGGAGACTGCGGATAATATTTTATTAGGATTAAAGAATTATGTTGAATATATCGAAAATGGAGGAGACCCTGATATTTATAAAAAATGGGAGGCTTTAATTTCTCCATAAAAATTTCTTTTTTTTTTGTGAACCTTGAGATTATCAATTTAAGTAAAAAACTCTAGGATTTGAAGGTAATTATTTTAAAATTCTTAAAAATTTAAATTAATTTCCAATTAGGCCCATCCGGAGTGTCTTCAAGCTGAATTCCCGCTCTTCTCAATTTTTCTCTAATTTCATCACTTAGTTTATAATTTTTTGCTTTCCTGGCTTTATCACGGATATCTATTATAATAGCCATTAATTCACTTAATGTTACATCAGTAGCTGCTTCTCGTTTATTGAAATCAAGCCCAAAAACAGTTAAAAGCTCAAGCAGCGTTTTTTTTGCCGAATTAAGAATTTCGGATTTGTTGTCTAAAGAGCTATTAATTTTTTTTATAAACTCGTAGATTGTAGCAAGAGCTTTAGGATTATTGAAATCATCATCCATTGCGGAGTTAAAGTCTTTTTTTACATTTTCTATTGCTTCTATAAGATTATCTTCAACTCCACCAGATGAATTAGCTATTGCATTTAAACAATTTTTTATTTTTTCAATATTATTTTTTGCATTCTCAATAACTTGGGGATTCCAATCCACTGCAGATCTATAATGTCCAGACACAAGCCCCATTCTTACAATAAGTCCTCCATATTCATCAATTAACTCGCGGGCAGTAACATAGTTTCCAAGGCTTTTACTCATTTTTTTGCCATTTAAAGTAATAAATTCCGCATGCATCCAATAATTTACAAATTTTTTTCCTGTAGCGGCTTCAGATTGGGCAATTTCATTAGGATGATGAGTAGGAATATGATCAATACCGCCACCATGAATATCCAGTGTTTCTCCTAAATATTTCATACCCATGACGGAACATTCAAGATGCCATCCAGGATAACCCTCCCCCCAAGGAGAATTCCATCGCATAATATGGATTTGATCTCCTTTTTGGGCATTTAACCATAATGCGAAATCAAAATAATTCTTTTTTAATGGATCTTGAGCCACACGGGCTTGTGCTTTTTCTTCATCAAGCTTTAATCTTGCGAGTTTCCCATAATCTTCGAATTTCGTAGTATCATAATATACATTACCTTCTACTTCATAAGCATAACCTTTTTTTAGCAAAATTTTGATAATTTCAATCATATCGGGGATAACAGCCGTTGCTCTAGGAGATATATTAGGTCTTTGAATGTTTAAATCATCAATTACTTGCCAATATTCTTTAATTTGTTTATCGACTAGTTCCCAAGGATTTATTTTTTTTTCTCGTGCTCTTTTTTCAATTTTATCTTCTCCTTGATCTTCATCATCAGTTAAATGACCTACATCAGTGAAGTTTTGAACATGGAATACGTTATAACCTTTGTATCTTAAGTATCTAATAACCACATCCCATGAACTATATGTCCTGGCATTTCCGATATGCACATCATCATATACAGTTTGCCCACATGTATAGATTCGAACTCGACCTTCCTCTATTGGTTTAAAAACCTCCTTTTGTCGAGTCATGGTGTTATAGATTTTAAGCATAAAATAATAAAGAATAGGGAAAAATAAGAATTTTACGGAAGATTTTAAGATCTATCTTCCTCGTTTTCAATTTTAGGCTAAATTTTTACTTCAATATATGCCTCAATGAGTTTATTATCGATTTTCAATATCTTCGGTTCTTTCTTACCTTCCATTTTTTGAATAATGCTATTAGCTTGAACCATCTTCTTGATATATTCTTCATGTTTCTCAACTGCTTCTGAAATAACTTTATCATTAATTTGTAAATATAAAGTGATTCGATTTTTCGTTGAGAGATTGAGTTGTTTTCTGTAATTATTCAAATGTCTGATTAGATTTCTTACGATACCTTCCGATCTTAATGACGGTGTAATTTTGGTATTTAAATCTACAATAAGTTCTGCATCATCTCTTTTTTGAAGAGTTACCTTTTTAACATTTATAGCATCAGCTACAATTTTTAAATATTCATTTTCGAGGGTTACTCCTTGCAGTCTAACCTCACTTAAGACTTGTCTCACTGGAATTTTAGCGTTATCTCTTAATTCAAACGATCTTTTTACTATATCCCTTGTTAATTCCATGTTTCTAATAGCTTCATTATCAATTAATTCTGTATCATATTCCGGCCAAAACTCTAAATGAACCGATTCTAAACTAACAATTCCTCTTTCGCTCAATTTCTGATATATCATCTCAGAAATAAATGGAGTTAAAGGAGCTAAAAGTTTTGCTAAATTTTTTAATACATACGACAACGTATTCACTGCTGCTGATTTTTCATTAATCTCTGCACTTTTAAATCGATTTCTGCTGTTTTTAATATACCATGTGGAGAGATCTTCAATAAAATTGAAAATTAATCTACTGAACTCTGCTGTGTCATAATCATCCATTAGTTGCGTACCTTCTTTTATTAGCCTATTTAATAAACTAACAATCCATCGATCTAAGATATTATCTGAATATATTTTATCTGCATTAAACTTATCAATATTAGCCATTGAGTAAAACTTTAGAACATTAATCATCAATAAATTGAATCTTCTGTAGATTTGTTTCACTAATTCCTCTTTAAAGCTTAAATCTTGTGCCCTCATTAGTTGAGATGACATAAGATAAATCCTTAAAGCGTCAGCTCCATATTTTTCTATGATTAGATTTGGATCTGGATAATTTTTTTTGGATTTTGACATTTTAGTTCCGTCTTCGCCAAGTAAATTACCATTTACGACAACATTTTTAAAAGGAATATTATCAAATAGCAGAATTGATATTACATGCATATAGTAAAACCATGCTCTTACCTGACCAATATACTCTGACACAAAATCACTCGGAAAATTTTTTTCAAACCAGTCAATATTTTCAAAAGGGTAATGTTTTGCAGCATACGGCATTGAACCCGATTCCAACCAACAGTCAAATACCTCTGATATACGATTCATAATTTTACTGCAACTTGAACATCTAAGATGTATTTTATCAACTATGTGTCTGTGTAAATCCAGATCATCTTCAACTTCTTCTATTGCATTATCTTGTAATTCTTTCACTGATCCAATTACTTTTATTTCATTACATTCCTCACATTCCCATACGGGCATTGCTGTCGCCCAAAACCGATTTCTTGAAATACACCAATCAGGAGCTGTTTCTATTATCTTTTGATATCTATAAGAAATTTCTTTAGGATACCAGTTTATAATTTTATTGGTTTTTAGGAGTTTTGGTTTTATTTTTTGAATGTTTATAAACCAAGCATCAAGAGCATTATAAATTAAGGGTGTATTACATCTATAACAGAAAGGATATGAATGTGTGTAATCTTCTGATTCGTATATAAGATTCCGACGATGTAGATCAACCAAGACTTCTTCATCTAAATCTTTAAACCATAATCCAATCCATTCTTTAGGGCCATCAGTCAATTTGCCATGCTCATCAATATGTTGAATTACTGGAAGATCATACTTATTTATCATATCATAATCATATTCACCATAAAGTGCAATATGTATTATTCCTGTTCCTTCATCAGATAAGACTTCATCACCACCATCTATAACAATATGGCCTTTTTTGTCGCTTTTAGTAGAAATATAGTATAAAGGTTTATACCTTTTATTTAATAACGCTTTTCCTTTAAATTCTTTAATTATTTCATATTCCTCATTGATGATTTCTAATTTATTTTTTATTAAGATTAAATATTCACCATCAACTTCTATTTTAACATATGGTTGATTACTATTTACAGCTAGAGCTACATTTCCGATTAAAGTCCAAGGAGTTGTAGTCCATGCTAAAAGAAATGTCTTTGGTTCTTCTTTTAATTCAAATTTTGCTGTAATAGATTGTTCAGTAACTTCCCTATAACTATTATCCATAGAAATTTCAAAATTAGAAAGCGGGGTTTCACACCTTGGACAATAAAACAATACTTTTTTACCTTTATAGACAAAACCCTCCATATAAATCTTCTTAAAAATATACCACACAGTTTCCATATACGTATTATCCATAGTTTTGTATGAATTATCAAATTCTATCCACTTACCCATTCGTTCAACAGTTTTTTTCCACTCATTAGCATACCAAAGTACTTTTGATCGACAAAATTCGTTAAATTCTTCTACACCCATCTGATAAATTTCATTCTTCTGCTTTATATTTAAAGCTTTTTCACAAACACTTTCTATAGGAAGCCCATGACAATCCCAACCCCATTTCCTCTCACAACGTTGCCCTTTCATTGTCCAATATCTTGGGAATACATCCTTTGTTACAATACTTAATATATTACCATGTTGAGGTAATCCAGTGGCAAATGGAGGCCCGTCATAAAATATATAAGGAATACCTTTAGGTCTATGCTCCACACTTTTTTCAAATATTTTGCTATCCTTCCAAAATTTTATTAGTTCTATTTCCTTTTCAATATATGATATTTTAAACACCTATCCTACTTATTTTCTCTAATCTCAATCTTTTTAACTTAAAAATATTAAAAAATAATTTAATTAACATAATTTAGTTTATATCATAAATGTCGAGAGCTTTATTCATGAAGCAGGATGTGGAGGTAAAAGCTAAGAAAATTCACTTCACAAATAAATGAATTTAGATAATAATAATCGTGGATATGATCATAATCATATTTTTCACAAAACCTAAGAATTTACTAACAATATTCATAGCATCCACATCCACTTTATATTTTAAATAAGGTAAAATACTCTAAAAAATATTACGGTATTTTATCATTTTTTTTAAACTTTAATCCAAAAATATATAGTGATGAGCAATTTTTCTTTTGTCTCTTCCAGCAAGAATATGAATATGTTTAATAGCTTTAAGAGAGTCTTTGCTAAAATTGTCGATTGAAATATAAACAAGTTCTCGATTTTTGATTCCAGCAAGTGAATAAAAATATTTGCGAGGGGGTTCTTTTGCAATATAAGCTACATATCGTTCTTTGGAATAAATAATAGCAGCTTTAAGCAAGCGTTCTGCTTTATTCTTTGTATCTTTATACTCATAGTCCAAATATGGGTCAAAAAGGGATCTGAGAAAAATCGCTGGAAAAATCGAAAGTAATCCTCCAACTTCTACATGGGTAATCCCTGGACCAATGATAAAATCTCCCGGATTTGTTGAATAGAATGCCATATCGCTCTCTCTATCATGTTCTGCCCACCAAGTTAATTTATATGGAAAATATTCTTTTTCTCCATCGTCTTTATCAAATATAACTACAATTGTGTCGATTTTACCTTGAACTTGTTGAATGTTTTGCACGTAAATCTTCTTTTTAAAAGCCCAATTTCTAATAGTTTCTTTAATTGCAATTCCGTCCATTAAGCTGGATTTGAATTCCTCTATTTTAATTCTCTGATTTTTCAAATTTTTAATTGTTTTTTTTCTTATAAAAGCAAAATAATCCTCTTCTAAAGCATCCTCAGGAGGCCACGAAACAGTATATTCTTTACCTTCTTCCCATCTATCTCTCCATTCCCCGGGATATTTTTCTTCAGGTTTTTTCTTTAAAGGCAATTCTCTCTCTTTTCCATAGTTATAAGGAAGATGTCTTCTTAATTTTATATATCGACCACTAGGATCATACCCACCTTCCAATGACATCTTCAGAGTTTCATAATTATCACTTTCATCATTATATGGATATTTTGTAGCTTTATCCAATACTTTCCACGCATAATCATCGTCAACTATATTTTTTGATGCGATTAATAATTGAAATAAATTTGGTAGTAATCTCTGTTCCGTTAATGAAAGATTCCTTGAATATTGAAATAATGTTTTTAATTTATGGAGATCCACAAATTCTTTAAATTCTTCCTCAAAATCATATTTAGCTTTGATCAAAATTTTTCTAATATGCTCAATTTTATCAAACCGGTTAAATATTTTATAAAGTTCTTCGAGAGAATCAACCCTTTCTAATCTTTCTTTAGAAAATTCTTCTTTAAATTTCAACCACCTATAGGTATGATATGGTAATTCTCTCAAAAGATACCTAGCGTCACCACTTCTTATGTTATAAATCTTTACGTATTTATGAGGAATTAAATCTAATTCTACTTCTTGAACCTGCTCTGGGTTTTCTAAGTAATATTTTACGTTTTCCCAATGAGCCATACCAATAATAAGTAAAATTCTATGGTATATAGGCATCATTTTTAATAGATGAGCTGCCATATATTTTTCTCTAAGAATATCTTTTTGAATATAATCATACTCTTTATCATCTTTTAACTGGTTTTTAAGAAAATCTTTTAAGATTACTTCTTTGTTGGGAATATCTTTTCTATTCTTAGATTTCTTTATAAAATAATCAGATATTTGATGATAAAACTCTTGAAGACCGATTTGATTAATAGCATAATCATCTGGAAGTTTGAAACTTGGAGGTAAATACTCTGAGATGGAAAGATCAATAAATTCGATCGGAATATTATAATCAACACCAATCTTTATTGCTTCCATAACTGAATCACCCGGATCTATTGGAATAAAATTTAATTTTTCTGGATTTAAGCTATCAGCATATCCAATTAAAGATAGAAAAGGTAATCTCTGGACAGCTTCAATCACTTCTTCTTGTATATTATTAGGTAATTCAACAGCGATTACATCCGGAAATACTTTAAATAATGCTATACGGACTAATTTAGCAAACTCTATTCGCGAATGGAATGTGGGAATGACATAGATATTTCTAAATTTAATATAGGGATTCTCATCCATTTTAATCTTTATCTGATTTATTTACATATTTATCATAATAATCATTTGCATCATCAATATCTCTAAATATTTTAAATGAAAGTGATTCACTTTGTTTTTTCATAAATTCTTCATAATTTCCAGGTAAATATTTTAAAGCAGCTTCTTCTAATACTTGAATCATTGCATTTTCAAACAAATTTTTCTCGATTATATCCTGGTTTTCTTTACTCATCAATCTCGATTTAATATAATATCTTAAAATATTGATGCCATCTCTAACGGTATAAGGTTCATCATGTATATGAGCATTCTGAAGAAAATCTGCACAATATTCTAATAATTCCTTTGAAGCAAAAGGTAAATTATATTTCAAAATTTTCAACTCATCAACTCGATTTGGAAAATCAATGTAAATTTTAGGTTGTAGACGGGACTGAATATATTCGGGAATTTCATATGTTGAGGCATCGGCATTCATAGTAACACAGAGCCTAAATTCTGGATGAGCATAAATTCTAATACCAGCAATGATACTCTCAACATAACGTCTTTTATCCATTAATGGAGCTAAGGATGCCCAACTCTTTTCACTCATCCGATTTCCCTCATCCAATAAACACACTCCTCCCTTTATCATAGCTGATACTAAAGAACTTGCTACATAAGCTATTTTATTATCCGATGCAATAACAGGGCTAATTAATAAGTCTTCTGGACGAGTATCCATAGTACATTGAAATATGTACACGTCTTTATCTAATCTTCTTCCAGTGGCGTAAGCTAGGGTTGTTTTACCAACTCCTGGTTTACCAAGAATACGAGGATTCAAAGGCACATCATCCTTATCAACAATCATCCATGCTGCTTTTAATTGATTAATTAAATCATCGTTTCCAACCCATTCCATATCAACTTGTGCTGGGTCGGATAAGATTAATTCAACATCTGATATTATGATTTTCTCTGGCATAATAATTCTTACATTCTATTGTACTAATAATGGTTATAAAAGTAGAGTATAAATAATTTTTCAAATTCAAGTTGAAATTATAATTTGTAGCAAATATATGAAAATCTCTTATTTAGCTCAAGTATAAAAAATATGAAATTATCTGATCTATAAAAAATGGATATAATTATCAAAAAGATCTTTGAATTACTATATCTAGTTACACCATTATTCTCAAAACTATTAGTGTCTACAGACTTGGTTTACTACTATTAAAAAATGAAGCATAAAATGAATCAAAAATGAGAAGTATCGAAACTAAAATTAAACGCATTATTGTTGCGAAAATTGAACCAAATGAAGATTTAATTGATTCAATTGTTGATCTAGTCAAAATTTATAATGTTAAATCTGGATTAGTAAATTGTATTGGAGCATTAAAAAAATTCACAATTGGTTTTTATGAAATTAATTCCAAAAGTTACAAAATGGAAACTTTTGATGAAAATGTGGAACTCATTAGCTGTATGGGAAATATATCATATAAAAACAAAGAACCAATAATTCACCTGCATGTGTCTTTAGGAAGGAAAGATTATTCGGTAATAGGGGGTCATCTGAGTCAACCTAGTATAATTTCTGTGACAGGTGAAATTAAAATACTAGAAATTGATCAAGAATTAAATCGTGCAGAAGATCGGCAATTTAAATTATCACTTCTAGATCTATAAAAGATGGATGTGTATTAATGCAAGATAATAAGAATAGAGAATGGGCATTAAAGATAGCAATACTAGGAGATCCCGCAGTAGGGAAAACTTCCTTAATTGAAAAATATATCACTAATTCCTTTAGGGAAAATTACCAACCAACTTTAGGTGTTAACATTATATCAAAAGATATAAGAATTGAAGAATTTAATTCCAAAATCCGCTTACTTCTATGGGACATCGCTGGTCAAGAAAAATATGAATTAACACGTCAAAGTTTTTTTCAAGGCTGTGTCGGAGCATTTTTAGTTTATGATATAACACGTTATTCAACATTTGAACAGATAAAGATAAAGTGGCTTGAAGATTTCAAGAAATTTAGCAAGCCTAATGGAATTTATATTTTAATAGGTAATAAATCAGATTTAAAAGATTCAATTAAAGTGTCTTATGATGAAGCAAAATCACTGTCAGAAGAAATTAATGCTGTAGAGTTTTTAGAAACAAGTGCAAAATATGGTGAAAATGTCGAGGAAGCATTTAAAAAATTAGTGATGTTTATCTTGAATAAAAATAGCGTAAATTCTAAAATAAATTAAAAGAATGATATTAAATTAGAAGTATTGAATGAAATTAAAGCAAAATGATTGGAGATTATAAAGGATTTGTAAAAAATAAGGTTGTAATAGCACTGCTTCAAGCTTATCATGATATACTTGACTATGATGGGATGAGATCAATCCTAAAGGAAGCAGGAATGATGTACATAAAGGATATAAGAGATAAAAATCCTAACGATACATTAGACTTTTTTTCTTTTAAAAAAATCATATCTGCTCAAAATTGTTTATTATTTGAATCCTCTGATCTCCTTTTTGAAATTGGAAAGAAATTCTCTTTTTATCTTTTTCCTTTTGGAAAAAGTTTTGAAGAAATAATTAACGAAATAAATTCTTCAATTATTACTGATTGGAAAGTTAGTATTATTCAAAATAACGAAGATGAAATATCTATAAGTGTTAAACGATGCATCTTTTGTTCTGAGATTGGGGTTCCCTGTGACTTATTTAAAGGATTTTTGTTCAATTCATTACAAAAATCATTACCATCAGAACATAAAGTTATTTATGAAAAAGATATTGATGACATAAATGATCCTCAACATAATAGCTTCACAGTTAAACTAAAAATAGTCAAAAATATTAAATAAGTTAAAAACGAAAATTAAGTTATATATTTGAGATAATCAAAGAAATCCGTTTATAGTGATTTTATAAAAAAATGGAAAAAGTATTAAATAGACCTATAACAAAATATTAAATTGGATAATGACATCCGAAGAAGCTAATCTCGATCGAGAGTTCGTATATAAAGTAGTCATTTTAGGAGATGCCGCAGTAGGTAAGACATCCTTAATAAATCAATTTGTAGAAGGATCTTTTAATGAGGATTACAAACCAACACTAGGAGCAAACATTGTTCGTAAAGATGTTAGCTTAGATAACACAAAAGTTAGATTAATACTATGGGACCTTGCCGGGCAAGAAAAATATCAAGTTGTTCGTAGCTTGTATTTTCAGGGATGTCAAGGTGCCTTACTTGTTTATGATGTTACTCGCTATAGCACTTTTGATAGTATAAATTCCAAGTGGTTACGAGATTTTAAAAAATATGTTAAGCAAGAAGGAGTATATATATTAATTGGAAACAAATCAGATTTAACAGACCAAAGAGCAGTAACAAAAGAAAGAGGTAAAGAAATAGCCGAAAAAATTAAGGCTAGCCACTTTATTGAAACAAGTGCAAAATTGGGAGAAAATATTGAAGAAGCATTCATACTTTTAGTAAATCAAATCTTGAACAACCATGGTGTTAAGATTTAAAAAGTTTTAATAGTTTTGCACTACTTGTTTTTGTATTAATAAATTGACGACTAGTCTTTTTAAAATATCCATATTAAAAGTATAATAATGAAAGAAACATCTCAAAGATTAGTAAATGCTCCAAAATCTGCTATAAGAGAGTTATTTGATCTTGCCTCTGGTCGATCAGATATTATTAGTCTTGGAATTGGGCAACCAGATTTCAGGACTCCCGAACCTATAATACAAGGAAATATAAAAGCATTAAAAAACAATATTACTATGTATGCACCCACTAAAGGTGTTCCTGAGTTATTAAAATTAATAGAGAGGAAAGTCCGTAGTGTTAACAAGATTGATATAAATTGGAGAGAAAATATAATTATTACTAATGGAGCAAGTCAAGCTGTTACGTTAGCATACGCCTCAATTTTTAATCCCGGAGATGAGTTGATTATTTCATCACCAAATTTTGTATCTTACTTTTACTGCGCTTCATTTTTTGGAGTTAAAGTAATAGAGGTGGAGCGAAATAAAGATTTCAGCCCAAATATTGAAAAAATCAGGAACTCGATTACAAATAAGACGAAAGCAATGTTGATAAATACACCTAACAATCCGACTGGTTATTCATTAACTAAACGAGATTTGCAAGAAATTACTGAAATAATTATAGAAAACGACCTTTATTTAATTACTGATGAAGTTTATGAAAATTACATATATGATGGGCTAAAACATATAAGCCCAGCTTCTTTAGAAGGCATGTTTGAGAGAACTGTAACTGTTAATGCAATGTCAAAATTATATTCTGCTACTGGCTTCAGATTAGGATATGCTATTGCTTCGAAAGAAATAATAAACTTAATGGAGAAATATCATCAATATACCATTGCTGGGACAAATCATGCGGCTCAGTATGGTTTTATTGAAGCACTAAAAATGGATCCAAATTTTTTTAATGAAATTTGGAATAGTTTCAACAAAAGACGAAATTTAGTGTATGATCGGTTAAATGAGATTGGTTTTGATGTATTAAAACCAAATGGAGCCTTTTATATAATGCCATCAACTGCAAAATTCAATTTGAGTGGTTCTCAATTTTCACAGAGAATAATGAAAGAACAAGCGGTCGCCATCGTTCCCGGAAATATTTTTGGGTCCTATTCAGATAATATGATAAGAATCTCTTATGCTACTGAATTAGAGAAACTTGAAGAAGCTATGAATAGAATTGAGAAATTTGTTCATAATTTATAATTATGTCTATTCATTTTATATAAGTTTTTAAAAGAGAGCTAGTTAATAATTCTGTTGCTCTAAATATATCTTCTAATAAAACCCATTCGTTTATTTTATGAATAACATTTGGATTCCCTGGACCAAATATTACAAAAGGAATTGGGTTGTTAGGATCAACATAATGAGTAGCATCCGTTGCATATGATAATCCAATATATTTAGAATTAGAAATTCTCTCTAGGTTCTTGATTAAGGGATTATTGATATCCGTTTGTAGAGCAGGATGATCTTTAATTATTTCTAATTTTATATTACAATGTTCTGATTTAATTTTAACTAATTTATTAATTAGAATTTCTTGTTTTTGTTCTGGAATTAATCTAAAATCAACTTCCAGTTCTGAATAATCCGGAACAATATTTATTTTTGTTCCGCCTTTAATTTTGCCAATATTCACTGTAGATCGTCCTAGAATTTTGTTTTCTTTATTATCTAAACAATCATAAAGTTGAGGTATAATCTTCATGGTAGCTTCTATAGCATTAACACCTTCTTCTGGCATAGAACCATGAGCAGATTTTCCATATATGTTAAAAACAGCCCAAAGTAACCCTTTTTCTGCTACTCCGATATTTAAATCAGTTGGTTCGGCTATAATTAATAATTCTCCATTATTTAAGATTCCCGTTTTTGCTAATCTAAGAGAACCTGACATACCTGTTTCTTCATCAGCTGTACCGAGAAAAACTAGCTCAAATTTATCCAATAATTTTTTATTTTTCTTAAGTAATTTCATTAAACCTATCAATGAGGTTATTCCTCCTTTCATATCTGCAGAACCCCTACCATATACTTTTCCATCTACTATTTTAGCTGAAAAAGGAGAATAACTCCATTTATTTTGTTCACCGACAGGGACCACATCAAAATGCCCAGATAGAAATATTTTTTTCTCTCCAAATCCTATTTTGGATACCAAATTATGAAGTTCTATGTCATTTTCTCGATATGAAATTATTTCATTAATAAAACCTTCTTCTTCAAGGAAAACTTCACTAACTAAGAAATCAACTACTTCTTTAGTTTTCCCCGGAGGATTTTCAGTTGGGATTTGAATTAATCTTTTTAATATATAGATTAGTTTCTCTTTTAATGAATTAGATATAATCATATAAAAAAAATTATGTTGATTAAAATAAATAATCTATGGATAAAAAAATTAATAAATCTTCAAGGCTATACATAATCCACTTCAAATCGCGTTTTAGGAAGCACTTCAGCCCCATTGCCAGTAATCAGTGTAGGTGATTCAAGTCTAAGTCCTCCTAACCCCGGACGATTAAACACAATTGCTGCGATTTCAACCATATTTTTTTCAAATGCCATTGAACCCCATCCTTTTTGAGGTATTACTACTGGCCAAGATTCATTCCCTATACAGCCAATCCCATGTCCGATACCAAAGAATAAATCATTTTCGTATCCCGCTTTTTCAGCAACTTTTCTAACTTCTTGATAACACTCTTCAAATGTGTTTCCGGGATACATATTATCAATAAGTGAATAGCACAATTGCTCATAAACTTCATTGAAAGCCTTTAGTTTTGAAGGACAATCCCCTAGAATGTAATTGTGACTTAAATCTCCAAGATAACACCCATATTCACTATGCAGATCCACTAATAGGGATTCACCTTCTTTCACCTTTTTATTTGTTGCCGGTGTACACCCATTAAATGTCCAAGCTGTTCGATATCCTGAACCAATCTCCTGACTTCCCGTAAAGGTCCATTCATAACTACTTCCTTCTTTTCTCATAGCTAATGTACCAATACCAGCGATTTCATTTTCGGTAAAGATTTTTCCCTTAGGACGTTCCAGTAAAGTATCTTTCACCACCTTTTGCCCAACATCAGTAATTTCTGAAGCTTTACGGAGCATGGCAATCTCTTCTGGTTCTTTGATGAATTGTATTAGTTCAGTTTTATCATTAAAGTCTACCAATTCACATCCTGGAAAAACAATTTTTAGCAATTCTCCTTCAGTATAATTGAGCATTTGGCCAGTTACACATATATCAACTCCTAATTCTACACCTATTCTTGGTGGAGATTCCTTTGGATTATATAACCCTACTTTTTTTGCTGCTTTTTGTATTTTCTTCTCCCAAAAAAATCCTTTGATAGGCCCCCAAGCTTCAGTTTTTAACTGACCTTCAGCCTTTACGCGTTCAACATCTAAAAGAACAGTATAAAGAATTGGATCTCCTGCTCCTTCTTTTGGTAAAAAAATATAGCTTTTCCAAGGTACAAAACAACCAGAAAGATAAGTTATAGACTTAACACGAGTGAGTATACAAAAATCCAGATTTAATTCTTCCATAGCTGCTTGATACTTTTGTATGTGACCTTTCCAATTTATTTTTATTTCACTCATTTAAACCTCAAGATCAATATTTGAATAAATATAATTAACTTTGTTTTTTAAAAATGTTCTAAAATCATTTTATAAAACGCTTAAAATATAGAAAAATAATAAAATTATAGTATTTAGATAGAAATTATCTATATAAGTCGGCTTTACTTTCTTGAATATTCCTTGATTTTGTTATTTCTTTAGCCATATTTTCATATTTTTCAAGAATATCCTTAGGTAAAGTCGAATTAATTTTACCTAAAGCAAAATCAAAATCTTTTTGTTCTATTCTTTCCAAATTAGTCATTTTTTCTCGAATTGCCTGCATTCCTGCCTCACGACATACGTTTTCTAAGTCTGCTCCACTATATCCCTCTGTTGTTTGAGCAATATGTTTTAATGAAACATTTTCTGCTAAAGGCATATTTTTAGTATGAACTCTTAATATGGCTTCTCGTTCTTCAATGTTAGGGGCTGTAATGTATAAAAGGCGATCCAATCTTCCTGGTCTTAATAATGCTGAATCTACCATATCAGGTCGGTTTGTGCTAGCAATAACAACAATTCCTTTTCTATTTTCAATTCCATCCATTTCTACTAATATTTGATTTACAATTGAATCTCTCACGGCAGTACTCTCACTTATACCCCTAAAAGAAGAAATTGCATCTATTTCATCGAAATATATAATTGAAGGGGCTGCCTGTCTAGCTTTTCTAAAAATATTTCTTACTGATTTTTCACTTTCACCAACCCATTTAGAGAATAATTCTGGCCCTTTTACTGTTATAAAATTAGTTTTTGTTTCTGTAGCAATAGCTTTAGCTAAAAGAGTTTTTCCACATCCAGGAGGTCCGAAAAGGAGTATTCCATTTAAGGGTCGAACTCCTGCTTTTTCAAATAATTTTGGATATTTTAATGGCCATTCTACTGCTTCTTTTAACTCACTTTTTATTTCTTCTAAACCGCCTACATCATCCCAGTATATATCAGGAATTTCAACCATGACTTCTCGCATTGCAGAAGGTTCAATCATATTTAGAGCTTGAACAAAATCATTATTTTTTATCTTTATTTCTTGAATAATTTCGCTTGGGATTGGTTCATCTAAGTTAATCTTTGGTAATATTCTTCTAAGAGAATACATTGCAGCTTCACGACATACAGCCATAATATCTGCTCCAACGAATCCATGAGTTATATCCGCATAATCATCTAGATTGACATCTTCTTCTATTGGCATTCCTCTCGTATGAATTTGAAATATTTCTTTTCTACCCTTAGCATTTGGAACACCAAACTCAATCTCACGATCAAATCTGCCTGGTCTTCTAAGAGCTTCATCAATTGCATTAATTCTGTTAGTAGCGCCAACACAAATTATTTCTCCCCTACCACGTAGTCCATCCATTAATGACAATAATTGAGAAACAACACGTCTTTCTACTTCTCCCGAAGTATCTACTCGTTTTGGAGCAATTGAATCTATTTCATCTATAAAAATTATGGAAGGAGCACTTTCTTCAGCTTCTCTAAATATATCTCGAAGCCTTCCTTCACTTGCTCCATAAAATTTACTCATTATTTCAGGACCATTTATTGTAATAAAATTGGCATTTGATTCTTGTGAAACAGCCTTCGCCATAAGTGTTTTACCTGTTCCAGAAGGCCCATGAAATAAGACTCCCTTGGGGGGATCTATATTCAACCGATGAAATAATTCAGGGTGTTTTAAGGGCAATTCAACCATCTCTCTAATTCTTTGAATTTCATCCGTTAAACCGCCAACATCATCGTAAGTAACAACTCCTCCAGAAATGTTAAGAACAGCTACTCTCTTATTAACTTTTATGACAGTTTCACGAGTGATCTTTACCACTTTATCTGAAGGTTTTAAATTTTCGACGATCAATCTTAAAGTCCCTAAAGTCGGCCTCTTTTTAGCTCCAAAGGGAAGCATTTTCATAATCTCAGACATTGGATTATCATTATCATCTCTTTGAACAAAAGTTCCTAAAACATCAACAATATCACCTATTACTACTGGTTTATCAATCAATTTTCCCTTTATTGCTTCCGCTTGTCTTTTTAAATCAATATTAGGACGAGTAGGAGTTAATTCAATCTCAACAGCAGGGTAGACGTCTGCAAGTTTTATTGTAACATATTCTCCTATTGTTGCCCCAGCATTTAATCTTTGAAGTCCATCAAGTCTAATAATCCCCTTTCCTCTGTCTGAACCCGATGAAACTGCAATACCCGTAGTTTTTTTCTTCCCTCTAATCTCAATAATATCTCCTGTGTTTAATCCTAATGCTGACATTATATCTTGATCTATGTAGCAAAGAGAGCGCCCACTTCGACTTTTATCTAGCCTCTCAATTCTGAGCTTAGAGTTCTTATTCACATTCTTTGGTTGCGACATTTTCACTATTCAAGAAATTTATCAAATTTTTGAAAATATAATTATCATGTAAAAAAAGTAATAGTGTTTTATTTTCTTTTTCTTTAATTTTTATAAATATCAGCAAAACACTTTTCAAGAAATTTTAAATTTTAGAATTTTTTCTAAATAGCTCTTAAAACTTTTTAAGATTTCTGCTTCACTGAGTGCTTTATTTTTATTTTTTTTTATAAAATTTTTTCTTAATTTAAAAATCTTCTTTTTAAGAGGAAATAAATCGGGATTAAGTACAAGCTTTCCAACATAAGTTCGAGTAATTTTGTCTAGATTTTCATTATATTTATTGTAACTAAAACTGTATTTCTCTATTATAGGGCTTTGTTTCATATTCATTATATTATTTTCTAATTTAGCTAGAAAATCCCTTACTACTATGTCTAGATCAATTTGAGAGAGATCATAAGTAACAATAGGATTGTCCCAATTATACCTATTAAATTCATCAAATTTATCTTGAATTTTATTGATAACCTCTTTAGGGATAGGTTCACCTCTTTTTTCATTCCATTTCAGACAAATTTCAATTGGAGTTGCTATATGAATGATATAAAAATTGAGATCAAGAGCATCAGCAATTTCTTTTAAATCATGCCTCATACTCGAATAATAATTTAAATCATCAGCAATTACAATTTTTCCTTGTTCCAACGCACTCCTAATAATTTCTAAATTCCTATTTCTCACAATATGTTCTTTTTCGTATTCAAATTGATTTGAGGTTAAGTTTTTTCTTATTATGTCCGGATCAATAATCTCAACTTTTAAATCCTTAAATATTTTCTTGAGGGAGATTCTCAACTTATTAGCAAATACAGTTTTGCCGGAAGCGGGTAAACCTGCTAAACAGATTAAAAAATTTTTATTATTCAAAGACTTATTCAACTAATTTATATTAAAACTTATATTTTTTATTAGTTCTCGTTTTTCTTGTCTTGAAAAAGATTTGATTTGCAATTCTCGTCTCATAGCTTCCTTTCTAGTTTGATAAGTTTCAAAGTATTTTAATTCAATGAGTTCTTTGCCACGACAAAATTTAGCACCAGTTCCACTCCGATGTTCTTTCCATCTCCTATAGAGATTGTTAGTGTAACCGGTATAATATCTTTTCTTTCCATTCTTAGCCATAACTTCTATAATATATACATAAAATACAGCCATTCCATATCCTCTAAGTGACTGATCAACGTTGTATTATTTAATTTTTTAGTTAATCCTTCTAAGTCCCATTTAATTTTACACTCATGCGGTCAAATATATATATTACGATATCATAATTGATTAATTAAGTAAATAAACATTATATTTTTAATAATAAACGATTATTAAATTATTAAGAAAATAATTAATCGCTGAAATAGATACAATGCCAAATGGTATCTTTTTAATTCGTTGGGATGAGGTTGAAGGAGGTATTATTTATTTAAAGTTCCCTGAAGACCTAGAGATTCCAAATCCTGTAGTACAACAAATAACAATATCTCATAATTTTACAGAGTCTTATATAATTACAGAAGAAAAAAATTGGAATTCAGTTTCATATTATAATGAAAATAAAGAAATCATAATAGTTTTAGTGTTAAGCAAATTTGATGATGGTAATGATTATTTAGAAATTCTCGAGAAGTTCAATAGAGAGATCGATAAACTAACAGAAGAAGAAAAGTTAAAAGAGAATTTAGAGGCGATGTTTCATATCAGTTTAGATGCCTTCCGTACCACTGATGAAGTAATAACAAAATTAAGCAACGAGGTTGCCCTCCTAAAGACAAGAGAATATGATTATGCAATAAAATTCGATTTCATTACAAAAACAAATCACTTGCCTGTAAAAAGTAAGATTTTATTTTTGTTAGCAATTAAAGATTTTGTAAAGTTTGAAGATTTTGATAAGGTGATAAAGACAAAGAAGCAATGGTTATTAAGTGTTCTTGAAACACTTGTAAAAAATGATGTTATAGGATATAACCCTGAGAATCAATCTTATTATTTGAGAGTATGAAGATATCTAGGATAAAAATTAAAGTATTTGGTAACGTTCAAGGCGTTTTTTTTCGCTATACTACTAGGAAAATTGCTCGAACATTAGGACTGAATGGATATGTTAAAAATATGTCTGATGGGACAGTCTATATTGAAGCTGAAGGGCCTCAAGACAAACTATTTGAACTATTAGAATTTTCTAAACAAGGCCCTAAACACGCTCAAGTTGAAAAAGTTGAACATGAATTATTGCCTCCTAACAATGAATTTAATGGGTTTGATTATCAACTTTAGCCTAACTTTTGAAAAAAAAATTAGGTTTTCATTTATGATATTACCCCCGTATTACTTCTTTTCAAAAACTTCCTTCATCTTTAATAATTTATGTCGGTTCCTGTAAAAAAATATGAACATCTAAAATTATTTCGATCATTACAACATAACCAGATCAAATATCAAACACCTTTAATATTAAGGATGTTTGGGGTATTGAATAAAGTAAATATGAGAAATGAAAATAGATATATTTTATGCAATTTCCTTGATCAATATAGCGATAGTATTGGATTAAAAGAAGATATTTATAAATTAAGCAATCAGGTTACCCTCAATCAGTTATTTCTTTTTGCTATTACTAAAGCTAAAGAAAAAAAGCTAATTAATATATTATATAATGAATATCTTAATTCTATTAATGCAATTAGCAAAAAGAAAGCAATTTAAATTGATATAATATTTAACATTTGGACATTTAAATATGAAAAAGATAAAAAATAGATTAAATAAAAGTGATATCTTGATATTCTGAATCTCCAATATCTTTCTTTGCGACTCCTAATTCTCTAACTTGCTGATTTAACTTTAAGACGGCATCTCTAACAATTTCTTTTTGTTTTGCCCCTGTACACACAATTCTTCCAGTTGAGAAAATTAAGAACACAGTTTTAGGATCTTGCATCCTATAAATTAAACCAGGAAATACTTCTGGTTCATACATAGCATATTCCATAACAATTGCTGCCATATTTAGATCAATATTTGTATGGAGATCACCTGAAGCTACAATGTTTTGAATGGTAATTTCTGGATTAGCAAGCTTTATTCCTGCTTTCCTAATATTTTTAACAACCTTATCAACAACTCTTTCTGCTTCTGCTGCTTGTCTAAGACCAGTAACTACCATCTTTCCAGTAGAAAATATTAAAATCGTAGCACGAGGTTTTTCAATTCGCATTACAAGGCCGGGAAAACGTTCTGGGTTATATTCTACTTCTGCATGACGCCGTGCAATTTGATTTAAATCTATTTTTTCCGTTATTTCTACTGTGACTGTTGCGACGACATTTTCTATTTTATAATCTAAATCTGTCTCATAGTCGTATTCACCTTCCTCGCCTTCCTCTTCAAATTCTTCTTCTTCTTCCTCGTCTTCTTCAAATTCGTCAAAATCATCTTCAAAATCTTCGTCTGACATAATAAATTTAAGTGATAATTGTGATTTTAATTTATTAAAACAATAAAATTCTATATTGCTAGGTTTTTTTGTTAATTTTATTTAAATATATCCTCCTTTATAAAGGTGGTAGATTTAAAAAAGATTAGTGCTAAAACCACTAAATTTTGATAGTCATTAAATATTTTTTACAAAAATTAATAAAGAAAAGAAATTTTCACCTTAAGAATATTCTGAGATCTTTTCTAAGATTTGTTTTGCTAATTTTATAAAAGCTTCTTCGACATTTTGACCAGTCTTAGCTGAAGTAATAATCAACCCCATATTATTCATATTCGCATATTCAGCTGATTTATTTTCATCTATTTTAATTTGATTTGTCAAATCAGATTTATTTCCAATTAATATTATTGGAGCATCATCCCTAGCTTCTCTAAAACTTTGTACCCAATCATCAAGTTTTTCAAAACTTTTCTGGCTAGTCATATCATAAACTAGAAGTGCACCATTGGCGCCTTCCAAATAGAGTTTTCTGAGGGATTTAAACGATTCTTGCCCTCCTAAATCCCAAATCTGTGCAGAAACGAAGCCAAATGAATTTAATTCCATATCTTTTTTTAAAAGGTTAACTCCTAAGGTTGATTTGTAATTTTCCCTGAATTTATCCTCAATAAACCTATAAACAAGTGAAGTTTTCCCTACGTTTGCTTCTCCAAGCAAAACTATTTTTAAAATATATGACATTTACCATCACAGAGTAATAGACTTAGTAATTTATATTATATTCAAAGTATAGTTTGCACTTATTAATAATTTTCTAATTACACTTTAAAATTGTTAATAGAACTTTACTAATCTTAAAATCATTTTCTTAAAAAAAGGAAATACAAAAAAAATTGAGTTGTACTTATTTTAATCTTTTTGAAATACTATCATAAACTCGCAAAAATTCTCACCTGTCTGTAAACTACATCCGAGTTCTTGAGCAAAGCAATGACGATCACTTAATTTCTCTACAATACCTGCTAACAAGCCAGCTTCAAATGAACAAAAACTTCCTGTTGTTTTAATCCCTTTTTTGATTAAATCTTTTATAGATGAATGGTCCTTTAATTTTAATTGTACTATCTCTTCGGTACTTTCAGTAATTTCAACGTTTCCAAGATTAAACTCATTTATAATTCGCTTTATTTCATCCGGAATTTGAGCTACATCCTTAACGGGTTTAATTTTCAATATTGTCCCTAATTCATGACCTAGATAGTAAAATATTGCCTCTAGTTGATGTCCTAGAGCTAACAACGCACCAACTTTCATATCTCCGATATCTCTACCCTCTCTTAAATTTTTTTTCATTTGAGCGAGAATTTTGGAGAGTAATTGTCTATCCATTAAATTTCACTTCTTTTTTTATTTTTATTTTATACTTTTTTTATCTAGATTTATATTTTAACTGAAGATATAAACGCATAAAGAATCGCATCGATAATTTCTTCCTCCTGTATATTTACTGATAATCTCTTATCTGCTATAATTAACGTGGGAACTGATGTAATATGATACTCTTGTGTTAACCGACGATTTTCTTCCAAATCAATTGAAATTTTTTCAATTCTTAATTTTTTTCCAAATAGCGAAATATTTATTCTTTTTAGCTTTTCTTCCACTGGAAGGCAGGGTGCACAATGATTTGATGAGAAAAATAAAATCTTTGGATATCCTTGGTTGATATCTTCATACATTTTCTAATCTTCTTTATATTTGTAATATAATTCTTTTATAATTGCTTGGAATGCTTGATAAACGCCACTTCCAGTTTTAGCAGATGTTTTGTAATAACCAAGAAAATTACGGTTTTCAACTATCTCATTTACAGCATCATTATCTAAATCCTTTTCAGCAATTAAGTCTGTTTTATTCCCAAACAATACAATTGGGAGATCTCCAGTATACTTTTTAATATCTTCATGCCAATTAGCTATATTTTTAAAACTTTCTTCATCAGTATGGGAGAATACTATGATTGCAGCTTTGCTACCCTTATAAAAGGTGGGACGCATGAAATCAAATTCCCGTTGACCAGCAATATCCCAGAAGAATAATTTACAATTATCTCCCTCGATTTCTTCATCATATTTTGAAAATTGAGCTCCTAGGGTTTTAATATAATCTTTTTGGAAACTACCTTGAGTATATTTCTTAATTAGGGAGGTTTTCCCTACAGCACCATCTCCTATTACGGTAATTTTAAAAACGAATCCTTTAGATACATCTTCTTTTCCCATTTAAATCACTTCGTTGAATTATTTCCTTTAAATCTGTTATTATGTAATATAATTCAAAAGTATACGATATTATTTTTTAATTTATTTTTATTTGTTATTATTTTATATTAATAATAACTACTCGTAATAAATATTTACATGAGTAAAATTATGGATATTGTAGATAGAATCTCAAAAATTTTAAGAGATTTTTCAGATAAGAACATTAAAATTGCAGTTGCTGAATCTTGTACAGGAGGATTTGTTTCGCACATGCTTACTAATGTCTCTGGAGCATCAAAAGTATTTGAAAGAGGAATTGTTTGTTATAGTAATCAAGCTAAAATAGATTTAATAAAAGTGGATCCACAAATTATTGAGAAATATGGGGCAGTATCAGAACGTGTTGTCAAACAATTAGCTTATAATGTAAGAATATTATCTAATGTTGAAATTGGAATTGGAATTAGTGGTATAGCTGGACCGACTGGAGGGAGTCTAGAAAAACCAGTTGGTTTGGTTTTTATTGGATTTTCAACAATAGAAGACACCACTGTTGAGAAGTATCAATTTACAGCAGATCGAGGAACCTTTAAAAAACTTGTTTTTGAAAAGGTTCTACTTTTGCTTGAAAAATTCTTAGGTAGTAAGTATCAAGATAAAGCTGAATAAAAATATAATGTATTTATATCATAGTTCAAACAAATTATTAACATAATTTATTTAGATTTTAAAAAAGACAAAAATGAAATCATAATAACTTCGGTGGATTAAATGCCATTTTGCGATTTATGTAATGAAGAAACTGGTATTTTACCATTTAAATGTAATTATTGTGGGGGAACATTCTGTAAAAAACATAGATTGCCTGAAAATCATGGGTGTAATTATGATATCGAACACAAGATGAAAGCTATAGAAGAAAAACAACATAGGACTCTTTTTGAAAGAAGACAAAGGCAAAAAAGATTGATATATTCGGGAAAAACTAAGGGATTATATTTTCTTTATTTGCTTATTTCAATATTCTCATTATTTGCTTTTTTCTTCCCACAATATTTATGTATTTCAAGTCTTACATTTAATTTTTATTCTAAACCATATATTTGGACGTTGTTTAGTTCCATATTTGTTCTTAATTTTTTCAATCCCATTGAATTCACATATTTCATTATTTTATTGTTTTTTTCCTATCACTTTATTAAGATGCTTGAATCTTCACACGGTTCACGATTTCTAATATCTTTATTCCTAATATTCTCTATTTTATCAGGATTATTTAATTTTATTCTAAGCTTTGCTTCTAAATTACCTATTTCATATTACTATCATTATATTGGATTGGCTTCAGGAGGCATATTAGGATTAATAACTTTCACAATATCATCAAACCCTAAACAAGAATGGATTTTTTTGAAATATGGAATTAAATCAACTTATGTATTAGGAATCCTAGTGCTTGTCAGTATTATTACTAAAATTTTTTCATCGATTATTGAAAATTTTTATTGGTTAAGTGGAGCGGATTTTTATACTATTTCATTTTTTGTTTTAAGTAACTTTGCATGGTATCTTCTAGACGTGTTTGGAATCCTAGTTTCTTTAATCTATTATTATGGCTATTATATTAGAAGAAAAGTGTATTAATAATTTTCAATTAATTTTCCATTTTCCATTATCTCTCTTTTAGTGCCATCCAAATATTCTACTGTTATATTAGCCTTTGGTTCAGTCACAAAATCCCAATGCATTTGAGATGCTGATGTTCCTCCAAAAGATTTGTTAAATCCAAAAGCAACGTGAACACTTCCATTAATTTTTTCATCTGTCAAGATGTATCCAATTGCTTTACTTATCACAGGGTTACAACCAATACCAAGTTCACCAACATTGTAAGTTCTCAGTTCTGGGACTTTATTTTTTTTATCTATTTCTTCACTTTGTTTAAATGCGTCTATTAATAGGTCTAAATCATTATCCGCTGACGCTTTTTCCATTAACAATTTGCCATCCTTAAAACTTAGTTTTACATTTCTCAAAATTTTATTAGAATATCTCTCAATCGTTAATGGACAAAAAATTGTACCTTCTCCTTGTTTTTCATTAGGAGGGAAAAAGACTTCTCCAGCTGGCAAATTACCCCCTAAATCACCTAACGCAATTTGTTCATCAGAAAGTAATCCATCATCAAGAATTTTAACACGATTTTCTATTGAAACCCAAAAATCGGTACCAAGGTCGTCAGTAATGTAAACTTTTTTTGCACTGTCAAAATATTTTCCTAAATTACTTGTAATATTTGTTAACTCGTCAGATGGAATGCTCATACCATCAACTATAAATTTTTCAAATAAATCATAATCAATATTATAGAAATCAGCAGCTTTCTTTGATGGCCAAGCAGCATAACACCATTTCTTTCCAGGTGCATATTCTTCCTTGAAACCATATAATATTTCTCGTATTGGAGCGACTGATTTCTGATAAGCTTTAAGTTTTTCTTCTGGAGCATTATTACGAATTAAAGGATCTTCTGGATATTCAATTACAATATAAGCATCAATATTTTTAATCATTTCTATATAATGTTTTGGTGGTATTTCCAATGTTTTCACAGATATTTGATCATCTTGCCACATAGTTTCCTCAAAATAATTACTTGTTGAAGTAATATGTGGAACTCCTCCCTTCCTAAGAACACATAAGCCTATCTCCTCTAAGAGTTCTTGGCAATATATAGCTCCTTTTATTAAAATGAATTCACCTTCTTTTTTAATGTTAACACTTTTGGTAATATTCTCAGCACATAATCTGAATTTTTCTTTTGTAATCATAACTTCATGAAATGTTCGATAAATAATATTTCTTATTAATAAAAAATTTCAAATATATAGTAAGGGAATCAAAGAATTTATTATTATAAGTTGGTATAATTAAATTATTAAACTGATTATTTAAAAGGAAGAAAATATTACAAAATTACATTAATCATTACTAATTCTTTAAAATGGTCGTAAGAGAAGCTGGTTTATTATTTAGAGGTTTTACATTAGTAAAAAAAAGTTATCATAAAACTTCACTGGGTAAAATTGATACAGACTTAAGGAGTGGGCTGTTAACCGCAATCTTAAATTTTGCGCAATCTACTTTTTCAAAAGATATTGTAGAATATTTTGAAGGAAAAAAATTTCTTATAACATTCACCGAAGATCAAATATTAAGTGAAGATGGTTTTGAGCCCGAACTTCTAGTTTCTTATGCTATTTTAGATAAAGAAAAGAAAATTGAAAGATATATTCATAAAATTATTCAACCCCTACTACAACAAGTTGTAAAAGAGTTTAAAGCTAACAATATGGGTAAAAACTTATCTGAAGTATCGCAATTTAAAGAATTTAAAAAATCTATTGATAAAATATTTGGAACTGATACACAGACTATTGATCAAAAACTAAGAGGAATACTATAAGGATTTATTCTATTTGTGTGTTTTTTTTAAAAACCATAATATTATGGGGAGTGCTATAGTTGCATCAGAAATAATGGTAGAATACTTTGCTTTCTCATTTATTTTTCCCCATGAGATTGCTT
The DNA here is from genome assembly GCA_048941285.1 of Promethearchaeota archaeon. Lineage (GTDB taxonomy): Archaea > Asgardarchaeota > Lokiarchaeia > Sigyniarchaeales > SOKP01 > Loki-b32. The sequence goes on from JBHLNS010000013.1 coordinate 61,803, forward strand.
CTCTTAAAGAAGCACCACTTAATCCTCCAGGTTCAGGACGATCCATAGTAATCTGGATCGCGTAAGTTGCAGAATTAGGGCAAAATTGTAATGATTGCATTATAAAATTTTTTGGAACACCTCCTCCAACAATACAAATCCCAGCTACTTTAGCATCCCAAGCAATATTAACCATTTCTAACATATCCTTGAAATGATTTAAATTAAGTTTCTGGTTATGAAAACCTAATTGCATAGCTAAACCGGAATCGGTAAAAGCAGGACAAAAAATTGGAATTTCTTTATCATAGCAAGCTCTGAGGACAGAATAAGAATTTTTTGGGAGTTGTTTTCCAACAAAATTCAAAAACGAACTAACTGACATTTGAGTATCTGGAATTTCTAAATTTGATATGAAATCTTCAATTCCTTCATAAACTTTATTAGGCATAAATACGTCATATATCCTGTTAATCTCTTCTTGATGCAAATATTCGTCATCAAAATCACCAGAGTGAAAATCTCCTTGTAAATGATGGTATCCTAACGCTTCTGCTAAATCATGAGTTAAATTCGCTCCTGTTGTTACTAAAACATCTAAATATCCTTCAATTATAAAATCATGGATAACCTTCTGTAATCCTACAGGAATAATTGCACCTGCTAATCCAAAAAATTTAACACAATTAGGTGTATTGATCATTTCCTTATAAATTTCACAGGCTAAGGCTAATCTTTTTGCATTAAATCCAGTATCTTTTAATGAATTTATCAGTTCTTCAATATCAGTATCCTTAGTTATTTCAAATTGATTTATTTTTTTTAAATTCTCTTTAAAATCTCTATTCGTCATCGAAATCATAAATTATTTTTATTAGCTATAAATGAAATAAATTCGACAATTAATTTAGCTGCCAGATTACATGTCATTTTGTTATCTAAATCTAAATTAGGTGCTACTTCAACCAAATCAAATCCAATTATTTTAAAATGTTTAGATATCTCTTGTAAGACTTTCCACAATTCTCTATAAGTAAATCCTCCCGGCATAGCAAAACCGGTACCAGGTGCGATAGAAGGGTCTAGTGTATCAATATCTATGGAGACATATAAGGATTTAATTCCTGCTTTTTTAAAAAAACTAATTATCTTTTCTATATAATTATCAAGACCATCTAATAAATGATAACCACTTAAATATTTGATGTTTTCCGATTCTGCGAGTTCTAACTCAGGGATGTCAATATCTCTAACTCCTACAATTAAAAGATTCTTATTATTCATATAATCTAAATCATAAACCCTATGTGATATAGTTGCATGCGAGTACACACCTTTATCCCATTCCTCGTAAAAATCCAAATGTGCATCAAATAAAAGCACTCCAAACTCATCTTTCTTATTAAATAAATCTCCAACACTCTTTATCACGGGGTAAGAACAGAAATGATCTCCACCAATCATTACGGGGATTATTTTTTCATTTTTTTTATATAAATCTTTTATGAATTTCATAATAGCGTTGAGGTTTTTTTCTATATTTAATTTTTCAATAGGAACATCCCCTGCATCTACAATATTAAATTTATTAATAGGCCATCCTAATTCAGATGTCCATCCAATATCATTTGTTACATCTCTAATTCTTTGAGGGGCAATAGAAGAGTTAGGTAAATCAATTGAAGTCAAATAATCCCAAGGTATCCCAAAAATTACAAATTGAGTATCTTGATTAATAATTTCGCTGGAATCAAAAAAATTCATTTAAATTCATCTCTTTTCAAATTCTTTTTCTTACATTTTATCAAGGGTTTCAATTCCTAAAATATCTAATCCAATTTTAATAATAATTTGCACACATTTTATTAGTAATAATCTGGCTTTTTCTAATTCTTTTTCATCAGATATAACTTGACAAGAAGAATAAAAAGAATTAAAGCTCTGACATAAGTTTAATAAATATTGAGCAATTAAGTGAATATTATAAGTTTCCTCAGCTGAATCTAGGATTTCAGGGAAATAGATCATTTGTTTGATTAAATCGGATTCGTTTTTATGAATCAATAAGTTCCAATTAATATTGGTACTCACTTTTAATTTAGATTTTGAAAGGATTGATTCGATCCTGGCGTAGCAATATTGAATATAAGGACCAGTTTCTCCCTCAAATGAAATACTCTCATCTGGTCTAAAGATAAAGCCTTTAGTAGCGCTGTATTTTAATATAAAAAATTTAATTGCTGCTAATCCAATAATTTCCGCCCTCCTTGATTTTTCAGATTTAGAAATGTCAGGGTATCTTTTATTAACTTCAATTAATGCAAGGTTTTCTACTTCTTCGATAACATCATCTCCATCGACAACTGTTCCCTCTCGACTTTTCATTTTACCACTAGGTAAATCAATCATGCCATAAGATAAATGGTAATTATCTTCTTTAAAACCTAAGAGATCTAATATAGCAAATAACCATTTAAAATGTTGATTTTGCTCGTCGGCAACAACATAAATAGATCTATCATAATTAAAATCTTCCTTTTTCTTATATGCGAGGTATATATCTTGAGTAATATAAATAGATGTACCATCACTGCGAATTAGAAATTTATCAGGTAGATTATATTTATCATATAATCTAGCAAAGATAGCTCCATCTTCAGCTTCTTCAAATATACCTTTTCTCAATCCATCTAGAATAATATCCTTTCCTTTTAAATATAGATCTGATTCAAAGTATTCTTTATCAAATGAGATACCAAGTTTTTGGAAAGTGATCTTAAAACCTTCCAAAGCCCAGTTATTCATTTTTTTCCATAATTCTAACGTATCTTTATCACCCTCTTCCCATAATCTTAATAAAGTATAAGCTTCTTCTTCAAGATCTTCATTCTTTTCTGCCATTTCACTATATTTTACATAAAAGTCTCCCACATAATGATCACCTTTCTTATCTGGTTCCTGATCATTCCCCCATTTTTTATATGCAAGCATGCTTTTACAAATGTGAATCCCACGATTATTATATAAATTTACCTGAAATACTTTATATCCCTTATATTCAAGCAGATTGGAGAGTGATTTACCAAGTAAAATATTTCTAATATGGCCAAAATGGAGAGGTTTATTAGTATTTGGTGAAGGATATTCAATAACAATTCTTTTCTTCTCTTTTTCTCCCTTATTTACAATATCTCGAATCCTTCCATAATCTTCCTTCAATTCAAAAATATTTTCTAGAATATATTTTGATTTGACCTTCAAATTTAAATAAGACCCAATCGCCTTAACATTATCTAAAACTTCAGTTTTCTTAAGCTTACTTTCTAAATCTATTGCTACTAAATTGGGTGTTTTCTTTTCAATTTTTGCCAGTCTAAAGCAAGGAAAAGCATAAGTAAAATCGATATCTGAAGGAGGTATCTCTAATAGGGTCTCAATTTCCTCTATATTGAGGCCCTTAACCTTTTCACCTAAAATCTCGGCAACAGCTTTCTTGTCAATGATTTTCATTTTCAAAATTTAGATAAGTTCAATATATTTTGTTTTTATAAAGATTATAACTTATCTCTTTTTGGTTAAATATATCTAAAATAGCTCATAAAATTTATGATAGAAGATCTAACATTTTACTAAGCTAGAAATATTGGATTTAATAGTAGAATGTATTTAATGGTTAAAATAAGATTAAATAAAAATAATTTTATATTAAAATCATAAAAATGTTAAAATTTTTTCGTAACTCATTTAATTTAATTTCTCAAAAACTCCGCGTGAAATAATTGTAAAAAAATGTCAGAAAAAAACGATAATTTTATTCTAAAATGGAATGATAATAAAGGCCAATTTGTCCCAATCGAATCTGACGCAGATATGAATGAAGGAATTTTCGTAGAACTTGTTGAAGAGGAAAATAATTGGAAATACTTTTATATAAAAGGGGCTTCTTTGATTTCGAGACGCACTGCTTTAAGAGCAGCTAATGGAATATCAAAAACGGGATATGTCCACCCAAAAACAAATATTCGCTATGGAATAGATTGTAAACTTCAAGAAGAAATATCTCCTTATGAAGATATGCCAGATAATCTTAGAAAATCTCAGCGCTCTTGGTATAAAGGCGAATATAAGCAATTTTAATTTATATTTTTTTTCTTAACTTCTAAAATTTCGCTATAAATTAAATTTTACTCCAAAATTCCTTAGGTGTATAATACTTACTGATTTTTGAAAATGGGCATGCAGCAATACAATTTCCACAATCACTGCTGTTTTCTACCCAATATTCGAAGCATTTTTCTACATTAATATAATATTTCTTAACTCCAGGATTGTTAGAAATTGTAGCTGGTTTAAAAGTAGGGTGCCTTTCTTTAGGAATTGCATCATTTTCACAAGCTTCAGCGCATTTAGAACACTTTTCACAAAAATTATTTATCTTTTTTATGAATATTTCGTTTGGTTTATCAGAAATTAGAGGTAAATCTGTAAATACTTTACATAAACGCACTCTTGGTCCAACTTCGGGAGTAAGCAATAAACCATTCCTACCTAAAGCACCAAGACCAGCATCGATTGCCAATGGTATACTTAAAGCGGTATCATTACCACATTGTATGGCTCTATATCCCAAATTTCTAATAAATTCACCTACGCATGAAATAATAAATGCCATTTTTGAATATGCAACTGCTGCAGCTGCGGCTGCTGGTTGAGTAGGTGCTGTCGAAATTGCATCTGGATCCATTTCCACACCCATGACAATTACTTTATTAATCCCATCCGGCAAATTTATAATTTGGTCATAAATTGTATTTACAACTTTTCCTCCACGTAAACCTTGTTTCGCTTCAGCTTCACTAGTTTGATTTGGTCTCATAAAACCTGTTTTGTAGATCCATTTTTCATTAACATCTGCAATACCTACTAATGATGCTCCATAAAATTTAGCTACTTTCTTTATATTATTCGTGAAACTCTTCAAATTTTCAATTATAATTTTTGATTTCATCCAATCTGTACCATAGCCAATATCCAGCTGATCTTTCCTTTCCCATGTGAATGCATGAGGAAATTGTTCATATACTGTCCAACCGGCAGCAACCAACGCAAAATCCATCCTTGAATATCCCTCTTTCTTAGATTCAATATGTTTCTCGATATTTGTATCAAACATTTGATGATATGTTGATAAAGATTTATCCCACAGTCTTCTGAACAACATGTTATTTTTCTGTTTAAAACGTTTGTATACATTATCATCAATTTCATAAGGATAATTTTCTTTTTCTTTGACCATATTCTAATTTCACTTTAATACTTGATATAGAATTAACCATAAAATATGATTTAAAGTAAAAAATAGGTAAAAAAGTTTAAGTTCTACTATTAAATTACCAGTAAAGGAGAAAATACCTTATGAGAGTAAGAGATATTAATAGGATCCTTAATTAATGATATCAACTATGAATGAAAAAAAATTTATAACTCAAATAGGTATGGGTGTGGATATGCATGGGCATAATGATGATTGTACTAATGCAGCTATTAAGGCAGTTAAAAATGCGATTTCAAATAACAGCTTAACGGGGTTAAGTGAGATTTGTGGGCTTAAAGAACCAAAAGATCTATTAAAGATGAAAGTTCACGCAAAGTTTGGAGTACCATATCCTGAAAAAATAAACAAACTAAAAGTTTTGAAAGCAATACCTTTTGGTCAAAAATCAATAGAGGTAGTAAAAGGTGGATTGATTGCTAAAGGTTTTTTGATTAAAGAACTTGGAGATACTTCAGATAATATTATTGTTTGCAATGCCGCAGTAACAGTATCAGTAAAAGTTCCTTGAAAAAAGATTATGGGAATTAAACCAATTAAACTTGATTAACCCCACTATTTGCATTGACAAATCTTTAAACTTGAATGACAAAAAATTTTAAACATATATTTCAATCTTTTTAATATATAATATCAAAATATTTTAATGATATAGAAAAAGATAATTATTATAGGAATCGTAATAGTGATTAAATTTAAAAAACAAGAACTCTCTTATAATAGAATACGCATGTAAATATTAGAAAGTTTAGTTTTTTAAAATTTAGCTTCTTTACCAAAAATCTGAATGGATTGAGGAGAATAAAGGTGTACGATGCGACATATAAAATTGTGATCTTTGGAGATGCAGGTTGTGGTAAAACAACATTAACACAAAGATTTTTAACGAACCTTTTTAAATCTGATTCAAAAATGACTATAGGAGTAGATTTTGAGGTTAAGAGTCTAGAAGTCAACGGAAAGCGAATAAAGCTCCAAATCTGGGATTTTGGGGGGGAAGAAAGATTTAGATTTTTATTACCTACGTATGTTCGAGGCGCAAATGGGGCATTATTTATGTATGATGTTACAAATTATAGTTCACTTGCTCATATAGATGATTGGTTAATGGTAATTAGAAAAGAATTACGGACAGAAGATGAATTTCCTATTATTGTTGTAGGAGGAAAGGCAGATTTAATTGGTGAACGTGAAGTTTCAGGAGATGAAGGAATAAATATTGCAAAATCTAGAGGAGTAGACGGTTTTATAGAATGCAGCTCGAAGACGGGTGAAAATGTTGAGGAAACTTTTGAGGCTTTATCACGTTTAATGCTTCAAAAGTCTAATTTATGGTAAAAAATTATTCAATAGGCAGTTCTACAAATATATACATTTTTTTTAAAAAGAAAGTAAAATTTTTCTATACAAATTTTAATTTATAAATCTATATGCTGTTCTTCCATTGCTAATTTTTGCTTTAGTCTCAAATCTTTTCTTCTAAGTGATACCATAATTTGAAAATCGAGATCTTTTTTGTATAGATCAGCATATCTTAAAAGTTTTTTAACAATTTCATCTTCAACATCCTTCTTTTCGATATCAAATCCATTAAAAGTCGATATTTCTGAGAATTTTTCTATATCATCCAGGAGTTCTTCGGGTAAAACATCTGATCTATCTTTAACAGCAACGTTCATTATTTCATCTAATCTCTTATATATTTCCTTCTTACTAAATTGACAAAGAATACATTTTGAGACGCGATTTTTGAATATATTTAGGATTATCAATCCTGTAATAAATTTGAAATTTCTAATTAATAAATTGATATTTTTTGTCTCAAAATCATCTACATTTTGTCTGATATACTTTCGAGCTTCAAGATATAGCTTACAGAAATTCATTGCTCTATCAAAATATGCAGGAACTATGCAAAATAATCGAGTAAACCAGAAAGGTTTTATATCCTCTGGAGGATCCTCATAAAAAATATAATATACTATTCTTCCATCTCTTTCTTTATATAAAGTAGATTCCTTCTTTAGCATATTTAAATATGTTGAGATAGTAGATCGCGCAATTTCTTTAAAATACCTTTTATATTCATCCTCTACTTCTCCCGTAGTAATTTTATTTTTTCCTTCTAGATAAAATTTTAAAAGTATCCCTAAGATACGATTTTCATGAAGGCGCCCTGTTTTTATTTGTTGTTCTTCTGATTCATCCTCTCTAAATTGATATAAAAATGCAATTTCTGGGGCAAAATCTTGAATAACTTGATCAATTAATTTAAGTTTTGAATCTGTAATTTCTAAAGCTTCTAATTTCGCGCTTTCTATTAATAATTTTTCTATATCTGTTCTTTCAGACAAATTTGGAAAACACTCGATTTTGATTATACTATATTAAAAAAATATATATATCTTAATAAAAATTTATATTCGATTAGACTAGAAAAATCTTGCTTATTTATCTTTCTATAAGAATCTTCTATGTTTTGAAATATATTGAATAGTTAGATTATTTCTAATTAATGATACCTATTATGATAATTAATTAAATTATTTGTAGATAATAGTAAAAAATACTTACTAAAGAATCTCCGTGTATTTTAAATAAATTCTTGAAAATTTTATAAGAAAATTACTGACGTTTTTCATATTTTTCTTTCCATATTGGATCTGCTTCTTGTAGCACTCTTCGTTGAACTTTACCAATTAGATTTTTAGGGAGCTCCCCAATTATCGCTACTTTATGAGGAACTTTATAATGTGCCATATTATTTTTAGCCCAATCTTTTATGCCTTGAGGAGAACAATCACAGTCTTCCTTAATTGCAACCCACGCTTTAACTATTTCTCCACATTCTTGATCAGGGAGGCCTGCTACCGCAACTTCTACAATATCTGGATGTTTCATTAATAATTCCTCGATTTCTTTTGGAAAAACAGAATATCCCTTGCATTTTATGAGCTGTTTTTTTCTATCTCTGATTTCAATTGTACCGTCTTCGTTCATAAAGCCAATATCTCCGGTTAAAAGCCACTTTTTACCTTCATATTCGAAAATTGCTTGTGCCGTCTCTTCCGGTTCATTTAGATATTCTAGCATAATTTGAGGACCAGTAACACATATTTCACCGGTATGCTCAATTCCAAAATTTGTATCATCCGGATCTCCTAAACAAATAGGACCTTTCGAAAAATCATCAATAGGCCAAATTCCCCATTCTGTTCCTGGAAAGGGCATGCCTATAGTTCCAACCGGGCTTTCACCAAAAAGATTTCCTGCACTTACTGCAGGACTAGCTTCTGATAATCCATACCCTTCTACAATTCGGCCTCCAGTGTTTTTAACAAATGCATCTCTAACAGGTGCATGTAATGGGCCTGCACTAGAAATGCACAATATTAATTTTCCCATTACCCCTGGAAATCTTCTATTAAGATTTTTAAGATCAGCTAATTTTTTAAATAAAATTTCCGTTCCAGCATAAATTAGTCCCTCCTTGCATGGTAGCCTTTCTATTTGCTCACACAACTCTGCTTGTGAAGGTGGAGTAGGAAAGAGCATTATCCAACCACCAACAATCAAGGTGGTATTCATTACAACTGTATGAGCGAAGCTATGGAATAGGGGTAATATTCCTATATTCCCGATTCCTGGTTTTTCCCCACCTAACCATAATTCGCATTGTTTAGCATTTGAAACTATATTAAAGTGAGTTAATACAGCAGCTTTTGGTAATCCTGTTGTACCCCCAGTCATAATATACGTTGCTGGATCTTCTTTTGCATTAATACTCACTTTTTGAACTTTTGGTACTGTTTTTAAGAGGTCTTTAAATCTTAAAGCACCTGGAAAATCAACTTTTCCAGAAGGTATTTTTTTAACAAATTTTCCTATTGCCTTTTTTACACCCTTTATTTCCGTTAGGTCGATAAGACTAGTATAAACGATATTCTCTAAATTTGAATCTTTAATTATTGGTTTTATTGATGATTCATATAAAGCATCCAATACAATAAGTAATCTCGGCTTAGTGATATCCAATTGATGAAGCACTTCTACGGGTTGAGAAGTGGGATTAATACCACTAGCAATTGCTCCTATTCGTGTACTTGCAAAATATGCAACAATGTATTGGGGGCAATTAGGTAAAAATATTCCAATAACATCTCCCTTTTTTATTCCCAAATTCGATAATGCGGTAGCGAAGGATTTCACATAATTATGGAATTGTTTATAGGTAATCCATGTGTCTAAAAACCAAATAAATCTTTCATCCTTATATTTATCAACTTGCTCATCTAACAATTCATTTATCGTTTTCTCTTCAAATTTATAATTTAATGGAACTCCTTCAGGCCACCATTTCTTAAACCAGCGTTTTTGTACGTTTACATAACAAGGATCTTGCATTTTTAATGACATATATTCCTCACTAAATTTCAATTATTTCTTAGCTTTATGTCACTTAGATTTTTTAAAATTTATAACTTTATAAGAAATTGAAATTCAAAAATCTTATTTTTTTAATAAATTCGTTAAAAATTATCTAAAAACTAATAAAAAAGTACAAAAAATAAAAAAAAATTTAAAAAAATTAATTTAATTTTAAAATCTACTGTCTTTTCTCCTTTTTATCAAAATTGTGGCAACACCTACTAATCCTACCCCAGCGATCAAAACAATTAATGCCCAGAATCCTTCATTCTGAAATACCATAAAAACTGAGAAAGTAGGGTCATGCCATATACCAGAACCATCCTCAAACTTAGGATAACAAACAGCATAAACCATAACACTTAATTCAGTCTGAACTCGGATACTTGAAGCAAATGTACTCACCTCTTCTCCTCCTGCTATTACGAATGAATCATGTCTCTCATGTTCCATTAACCAAACAGCAAGTGGAATAATACTTGTACTTGCTGGAGCAGTTTCTCTCCCTGTATTATTCCCATATTCATAGTCTAAACCCGCAATATCAACAAATTCTAATTCATCTCGAGCACCAGCGCCAATATAATT
>JBHLNS010000056.1:0-18660 GCA_048941285.1 Promethearchaeota archaeon
AGACTTTGTGAGACCTTAATACATGCATTTAGAGTATCTATTATTGTATTAAAATAAAGTGGGTTTCCCCAAATTTTAGCTCTTTCAGAGGAGTCTTTATAAAAAAATTCAACGGGTTCCAAATCTTCTTGAGCTTTTTCGATCATTACTTCTAACTTCTTAAGGATAAAAGCTGTTTTTATTTTATCTCCAATGGGTGAGTACCCTCGATTTGAAAATTGGCGAGCAACTGAATGAGAATCTGATGTGGTAACTTCCCCTCTTTCTATTCCTCGACTTTGCAAGAAATTCAAGATATTAGAACGGACATCTACATATGCATTATTACCATCGAAGTGAATTAAAGCTGTTTTTTGATTAGTGATTACATTCTTAAATAAATGAAGAACCATTCCTCCAAATCCAATACCTTCATTTTCAGAAAATTCCTTTAAAGGATCTTTTGCTACCCCATATAACATAGGGAAATTTTGGATTTTTTTTACAGTTTCACTCTCCATAAACTTTTTACTTACATCAATTAAATCATTTGCTTCTATACTGTTGTTTTTTATTAATATTTCATCACCTAATATCGCATTATGAGAATCTATTACAATTATTTCTTTATATTTATTCGATAAAGCAATTTTTCTGATATCCTCTCCTATGTCTACCTCTATATCATCTGAAGGAAGCGGGTGTCTTGTGATAAACACAATTGGAACATTATTAATTTCTGTACCAATTAATTTCGCGGAATTAGATATTTTTCTAGTAAAATCCTTTATTTCCGAGACCCATTCGATCTCACTATCAGTTGATATCTTACTAATGTCTCTTTTAATTCTACTTATTATTTTCTCAATATTACCTTGTGTAGTTAAATTCAGAGAATGATCATTAGTTGTATGATAAACAGTAATTCCAGGAATATCATGAAATTCCTTATAAATATATTCGGGTAAATCTGCTGATCCACATGTCTTAAAAGGTCCAAAATGTACATTTGGTATAATGAATAAACCTTTAATTTTTTTAGAATTAGTATTTCTAATTATCAAGTATTGGATTTTTATATCAGAATCTATTCCAACTTTATCAAAGAAACTCTCTATTAAATCATCGTTTCCATCAGTTAACATAGAAAGAATAAAAGCTCTTATAAAAGGATATCCTCCCATTCCTGTTAGTTCTTGATAAATATTGCTTACTCGAAATAATCCTCTTCTATAAGGAATAGCAAAAAATAATGCACTTACAACAAAAAATACCATTGCTCTTACAAAGAAATCAATGTGAAATTGACCCGTATAAATACTAAAGATTAATATAGTTGTTACGGGTTGTACAAGTGAGAGGATTATATTTCCAGAGCGTCCAGCTGTGGTAAATGAAAAATATATAACAAACGATATGATATATGTAATTATAGTTCCTAACATTAAAAATACCTCACGAAGATCTAAACTTAATAATAATGAAACCAATTGTCCGAAAATATATGTAAGTTCCATGATTACACTAAAAAATATATTCATCTGGATAGACCACCCTGTTGGAGGCAATTTTAAAATGGGTGCTCTTTTTGAATAAAATAATATGGAGAATGAGCTACCAATCCCAGAAGTTAATAAAAAAAGAAAAAAAAAGAGGACAAAATCAAATAAATCTAAATAACCTCTCCAGATATGATTTAATAGAAGTGATATTAATCCTAAAAGGAATGGAATACCAAAAAAGATGGAAAGCGCTAACTTTTTTGATGAAAATAATTCTAAATAGGATATTATTCCCGGAACTTGACGACTAGCTCTTTTTTTTATAATCATAACTATGAAAACTAAATGAATTACAATTAGTAATACTTAATTGAAAATATACCTTCTATTCTAATGAATAAGTCATATAATAATATCTTTTTGTATATGATTGTTATATGATATAAAAAATATATTATTACAAATTTTAATATGGAAGTAAATACCTTAAGATTGGCAAATCTAGCGAATAAAAGGTTAAAAGAAAACTTATATGACGGATTTCAACTTTTTATTAAAACCTATGGGACATTAATCCTACCACTGGCGTTTTTTCAAATAGTATTAATCATTTTAGATATATTTGTGTTAACCGATTTCAGATATTATTTAAGTACTCTTGAAATAACTTATACACAGATAATGGATAAGATTTATAGCGGATTAACACTTACCGCGTATGAGTGGAATTTCTTATCTGTGTTTTTAATCTTAAGTTTTATGCTAATATTTTTTCAAAATCTTATAGGGGCACTAATTATCTCAATCGCTATGTGTTCTGTTAGTGTTTATGTTTTTAGAAAATTTATGAAAGAGGAGATTAGTTTTATTGACGCATTTAAATCAGCTTTCAATAAAAAGATGTTACTAGTGATTTTGATTTTAGGCATATGTCTACCAATAAGCTCAATATTGTTATATATTCCTGCAGTCATTATTTTCATATTTTTCATTTTTATCATCTTCACATATAATATAGAATCAAATAGAAATCCTATATCAGAAGCTCGTGCGATTGCTAAAGGAGGATATTGGAGAATAATTGGGATATTTGTAATCAATGTCATTTTAATTTCCACGATTAGGTTTTTTTTAAATTCATTATTAGCTTTAATCTTAAACGCAGAATCAGCAAGTTTCATAGCAACTTATAATAGTTGGTATGATCCTGTTACAAGAAATTATGGAATGCTTATTCTTTATCAAATATTTGTTAATATTGCTGATATAATTTTTGCCCCATTATTTATATGTTTGCTAACCGCATTGTTCTCATCATTAAAAGCCAAAAGAGACTTGAATTATTTACATCAACAAGGGTATCATCCAGTAAGAGAAATTCATAGCGAAGCATATCATTTACGACAAGAATTATATGAACCTACTGAAACAAAGGATATTTCTCCAAAAGTTCACATTGAAGAAAAATTTTATTGTCCCTATTGTGGGCATTTTATTTCTATACCAGAAAGATTTTGTCCAAAATGCGGTGAAAATATTCAATTTATTTCAAAAGAAAAATAACAAATAAAAAAGAACACGAATATGTATGTAAATATTGAAAAGAAGTTTGATTTGGAAAGAGAGGCTATTAAAAATCCAGTAGTCCTGATTGGATGGCCTGGAATAGCTTTAGTAGGCAAATTGGCAATTACATCAATACAAGAGTCTTTACAAGCAGAAGAATTTTTAAATATTCAATATTTTGATTTTCCTCCTAAATCAATTGTAGAAAAAGGCTCATTAGAAATTCCATTAGCAAAACTTTATTATAAATCAACGAATAGAGAAAATGGAAATGATTTTTTTATTTTAACAGCTGATTATCAGCCTCAGAGCCCTGCTGGTGTTTTTGAGTTCTCAAAGATATTTTGTGAAGAAATGGATAAAATAACTGGTGGAAACATAAAAATGTACTTAAGCACAGGAGCAATGATTACTGACCAAGTTCATGATAATCCAATTGTTTATGTATGTGGAACCGACCAAGGATTAGTTCAATCCTTCTTTAAGTTTGAAAATACTAAATTATATGAGGGAGGGTATATTTCCGGTGCAAATGGTATCCTACCAGCTTGGGCTGGAGCAAATGGATATGGTCCGGGGATTTGTTTATTAGCAGAAACTTTACCAATGCCAATGATGACTCTAGATCCTCGTAGTTCAAAAGCTCTTGTTGCGTTATTAAAAGATTATTTTTCCATTGATATGGATTTTAGTAAACTCAATGAGAAGATCAAAGAAATGGAAAGTATCTTCGAATCATTTAAAAAACAAGCGGATCAATTTATAAGACCACCTCAAGAAGATAAAGGAACAGATTCATATTTCCGTTAATTATATTTTTATCAAATTCTATGGATATTATAATTTATTAAAAAATATTAGACAATCAATATCAACTAAGATATATTGACTTATGGTGCAGGATACTAGTTTCATTGAAAGTAATAAAAAAATAAGTGATAAATTAACACTCTATGGAATTAATGTACAATCCTGTAATTATATTAAAGATATAATCACATTAATTAACAAAGAGATTGGTATTAACAAGATATTATCGATTTTATTATTTGGTAGCCAGATATCAAAGAATGACAAATCTTCAATATCTGATTGCGATCTATTAATTATCTTTAAAGACCGAGTGTCAAATCATCATATTAAAGAAATAGAAAAATATTTTATTGCCTTGGAAATCAAACATAATTTTAGAGAATTTAGCAAACACTTTTTTAATAGGATTTTAGGAGTCATTAATCAAACAACAGGCATATTTGTAAGTCACTTTTTAACTAAAAGAAAATATTGGGAAGATAATATCTTTCATAAAATATTCCGAGTCAATAAAGTATTCTCATCTTTATTTGCACCACGTAAAATTGTATTAGGAAATGTGTTGATAAATAGTTCAATTTTATATGGAGATGATTTAAGGGAAGATATTCGGCCAAAAATCCAAATTACTATACAAGAGATGATTAAAAGTACTGTTATGAATTTAATGATTTCGCTTTTTTCTCTTGCGATTTCATTCCTAAAGAAATTAAAGCCAACTAAATACCAGTTAGAAGCAATAAAATGGGCGTTAAAAGCATCGAATTATTATTGTTTTCAAGATTCTCCAGATCTTAAAAAAATTACTGATAGATTTATTTCTTTTGAAAGAAAAAAATTACAGAAAAAGGCAATACGCTTTTTCGAGGAATTTCTTCAATTGAGAAAATTACCTCGTAATAAAGTTAGTTTTATGATTCGATGCCCGATAAGAATTGTTAAAATTCACACTAAAGCAATTTTGTTCAAAAAATTGGTTAAAAGAAAAGAAAAATTGACATTACCTTCAAAACAACTTAAACCAATTATACCCGATCATACTTTTCCTTTAAGATTCTAAATTTTAATATTAAAATTTGCTAATTGGGAATAAATTTTTTAAGATTTCAAATATAAAAATATAAATAGATGTTCATTTATTTAGAATTGTATTGCATAGAAATTATTAAGTCTTTATGAAGAGGAGAAATATGGAAAACATTGATATCAAAGAACTTTTTTTAGATATACTAGATATTGTCAAATTCGAACTTCGTTTTTATAAGGTTCGAGAGAGCCCACTTTTCGAGCGTATCGTTAAAACAAGGATTTTTCAGCAAAAACTCCAAAGACTGAAAGATTTCATTAATCAATATTTTGCGATAATGTATAAGGACGAGGAAAGTCCAATAAATCAAGCTGCCTTACGTACTCAACTTGGTAATATTGCTCGATTGACAGATTATTATGATGATCTCTCCGACTTCTACACAGATCATACTAAAGAAATGATCACTAGAGATAAGCTTCAAAGTTTAATAGAGTATTCGCATATTGAAATTTTATTTTTGGTGTTTACCAATATCTTGGACTGGGAACATTACAAGAGTTCTTTAATATTTCCTCAAGATAAGAATAAAGAAAAGCTTTTGAAAGGATTTCTTGAAAAGATCGCTAGTACTGAGATAAAGGATATCAGT
Organism: Promethearchaeota archaeon; assembly: GCA_048941285.1. GTDB lineage: Archaea > Asgardarchaeota > Lokiarchaeia > Sigyniarchaeales > SOKP01 > Loki-b32. The sequence continues at coordinate 5,540 of JBHLNS010000056.1, forward strand.
GATATTATAGATTTGGAACAAACAATCGACACTTTTATTGATAGTGTCGCATAAATTATTAAATTTTATAAAAACTCTGACTTTTAATCCATAAAAGTAAAATTTATATTAAAATTGGCTTGATGTGTTCATAAGAGAATAAGATTTTATTTTAATTAGTATAAATTTTATTGAATTGATTTTTCCTTTAAATACTTTATTCAGATTTGAGGCTAAGATAAATTGGTTATAAAAATTAAACTATACGGAGATTTAAGCGTAAAATTCTCAGTCTATAAAAATGAGAGAGGGCTTCCAAGCACTTTAAATATCAAACCAGAAAAAGTCAAGACCGTTTTTGATATTTTAAATCAATATAACATAAGACCGGATGAAATTAGTCATATTTTTATAAATAATAAATATTCTAGGATTGAAAATCAAATTAAAGATGGAGATCGAATTGGAATATTTCCCAAAAGGATGGGAATAATATTTGTGGAAATAATAAATGATTGATTCTTCTAAAAGGGTTGATATACCTTTTTTCCTATGAGAAAAGAGAATTTAGATATTATTAAATATGTAATTCATTATGTATTTGATTAAGCAATGAAGAGATAATAAAAACTGAAATATTTTTTAAAGATATTCTTTGTAAAATGGCAGATTGTTTCGATAAAATACTGGAAATCCATGAAAATAATGAGGTAAAGAGATATAAGGCTCTAATCAAATTAATGAAGGATCTCGATAAAGAAATTTCAGACGCCATACATGTCAGAAATTGTTTGATCTTATTATTAAATTTATGTTTTAACCCAGAATCTCCCGATTTTTCTTATAATCGCGGAAAATCGCTCCGTGAGCTTTCTGAAGATGAACGGCTTGAAATGCAAGAATTATTAAGATGTGAATTTAACAATTAATATATTAAAAAACTTTAAGTTCAGTTTCTTTCCATTCATCATATAAACTAAAAATATTATCGATTTTATCAAGCATCTCTATGAGTGCTTTTTTCGTATTATTATCTTGCTGAAACGTGTCAATAATTACATTATATAAATCGATATCATATTCTAAAGCAAGATCAGAGATTTTTATTAAATCTTCAGTTTCGACTCCTCGTTCATTTAATTGATTTAGAGTATTTTCTATTTCTTCCTTAAGTTTTATTGTAGCATTTAAAGATTTCGAACATTTATCAAATAGTTCTTGTTCTTTAACACGTACAATGGTCTCCTCTTCTGATAATTTGGATTTTTCAGTTATAATCTCGAGTCTTTCATTTAAAAGATATTTCACTCGCTCGTATATCTTGATTGATTCAGAAATACTACTCAAGGATTTAAATAAATGCTGCTTACGGTTTAATCTCGCTTCAATGATTTTTAAATATGCATCCTCATAGTATGTCTGAATCTCTCCAAAGGTACTCTTCTCCCATTCGCTTATTCTAACATATATTTGTCTCAAATCCCTCATGATGTCTTTTTTTTCATCTTTTGTTATATCTTCTTGAATCAGTTTATTAAATAAAATATTCGACTCGTGCTTAATCAAAAGAACCTTTAAATACAATATATGAGCTTTTTTTTCAATATTTGTAATACTCCGAGATAATCCCTCGCGTTTACAAAATTTAAATATATTTAGGGCTTCTTCCAATAGCTTATTAAATTTATCTTTATCATTGATGAGATAATATTTAGAATCTTGAACTTTTTGAATTGCCCTATCCATTTGAATTTCTAATTCAAAAATATAATCAATTAAACTTAACTGTTTTCTCTCTGATAAAATTCTAGATTTAAAGGACATATCTTTCTCTACATTTCTACTTGCTAATAACCAATAAATTGCAGCTGGAATCCAAAAAAATATACTAAAAAACATCATATTAAAAATACCACCAAGAAGGGAGATTAAAGTGTATGACACTAATAAGGTTACTCCTTTACCTATTTGTTCTGATAGTTTAAAGAAGGAAGCTGCGGTACCTTTATGCTCAGGCATATTAACATCTATCATAACTGCACTTCTATTCGCTACAGGTCCAGCACCCAACATTGACGCCATTAAAGCAAAAATAAAAAATATAATATATGTTGGATAAGCTACAAAAATTTCACCAATTGTTCTTATCATATATATGAATAGTTCTTCAGTAGGAATGGGGGTTGGATATGCAAGATTAAAATCATCTGGATTAATTGGGCGCAATGAAAGAAGCAACGTAAGTGCAAAGGGTATTGATAGAATAAGGCATATTGTTGCTAATCTTACCCTATTTTTTTTATTTCTTCGAAATAATACATCTCCTAATCGAGCAAAAACACTATTGCCAAGAATATACCCAATACCAATCATTCCAGCAAATATTGTAGCAGTTTGAAGTCTTATTTCAAGCGGTATTAAATTAAAATACGAAGTTACTAACATTGAGGTTGTAAAATATACTAATACTGTCCCTGGCACTATAGAGAAAAAACCTTGAATAATTAGATATCGATTAGTTTTTTTATTTACTATTGTTTTTAAGTCCTCCTTAGAAATGCGATAACTGTATTCTAAATCTAATTCTACTAATTCTAATAATTCATCTTCACTTGCTCCACGTTGAGGTATTTTTACAAAAAAGAGGACAATTACTATAATAATACTTATTCCAGACAATAAAAGAAATGGAAATCTCCATGTAAGAATTGGACCTAGAAAAGAGGATAATCCTTGTCCTGCCCCATTTGAAATGGAGCTTAAAATAGCTAAAGTTCCAAACCAACCAGATCTTTCTTCTGGTGGGATTGCATCTGAAATAATTGAATACCCTACTGGTAAAACACACCCTAGCCCTGCACCACTAGAGATTCTAGAAAGTACTAACATAATATAAGAATTCGAAAATGCTGTCAATATCATCCCTATTGTCCATGAAAAGGCTCCTATCATAATAACCATCTTTCTATTAATTCGATCAGTGTAATAACCCCAAAGTAGCGCAAAAAAAGCGCTTATTAATACAAAGAAAGCATCAGGTATTGCAATTAATGCTTCAGGGATACTAAAATCTTTTTGAATTGCCGCATAACTAGGAATAAGCATATTTGCACATGCTGTGGACACAAAAAGTAGAAACATTACTAAAATAATCGGTGCTAAATCTTTGAATTTTACAGTTGTAAGTTTAAATCGTCCAATAAGCTATTACCAATAATATTTAATTATAATAAATAGCACTTGAAACTTAAAAAAACTTTATAAGTTTAAAAAATAGTTAAGTGCAGCCTCCACGTGGAGTTCTATGGTATCCAATAATTTTATATCTGTATCTTTTTGTTGTAGGACTAGTGGTAATTCTGTGCATCCTAAGATTATCCCATCTACATTGCTATAATTATTTATTATTTGGATTATTTTATTTTTAGACTCTTTTTTATAAAAACCAATGACAAGCTCCTCAAAAATTACTTTTTCTATTACATCTTGTTCTTGATCATTAGGAGTAATTACTTCGATACCCAGGTTTTTAAAATAGAGTTGGTAAAAACTAGATTGCATAGTAAATTTTATCCCTAAAAGTAATAATTTTTTCATGTTTTCTTGTTGTGCTCTTTTAGCCACAGCCTCTAAAATGCTTAAAATTGGGACTGCTGACATATTTTTTAAATCATTGTATACTGCATGTGGCGAATTTGCTGCTATTACTATAAAATTTGCCCCCCCTTTTTCTAATGATTTAATTCCATTCATTAAATAATCGATATATTTCTTTTTCTCATTCTTACGTTCTAAATTAGTAATAATTTGAAAATTTAAACTGAATATTATTATTTCAGGATAATTATAGTTTTTAAATTTCTCATAGTATTTTTCAAGAATTAATTCATAATATTTAATAGTCGATTCATAAGAAATTCCCCCTAAAATTCCAATTCTATTCACTTTTCTTAAGCCTCCTTCACTAATAACTCCTTTTCTAATAGTATAATTGTTCAATATAAATATGTTTACACTATTAATGATTAAAAAAAAAGTAAATTAGGATTTTCATTATTATTTCCTTCTCTTGTTAATAATAAAGATTGATAAAATGGAAAAAATACCAAGTAGTAAGAAAACATCATAACCTGGAATTACTCCATCAGGTATATCAGGTATAATAATAGTTGAAAAATCATAATTTTCAGTAGGAGCTATTAATGGATAAAGATCGACATCAATTCCAACTCCATCTTCAAAATGGTGAATTTCATCTCCAATTCCATCATTATCCTCATCAGAACCTGGGTAAGCTCTCCAATAGTTCCCGATATAATTTGTAAAAGTTCTACCATTATAGGTGTAATTAAATTCTTTTCTTGAATAAAATCTAAGGGTTGAATCCTGAATGAATAAATCGTAAATAGTTCCTCTAATATTATTTAAGTACGCATAAAAATTATCACAATTTACTAGTCTAATTCCCCGCTCGTGTTGGGAAGTAATGGAATTTCCAATAAGAGTTATATTCTTACTAATATAAAAATACATCCCAATATTAGATTTAATAAATGAATTATTAATTAAGCTCCCATAACTCACATTCCATAACTTAATTCCAGCCTCAGATAAATCAAATGCATTTTCCGCATTAGTGAGACTACAGTTTAATATCATAAAATAATCATCAGAATTTTCAATAAAAATACAGCTTCCTACATGGCCTGCATCAATAACTAAATCCTCTATGAGATAAGGGTTTGTTAAGGTACCATTCCCAGAGCAAATCCCCGCAGCTTTAACGGCAGACCAATTATTATTGATATGAATTTTTTCTGATACTTTTAAAAGGTTTAATTTTTCAGAGAGATCGATATTCTCTTCAGTTAAATTGATATTACCCATATTTGTGCTTAATAAACTAAGACTTATTCCTAGAATTAATAAAAATATTTTTTTCTTATTATTTTTGAACTTCATGATTTTTTCGCTTGAATTTTCTTATGTTATTAAATGCGCCTGTTGATTTATAGAGTAAGTATATGAACTATGATTGAACTTAATACTTTTGTTCATAACTTAGAATCTATTTATAATTAGTTTTTTAAAATTACAATTTATACTTTTTTATCTAATAAAAACTAATTCAATTTATTACAACAGAATTTAAATTGATCCTGTTTTCTGGCAAAAATTAATAATAAATTCTATCTGTAATAACTTTTCCTTTCTTGGAAAATTCTATGCCCTCCATCTCTAACAATGCACGTTTCATAGTAATCCCTCCTTGAAATCCACCAAGTTCTCCGTTCGTCTTTAGTACCCTGTGACAAGGAATAATAATCGGAAATGGATTGTTTGCTAATAGATTTCCCACCGCTCTTGCCCCATTTTCTAAACCAGTATGAATAGCGATTCTTTTATAAGTACTTACCCATCCTCGTGGAATCTGATAGTCTGTCTTAAGTACTTTTTCCTGCAATTTAGAACAAGAAGTAAAATCACACCACTTCAGATCAAATTTTAACTCTTCACCCTCTAAAAATCGTTTTATTTTATCAGCAAGCATCTCGACTGATGAGGACGAACCAGTTTTAATCTGTTTGAAAAAAACTAATGCCCTTTGTTCTGATCTTCGTTCAGAATCGCTGAGAAATATACGTTGCAACTTAAGTTTAGGTTCTGTGCCACTCCATACTATAGTGAAAGTATTAAACGGAGAAGAAAAAGTAAGATATTCCATGGAATAAAACCATAATTTTTAAAATTTAAAATTTGTTAATAAGATTTATTCGTAAAATCACCGATAAACCTTAAATTTATTCCACATGTTCTTGAAACCTTATTAATAAATCCCTACATCGACTTATAATATTTAGGTTTTACTTAACTTTATTCCTCATAAATATTGTCTATGGATCTTAATCTTTCAACATAACGATTTAATCTTGATTTGAATATCGTTGTTGTTTCCAAGGATCAGCTTTATTAGAATAACCTCCTCTTTCCCAATAGCCTAACCGATCTTCCTTGAGAAAAGTAATCCTTATTACCCATTTTGCGGATTTGTAAAAATATAAGTTAGGGATAATTGGTCTAACCGGACCTCCATGTTTTTCAGTTATAGGCTGCTCTTCATAAGTTAATGCTAAGATTGTATTTTCTTCTTGTAATTTTCCTATTGGAACCGTTGTAGTAAAACCATCATCGGCACAAAGAAATTCTACATAATGGGCAGTAGGCTTTGGTTTTACTAAGTTAAATATTTTATTGAAGGATATACCACCCCATCGTGTATTATATTTACTCCAAGAGGTTACACAATGAATATCTACTATAATCTCTTTATCTTGAATTTTTTTTAAGTCTTTCAATGTAAATTTCATAGGATTTTCTAACTCCCCGTCAAGTTCTAAAATATAAGTCTCTCTATCAATAGTAGGAATTCTGCCTTTTTGTAGGACAGGGAATCGATCTGTTAAATGTTGACCAGGGGGTAATCTTGATTTTTCTTTTTTTTCTGAATTTTGATTCATTTTTAACTATTCAATTATCTTAAATAAAAATAATTATAAACACTTTTAAGAAAATGGATTATTCAATACATTTTAAAGTTAATTTTCTTCATCTTGAGATTTTAGTGTAGAAAAATTATATAGTTGTTGAGAATTTAATTTTCGTGAAACCTTAATTTCACGAAGAACTAGTCATAGCCATATGATATTAGAATGATTCATAATACATATAAACTACTGCCAATAAACCAATAATATTAATTTTCTTTTTTGACTATATTGTTTTCCAACAAGAAACTACTTGATCTTTAATTAAATTATTTAAATATTGAAGGCTCTTTTTGTTAATATATAAAGATGATGTGTATATTTTATTATGGAAGAACAGAATAATAAAGGTTCTTTAACAAGTTATATTTTTTTTTGGATGGGGCAATTAATTTCAATTCTTGGCTCCAGTATAGTCTATTTTGCATTAACTTGGTGGTTAATAGATCTAACTGAGAGTGCGATAGTACTTTCAATTGGATCACTATCCTATTTAATTCCGTTTATTTTAGCTTCATTAATAGGAGGTGTGGTAGCAGATAAATATGATAGAAAAAAGGTAATTTTAATTGTCGATTCTCTTCAAGCATTTTCAACATTTGTAATGTGGGTATTTTTTGTCCTAAACCTCATGGAATTTTGGATTTTATTCTTCTTTTTTGCTTTTAGATCTGTTTGCCAAGCTTTTCATATGCCTACAGAGAGCTCAATTATACCTACTATGGTACCTAAAAAGCATTTAAGTAGAATTAATGGTATAAACTTTGTCGCGACAGGATTTATCCACATTATTGGTCCCATAGTAGCTGGTCCCTTATTATTGTTATTTGAAATAAAACAGATTTTATGGATTGATGTAATTACATTTTTAATTTCTGTGATACCTCTATTAATAGTTAAAATCCCCACTATACATAAAGAGGATGAAAAACATGAGCGAAAATCTTTTGGGAAACAATTTAAATTGGGATTTAAAGTTTTAGTCGCTGTTCCAGGACTATTAGCTATGATAGTTCAAGCTATGATCTGTAATTTCTTAATGCAACCCATTGGTACATTATTACCTTATTATGTAAGAGTTTTTCATATGGGATCTGTTGTTAATTGGGCATTAGTTTCAATGGCGTTTAACATTGGAATGTTCATAGGTGGAATTATTACTGCGATTAAAGGGAAATGGACTCATAAAATCCCCATAATTACTTTAGCGGTTGTTATTCATGGAATAGCATATATGTTATTTGCATTTCTACCAATAGGGGCCTTCTTTCCGATGATGATATATTCAGGAATAAGGGGGTTAACTATGCCAATTATAAACGCCATTTACTTCACAATTCTACAAACTAGCGTACCACCTGAAAAGTTGGGGAGAATTGTTTCAATCGATAACACTCTCTCATTTATAGCTATGCCTATAGGAACTACACTCTCGGGAATTTTAGCAGAATTTTATGGTATAGGACCCTTATTCTTTATTAGTGCCAGTTTATACATTTTAATCACCATAATGACTTTTCTGTTTACTAACCTTCGAAAACTCGACTCTATAAAAGAAGTTAGGGAAAGCTAAATTCAAGTATTATTTTTGCATATTTCTTTCGGAAAACATAATAATATAAAGTTATACGATTTAAATATTTAGGGCTCTTACTGTTAGTATAAAGATAGAGATCAATGGTTTCATTACACATGGTAAAAACAATAAATATGAGCTCTTTTCCGAGCTATATTTTTTTTTGGATAGGTCAGTTAGTTTCTATATTTGGATCCATAGTAGTGTTTTTTAGTTTAAACTTTTGGTTATCAAGCACTACGGGGAGTGCTATAGCAATTACAATTGGGTCACTTTCGTTTTTAATTCCCTCTCTTTTGACATTATTGGTAGGAGGGGTAGTAGCAGATAATTATGATAGGAAAAAAGTAATATTATTAGTGGGTTCAATTCAAGCTTCTTCAATTTTTACTATGTGGCTGTTATTTACATTTAATTTCCTGGAGTTTTGGATGCTTTACTTCTTTTTTGCTATTCGCGCAGTTTGCCAAGCTTTTCATATACCTACAGAATTTGCTATTATTCCGACCATGGTACCCAAGAAACATTTAAGCCGAATTAATGGTATCGCTTTTGTCGCAATAGGATTTATTCAAATTATTGGACCTTTAGTAGGTAGTCGATTATTAGTATTTCACAGCATTAAACAAATTTTATGGATTGATATAATTACTTTTACAATATCTATCGTGCCTTTAATTTTGGTTAAAATTCCTTCTGTAAAAAAAAAACAAGGAATTCATGAACTAGAATTGTTTGGAAAACAATTTCGAACTGGATTTAAAGCTCTAATTACTGTCCCAGGACTGTTAGTTTTAATGATTCAAATATTAATATTTAGTTTTCTCATACTCCCATTTAATACAACATTAGCTCTCTATATAACTAGTGTTCATATGGGATCTCCTCCTATTATTCAACTAATTTTCATATCATCATTTATTGGGATATTTATTGGAGGAATAATTGCTGCGATTAAAGGTACGTGGGCGTATAAAACTCCAATAATTTCACTAATGATTGTCATTCATGGAATTACTTATGCTTTATTTGTATTCATACCAATAGGGAATTTCATCCTTATGATAATATACTCGATAATTGGAGGCTTAACTATGTCGATTATTTACGCGATATTCTTCACAATCTTACAGACAAGTGTTCTCCATGAAAAAGTAGGAAGAATATTCTCAATATATAACACTCTCTCTAGCGGTATTAATTATATAGGAGTAACAGTGTCAGGCTATTTAGTTGAGTTTTTTGGAATGGGACTGTTATTCTTTATTTGCGCCATTTTATATCTTATCATCACAATTTTGATTTTTTTCTTCACTGGACTTCAAAACTTGATTATATAAAAGAAGTCAGCGAAAGTTGAGAAAAACTTCCTGATCTACTAATCATCTAAATAGGTTGAAATGTAATGTATATAAATGGAATCAACTTAATTATGTACTAATCATATTCTATATTTTTCATAAATAAACGATTGAGGTAATTATTATCTCTACTTTAAAAGTTAAATATAGAAAGTGTGGAGCAAAAGTAACTCCTGGTTATGATTTCTGTTTATCATGTGGTATAAAATTTAGCGAAATGTCACCAACAACAAGAGTACATGATTCAGCATCAGTTGTAGGTTCAGTTGCTGACAAAGTTAGCGGAGGAGCCTTGAATGTAACTGATGCTCTCGATTTATGCTTCATCGTTACAGCAGCGTATGGCTCACACCTTTCTCCACAAGTTAAGTTCCTAAGGTACGTTCGAGATAAAAAATTAAAACAATCAAGGTTAGGAGATCTATTCGTCCAAAGATTTGAATGGTTATATTACAACTTCAGCCCACAAGTTGCTATTGTCATGTATAGATATCGATTCTTCAAACGATTATTGAAATGGTTATTGGTAACTCCTATTGTATACTTCTTAATGAGCATTTTCAAGCCTTCAGACTCTCTTAAAAAAAAAATTCGAAGGGCTAATTAGTTATTCTCAATAATTTTGAATAAATCTCCAAATACATTCTTAAAATAATAAAATTTAATTATTTGGGAATGCTTTTTAATATATATTATTGGGCCCATGGATTAGTGGAAGATCGTTCGCTTGGCATGCGAAAGGCCGCGGGTTCAATTCCCGCTGGGTCCATTAAGATTTCTCTTTTTGGACTATTAAATCTCATAGATTATAGTTAATCTTTTATTTCTTTTGAGATTTATTATAAAAATTAATAACTCAATAGTTTAACATATAAAAGGAAAAAAATAAAAAAAGTTACTTAATTAATTATCTCTTACGTCGTCGAATTATGACAATAACAGCTACCCCAATAGCAGCAGCAGGAATTATTATAGATACACTAATGATTAATGGAGTCCAAACATCATTGGGTATTGTAGAAGAAGTTAAGTAAAGCCACAGCGAGATCTTGAATAATAAATTCCATTCAGAATCTGGGTCATTAAAAGAATCGAAATCTGAAGTTCCATCTCTATCACTATTCTCTTCATATTCTGGATGGGGGGAACTTACAAATACGGTACCCCTTCCATATCTGAAAGTAATCATGCCGGGTTGATCGTTGTAGGAATATGTCATTATAGGATTAATATTCGACATATCTTGAGAATAGTAATATTGTGATGACCAATAAAGCAAGCGATAAGAAATAGGTTCATCTGAAAGATCTGGTCCAGTTGATTCTTGATTAACATTCATCTCAATCATATGAGTACCTCCTGGGATTTCTGGAGTAGTTGGTAGAAAATAACCATCGACAAGATTCAGTCCAGTAGTACCAAAAAAAGATCCACCACAGATACCGAAATATGAACCACCATTCCTAAGGAAATTTCTAACAATGTCTAGACCATTGCTCCCTAATGTACCGCTATACGAAAATGCATCTCCTCCTGGATAAACTAGTATATCACAATCAGTTAAGCTACCACTTAGTATATTATAAGAATTTATACTATATACACTTGCATTCATCCATTCAAACATTTCTCTCAAAGCGACATAACTACTTTGTAGTGCGCCATCACCATTATATACCATTACATTAACACCCTCTAAGTCAGTCTGTGTTTGAGAAACTCCATATCTTATATTAGGGAGATTAATTGTTATGAATAAAATGAATAGGGTAAAAAAAAACATCCCTATTGATTGCGATTTTTTATGTTTAAAAAGATAATTACTCATATTTTTTGCACTGTATAGTTTTAATTTCTTTTATTTTTTTAAAATTTAATTAAAGAAAATAACTTTAAAAATATTTTAACTCATAAGATTATTAAACTTGATATTTTGACTTTATAACTAACTTGCCTCAACGGTTTTGTAAAAATTGTCATTCTGTCTAAAGACTAAAAGAAAAAATTTCGTTCGACTATTTACTTTAAATAAGAAATTATCGAGCTTTAAATAGGAGTGCTTCAAATACTTAATAATTTAGAATCTTGCAAAGAAAAGAGAAAAAAACCATAACAAAACCTTAAAATCCTTCCTTCTTATCTTTTCATATAAGGTATCTACAGATTATTTAGAATGATTCTTTTTATTTTTTTCTAATATTTCTTCGATATTTTAGAGGCAAAAGTCTCACTGATTGCAGATATTAATTTATTACTTGAAAAATAATAATTTACATCTCTCATCCCCCTCAAAAAACATATTAAGAGATAAAATCAGATCTTTGAAAACTGAACTACATTACCTCAACTTAATTCTGGTGAATAAAAAAATCTACTAGTAGAAATCATTAATACGGTATACTTATATATTAATTTGACCAAATAGTATTATATTCAATTAATTCGACAAAATTGTATACTAGTCAAGGTGAGGGACATTTCTGATGAAAAAAAAATGTTGACAAGAAAAATGACGGGGCTAATTTTAAGTGGAATTGGGGGGTTATTATTTCTGGTTAGTGGGATTATTATTCTTAGTTTTTCAATGGGATTTTACTACTTGGGTATTAGCTTCCCCATTTCATATTTAATCACAGGTGTATTTTCATTAATAGGAATTATAATCGGATTGAAACAGATTAGATTGGGTGGTACTGTTATTCTTATTGCGATGCCTTTTGCTATCATTTATGTATTAATTTTCTCTTTCACCAGCTCTTATTATATCATTATGTATTTATTAATACCATTCTGGCCAATACCTTATTTCCCGTACGTAGTGCTTGTAATAATTGGTGGAGTTCTATGTAGAATAAGCTCTGATTAAAAAGTGAGTGAACAGGAACACCAAATTAAAAATAATTAATGACTTATCTTTTTTTATTTAAAAAACTCTTCCAAATTGTGGAAATGCATAATGTGAATCTCTCAAACTTCTCCAAAGATTTGAGAGATTTATCTATTAACAATCTATAATAGATGCTAATTTCTAATTTTCTATTAATTGAGCTATAAGAGTTAATTCACTATAATTACAATTATGATCTGTGCAGCTAGCTGTTACAGAAACTACATATTGGACGGAATCCATATCCAGAATTATTGTTTGTAAATAAATATTCTAACCTTGACCAAAATTAATTAAATATATCACAACTATCAGATCATTGATCGTTCCTTTAACATAGAATCTTGGTGTTGCTCTTTACGTTGCGCTTGATGATCAAGCATAACAATTAATTGATAAATAAATTCATTAACAGTTATCAGTGTAATTAAAAAATAAATATGAAAAATTAGCTAAGAGAATTTTCCTTTTATTCTTTTCTGGGCATAAATAACAGCAATAACACCTAAAAATGTAGCTAGGATATAATAATAAGGTGATATAGGTATTTTAGGACTTTTTGGTTCTTGATAAATAAATTTGAGTATCAAAGTAGACTGAGTACAAATAATTTCTTGTTTGAAATTTTGATAAATAGCTGAATTATCAATACCACGGTTATTAATTGCGAAAGTTATTCTAAGGTTTTCATCTAGCAACCACATCTGCAAATCATCATTTCTTCCGATAAAAATACCATTTTCAATAGTGGAATAACCCAATGATGGTTCAAC
>JBHLNS010000057.1:0-18377 GCA_048941285.1 Promethearchaeota archaeon
GATGGAACCATATCTGTAGTTTTACAATATGTCAGTTCAATTTGTGGAATTTCAGGTGAACCTCCAATTATAAATGGCACAATCATGGAGTCTCTAATTCCAATATCATGAGAGAATGGTGAATCTCCAACTGTCTGTCCATGTTCATAATTAAAGTAATAATCCCCTAATGTTGAAACTATGATATCACAAGATCTAGGATTCTTAAAATAACGTGGAATTTGATCGATAATCATAGGAAAATTGATGGTATTTGTAGCTTCTAACCATTCTTCTAAAGTGTGAAACTTATTATCCAGTATCTTTGCAGCTATTTCATTTTCACTATATTGATAAAACTCTTTTCCTTCAAAGATATATTTTGTTTGTTGATCTTTCCCAAAACCTCGATATTCAATCATACCATGATATTTTTTGTTAGAATCTTTTTCAGAATATTCAATATGAATTATACCCTTTTCTGGCGTATTGTTACTGTCCCTATAATACATATATTTAACTCCTGGAATCTCCCATAAAGTCTCAAAAAGATTTATTTCTTTTTTTCCAGTTCTATTTACTTTGAAGTTTTGCATTTCTTGAATGGAAGGATGATGGTGCCATGTTTCTCCTGGAAAATTGAAGAAGCCAACTGAGCCAAAATTACAATCAAAATCTCCAGTTCCTTTTTCAGGAACATATGGGACTAATCCTTTTTGTTTTATGAATGGTTCGAGATTAAAATTTTTTTTTGCTTGATAATTGCCATGATCTGAGATGAGACCTATTGCTGTAGAATCATAATACCCCGTCCTTTTTAGTGTACTAATTAAAGATCCAAGATATTTATCACATTCAATAATTAGATTAATATAATTGCTATCATTGAATCCTTTTCTATGCATAATATCATCTGTTTGGAAAATATATCCAACACTGATTCTTGGAACTTCCCTATTTGAAAAATAACTTTGCGGATGTTCAAATGCAATTGCAATATTATTAAAGATTCCTTCTACATCAAATACACTTCTTCCAGCAACAAAATAAGCTCCTCTAAATAGGAAACAACTTGAACTTAAAACATTTCCTTTTGGTGCTTGTTCAAAAATGGTTTTGACATTTTTACCAATATCTTTATTCACTTTTAATAATTGAGATCTATCTCCATAATTGCGAATGAACGGAGTTTTTTTACTCATTGATGGAGGATCAATGCGGTTTAGCCAATGATACATTGGAACACCACTTCCTTCCTTGGGAAAATATCCCGAATACGCTCCTGTTATAATATTACCATAACAAGGAAAAGTGATAGCTGGATAAGAAGTAATACAATTTGAACATTTTATCCCCTCTTCAGCAATTTTAGCCATATTTGGAAGTCTTTTTTCTTTCATCAATTTAAACAACTGTTCAGCACGAACATCATCAATGATGATCAGTATTACTTGGTTAACTTTAGCGTTCCGATTCATATTTGTCAAAATTTTGATAACAATTTATATAAATTTAAAATAAAATATAGTTGCATAGAATTTGAATTTTTAATTATTAAAGATTAATAGGAAATAATCTCAATGTAATTAACAATAATGGAAACAACTCATAAAATATATTTTAAAGATTCATCTAATATGGCTGAAGTGGATTCAGAGTCTATAGATTTAATAATAACATCGCCTCCATATCCAATGATCGAGATGTGGGATTCATTATTCTCTTCTTTAAATAGTGAGGTCGATCAAGCCATTGAAGGAGGAAATGATAAGAAAGCTTTTAATCTAATGCATAGAGAATTAGATAAAGTTTGGAAGGAAGTAACCCGAGTGTTAAAATCAGGAGGAATAGCTTGTATAAATATTGGTGATGCAACGAGAAAAATAGGTCAAAATTTTCAATTATTCCCAAATCACATTAAAATTGCAAATTTTTTCCACAAAAATAACTATATTGAATTACCTAACATCCTATGGAGAAAACAAACAAATAGTCCAAACAAATTTATGGGTTCTGGCATGCTTCCACCAAATGCATATGTGACTCTTGAACATGAGTACATTTTACTTTTTAGAAAAGGAGATGCGAAAAGAGAAATGCCACCTAAACTGGAAAGGAGATATCATAGTGCTTTCTTTTGGGAAGAAAGGAATAAATGGTTTTCAGATATCTGGGAGGATATAAAAGGAATTTCCCAGAATATGAAAAGGAAAAACGATAATCAAAAAAAAATAAGAGACCGTTCAGCCTCCTATCCCTTAGAATTACCATATCGTTTGATTAATATGTTTTCCTTATATGAAGATATTGTTTTGGATCCATTCTGGGGAACAGGAACAACTTCATTAGCTGCAATGATTTCGGGAAGAAATTCAATTGGGTATGAAATTAACTCTAAATTTAAAGATATCTTTAAAGAAAATATAGATAACCTTAAAAAATTGAGTCTTGAAGTTAATAATAAAAGAATCAATCAACACATTGATTTTATCAAGGAATACAAGAAAAGATTTAAAGATATTAAATATAATTCAGTTCATTATAAATTTCCTGTAGTAACAAAACAAGAAATTGGATTTTTATTATATCTAATAAAAAATTATAGTGAGGATGAGAATAAATTTATTCTTAACTATCAAAAATTTGAGTTTAATTAATAAATAGATGGTTTTTCAAAATCCTTTCTCGAGCAGAGTTTTCGTCAAATAACTTTCCATATAGGGCTTTTTTATTTGAGTCATTATTTAGGATTTTTTACTTACAATCTTCAGCTTGCTGGAGATTAATTTTTATAAAAGCTTCTTCTTGAAGATTACGCTGTTCTGATTTTACAGATCGGTTTACTTGATGTAAATGTTTCATCGCATCATTTTTTCCTTGCTTGATGTTTTCAATTAGTTGTTCCTTACTCAAACCACCAGAAATGACGAGAGCTGTTTGAAAGGTATGACCAGGCTCGATAGTCATGAATTCGATCTGTAAGGCAGATAAGATTTCTCCTTTTCCTCTATATAAAGTATTAGAAAGATTCATTTTAGTATGATCAACTCTAAAATCTTTTGTTAAACATGACTCGTAGTTTGTCGATTTAGAAATGGGTGAAAATCCACCATATAAACCCGTATCATCATATTGGTAAATTATATCGTTTTCTTCATCATACCCTGACATATCATTGTCATAACCTTCAAGTCCATTTATATCAAAATCAAATACAAAATACATTGAGAAATCTTTCATAGCAAAATCAGAAATGTTTTTTATAGTAAAAAATGTACTGATATACGGTACTTTAGGGGGATTAAAGATGTCCTTGTAAACGCGCACAAATTCTTTTTTTTCTAAAGGTATTGATTTGATTTGTTTTTCTTGGACTAATTTTTTTAAATATTCTGTAATATTGAAATCTAAGGTAATTCTGCTAATTTTTGTCCCAGCTCTTGTATTTACCATATTATATATGGGTGTGGGCTCAATATTTTTTAGAATCACTGGAATCGTACCAATCTTTTTCCCTTCTAGTTTAAAACTAAACCAAGGGCCAGTTAGTTCTTGTTCACTAAGATATATGAGATATCTGTCTAAATATGTAAGCTCTTTGATTGAAAATCCCATTACATATCCACGAGTATTTCAGGTTGCAAGCACATCATGCCAAATAATTTTAAGTACTATTTTTTAAACCTCCTTCTACTTATTTTTAAGAATTTTATTCACTTTAATTAGGGTATTACTTATAAAAAAATGAGAATTCATAAAAAAGTTTGTATTAGAGGGATTAAAGATTTTCTACAACTCTATATGCAATATATAAGAAAGCATCATTAACATTCTCACCAGTTAAAGCTGATGTAAGAATATAATGAAACCCAAATTGTTTTGCACTAACCTTTATGTCTTCTTCCTTTATTACAATTTCTTCTTTTAAATCAGATTTATTTCCAACTAATACAATGGGAATAGTTCTTGATACTGATTTTTTGATTTCATTATACCATTTTTCAATACTTTTTAGATGGTTTGGCCGAGTTCTATCTATAACTATGAAGGCCGCATTTGCACCGTTATAAAATCTTGCCCTATTCAAATCAAATTGGCTTTGCCCACCAATATCCCAGATAAGAAAATTCATTTTAGTTTTTTCGCTTAGAAGAACTGTCTTTTTACTTAATTGGACTCCTATTGTACTTATATAATCTTTCTCGAATCTATTTTCCACAAAACGTCTAATTAAGGATGTTTTGCCCACTTGATAATCTCCACAAAATATTAGTTTATTCGAGTATTCTCCTGTTAAATTAGGCAGTTCTCCTCCTCGAGTTTTGGATAAAGCTTTTATTATTTCAGGAATTTTTGGTGAAACAAATTGATTTCCAGTTAAAATTAACTCAACCTTAGAAGATATGTGCTCAGAGTATACTTTCAATTCAATATCGGTTGCTATTTTATCTGCTACTGTAGACAGTATTGAATTTGGGCCCATCGAACTAAATACAAACTTTTTACCTCCTGTTTCAGTGATATTAAAGAAACTAGTAGTTGTTCCAAATTCAGTTTTAATTCTATCTATGTATGTATCAAGCATAGCAGAAAGCGCTCCAATAATTGCATCTGATTCTTCTTCATTTTGTTCTTTAGACTCTGAAGCGATAATAAAACCATTTCTATCACATATGGCTACACCTAAAAGGCCCTCAACTTCATTAAGATAATTATGTAGAATTTCATTTAATAGTTCTGTGTTAGGAAGACGTTCCATTGGTATTGCATTTTTTTTAATTTCTATATTTGTAGATAATATAAAAATAATATAAATATAGGTATTTGGATAATATTAAAGTCATATCTAAGTCAAGTTCTACATACCATTCTATTTTAAATTTATTTCATCTCTTTTTTCATTCATGATTGAAAGTTCATCTACTGATCCAGATATTTTAAAATATGAAGAAAATATTGCCAAAATCTTAGATCGAGCAGTCAAACTCTTTCGAAGAACCAATCTTGAAGAACTCGCAGATAAGTGGGATCGAATTTTGAAGACATACAACTCAAAGAAAAATTGCTAATAAGGAAGTCGAAATTTAATCATTTAAAGTTTTCATAAAATCCAATATATAATTCCGATTGTTTTCAGAAATCTGATACAAATCAAAAATTAAGAAGTCGATGATCTCTTGGAGATACTCCAATTCCTCAAGGTTTTCTAAAATTAATTTAACATTCTCAACTATTTTTTTAACATACTCCTTCTCTTTACTAGAAATTGGAACTTTAATTGGAAAGATTTTTATTTTTTCTATTAAAATTCTTGGAAATAATTTTTTATAGGTTCCAAATGATTTAATGAAGTAGTACGAGAAAAGCATTGAATTAAAGAGACCTAATAAATAAAAATTATTAAACTCATCAATAGAAGATTTCATAACTCTCAAATTGTAATAAGATTGAGAAGTATATGATAAATTTTTATCATAAGTCGCACAAATTTTATTTTTTTGGCTTAGTTGTCTTATTACTATTCGATCTTCATAAAGCTTCATACTTTTATAGTTTATTCCAACTTTAGAAGTATCTATATATTTATATTGAGTTTTTTGATAACGATTTATAGAATATAGGAATAATTGAAAATTTTCTTTAATAGCATTTGAGGGAATTGACTCGTAAATAATGTTTTCAATATTTTCTTTATTTAAATTTGATTTACAGTGAGGACATTTTAGTGATTTTTGAGGAATTGGTGAATATTTATTGCATTTTATACAATATATTATCTTTCCCGTTTTAGTTAGTTCAACACCTCTACCTAAAGCCAATATAATATTATATGTTTTGAATAAATCTTTTAATTTTGGAAATTCTGAGTTTAATTGTTTAAGAATCAATATATCCATCTGATTTAAATGAATCAAATATTTGTAACCCCATGTTTCTAAAATTTGTTGTGGTATTGTATATTCATTTCGATTTGATAATTTTAAGCTAATTTGGTTGTTTTTTCTTTCGAAGATAATACTCTCCTTTTCTAAAATTAAGATAATATTCGAAACAATAAGGTCACTAAACTTTGGTCCTGTGTGATAAATTTGTTTAATTTTTGTTTTATTATATATATATCTCCTGAGTATTGAGCGACTTGAAAGAGCTAAAAGTGAATCTGGAACGATAAAGCCTAAAATACCCCCCTGCTTCAAAATTCTTATTCCAATTTCTATAAATATCTGATAATAATCATATTGACCATCATTAGTTTCAAAAGCAGACTTTTCAATTATTTCTCTTTGATCTAAGGGAATATCTCTGATAAATAGATATGGAGGGTTTCCTATTACATAATCATACTCATCTTCAGTATCTAATGTTAATGTATTATTATTTTCTATATTGAATATTGGAAGACGGAAATAAGGCTCAGAAAATAAAATTAAATTTAATAATTCAAATAAAGTAAACCGAATATTAATTTGACATAAAATACAAGCAATTGGATTGATATCTATTCCAATAACATTATTTTTAACTACAGAAATTATAGATTTTGCTTCCTTAACTGTTAATTCAGAAATTTTCTCGTGGTGATAAATTTTAAGAAATCTTTTAATTAAAACTCTAATTGCTTCAATAATAAAGCTTCCAGAACCACAACTGATATCAATTATTTTTTTTATTTCAATTTGGTTAATGTCATCATAACCTGAAGCTTCTAATATGTATTTAACTACTGAAACGGGAGTATAAAATTCACCAAGTTCTTTTTTTTCTTTATGATTTCGCGTTTCTTCATATACTCTACTTATTAGATCAAAATCTGTTACTTTTAATTCAGAGGAAACATCATCTCTTATGGTTTTCTCGGCATTATTAAACCACCCAAGACTTTCAATTATTCTTTTCAAGAAAATATCACAATTATGCTCATTCAAACCAACTTTGTAAAATTGTTTTAAATTTCTTATAACATCTTCTTTTTCCAGATAATTAATAAAATCTTGCATATAGAATTGAAATTTGAGACTCTTTTTTAAAATTAGATTATATGAATATTTCTTTTTTATTATTTGTAATTTAATAGTAGTAATTAAATATCGAGATAATGTTATAAAATTGAAGATAATACAAATTGAGAAATACTTTTCTATAATATATCAAATTTAAATAATATTGAACTATATTTTTTTTGTCTGAGTTAAAGGAATTCAAAGTTGAATTATGATAATTGATATCTTTCTGATCATAGTTTCATTGATAATTTCTTTTATCGCAGTATCCTTTCTTTATTTCAATCGTGAAAATTTCGGCAGCAAACTTAATGTCTTTTTAAATAGTCTAATTTATTTATCTCTGGGAATCATCTTTTTCGCATTATTTTTATTATCCACAGAAATTTATTTTGCAGAAGAATTTGCTCTTGGATTATTCCACCTATCAATAATATCTTGGCTTTTTTCATTAAGTATGTTGAATCTTATTCACAAATATATAATTAATTTTGAAAAGAGCCCAATTTTATCCATACTTCTATATTCTTTATTGATTGGAACAATTCTAGGGTTATTTTTCATTCCAAATTCAATTACAATTAATCTAAATAATGGATTTTATAGTTTTGATTTTCAGAATCATATGCTTCTATATTTGCTCCTCACCTATAATTTTATTATAATTTTTGTAATGTGTTATAATATTGTAAAATTCTACCATAATCTTCGAAATGATAAATCAAGAAAAATGTTAAGTATCCTTACCATTGAGTTTTGCGTTATAATTATTTTTTATTCGATTTATATTATTTCGCAAAATCTCATTTTCAAGTATTTTTATGTTGCTTTTTATTTACTCGGTGCAATTCTAGTTTCCTATTATTTAATCAAAAGCCCTGCTCTTTTTATTGAACTTACTAATAAGATTTATGATTTTATAATCTTCCATAGAAGTGGAATCCTCCTGTATTCATATAATTTCGAGACTGGAGAAGAGACTGATGAATCTCTCTTAAAAGGTTCTATTTTGATAGGAATTAATCATATTCTTTCTAATTTTATTAATAAAAAAGATCAATTAGGATTAATTAAAATGCAGAATAGAGATATAATATTTGAATATGATAATAATCATGGTTATGCTCTATTATTAACTATTAATCATAAGAATTCATTCATAGATAAAGCAGTAAGCAAATTTATGACAAAATTCACAGATTTAAATAGAGAAAAATTGAAAAATTTAACAGGTCTTATTGATGCATCAGAATTTCGAAATGCAAAAGATATAATAACAGAATTTTTTGAACCTTTTATAGTTAAAGATTGAATAGATCAGACATATGAATTTTTGAAAAAAGAATTCGAAAATGATTAATTTCTTTAAAATGATGTCAGACTTTATCAATAATAAATAAAATTATATTTATGACGATGTCTTCTATATTCAATAATATACTTGAAATTAATTCAATAATATAAAGTCAATAAAACGCTTGAAATTAATATATGTCTCTTGTATTTTTGGTAATAATAATAATTGCTTTTGCCATAACTTTATGTGTGAGTATTTACACTATGATATTCATTTTTAGACATCGTGATAAATATGGCATAATGTTTTCAGCAATCTTAAATGTCTTAGCAATTTTCAATATGGTTACTATCTATTCTTCTTTATATATTTTTTCTGTATTCATTTTATTTTCTGAAAGTATCAATATCTTACTATGGAAACTTTGCTTAATATTTGGTTTTATTTCATTATTTATTACTGCATTAATCTATACTTTTTTAAAGGAATTTAAGAGGATTCCATATTTTCCATTCTTATTATTTACTACTCTAAGTGGTTTATTAATAGGATCGTTCTTTTCACCAAATTCGATTCAAATTTCAATTAATTCTCTCAATTCTCCACCGTTTTTGGTTAATGATATCTCAACAATAAATTACACCTTTAATATCGTAACTGGATTAATTATAGTGATATTTCAATCATGCTCTGTGCTATATTATTTCATTCTTTCTTATTTAATATATAATAAAGCAAGAAATAAAGAACCAGTTAAGGGTCTAATTGTTAATACTTTTATCTTTTTTCTTCCCCTCTTAATGTACATATTATATATTTTTATTCAAACCTCAATTTTTAGAGAATTACATATTCTTTTATTGTGGATTGCTATTTTATCGATCTGTTATACACTAGTGAAAAAACCTGAAATGTTTTCAGAATTAACAAACAAGATTTATTATATTAATATTTACCATAAATCTGGTATTTTATTATATTCCTATCAATTTGGTACTGAAAATAATCAAGTTGATTCAACTATATGGGGAAATATTCTTATTGGTATAAACCATATACTCTCTGAATTTGTTGATCCAAGAGATCAAATAGATGTACTCCAAACTAACAACTCAGATATTATCGTAAATTACGATAATCTTGGATTTGCTGTAGTGCTTATAACAAATCATAAAAATGATATTTTAAAAAAATTAATGGATAAATTTGCAAAAGAATTTAGAGAAAAATATAAGAATGAGTTAACTGAAATCCAAGATCTCAATAAATTAATCAATGTTTCGGAATTTAATGAGACAAAAGCTATTATCGAAAATAATTTTCAGGTGTATTTATAAACTTTTCTCCTATTAAAACTGGTCTCCAGAAACTATTAATTAATTATCATTATAAACTAATTAATAACAAATACTAAAAATTTACAAATATAAGGTGTAAAAACAGGTTGTCTTCAAAATTCTGTCCAAAATGTGGAAATGAATTAGAACCAAGTGCAACTTTTTGTCCGTCTTGTGGTACAAATTTAAAGGATTCTAGCACAAAACTAAAAATCAATCAAGAAAACATAGAGTTTGCTGGTTTTGGAACTAGATTAGTGGCACTCATTATTGATAGCATCATTATTGGTTTAATTGGTTCCTCTCTTTCATTTATAGTCTTTATCTCATGGATACCGTTTAATATTTTCGATCCTCTAGGTGGATGGTGGTATGTCTCATTTCCATTTGATTGGATGCTTGGATTTCTATATCACTGGGGCATGGAAACTTATAATAAAGGTCAGACTGTAGGGAAAATTGCCATGAAAATTAGGACCGTAGAGGAGAAGACTTTAAATTTGGCAACAGCAAAAAATTATGCTATTAATAACATTTTTAAGAGTTCTCCTTTTCTACTTTTAGATTTTCTTATTGGAATCATCAAAAATTCTGGAGATCCTAAACGAAGAATAAGAATTATGCAAAATGCCTCTGAAACAGTTGTGATTACTGTACAGGAAAAATAACAATTAATTTTTAAAATTCCTTTTTTATTTTATAGAAATTCTTTATTATCTAAAGATTTATAAAGCTATATTGGTATGAATATCCTCAGAGAATACTTTTTTCCCCGAAAATGAGATGATTTCTTAAATGGAACAATTAGAATATCAAGATTATGAATGGGCTCATGATTGGAAAGTAATTGTAGAAATTTTTGACACTATTGATAAATTAAAATCTATGTTTAAGAAGTTAGATGTCCCATATTTGAGAGAAATTCAACAAAAATTGCTGGTACTTAATCTTGAAAAGTATGCTTGGTCCTTACAAAATTACATTATTGAAAAATATTCTTAATCTGTGATATAAGTTTTAAGTCTAATCTATAGAGGTTATATTGGAATTTTCCATCTCAATATTGAATCTGAGCTTTAAAACTACATTAAGAAAGTAGAAGAACAATCTCCTGATTATTATATGAAAGCAGAGGGATTGAGGGCTGGCACAATATCTTTACCCAGTACAGATGTTAAGATAAATTAGAATATATTTTTCTCTTTTTTCTTAATTAGACATTTTCTTTTTCCTTATTTTATTGAGTAAATCCACTATGTTTAGTTTTAACATTATATAAACAGTTATAACTGTGAAATACAAAGTGACCAAACTGAATATCCAATTTTCTGCTCCTAAGAAAATACAAATGTTAAGAAAATTATATGCAAAAATAAGCATTAATCCTAGTTTTCCAAGCCACACCCAAAAAATAGTCTTTTTCACATCATATTTTATTAAGCCTAATGGAACTGTTATCATATCATCATTCAATGGTGTAAACCCAAAAAGAAAAATAAGAAAGGGGGCTATTTTCGGGTGTTCCACTAAATATCGCTGATATTTTTTCAGATTTGTTTTGCGCTCTTCTGAAATCACTTCA
Source organism: Promethearchaeota archaeon (assembly GCA_048941285.1). Classification (GTDB taxonomy): domain Archaea; phylum Asgardarchaeota; class Lokiarchaeia; order Sigyniarchaeales; family SOKP01; genus Loki-b32. The sequence goes on from JBHLNS010000057.1 coordinate 11,197, forward strand.
GAAGCCCCTCTACCAACAAAATATCCTCCCATCTCTCCTACTAAGCATCCTAATGAAGCAATAAATCCTACCAAAAAGGGAATAAAATAATTTATTTGTCGAAATGGCTCAGAACTAAAACACACTACAAAAATATAAGGAGTAGGGACAGGGAGTAAATTTCCAATCATACATACCCAAAAAGTAATTAGGAGACCAGAACCTAAATCCTGAAATGGAGGATATAATGAGATATTTTCTATTAGTTCTCGATGAGATTCATTTAATAAAAGATCTATAGCAATTATAGTTATTGCTATAAGTAAAATTATGAAAACAATATCTATCTTTTTAAGTTTCAATTTTAATTTCTAATTCCTTATAATAAATAAGGTAAAGTCATTAGAATTTTAAAACTATTGGATTAAGAGCATTTTAAGGCATAGATAGACTAACAAAAATAATGCCTAAAATTATGCTAGCAAAAAGAACCGATATGATTACTAACCCAATCATTTTTCTTTTCTTATATCTTTTTTTTAATGATACCCTGTGATTTCGAGAAGGGCTACGTCGAGTGTGAGACATGATCAACTTTTTTAAGGAATTTGGATTAGAAATTAATCTTTATCGCTAATTTCTTTCATATTTTTTTTATTTGTTTTTTGCAAAAGTTCAATCAATACTACATTATTAAATGAAAAAAGCATTCTAGGAATATAGTTTTCTGCCAGATAGGGACCATCTTCAATCTCCTCTTTTAAGGGAAAAAGTCTTTTCTCTTTTATAACTGAATTCAAATAATTCCTATCATATTCTTTATATCCATATACTTTATTATTTACTATAACAATTTTTCTTTCATAACCTTCTGGTATGCCAACTTTTTCAAGAAGTAACAAAATTTTTTCTTTTGATAGAGTTTCAAGTAATTCCAAATCTTGCTCAGTTCCTTCATAAGCAGGTCCAGTTTGTACTTCTATATATTCAGGTTCTTTTTCTATACCTGCAGCTACTTTAAAACCTACAGTTTCATTACCTTCATCAACCGCACTTATTTTAAAACCAATCCCATACCTATCCCTAATACTGGGTGCTAATTTAGCAGCAATAAATTTCATCCTTGTTGTGGTATTACTCCCATGCCAAATCCATACTCTATAGCGAGTAGGATCAACAAAAAGTAGAACAAAATCTGGATCCAAGAGTTCAGGTATATCAATATCATCTGTTAATTCTAATTCTTGAAATTCATTCAGTTGATCATTATATTGAAAAACAGTGATTTTCTCTTTCTTCAATTCTGGTAATTCATCGTCTGACATAATCTTGAATAAACAGTTTTCAATTTATAATACTATATAATTTTCCTACTTTATTACTATTTTGGCTTGAAAACGATCAAATGCGGGAAGGGAGATTTGAACTCCCGAACTCCTACGAGAATGGGTGTCTCTAGTTAAAAGCTCTATGCGATTATAAACTTTTAGCTGTCTGAGCCCATCGCCTTTAGTCGACTGTTTTTATACTCATGTTAACCATTGACCAAACTTGGCAATTCCCGCAAATTTTGTAAATTGTCTAAATGACTTATTTTTATAAATAATAATTATTTAAAATTCCTAAAAATTTTAATCATTACTTTACAATTGGATAAGTTTGTTTACAAAATGCAAGAGCTCCTAAATAAAATACAACAACTTAAAGACAGCGAAATTAAAGGCCGTATTGACACTCGTTTAGCTGAATTCAGTATTATTAAAGATCAAAAAAAAGAGACAATTTTTAAAGAACTCTGTTTTTGCATCATGACGGCTAACTGTTCCGCTGGAAAATGTATTGAAGTGCATGAGCATATTGGAGACCATTTTCTCACATTTTCTGAATTCGAGTTAGCGAATAAATTGAAAGAACTCGGATATCGCTTTCCAAATATCAGATCCAATTTTATAATTGGAGCAAGAAATAGTATTTCTGAGTTAGAAAATATCATCAAATCAGGAAATGATAGAAATAATCTACGAGAATGGCTCGTAAGGAATATCAAGGGGATTGGATATAAAGAAGCGAGTCATTTCTTAAGAAATATAGGATATACTAATTATGGAATTATAGATTTTCATATCGTAGATTTATTAGTTAAATATAAAATAGTCGAAAAACCTAAAACATTGACAAAAACTAAATATTTAGAAATCGAAACAGTTCTGAAAAGTATCGGAAATAAATTAAATTTGAATATGGCAGAATTAGATCTTTATTTATGGTTTTTGGAAACAGGAAAGATTCTTAAATAAAAATTTTATCTTATTTCTCTCAGACTTAGATAAATAAGTAATAAATATAAAAAACAAAAAAAAAGTTATTATTCTGATTTTAAATTATATCCACAGCCAGGACAAAATTTAGCTTCAGCTTCAGGTATTTTTTCACCGCATACTGGACAAAAATTAATTCCATGAGGTTCTTCAATTGGCTGAGAAACTGGTGGAGCTATTTCTTCACTTACTTTAGATTGGTCGGGCACTACTGGAGTTGATTCTTTACTTATTGGCTTTATTTCAACTTCTTCTTCACCCGCAATTCTTCCAATTATAAATCCTAAGATTGACAAACCTCCTCCGATAAATGGACCGATAGTCGCGAAACTAGGAATAGCTCCTTCCCAAAAACTAATGGGCATCATAAGATTTATTATGCTGTATATAAAATATCCAAGTTCTGTTCCTGCAATATAAAAGATCGCTCCTCCGATAAGCAAAATACCAAGAGCTATCCATGAACCTGGAGATTTTTTTCCTCTATGAGTAAGAGGTGATATAAACAATATAATTGTACATACTACTATTAGAATAGTACAAATTATCCCAACAATCATTAAACTTGGAATACCAAGAAATCCAGGTACGGGAAAACCTCCACCAACACGTAGGTAAAAAGTATTCATATATATAAGATCATGTGGAGGACCGGGGAAAATTACTGCCGGTGTAAAAATACTAATTACTGTAAGGATACTTCCAATAAAAGGTAATATCCAAATATATTTTCTTACTTCAGACATAGATTCTACCTCTTTTTTAAAATTTTCAAATATGCATTTTACATAAATTAATTAAGGTATTTGCTGATTTATGATTATTTTGTTTTTTATTTAATACTTTACCTCAAAATGAAAGCTTTGAGAATTATCAAAAAATACAGTATTATAAATTTACGTATCGAAAAAATTAGCATTAAGTAAATTTAAATATTAATGTATGAAATTCAACATAATTATATAGAAGATTAAGATGTGATTCAAGGTTAGATACCCAAATAAATTATTGAATTTCATTAAACAGCTTCCTGAAGGGCATCCTGGTTTAGAAAAATTAATTAAAAAGAATTATAAGAAGATCAATTTCGAAAAATTAAAATTTGTAAACCCAAACATTAGTGAAGAGAAAATTGAGCAGCTTTATAAGCTAATAATAGAAGATATTTTCGTTTTAAATCCAAATGCTTTAGAATTGCTTAAAACTTTATCTTTAATTAGTATGGAAATAGATACTAATATTGATGGTGGATCTATTAAAACTTGTTGTAAAATACCTCATATAGATCAATCTCTCAATTTTTTACTGGATTCTGGAATAATAAAGAAAAAGAAAAGCAAAGTAGAAAGATATGAACTTTCTTTTCTGGAAATTCGATATGTTATAGAACCTCTTATAAATAAAAGAAATCATGAAAAAGTAATAAAATACTATGAAAAAAAGTTAAGGAGACTCAAGGATAATGTTCAGGATGAGATTGAGATTTTGTTTCATAAAGCAAAAGTAAATCCGTCTGAGGATTTAGTAAACCAATTTTTATTAATTGCTAATAGCATAGAAGAATTTGAATATACCCATAAAAGATTAATTGATATTGCAGAAGAATTATTTCAGCTTGAAAATAAATATAAAGCACCAATTTTAATAGTACTTGGTAAGTTATTTTCTGACTTAGGAAATTCAGAGGGTGCAGAGGGTATTTATCTCAAAGCTTTAGAAATTTACAAAAATTTGGCAGAAAAGTATTACAAAATATATTTACCTTATGTCGCGGCAACTCAAAAAAACCTTGGAACCTTATATCTTGACTTAAAGCGATTTGAAGAGGCTGAAAAGATATACAATGATGCTTTGAGTTCTTATAAAGAATTAGAAAGACAATATTATGACGTACATTCGCCTGATTTTCATTCAAAAGAGTATAAGAGTATAGAAAAATCATTCATCGATGATTTAAAGGCATATAATGATTTATTAAAAAGATATTATGATATTTATCTACCAGAGGAGCCCCCACTTGTAAGTGATTATGGAAATATCGGAATTGATTTAGATTTATTAGAGGATATTAAAGATGGATCCATTGACTCTATAGATAGTTACAAAAAATTGGCGAAAATTTATTACGATATGTATTTATTCGATATTGCTAAAACGCAGAGTAGTCTAGGACTCATCTATAGTGAATTAAATAAATTTGATGATGCTGAAAAGATGCATCTTGAAGCTTTGAAAATTAAAAAGAAAATAGCAGAACACTTTCCTGACCAAGTCTTACCTGAATTAGTACTTACGCTATTAGATCTCGGAGATTTATATGCTAGTTTAAAAAAATTTAAGGAGGCAGAACCTATGTTCATTGAAGCATTAAATATTTCTCAACAATTAGCAGAACAAAATCCAGAAGTATATATGTTCAACATTGCTCTCATTCAAAACTCCTTAGGTACTATATATTCTAAATTGCAGAAATATGAGGACTCAGAAAAATATTACCTTGAAGCATTAAAAATTTTTGAAGTATTTGCTAATAAAGATCCTAAAAACTATTCTTACAACGTTGCTGACGTTCAGAATAATCTTGGAAATTTATTTATGATCTTAAGAGATTTTGATAAAGTTGAATTATATCTTAATAAAGCAATTAAGAACGATCCCGGAAATATAGATGTAATATATAGTCTCGCTTGTCTTGAATCACTTAGAAATGACCAAGTAAAAGCCTTAGAATTATTAACTAGTGTAATTAAGTTTGATGAAAGTTATATCGAGAAAGCAATTGAGGATAAACGACTTGAGAATCTCAGAGATTTAAAAGAATTTAAAGAATTAACAGCTGGTTAAATTACCTAAAATTTTTCTAATTTATTAGATAATATCTAGGTTCTCTTGTCTTCAGTTATATTTAATTTCGATTAAATATTAACTTGAAATTCCTTAAAAACTTAAGGGTTTATCAAATTTAGAAGGATCGGAAACTTTAAGATATTCAAAAAATCCCTCTTTTTTTATAATAGTCAATTAATTTTTTTCTAACTATTAAGAGCACTATTCCAGCAATCACAAAAACAATTCCGCTTTGTAAAGCAGTTACGGGGTCTAAAGAACCTTTATCGTGAAAAATAATGAGTATTATCCCCACAAATATGCTTACAATACCAACTATTGCTAATAATATTCCGTGATAATAGAATTCATGAGATTTTATAAGATAAAAAATAATTATTGAGATATAAAAATTAATTTTTCTTTTATAAGTAAAAGGTAGATCCTAGACTTAAACCTAATCACCTTATAGTTATTGAACTGGTTTATGAAAGGAATGAAATTGACTTGGAGTCTAATTAGACTCAAATATAGCATATGTCTTTTTTGTAAGTTTTTTAAAAACGATTATTGTTCTAAATGGCATCTCCCTAGAGGCCCTATTTCAGATAAATGCACGAAATTTAAGAGAAATTACTTATTTAGAGAAAATTTATTAAGGAACCATTCATTCCGACTTATTTTTTTACTCTATTTTATGATGTATTTTTGTATAGGAATTATCCCACCAAATATAATTAACATTATTAACGCCATTCCAACTATTTCTGAATTTCAAATTAGCTTAGCAATTGTTTTCAATTTAATCGTTAACTCTGTTAGTGTAATGATTTTTGGTTATTTTGGAGATAAAATGTCTGAAAAAACTTCTATAAAGGGATTATTCATTTTAACTAACACTTTTTGGATTTTCGGATACGGTTTTTTGGCTCTTTCTCCTAATTACATATTTTTTCTTAGTATGTTTACAATGAGTGCGATAGGAACAGGTGCATTTATCCCATTAGGATTTTCAATGGTGGGAGAATTTTTTCATGCAAAGATCCGTGGAAAAAAATTCGGAATTATGCAATTTGGATTAATTTTAGGAAATGGAATGGGAGTTATGATGGGAATAACATTTAACAATATCTTTAGGCAGAATGGGTGGCGGATCGCATATTTATTAGCAATTTCACTAAATACATTGATTCTATTTGCCTATTCGTTAATTGCAGTAGAACCCGAACGTGGTAGAACAGACTCTGAATTTGCAGATTTCCCAGGTATTATAAAATATAACTATAGAATTACTAAGGATCACTTAATTCAATTAGCAACTACTAAATCTATCATCGGAATTTTACTTTCAGTTTTATGTGGAGGAATTACTACATCCACTTTAGCTAATTGGGGAATTTATAATCTAACACTAAAGTTTGGTAGCTCAACATTTGCAACTATAATCTATTTGATGGTGGGTAGTGCAGCCCTTCCTGGGGCAGTTATAGGAGGAAAAATTAGTGATTATTTCTTTAAAAATAAAAAAATAAACAAACGTTTTCTGATTTCGATAATGTCAATATCAATTGGGGCTACATCATTATTAGGATTTTATTTACTGCCTGTTAATTATTGGATTCTTATTCTACCATTAGGAATTATTGGGTACTTTTTCACATCCTTTAATAGCGGAACACAATATGCAATATATTCCGAAGTGTGCATACCTGAACTACGGAGCACTGTAAATGCTCTAAATGGTCTGATGTTGAATATTGGTGGTATTTGTGGAAACTTATTGGTTTCATTAATTATATACCAAAATATCACATACTTATCATATTCTATTCTTTTAGTATTATTAATATGGTTAATGGGTTCACTTTTTTGGACATTACCAGCGACATTTTACATGAAAGATTTTCAAAGACGGAATAGAATAATGATCAAAAAAAGAGTTGAATTAGAGCAGAAGCTAGCATATTTTACAACTGAGAAACCGAGAAAATATCAGGTAAAAATCAGAGAATCATAATAATCTGAACAATTTCTTCAAAATTTTATTGTAGCAATTTT
>JBHLNS010000093.1:0-4314 GCA_048941285.1 Promethearchaeota archaeon
ATATGACGACTACGCTAAAAATGAAGAGGATTATTTAATTTCTCGAAAAGAAAACATTGACATAGGATATCTTGAGCAAGAACGAGAAGAAATAAAAAACATAATGCAAAAACTTGAAAATGACAAATTACTTGAAGAAATTAAGCCCATTGATGAAAATGAAATGAAAAGGTTTTACTTTACGTTAAGATACCTTTATAAACACAATCTGATTAATATCTTGAGACCTGAAGTGAGCTATATCTTTGAACCAGTTGAAAAACAAGGCCTCTACATTATTTATGATGATGGACGGGGAGTTTATAATTATGCCTTTAAAAAAGACGTTCAGCAAGATCCCGGGCTGGTCTCGGGAATGTTTTCTGCTATTACCTCTTTTATTAAAGAAATGACAAAATCTGCCGAAGCCTTGAAAAAGATTGACCATGGAGACATTACCATACTTTTAGAATATGGGAATCGTATTTTTGGAGCATTGTTCATTAAAGGCCATCAAACTACAGAAGTTAGAACTCCTTTAAAAGAATTTGTTAAAAAATTTGAAACTCAGTATTTAGATATCTTAAAAGACTGGTCAGGGGCACTTACTCCTTTTAAAAACGAGGAAAATGATAGATTAGTAGAAGTTATTTTTAAAGAAGAATAAAAATAATTTTCAAATACCACTATTTTTTATTATTAACTTTTTGTATAAATATTTTAATACTTCAGCATCAAAAGATTATATTATGGATATTTTTAACTTAATTAAAATAATTGCAGCATCGATAACTATTGTATTTTCATTTGCAGTAGGATTTCGTGTGTTACGGCTAAATCCAGTCAATTTATTGAATAGATGGTTTACTATTTTTTTTATATCGTCATCCCTTGGATTTTTAATATATACAATTTATCATTTAATACTAAATAATCCACAGATTGTTATAGCATTGATGATAACAACACAGATTTTCTTTAATTTGATCTTTATTTCCCTAATGATGACAGTTTTTATATTGGAAAAATATGAAAAAGTGGCCATGAGTTTCAAATACCTTGGAACAATGATAGCATTGTTGATTTTAATGAGTGTTGGTTATTTTATTTGGATACCAACATTGAATATGGCTAGATACGCCCTAGGCATTGTTGATACTAGAACTCCGCTTCCCTGGTTTATTTCTATAATTCTTATTAGAGCTCTATTACTTATTTATGTTGTTTATAAATACGCCATAATGTCTAGAAAAATGGAAGGAGAGGTCCGAAAAAGGGTACAATGGTTTTTTATTGGAATAATTTTTATTATTATAGCTCTTGTTATTGATTTATTTGGAGGAGCATTCGATTTTATTTTAGTTGAAGTTTTTGCCTTAATTGCTGTTGATATCGCTACGATAACAATATTAAAGGGTTTCTCGATTAAATAAACAACAATTCTTTTTTCTAATTTCCCAGAATTATTAGATTGAAAGAATTAATTTGAATTTTATCATAAAATCATAACATTTAAATTCCAAAAACAGATTTAATACGATCTCCAACTCTGAATCTTAAATCTGCGAGAATTTCGTCTATTTTGGAAACAAAATCTTTAAAATATTTAGGTTTTTTTGAAAATATATCATTAATGGGATATCGATTTAGAAAATTAGAAATTATTTCCTTTAAATGTTGTTTCACAAAATTATGATTAGTTCCCTTTTCTATAATAGCAAATGATAATAATGGTTGAGCATCACTATCCATTTTTCCGGGTAATTCAATGGTTTTAAAGTAACATACAATTTCGAAGTTCGAGAGCGCTATAACGTTAATCTTATCTCCAAATACTTCAGTAAAACAACTTTTCAATCCACTCAAAAACTTAGCACGTATATTAGGATCTAAGATGTTATCTGAAGATGAATAATACTTGATATCCATTAAATTTTTCATGCCAACGTTAATTCCCACTTCTAAAACTGCCATTTCTCAAAATTGAATATTTTTTTATTATCGTTTCTTAACCCATTTTCTATAATATTTTTAATTGTTGTCTATACATATATAGTTTATAATATATAAATTCTTCATTATTAAGGAACAGTTGCTACCGCTCTAACCCATCCAGCACCTGCCCTGGCAATTTTAATCGGAAAGCAATAAATTGTAGCTCCTACTGGAGGAACTTTGTCTAAGTTTATTAATTTCTCCATTTGGAAATACCCTAATTCAATACCAGCAAAATGGCCCTCCCAAATTATTGATTTATTAGGTTTTTTTTCTCTTATGGAACTTTTCCATTTTTTTGCAGTTATTGAAAAAGGGGCATCCCAAGACCAAGCGTCAATCCCAACAACATGAACTCCTTGCCTAATAATATGCAATGTTGCTTCTTTTCCTACACCTACTCCATAATTTATATATTCATTTGTGCCATAGTGCTTTGGCGCATTCGTATGGACGCAAAGGATATCCCCTTCCTTTAATGTATGTCCAATATCATTTAACTTCTTGTCAACATCCTCGGGAATCATAACATATCCTTCCTCATAATCTGTACAGTCTAATACAATAAGAGGACCTATCCCCCATTCTAATGGAAAATCTTCTATATTCATTGCCTTTTTTTGTTTAAGCTGCTTATCTTGTATTGGAGCAAAATGCCAAGGAGCATCCATGTGGGTTCCGCTATGTGTTCCCAAAGTAACTGATTCAACCTCCCAACCTTTTCCATTTGGTAAGTGCTTTTCGGGTTTTAACCTTGGAAAGACAAATCCCATCTGTAAAGCACCTTCTTCATGAGAAGTATATTCGATTTTTGGTTGTGTCAAAGGAGGATCAAACACAGCCTATTCAGGGTTTATAATTGGAATACTTAAATCAATAAATTTCATAATATTTTCTCTATATCCAATTAATTAAAAAGTTAATTTATTAATTAGTAAAAAATTATTGAGTCAATTTAGTTAAGATTTTTTCTCTTACCTTCAAGTATCGCCATTCCCATTTCTAAAACTCTGTTAAAAGGCTCTTCTCCATCTTCCCTCACTCGTAAAGTTATTGCTTCTTCAGGGCAAAATGTAGCACACAAACCACATCCAAGGCATTTCTCTCTCAATACAACAGCATGATCATTTAATTCTAACGCTCCCACGGGGCAACGTTCAAGACAGGTTCCGCAACTAATACAGAGTTCTTCATCTATAATTGATTCAAATATTGCATTAAAAAACTTATGTTTATCAAGTCCTTTTTTAGTAATCCCTTTCATTGATGCGCAACAACAAGGACAGCAATTACAAATGTTTGATAGATGCTTGGAATTGGCTCCAGCATGTACTAGACCAGCTTTATCTGCCTCTTCAACGATTCTTATTGCCTCATCAGCAGAAATTTTGCGTCCGATACCGTTTTCAATATAATATTCTGCTGCAACTCCAAAACTAAGACAAGTTTCAATGGGATAATCACACCCTTCTCCATTTAGTCTGGCTTCTTTACGGCAAATACAATCTGTTACAGAAATCACTCTGGCATTTCTTATACTCTCCTTCAATTTTTGATAGGGATAAAGTGAAGTATTAGGTTCAACTATTTCTTCAATGGGGACTACTTTAAATCCGGGAACATTGCTAATCCCCATTTCTTCTTGATATACTGTATCATAATATTCCTTAAAATGTTTAGCAAGCTCCTTATCTACTTTTTTAACAGAATATTCATATAAACCAATCATAAAAGGTATTGCATTGAATAAAGTTTTACCATCTCTTCGCATTCGAAAGATCAACCCTTTTTTTGCCATCATTTCTAACTTTTCCTCCAAATGGTTAACATCCATTCTCGCTCTTTTGGCAATTTTTTTTACATCTTCTGGAATGTGGGTCAACTTTATTGCTATGTTTGCCTCTTCTTCTGTGAAGAGTTTTTTTAAGATTTTAATTTCAACACCGGAAGCTGATTCAGGGTATCCTAAAGGGAATTGATCCAAGAACTCCCTTAAGCTTAAATAAACATCATCAGTCATTACAATCGCTTAATATTAAAATCATTTAATTTTTTAATAATTTTTCATAAAATTCAAATTAATTGTAAAAAGCATTGTTTTTATATAAATAATTTTTCTTTAAGCATGTATAAATTCACTCTGGTGTTCCCAACTCGGTAATATTAAAATTTGATAATAAAATTTACAATCTCTTATAAGAATAATGAGTATTACAAATCAAAAATCATAATTTTTCATAAGGTATAACTGATAGGATCATTAGCAGCTCTTACCATGATAAACCATTGTTCTCCTTCTCGAAATAATTCTTTTAATACTGAAGAAATTAGTGAACCTTA
>JBHLNS010000058.1:0-18072 GCA_048941285.1 Promethearchaeota archaeon
AGTCCCATTTATGTTATTAAAGCCAATATCATAACCCACTATCTTAAATCCTTTCTTCAAGGCAAGAGACATTGAAGATATCCCATTTTTTGTTGCCGGAACTTTCCAAAAGATTATTCGCCAGTTCTTATAGGTTCTTAATAAATTTGAAATTGATTTTTTTTTAATATAGCCAAATAATTTCACATGCGACAAATAATAATCTTTAGAAACACCATAAAGTTCATATCCTTGATTATTTTTCTCTTTTTCAAGAATTAATGCATCATCTTTCATTTTTTTAACTTGATTTCTAATATATTCATATAAGAAGATAAAGTCTTCATTATCTAATAAAAACACATTTTTGTCTCTTTTTTTCCATAGGCTTCTAAAAATTATTGAATAAAGTACTGTACTAAATTCTTCATTTTGGGCGGAACATGGATTATTATCATCAAAATCAAAATATCTGTTATCTGCTAAATTAATGTGACTAGGTATTATACCATAAGGTATTGCCCCCGCATTTTGAGCAGAAGTTTGAACTTGAGTTAATGGAGCACGAACTTCAGTATTAAGTCTTAAAATATCTTTAAATTGGGGCATTTTTGTAACTGTTATTAGCCCTGCTGCTGCCAAATTGGTTGTAATTCCTTGCCTTTGAAAATCTTTCTTCACAATTAGACAACCAGCGTGAGCGATGTATCTTTCTTTATCGACTAAAGCACAACCAACAGTCATATTATTTTCTAATAAATCGCTTAGGACCCAAAACTTATTAGGTTTTGAGATATCATTTTTTAAAAGGTTAGTATCATAGACATAAGGATAAGGATATTCATAATTATAGGTTTCTTTGAACAGAGATGAGATAGTTGCAGCATCTTTTGGAGTGGCAAACCTTAATCCATATTCCTGCCCATTTTTAAATATGAATTTTTGAAAATAAGCATCCTCTCCTTGAAGAGCTAATCTTTTTTTGGTGATGGTTGCCATCCTAGTCTCCCAATCTATTCTTAAATATTTAAGTAATACTTCTCAGAGGAATATATAAAATTTTCTATTTTTTCATATGAAAAGTATTAAAAATAAGTTACAGGATAGAGTTTCCGAAAAAAGATGTGAATTATTAATTTAAAGAAAAAAATGATGAAATTTTACTTTTTTAATTGACTTCCCATCCCATAATACATCATGTATCCCCAGATAATTACACTACTTATTGATAGACTTATTATAAATCTAACCTCAGGAAAATCATTAGCATCCAAAACATTAAATATAATACCTAAATATAAAAGCGCTGTTAAACCTAAAAAACCAAATAAATAGAAAAGCCACTTTCTTTTCAATGCCTTTGTTTCAAACTGGAAGTAGATTTTAAAATTTGTATAATTTATTGGAATAATTGTAAAAATAGTCATTACTGAAGCTACATAAATAAAGAATACAGGCCCCCATTTTGGCGCATTATAAATTATTTGGACTCCTAAAATTGGATTACCATCAACATCAAATATTTCTCCTAATATGACTAACAGTAGCATACCAGCAAAAAGTAAGATCCCATAAAATAAAATATACCTATTTTGCCTTTTTACAGAATAAATCAGAGTTGACTGTAATATTATCATATTTACAATAAGAAGAAAGACGGGTCCAAAAAATATGAAGTAATTAGTAAAGATATTAAGAATTAGAATAGTTACTGCATCAGTTAGGGTAGCATATACCATATTTAAAATAAAACCAATGGATACACTAATAAAAAAACCACTAAGAATAATATTTAAACGTTGCCTTTTTCTCTTTAAGACTTTATAAGTAATTATTGAAAAATATAGTACCAAAATTCCTAAAAACACATAAATCATTATAAGCCTTGGATTTTCAGCTTGATATAACGTTTTTTTCACCCACAAGGTTATTTTTAATGTTTACATGTAGTCTATCATTTGCTATTAAATATTTAAATTCATCAAAAGTCAATAATTTAATAGTTATATGGTCAGAGTTATATTAAAATTTATTTGTCAATATCAAAATCAATCTTAAAAAATAGAGAAAAGACATTTATTTTTTTTTAATCAAATTGAGTGACTTAATTTCTTGAGTCTTTTAATCACATCCCAATCTTTCATAAGACGTGCCACACTCATAGGTACATATTGTTCCCACTCTTTATCCTTAATCATATCTTCGCGAATGTCGCTTGAGCTAAGTCCCTTATTCTGAAGTGATACTTCCCATAAAACATGTACTTTTAGCCCTAATGATTTAAAATATTGTCTTTTCTGTCTACCCCAGTCATCATAAATTGTTAGGAAAAAAATAGCGTCTAATGGGACATAATATTTAAGCAATTCTGGAATGTTTATGGGGAAAGGAACAATACAAAACTCCGAATATTTTAATCCTTGCTCTAATAAAGCAGCTTCTAACATTTTATAACGTTCATAGTAATTTAAGGGATTAGCTATTGAAGAGCTTCTATGAGGGTTTGCTTCCGAATCTCTTGTTAAGGAAGGATCAGGATTAGTAATGCCGATCACAATATATTTACATAATTCTTTACCTGCTAAGAGATATTTTATATGATCATTATGTAATACTTGGAATCTACCATGAATTACTCCTATTTCATATTTAGCTTTTTTCTCTTGCATTATTATGTTTGGGTTATTTTTAAGTAATTATATTTTTAACTAATTTCAATAATACTGTTTTTTTCACTACATTTTCAGCCTTTAAAGTTTTAAAAATTAATTTGAAATTATTATTACAATATTCCGATTACAAACTTTACATTATTATCCCAATGATTTCAAATAATCTTTTTAAAACAAAATTTGAGAATTTTCATAATAAATCTAATAATAACCAAAATGTTGCCCAATTCATTCATGCAAGCGATATTCATTTAGGCAGTCATCAGTATCGAAATGAACATAGATCAGAAGATTTCATTCGAGCATTTCAAGAAATATTAGAATTAGCAATTAAATATTATGTCGATTTTATCATACTAGGCGGAGACGTGTTTACATCCTTAGAAATGCTTCCCGGAACGCTAACCAAAATCATAGACATATTGAGAGATTTTAAAGATTTTACAAATGGGTCAATTTTAATTATTGCAATTGAGGGTAATCATGATATACGAAAATTTTCAAGAGGAATTAGATTTGAAAAAAGAGACCAGTCATGGTTAAAACTTTTAAATAACTTAGGATTAATAATCCTTCTTAATGCTGACTTAGAGGCTCCTATTGGTGAGATATTTATACCATATAATTTTGAGACCAAAAGAGGGGGAAAGATACAAATCAAAAATATAGTAATTTATGGCACGCATTATTTAGGAGAAAAACCGATTTCCTTTCTTTCAATAATAAGAAGAGCAATAGTAAAAAATTGTGCTCTATATAATATTCTATTACAACATTTTGGCATTGAGGGTCAGATGGAGAACGTTCCGGGAATTAAATTAAAAGATATTCAACCCCTAAGGCATAGGGTAAATTACTTAGCTTTAGGTCATTTCCATAAGCAATTCATCCTGGAAAATTGGATATACAATCCAGGTTCTTCAGAAGCTGTATGTTCAATGGATAATTCTTTTAAACGAGGTATTTTTTTAGTAAAAATTTCAAAAAAAGATGATTTTTTCACAAAACAAGTTAAAATAATTCAATTAGCAAACCGAAAATATCTATGGCAAACAATTTATATCAATTTTGAAATAAGAGATAAATATAAAATTGAAGATTTTATCATCAATAAATTAAAATCCTCATTAAAATATCTATCTCATGATTTTCATCCATCTAATCGGCAAATGCCAATTTTATACTTAATTTTAAAAGGGATAGAGCCTTCAAAAACATGTAAGATCAACGAAAAAGATTTAAGAGTCAAAATTTGTGAAATTTTGCCAATTCTAGATGTCATAATTTATCAGAAATTTATGAGTTCACTAAAAACTTTAGATAACTACATATTAGTGTAAAAATTATTGATTGAATTATATTCTTTTTTTAAAAGTTTATAAGTAGATTCAATTAAAATACCTATTATGAAAATTAAATCACTAATAAAAAACAATAAATTTTTCACAATTATTTCTATTGCTTTCCTAATTTGGTTTATTTTCTTACTCATATTATCTGTTTCTGGACATCGAATAGTAATATTCTATGATGCTCTTGGACAGATTAATATTTCATCTGATTTTTCAAGTAAATTTCCATTTCTGAGATATTTTGTAGAGCCGTTCTATGCGATTGCTTATATTTTAGAATATGAATTTACATGGATGTATCTTTTCTTAATTTTTTATCCAATTCTGCGGTTGATTTATTTGTTTTTAAAAAAAAGAGGGATGTTTGGCACGGATAAATATAGATATATCACCTTTCCAATAAAAGACGTCATTTACTTTTCTTTTAAGATATTGACTACTGCCATTTTATGTGTTGGATTTTATATTCTTATAGGGTTTGTCTTACAAGGCTACTTTTTTGTGAGCAGAAACTTTATGATACCCATCCAAATAGCTGTTCATTTAAGCATCATTCTAATTTTTATCAAAATTGGGTATACAATTCTTAAATTTCTTCATCCAAAGCTTTCACTAAACTTATCTAAGAAATTTCTAACTCAAAAGTCAAAAAGAAAACCAAGGGTACAAACAATAAAAAGAGAGACTGTTTATTACGTTGGAATTGGTGCCATACTTCTTTGTATTAATATTCTGCTTATCTCTACTCCCTTTCCACCTCATGAAATTGTCTCAACAATTCCACTTGATGATGATGAATTTTTATTCGATTTTCACGTTCATACCACATTTTCTGATGGGTGGCTCACTGTAGAAGAAAGGATCAACTGGTATATTCAACAAGGAATATCTGGAGCTGCGTTTTCGGATCATGATAATATAAGGGGCGCTACTATTGCTAGTAATTATGTGATTACATATGGATTAGAATTCATAGTATTTATGGCAGAAGAATGGACTGATAATGAAAATGATATTCATATGAACTACTATGGCCTTGCTGAAGAAATTGTGCCATTGCAATCATACACTCCAGGTGGTCCTGTAGCTTTGAATATATCAGAGACAATAAGTTACGTTAAAGCAAATGGAGGTTATATTATTGTCAATCATTATAATTATGATACTAATCCTGAGGGTGGTTTTGGTGTTCCATATACATTAACACAATTGAAAGATTGGGGTGTTGATGGATTTGAGATAGTTAATGGAGGTAGTTATTCTGGGAAGTATATACAAATACGCGAATTCTGTCTTGATAATAATATAACATGTATGGGAGGATCAGATACTCATACTAATGAAGATTTAAATACTTTCATTAAACTAAGGCTTGCTGATCCAACAAATTTAACTATAGCAAACATTTTTGATACATTAAAGGATAATACTCATCAAGTAGTTGCGATTGATCTTTATCCAGAAGTGGTTGAATTTCCGGGGGATTTGAATGATTTTGGATTTTATGTTTTAGAGGATTTTATCAATTACATTTTAAATATAGACATCTATCAGATTTTATCTTGGATAATTTGGTCAAGTTTCGGATATATATTGTTCTTTGCAATATATCGAAAAATTAAAAAGATTAATTCAAGGTTCTTAAAAAATAAAATCCTATAAATCAATCAAATAAAATAGACCTTAAATTTAGACACATTTAGGATTGATAAAATTAAATTTTATTCCATTATAACAAATAATTTTACAACTTTAACACAAAGTAAAGAAGCAAATCTCAGCAAATTGTCTAAATATAGTAGTGAGTGTTATCTTCCCCGTAATTATCATTCTCGTCGTCGTTATTATCATCATCATCATGTCCAAGAAATTTCTTATAGAAGTATTTTAACATATCTTCTGGATCCCCCTTGAAATCTTTGAGATCTCGAGGATCTATCTTTATAATACTGCCCCTTTTTAATGGTATAATTTTATCGCGCAGTTCTTTCTCCATTCTCTCTTGTTGTTTTGCATTTAAAAGTAATTCCTTTTTCATTAATTCTTGTAATTCATTTACTACAAGTTTATCTAAATAGTCTGGCTCAAATTCTAAAAGTGTTTCTAGACCATAGAATTTAGTAATTCGTTTAAGTGCCTTCTCTTTTTTAAATTTTGGAATCTGACTTATACTCTGAAGATTTAGCATCGATAATATATTTAGCCAATCTAGTTTTATTGCCCAAGATAATTCTTTGTTATCTTCTTCCATTTTTAGTAAGTTAGTTTTTATATTTAATAAAATTTAAGATAAGAAATAAACTTTTTTTAAAGATTCTTATATTATATCCAATCAATGAGCCTTATAAATTTATTGATTTTAATCAATAATATTCAAAATAAGATATTATTTCAAGATTTTTATTAATTTCAGAAGAAATTATATAATAAATATTAAAGGTATTAATAGAAAGATTTTCTTGCAAGATTATTTATTTTGAATGAATTCTCGAATTTTAGTAGATACAAATTCTGGATCATCATGGGTTATCCAATGAGAGGATTCTTCATTTATTTCAATTTTTAGATTCTTAACATAGTTAGGTAAGCCATCTAATAATTTAGGTGTTAAAAATAAATCTTTCATGCCCCAAAGTACTAAAGTAGGAATTTCAATGATTCCTGTCCAATCTTCGAGGTTACTATTTGCCCTATAGTAATTCACACCTCCTTCTATTGCTCCTGGGTGAGACCATGCTTCTATATATTTTTCTTTATCTAAAGCACTAAAACTTTTTGTAAAGACAAATTTTCTTAATTGTTTAAAATCGTTTTCGATTATAAACTGCTCTCCTTTGGGTTTATAAAACTCAAAAATATAGAAACTTGCTTTTTGTTGGTCTTTATCTGTTCTTAACTTTTGAGAGAAAATTTTATGATGAGGAGAATTTAATATTATCATTTTATTTAATAACTCCGGGTATTTTTCGGCAAAAATCCAAGCTACAGCTCCGCCCCAATCGTGCCCTGCGAGATTAAATTTTCCTAATTCCAATCTTTCAATTAACCCTTTAATATCTTCTATTAAAATTTCTACTTTATAGTTTTCTATACCCTTCGGTTTGTCAGATAAATTATAACCTCTCATATCTGGAATAATTAATTTGAAATCATCCTTAAGGAGTGGAATTACTTTTGACCAACAATACCAGAATTCAGGAAAACCATGCAGTAAAACTAATGGTTCTCCTGATCCGACAATTATTGTGTGTAGTTTTATTTTATTGGTTTCAATAAATACTTCTTCTATATTATTTAGTTTTACCATAGTTGTTGGAATGTAAAAAGCCTTTTAATCTTTAATGAAATTTGATTAAAAATAGGAATACAATAAAAATAGTATAAAAATTAGGTAATGTATAACAAAAATTTGCTGATTTATTTATTCAAAATAACTCAAAAATGATTTTGTAAAATCTTTTACTGATGAATTGTCAATTTCACCGAATTTATAACGCCCACGTGGTAATTTGGATTTCCCTGAAAGATGTTTCTTTAAGGCACGTTCATAATCATTAATAGCTAGACTATTATGTTCGGCAAATTTTATTTCACCAAAATATTCCATTATGTTCTCTTTAATATTAAGCACCATTTATCGTTTTATTCAAATGTTTTTTTAATTAAATAATTAAGTAATTAATTAAGTAAGTCAACTATATAAATCTTTTCCTACACTTGCAACGGTTAAAGTTTCTTAAATTTTACCGAATCCCCATTCACTGAATGAAGGTTCATTCTTTTTTCATTAACTTCATAAAATACGATTATAACAAAGAAAAAATATGAAAATGATACTTTTAGTGTTTTCCCATCATTTTCCCGCTTGCCATAATTTGGGATTGCAAGTCCTTTTAGATAATAATTACATACTTAAACTTAATAAAAAAATAGTAATTTGAAAATTAAAAAGTAATATATTTTAGCATATTTTCTTTAATTGTATAGTCTTTTTAATGAATGATTTGATGGATCAATAGTAAATTATTTTTTTGAGTTGGTTTTAAATGTCCTTAAGGAAAAAAAAGTCTGAAATTGTTAAGAGAGAAAAAAGAAACTTATTTATAATTTCAGCTCTTACTGTTTTTGAAGAAAAAGGATTCAATAATACCCGAATAAAAGATATAACAAGAAAAGCAAATACTTCTGTAGGGAATCTATATGGGTACTTTAAAAGTAAGGAAGAAATATTCGATGTCATAATTAGTGGAATAGCTGAACTAATGATAAGTAAATTTAGAGAATTATTCATCTATTTCAAAGAAGACAGAATTCCCCCTATCTCTGCTGTTAAAAACCTTTTTCGAGGATACGCAAAAATATTTAAAGCGAAAAAAGAAACGTTCCTTATCTTTTTTGAGCAAATGGGCGGTATTAATGCGAAATACCGGATGAAAAGGAATAAAATAATTGACAATTTTACAGATGAAGTAGAAAAAATCATTGTAAAATTATCAGAATTTGGAGCTCGCCCCCAGAATCCTAAAATAACAGCCAGAGTTTGGACATCCACCGTACTCGGAGTCTTTACTTGGTGGATTCGCAATAATTTTATACCAGAAGAAGAAGAACTTGTTGATAATTTAACGGCATTTCTAGTACGGGGAACTATGACAAATTAAGTCTGCAAAATTCCACTAATTTTAATATTAAATGATATTTTCGCTCTTGATATCCTATCTCCACTTTATTCCTTCTTTTCGAATGTACATATCATTATATTTTCTAATATGATTTATTAAAATTAGTTTTGAAACCGTTATAATTATAAGCAATAGACCCAAATTATACATGCAAAATTCACATTTTAAAATTATAGGGCATAAAATAAAATGAATAGAGAAATCGATGATAGAACTTATTTGAATTATCTTTTGCAATACTTAAACAATGATGAATTGAAACAAATATGCCGAGATTTCGAATTAAAGGGATTTTCAAAATTAAAAAAATCAGAATTAATTGATTTTATTCTTGATTCTCTAGCAGAAGAAGAATTAAAAGAACTATTAGAACAAAAAGAAATTGAGATAATATCTGAGGGATTAGAATTAGCTATAAAAAAAATAAATGGGGAAGATAGAGAAAGCGTTACTGAAATTAAAGTTGTAAATCCTAGTAAACATGAAATTGAATTAAAATTTAAAGGATGGAATTGGGAAACAGAATCTTATTTATCTATCAATCCAAAAAATATAGGGAATCCTGAAAGAGATTGTGATTGTAGAATAGGGGCAAATTTGGGATTTTGTAGTCATTTTTGGATTGGTTTTATCTATTCATTAAAACAAAATTGGTTTAAACTTGATGATTGGACATTAACAGGTCTACCCGATGATTTTGAGAAAAAAATTAGAAAGATAAAGCTTACTGAAACTCAAGTGGGGGAAAAAGGGGAAGAATTACAAAAAGCAGCTGTATTGGTTGATGAAACATCTTCAAGTGCGAAATTAATGAAATATCTTGATTCTCCAATAACTGTATATGAAGGTAAAATTATTGAGATTGTAGAGAGAGAATCAGAATTTCAAGGAAATATAACCAAATTTTATATTGCTTCACTTGAAGATCTCAAAATTGGTCCTAAATTAAAAAAAGCAAGTGATTATCGTGAAGAAGATACTGAAATCATAGAAAAATTGAAAGTACGAATGAGTGAAAAATTACAAAATGAAAATAGTTTCACTAAAGGAGATAAAATTAATTTCAGTGGAAGGCTAGTAAAAGATAATTTTTGGGGTTATACAGTAAAGAATGTTAGGAAAGTTACCAAAAATTAATCAACTTAATAATTTATCTTTATTATAGTTCATATTCCTTTGGAATTGGTAAATTTTTAATTTGTATTAATCTAAGATTTTATTAATTAAATTATTTGAATTGATATGTCTGATTCTATGAAAGGGAAAGTTTGTATCATTACAGGAGCAAATTCAGGTATTGGTAAGGCAACAGCACTAGGACTAGCTAAATTGGATGCCCATATTGTCATGCTTTGTCGGGATAAATCTAGAGGTGAAGAAGCGCTTTCAGAAATCATTACTGAAAGTGAAAATGAATCAATCAATTTATTAATAGCAGATTTATCTTCACAAGCGTCAATCAGGCATTTTGTAAAAGAGTTCCAAAGTAAATATGATAAATTACATATTTTAATTAATAACGCAGGTGTAAATCCTAGCAAGCGACATGAAACTTTAGATGGTATAGAAAAAACTTTTGCTATTAACACGCTAGCTCCCTTTTTGTTAACTAATTTGCTTGTACCAATCCTTAAAGACAGCATACCTTCTCGAGTCATAAATGTTGCTTCAGCAGTGCAAAGTAAATCTATTAATTTTGAAAATTTACAGTCTAAAAAATATTATAGATCATGGAAAGCCTATTCAAAATCTAAAACGGCCCTTATTCTTCTCACATATGAGTTTGCTAGACGTTTAAATGATAGTGGAATTACAGTAAATTGTCTTCACCCTGGAGCAGTAAAATCTAATATAATACGGGATTATAAAGGGTTTATTAAATTGTTTACAAAGCTCTTGTTTAGTTTTGCAAAAAGCCCAGAAAAAGGAGCAGAAACTTCAATATACCTCGCATCATCACCAAATGTGAAAAATATATCTGGAAAATATTTTATTGATAAGAAAGAAGCTAAATCTAGTGAAGTTACTTATGATAAGTCTATTGCAAAAAGACTTTGGGATGTGTGTGCTGATCTCACGAAATTGAACAGCTAAGAAGTAGATTTTATTACTATTACTTTATTCTCCTATTTACACGAGTTCTTTTAATTAGGAAATTAACTAATTTATGAAATATTGGGATTTTTGATATGGTAACCAATAAATCCAAAATAATGAACGGAAAAATATGTATGATTACTGGGGCTAATTCTGGAATTGGAAAAGCAACAGCAGTCGGTTTGGCAAAATTAGGAGCTTCATTAGTGTTGGTTTGCCGAGATCAAAATCGAGCTGATGAAGCATTAGCAGAAATAAAAGAAAAAACTGGAAATAAGTCAATAGATTTAATATTGGCGGATTTATCTTCTCAGAGAGGAATTCATAAACTTGTATCAGATTTTAAAAATAAGTATGATAGATTACACGTTCTAATAAATAATGCAGGTGTAAATTTACATACACATACCTTAACTGAAGATGGGATAGAAAGTACATTTGCGGTAAACTATTTAGCCCATTTTATGCTAAGTAATTTATTATATGATACCTTAAAGATTAGCTCACCATCCCGCATTGTAAACGTTGCATCAAGTGTTCAAGCAAAATATATCGATTTTGATGATTTGAATGGAGATAATCACTACCGCCAACTAAAGGCATATGCGCAATCAAAATTAGCTGTAGTCCTCTTTACCCACGAATTTGCTAGAAAAATCGATGGTAATGGAGTTTCAGTGAATTGTCTTCATCCTGGATATGTAAAAACAAATATGATACGAAAATTTCGCCCATTTGTTAAATATTTTTACCACTTAGTAGGTTTATTTATGTTAACTCCAAAACGGGGAGCAAAAACATCAATATATTTAGCTACTTCTTCTGAAATAGATGGAATAAGTGGAAAATACTTTAAAAGGAAAAAAGAAGCGAAGTCTGTTAAGATCTCATACGATAAAGATGTAGCTAAACAATTATGGGATATAAGTGTCAAATTAACAAATGTGGATTTTAAAAATTAATAATATCTATATTTTAATGAATCTGTAAGTTTTAATAATTTTTTTGAGATTTTTAATTCGAAAGGATCAATTTCCTCTAATTTTTTGTAAAAAGACGGTAATTTCTTAATATTACCTAAATAAAACTTCTTAATATCATCTAATGTTGGTAGATTTGTGATTAATTTCCCTTCTTTCATAACCGGAATGAGTAATGCTTCAGAATTAGGTGGAAAAGACTCACTTTCAAGTGATAAAACATCTTCTTTAAAAATTCCATTTTTATCGTAAATTCTATAAATTTGTTTTTTTCCTGGATAAGTAGTTTTTTGTTCACTAGTCTTTATCCTCGGTACTCCATTATATTCTATTAATTTATATACTCCCGCAATTGTTGGATCATCGCGAGATGTTGCTAATTCTGTTCCTACACCGAAAGCGTCTATAGGAGCATTTTTATCAATAATCTCTTTTATTTTAAATTCATTTAAATCTGAACTTGCTACAATTATTACTTTTTCACAACCATTACTATCTAATATTTTTCTTACTTTTTTAGCATGATCAATTAAATCACCGGAATCTATCCGAACTCCTCTTATATTATTTCCAAATTTAGATGATTTTTGAGCAGCTTTTTCAGTATTGTATGTATCGATTAAAAGTATAGAATCATTACCATAGATTTTATAGTATGAATCGAAACTGTCTAACTCCTCATCAAATTTTTGTACAAAACTATGAGCCATAGTTCCACTAGAATTTATTCCCAATTCGAAATCAGCAACTACATTGCTAGTACCATTAAACCCTGCGATATAACTTGCTCTAGCAGCATAAACACCAGCAAGTGGACTATGAGACCTTCTTGTGCCAAACTCAAGAAGAATTTTATTCTGTGCTATATTCTTTATCCTCGATGCTTTAGACGCAATAAGAGTTTGAAAATTAATCACATTAAGTAAATATGTTTCCGCTAATTGGGCATGAAATATGGGTCCTTGTACTCTTATTATTGGCTCATTTGGGAAGAAAAAGTTCCCTTCTCTCATTGCCGATACATCCAAATTGAATTTAAATTTTGGTAAATACTCATTAAAAAAACTGGAATCAATATTTTTAAAAACGGCCTTTTTCCTGAGAAAATCAATTGTTCGCTCTGTAAATCTAGCATTAAGTAAGTATTGAAGTGCTTGTTCTAACCCAGCGAAAATTAAATAATTACGATTTCTTGGAAACTTTCTAATAAATAACTCAAATGTAGCAATATCCTCCTTCTCATCAATGCCATTCTCAAGATTATATTGATAATAAGCGGCACCCATTGTCAATTGATAAAAATCTGTAGCTAAAATCATATTTAAATCGTTCACAAAACCAGATTTTATCATATTCATTTTTTTTTCATCGAAATTTTTTAGGTTTTCCTAAGTATGTACTTATTTTTTTCATAATAAATCTTATATTTTTATTTTATATGAGATTAAAACTCTGCGTAAATGGATATTAAAGAATGAGAAGTCTTAATTTTTAAGTTTATTTACAAATAATATTATCAAAAGTAGGAAAAGTAGAAAAACATTTTTTAATGAAGAATTCGATCTTTGTATAAATACCTATTTTAATAAAACATTAAAATTTGGAGTACACAAAAAATGTACCATTTAGACGATGATGAATATATAAACGTGCCTTATTATAGAAAAACACGAAGTGTTTGCCCAGAATGTTTAGAACCTATTGATGCTGAAGTTTATGAAGAAAATGATCAAATTTGGATGAAAAAATCATGTGAAGAACATGGCCAATTCAAGGATAAACTTAGTTCGAGCGCAAAATACTATAAATGGACACATTGGGCTATAAAAGATAAAGATGGAAAAGTAGTGTGGAAATTTGATAAAGATGGTGAAGCGAATCCTCCTGATTGTGTTGGTGAAGATCCAAGAGGTTGTCCTTATAACTGCGGATTATGTGAGCAGCACCTCTCAACTTGCTCATTAGCTTTAATAGACCTTACAAATCGTTGTAATTTCAACTGTAATTTTTGCTATGCTAATGTTTTACAGTCTGGTTACTTAGTTGAGCCCACCTTAGAAGAAATAGATAGAATTATGAAACATTTTAGAAGTAAACCAATGCCAGCAGTTGCTATTATGTTCACTGGTGGAGAACCGACAGTTAGGAAAGACTTTCCTGAAATTTGTAAAATGGCAAAAGACAATGGATTTAAAGAAGTTATCGTTGCAACGAATGGCTATGGATTTCAAAAGAAAAATGGTGGTCTTGAATGGACAAAAAAGGTAAAGCAAGCAGGTTTAGACACATTATATTTCCAATTTGATGGAATCAACGATGTTACCTACGAAAAAACACGTGGGATAAAGAATCTTATGGCATATAAACAAAGAGTTATTGATAATTGTCGTAAAGCTGGACTTGATTCTATTGTATTAGTTGCTACAATTGCTAAAGGGGTTACCGATATTGAAGTTGGAAATATTATTCAATATGCCATTGATAATGTTGATGTGGTTCGTGGAATAACATTTCAACCTGTATCTTTATGTGGGCGTATAGCTTTTGAAGAACGAGCAGAATTGAGAATAACTAATGCAGATGTTCTTAAAAAGATCGAAGAACAAACAGGAGGAAAGATTAGCATGGAAAATGCGTGGTATCCCTTGAGCACTATTGTGGAATTCGGCAGAGTTATAGCATATTTGGCTGATGTCGAACCTATAGAATTTACCTGCCATCCAGATTGTGGCTTCGCATCATATATGGTCGTGGATCCCGATTCGAGAGAAATGATGCCAATAATGGAATACTTTGACCCGTTAAAGGTTATAGATTTCGCTAATCGTTTTTGGGCTAAAATTAAACATAAAGAAAAGAAAGAACTTCGAGTATTTGAAGAACTATTAGGAGATTTCGGTAAAACACTTGACAAAGGACTAAATTTCCTAGACAAAACCCAATTAAGAGCTAGATTCCTGTTAGGGGTCCTGCAATATATGAAAAAACCTGGAAAACTCATGGAAATGTTTTCAAGACTTTTAATGCGTGGAGATTGGGAGAGTGTAAGTTCATTCAGTTATGGTGCTTTATTATTATCAAGTATGCACTTCCAAGATGCATATAATATGGATTTAGAGCGAACTAAGAGGTGTATTGTACATTTTGGCATCGCAATGCCTGATGGAAGCGTAAAAGAAATCAGTTTTTGTACAATGAACTCGATTCATAGACCTATTATCGAGAAACAAATTGCCAAACAAGTTACAGCAAAAGTAAGGGATGAATTTGACACTTCCACAGGTCAAGCTGTGAAAGAAATTAGCCAAGAAGTGGCTCGTAATGGCGGAATAAGTAAGGAGGAGGATGCTTAAATGCCAAAAGATCTCGTTGAAGATAAAGATGGAATGAAAATCCGAAAATTAACAGAGCTAAAAACTGTTACAAATAAAGATTATGAAGAAGCTATGCTTAAACGAGTAGATGAATTTAAGGAGACAAAAAAAGATAAGTCCCAGTTCAACGACATCCTTCAAAACACATTTTTTAAAGCATTAAGCACAGCATTGGATTTAAAAGTCCAAGTTGATAAAGCTCTTGGAGAAGATAACCTAAAAAAGCTCCACAAAGCGATAGATGATATTCTTTTATTAGGTCTCTAATTTTATTCTACTTTTTAATTTTTTATATTATTTTTAAAGCCCATTTACTTCAATTGGTAATTCATTATTTAATTGTTATGAAATTGAGAATGTCTTTAGAGTAATTTTCGTCTGTTATACTATGACCTTCGCTTGGATATAAAATTACTTTAGAGTTTGGTATCAGATCCCCCATTTCTTTAACGATATTAGATGGAAAATAAGGGTCATGGTCATTGCATAATATCAAGACTGGTACTTTAATTTTTGTTAAACTTGACAAAGCATCATGCTCTATTTCTGCTTTAGCTTCAATTAATATATCTTGTGAAAAAGTTTTATGGTTTGGTATGCATTTAAAGTAAAAAAAAAAAAACCTAAATATACCAAATTTCGGTTTATATTTTGTTATAGGGAAATTGATTTTTGAAATTAAGGTTCATTGCGATTCTATTTTATATTATATATTTAATAAATATCTATTTTTGTTTTTTTCATAATATATTTTTAAAATCTTAATTTAGTTTAGTTATATCATGGTTTATAACTGTCTCACCATACCAGTTACAATTTTTTATATAGGCAATGGGATTGTTCATCTTTGTTATGCTCGAAAGTTAAAAAGAAAGTATCCAGATCACAACTTTACAAATTCTTTTTTAATCTTTTTATTGTGGATTGTTGCCGGTTTGGTTTTTCCTTTCTTTTTTATAAGAGATACAAGTCAAATAAGATGGTTTGAAGGGTTAGCGCTTCAAATTACATGTATATACGCACCCTTATTAATTTTAGTCATTTTGTATTACCAGTATCGATTTGTATTGATGAAAAACCCAAGTTTAAGAGATAACAGAACTATAGATAAATTTCTAGAACATTTTACTTTAATGGATATAAAAAATCTGAAAAATAGAAAACTGGCTTTAAAGACTGATTTTCATAGAAAAGCATTTCATTTATTACCGGCAGTGATTATTATTTTTTTATGGTTATTTGCTGTTCATATTTGGGATGCAATGTGGAATGCTGATTTATTTTGGGGGATTTCTGGTACAGAATATGGCATATTTTTAATATTAACGGTTGGCTATACTGGTATTATCATATTTGCTGCTTTAGATTACATTCGACTATCTCATATTTTTAATAAGAAAACAATCTATCATTTACTTCCTTCTTGTATTTCTAATATTTTAGGTAAAACTTTAAAGAAAAATGAAATCTATGAATTTACAAGACCGGTTGCCTTAGTTTTATCCCTTGTTCCTACCCTTTTCCTACCCTTTGGAATATTTACAGCTGTTGCTTTAATTGCGACTTTAGGAGATGGAGCTGCGTCAATATTTGGATTGAGGTTTGGTAGAATTCATATTCCAAAATCCTCAAATAAAACATTAATTGGATATATATCTGGATTCGTGGTATCTTTTGGAATAAGTTTTATAGTTTTATGGATATTTGAAAAATATTATTTGAATATATCCCAAATTATAATAATAGGATTAGGGGGAGCTTTAGTTTTTCTATTTGTTGATTACCTAAATCTCAAAGTTGATGATAATATCTTGAATCCAATTTTATGTGCTTTAATAATGGGATTTTTATATTCACTATTTTGAAAATGGTGAAATTATGTTTTAATTTCAAAGCATTAATTTTAACATTAAATTGCTGGTCACCCTTCGGAAAAATTATCATTTTATTTTCGATATCATCGAATTGCTTCTAAAACGATAAAGGGACGAAGTTTGTTAGACTTTTTTATCGGTTTTTCCATGTACTTTTATTTATCACATTTTAAAAAAAGTATTTGACAATTTTTAAAAGAATGCGTCCATCTTTTTGATTCCCTTAATTTCTTCATACGTGATACCTAATGCGTCTAAGACCTGTTCTAATGCTGAGATTAATAGTTCTTTATATTTTTTAGTATCAATGTCCTGGAGTTTAGCTAGTTCGAGCGCTTTCGCCCCGATGGTTCCCTTACTTTTGATGAAACTTATTGTTTCACCTTTCTGATATTCTTTTCCAGTCACATCTCGTAGTTCTAATGCAGCTCTCACATGTTGAGGAACTACTTTAGTATAATTCTTAAGATCCTTTTGTAATCCAATATTAATCGCGTAATCTTCTAAAGTAAAAGCATCTGGTTTACCTATTTTTTTAAGATTTTCTCTTACAATTTCTATTATTCTATCCTTTGCTTTTATGAATTCATCATTTTTTGTGATATTTTTAAGGATTTCAATTAATTCACTAAACACAGTTTTGATAAAATCTGGTGTATTTTTCTTTTTTGCGACTAACCCTTTTACATCGGTGTATTTAGTATCCTTATAAATCCCGATATAATTTTTTTTTCTTTCAGAAAGAGCTAAAAATTGATAGGTCTTTTCTTCTTCTAAATCAAGATCAAGTTCCTTTTTACTCCAATCAGATATCTCTTTCATCTGA
This sequence comes from Promethearchaeota archaeon, assembly GCA_048941285.1. Taxonomy (GTDB): domain Archaea; phylum Asgardarchaeota; class Lokiarchaeia; order Sigyniarchaeales; family SOKP01; genus Loki-b32. Next base: position 17,837 of record JBHLNS010000058.1, read on the forward strand.
TCTTTTGTTGGATTTTTAAGAAACACGGAATCAGTATCACCATATAAAACTTTTACCCCTAATTGTTCTGCTTTATTAATTGTTTGTTTGATAGAGTACTGCCCAATTCCTGTAGTGCTTTCTGCTACAGGCAAACAAAACAAAGGGAAATTTTGGGAGCCAAAAACACCATAGGAACCATTAATAAATACTTTGAGCGCTTGTTGTATTGTTAAATAATAATTTCGTTGCTTTTC
>JBHLNS010000059.1:0-17935 GCA_048941285.1 Promethearchaeota archaeon
TACTAGAAAAGCTTAATTTATAATTAACTGAAAATCCTAAAATTTTTTATTTTTTTTATTTTCTCATTTAATTAAATTTAAACAATTTTATTATCGAATTTGGGTTGAATTTTTACACTGATGAAAGATTTTTTGCAATTATGGAAACATATATAATTACATTCAGAATATGAAAGGAAAAAAAAAGTAGAATTAAGTAGAAATCTTTTATTTTCTTCTAAATATTTTTATATAATATTCAAAATTCATTCTTATTGAGGTTTTATGTGTGATGAAGAGGAAGATTTTGACGAAGATGCTTGGGATTATTATGATAAAGTAAAAGACGCCCTTTATGGCTTATTTGAAGTTTTAAATATAGCTTTAGATCCAGATAGTATCTATTATAAATGTGGTATCGATAATTTAGAAGCTTTAAAGAGTAGTTTGATAGATTTACTTATGAAAGATTATGATACTTTAGATCTACAAGATACTCTTCGAAGAATTGAGTTCAATGTAAAAAAAAATTTATTTTTTGAATCTTCTAATAATAAAAAAAAAAAAAACAACCAAGATGAAGAAAAAACTATGTAAAGATTTTTCTTTTAAACATTCTCGAGATGATCTCAACACTTTTTTCAAATAAATTTCTATTGTATTTTAAATCCCTTAACACTAAGAATATAAGATTTAAATAATAAAGAGTCATTAAGTAATTTGGAATAGTTTAAATGTATTTATCTAAGGGAACATTTTATAGTATAAAGAGTAAAAATAGTGAGGAGTTAATTATGTTTGATTTAAAACGTGATATACCTTGGTTTTTCCAATATCTTGAATATTATTATCATTTATTTCTTGATGCAAGATTTAATAATGGAACATTAGCAAAAAAAGATATAACATTTTCAATAGAATTCAATCTCCAGGGATTTGAAGGGTTACTTTTTTATATGTACAAACCTGCTGATAAAAGGGTAAAATTTGATCTTTATAAGCATTCAATTGACCAAACCTATAGGATAGATAATTTAAGCTATAAATTATCAAGGCAAGGAACAAATTTTTTAGATTTTGTTATTATTCCTTTTGGTTATTTTAAAGATGAGCATAAATTTAATTTAGATGTACGAAGTGAAGATGTGGAATCAAGTTTCAACTTATATGCCTGGAGTCCTTCGAATTTATATAAGCATGTAAAATCTGTAATTCGAATCGCAAATCGATATTCAGAATTGATTCCTATAGATGATTATAGAGGTTATTTCTTTCAATTTAGTAGTACATTTAAAGGAAATGAAACGGGAAGACTATTTGATTTAATAAATTTATTAGTCGATATTGATAAAACTCTGGATGATTTAGATAATTCTCCGATATTTGAAGCAATGGATTCAGAAATTAAATCCTTAGTCACAAAAAGTAATGAATTCTTATTCGAACTATGTCAACGATCAATACCTTTAGATATAAAGAATATTTTAAGAGAATTAGAAAGATTGAAGTTCAATATTGACAATCTCTCAAAAGAAGAAATATTCAATTGGTTAGATGATCTCATTTCATATTATAGCCTTAAAAAGTAAAGAGATTAGCTAATTCAGTACGGAATATGTTAAGTGAGCTAACAAAAACTTTAGTAACTTTCAACTCACTGTAATTTTAATAACTCTTCTTAATTCTTATTATATATAGAAAGAGTCTCTTAATTGAATTAATAGATAATTTTATTTATCTGATTATATTATAAGAATTACTGTATATTTTTAAATAGAGAATTTATATGTGTTTAGCAATACCAGGAAAAATACTAAAAATTGATGGAAATTCTGCTTTGGTAGATTTTGATGGGATTAAACAAAATATAATTATTGCTTTAATTCAAAATCCTGAAATTGGGAAATATGTTATCGTCCATGCGGGATATGCCATCGAAATGATGAACGAAGAAGAAGCTAAAGAAGCTATAAAACAATGGAATGAAATTGCTAATGATCAAGATTTAGATTTAAGAGATGTAATTTAAAAAAAAAAATTATTTCTTACCTTTCTCTAAAGTGGTTAAAACAAGATATCCCGCATTAGAAAAAATAGCTATTCCTATGAATGCTAGACTCAATAGGTTGGCAAATAAAGCACCATTACCTGCCATTTCTAAAACGAATGCTATGATTAAAGAGAACATTCCTAATACTAAAAGGTTTTCCTTTCTTCTCAACTTCCTTATTTCGCCTCCCTTTTTATAATTCATATAGTTTTGGATTATCTCCAATCACCTAAATAAAAATTGAGTATTTATAAGTAGTCTATATAGAATATATAGTTTCATAGGTAATGTATATAGAATGATTTAAAATCGAATAAACATTACAAGTCAAACAATTCAGCCTTTAATTCCTTTAATTTAAAATAAAGGCTTCTTATTGATTGAATCGCTTCTGAATTAGAATTATAATCAATTGGAGATTTACCCTCTAAATCAGCTTTCCCAATTTCTGCGTCAAAAGGGATAGTGTGATAAAGAGGAACGTCCCAATTTTTTATTCTTTGATTAATTATATTTTTTTGTGAATCGTCGGTTACTTTATTCGCAATTAAATAAATATTTATAACTCCTAATTTTTTCGAAAGGTCAATTATTTTCGTACAAAGATCCAAAGACTTTTGAGAAGGTTCGGTTATTACTAACATTACATCTATACCTTTTGCAGTACCACGTCCTAAATGTTCTATCCCTGCTTCAAAATCGACAATTACAATCTCATCTCTTTTGATAAGTAAATTATATAAGAGTGTTCTTATCAAAGCATTTTCTGGGCATAAACATCCTGTGGCAGGTTCTTCAATTCCACCCAAAACCAGTAATTGTAAGCCATCTTGTCCTGATACCTTAAATTTATCAGGGATATCAGAAACTTCTGGATTTATATTATAAACTCCAGGACCAGCACCTTTTACAAACGTTCTTTCTTCTATCATTGATTTCATTTCTTTGATGGGAACAATTTTAGCCTTAGTTTTCTCATCAATGCCTAAAGTATAGCTAAGATTCATAGCAGAATCATTATCAATTGCTAGAACTTTAAAACCGTCTTGTGCAAACATTCGAGCTAAAACTCCTGCCACTAAAGTCTTTCCAACCCCTCCCTTTCCGCTTACACTTATTTTCATAGAAAAATCACCAAACTAATTAAGATTATAAATCTAAATAAAATAAACTTTTTATTTATAAATTTAAATGATTTAGAGTAAAGTACTAAAATAGGATAATATCAAACCATCTCAATTTAATATTAAATATAATGATAAAAAAATTAGTCTAGAATGAGTGTAATTCAAGAATTATTAATAGATGATTATTCCCCTGAACAAGCTGAAGCAATCCAAGTCAAATATCAAAATCTTTTAATGCAAATGTCAAAAAAAAAATATATTAGGACTATTAAGGTTATAGATTCTATCGTTGGAGTGGATATCTCATATTATAAAAAAGAGCAAATTGATTATGGGATAGCTTGTGCTGTAGTTTGGAATTTAAATCAAAAAAAAGTAGATTCATTTTATTTTGCTAAAGATCTAATAACATTTCCTTACAAGCCAGGATTTTTAGGATTTCGAGAATGTAAACTCTTAGCGAAAGTAATATCAAAAATTCCAAATAAGCCCAATCTTATATTGTGTGATGGTCATGGGAAAATTCATCCTAAAAGGTTTGGAGAAGCAGTTCATCTAGGTTTTGCTTTAAATATTTCAACTATAGGAGTTGCAAAAAATCCCTTTATTGGATATTTTAACTTTCAGAATATTAAATTAGTTAAGGGTAGTAAATCACCTATATGGGCGCAAAATCCAAGATTCATCACTAAAAATTCTTTCAATGAATTATTAGGATATTTAATATGCCTAAATGAAGGCTCAAAACCAGTATTTATAAGTACCGGTTACAACATTTCACTTAACATTGCTTTAAAAGTCTGCTTAAAATCAACGATAGAACATCGACAACCAGAACCACTTCATTTAGCAGATAAACTCTCAAGGAAAGAAATAAATAGATATATTTAATCGAATTTTCCCATTTCTTGCATTTTTTGTGAAATTAGCATCAATTCATTAAAGATATTCATATTTTCTTCTGGATCTGTTGCTTTTAGAAGTTTTTCATTCAGATTTTTCATTTTATTTGTTAATTCGATAAACTCTTGTGGTGGATCCACTTTATATTGATACTTTCTCTTTCCATCTTGAGTTATTTCAACGTATACCCATTTTTCAGCCTTTTGGGACCAATTCCATCTATTGGGTGTAAATAACCTTCTTCCCATTATTTAACATCTTATTATGGCAAATCTGTATTTAATTTAAAGAATAATAATTTATGAATACGTCGAAATTCAAATTACAAAACTGTCATTTTTATAATTTATTCTGGAAAATTATTTAAAATTCTTACTGCAAGCTCTCTAACGTCTACATCAACATCTTTGGAAAGTTTTTTCAATAGGCCTTTAAATCTTTCACTTTTATTTTCGAATTGATTGAGAGCTTTGATAAGGTTATATCTAACTAACCAATCTCTATCATCAATCATCTCTAAAAAGGCATCGTAAACTTTATTATTATTAATTTGACTCAATATTTTTATAGCGTTTCTTTTTGTCTCGCTATTTTCACTTTTTAAATCTTTAATTAGTAAGGCTATAATTTTATTTCTATTATCTTCGTCAAGTAAAAAATACATTCTATTAAAAAGAGTGTGTTTTAATTTTTTTGGCATTTCTTGGAATTTGGATGTGCTATAAACTTTTACACTTTCTAGGGCTTCGTTTCTTTTTTTAAATTCATTTAAATTTTCTTGAAGCATGGTGTTTTCTTGTTGATATTTATTTAATTCAAATTTCAAGTTATCAAATTCTTCTCTAAGTTTGGAAAATTCCAAGGCTTCTTCAGTTGAAATAGTTACCAATTCACTAGTATTTTTCAATTGTTCTTGTAAATAATGTATCTGTGATTCATAATCTTCTAGTTCTGAAGTCAATTTATCGATAGTTTCATAAGCTAATGTCAAATCTTCAGAGTGTATCTCTTCTATTTTTTCCTGTAATTTTGCTTTTAATGTTTCTATTTCTACTCGTAATAAACCATTTTCTTGCATTAATTGAAAATTTAATTTTTTAAAATTTACTAATTCTTCATTCTCTTTAACTTTAGTTCCATCATCAGAAAAATCATTAATTTTTTCTTCGTGTGATTTAATTTCATCAATTAGATTTTGTAAATGTGCAATCTTTTCTTTATACAGCTCATTCTCATCAGTTAGTTGTAATATTAATTTTTGAGCTTGAATAAATTCTTCATGAACTTCTATATTTGAATTAAAATCACCATTATTTTTGATTTCTTTATTAAATTCTAAAATCTGATCATTTAAGTTATCAATGATGTTGTTTTTTTCTTCCAAATCCTTTCTCTGGGATGTGATAATGTCTTTTAATAGATTAACTTCACTTGGCAGTTCAATTTGTTCAATTTTCTCATCTTTCATTTGACCCTGTAGATTTTCAATTAATGTTTTTTGTTCTTTAATTGTAAATTCTAACCGATTTAATTCCTCCTTTAAGGAATGTATAGTTTGCTCTAACTCCGCTTGAGATTTTGTCTCTTCTTCTATTGAGTTAATTAAATCTTTCAGATCTTTACTCATGATCTATAGCAACTATCAAATTTGTTTTTACTAAATTATTTCACAATCCAATTTATTAATAATAGTAATATCTAAAAATTTTTAGTATTATCCATCTTAAAGATATAAGTTACGTTTTAATAATGAAAAGCGATTCAAACATTAGGTTAAAAAAAAAGTAGTTTAATAGTAAAGATGTTAGAATTAAACAATTTTTATCTCAAGAATTTTATCTCCTTGAACAATTGAATTGACAACATCTTGGTCAGAAGGACTTGATACTTCTCCAAAAATTGTATGTTTATTAGTTAACCATGGAGTTGGTACATGAGTGATGAAGATCTGAGAGCCATTCGTATTTGATCCTGCATTAGCCATTGCTAAAATGCCTGGCTTATCAAATTTTCTTCCACTTTGAAATTCATCTGCAAAAGGATAATTAATTTGTCGACCTTGGTAAGGAAAAGAAGTGATACCTTTATCTCTTGGCCCACCTATTCCACGACCTAGAGGACAACCAACTTGAATCATAAAATCCTCTATTACTCGATGAAATACAATACCATTATAGAAGTTTTGTTTTATTAAGAAAAGAAAACTTGCAACAGTCATCGGAGCGTCACTATCAAACAGATTTAGATTTATCTCGCCTTTATTTGTTACTATAATAACTTTCGTCATACAGAAAGAAAAGTTGAACTATTTTTAACAATTTTGTTTTTGAATTAATTTTTTAAGATTTATTTTTAATCAATGAAAAATTTAAAAATAATTACAGTAAATGATTTTTATACAAACCTTAGAATATAGTTGATTTGTAAATAAAAATGGTTAATAACGATATCTCTTTTTTTTTTGACCCAAAAAGTATTGCTGTGATTGGTGCTAGCGACAAAGAGGGGAAAGTCGGTAACACAGTATTAAAGAATATAATTAATTCGGGTTATAAAGGTAAAATCTTTCCAATAAACCCAAAAACTAGGGAAATTAATGATTTACCATGTTATAAAAGTGTTTTAGATGTACCAGGAGATATAGATATTGCCATTTTTGTTATTCCAGGAAAATTTGTGAATAGCGCTGCAGAAGAATGCGGTAAAAAAAAAATAAAAGGAATAATTATAATTTCTGCAGGATTTAAAGAAGTTGGTGGAGAAGGCGTCAAAAGAGAAGAAGAATTAATCTTAATTGGTAAAAAATATAAAATGAGAATTTTAGGGCCAAACTGTCTAGGTCTAATTAGTTTATCCTATAATGGCTCATTTGCTGCAGAAACGCCTAAAAAAGGTGGTATCGCAATGATATCACAATCAGGGGCTATGCTTACGGCGATGATGGATGTGAGTATGAATGAAGCATATGGATTTTCATGTAATATAAGCTTAGGTAATAAAGCAGACTTAGGGGCTGTAGATTTCATAAAATATCTTGCTGATGATGAAAATACAAAAGTTATCCTATGTTATTTAGAAAGTATTAAGGATGGTGATAGATTTCTTGAAGTTTTACCAATAGCAACAAGGAAAAAACCGATCATAATATTAAAGTCAGGTGTGAGCGAAGCTGGTGCAAGAGCCGCTTCAAGCCACACTGGAGCATTAGCAGGAACTGACATCGCCTATGATTTAGCATTTGAAAAATGTGGAGTGATCAGAGCAAAAACCATCGAAGATTTATTTGATTATGGTGAAGCTTTCCTTTATCAACCAATTCCTAAAAAAAACTCTTTTGCTATTATTACGAATGCAGGAGGTCCGGGAATTATAGCTACAGATGCTTTTGAGCGTGAAAATTTGAAATTTTCAAGTTTTTCAGAACCAATTCTTCATTCTTTGAGAGAAAATCTACCATTAGAAGCAGCAATTTTTAATCCAATTGATATTGTAGGAGATGCAACCCCAAAAAGATATGAATTTACAATCAAAACTGTTTTTGGTATAAATTCAGGTCAAAATTTTGGTGATATAACAACAGAAGGCGCTTTAATAATTTTAACTCCCCAAGCTCAAACTAAACCAACAGAAGTTGCGAAATTAATTTATGATCTATCATCAAAATATTTGAAAACCAAACCAATCGTATGTTCTTTCATTGGAGGAAAAAATATTTTCGAAGGCAGAGAATATTTAAAGCAAAATCATATTCCATGCTATGATTTTCCAGACAGAGCGGCTCATTCATTAAAAACCTTAACAAAACGAGGCAATTATTTGATGAGTACTGCATTAAATGAATTAGAAATTCTTTCATTTAAGGTAAATAAAAAAAGAGTAAAAGAAATCTTTTCTAATGCTAGAAAAGATGGTAGGATAGTATTATTAAGTTATGAAACAAGTGAGGTTTTTGATTGTTATGGCATTAAATCGCCGAAATCACGATTAGCTCAAACTCCAAGACAAGCAATGGAGCTACAATCTGAAATTGGAAAGTGTGTTATGAAAATCGTAAGCCCTAATATCATACATAAAACTGATGTTGGGGGGATTTTATTAAATATTGAAACAGTGCAAGATGCTTTTGAAGCATATATACAAATTGTTAATAACGCAAAGAAGTTTGGCCCTCAAAATGCTAAGATTTATGGTGTAGAAGTACAACAAATGATAGATTTTAAATCTGAAGAAAAAGTAAATGAAATAATTGTAGGGATGTCTCGAGATCCTCAATTTGGTCCATTAATAATGTTTGGAACTGGTGGGATCTATGCCAATTATATTAAAGATGTAGCATTCGCCTTGTCATATAAATTTACTAGATCTAATGCTAAAGCGCTAATAAGCAGTACAAGACTTCACAGTCTTTTAGAAGGTGTTAGAGGAGAGCCAAGATCTGACATTGAAGCAATAATTGATGTTTTATTAAGGCTTTCACAGTTAGTGAATGATTTTCCTGATATTGTAGAGTTAGATATTAATCCCCTTTTAGCTTTTGCAAAAGGTTATAGTGCTGTAGATATTAAAATTACAATAAATAGATAATAAAAAGATATGAGAAAAATGGTAAAGATATTTTATTTTAGCTCATTGAATGAAAGAGCCGGAAAGAGTTTTCTATCAATAGGTTTTATTCAAAAGTTAAAAAAAGAAGGCAAAAAATTTGCTTATTTTAAACCTATAGGTGTTCCCAAAAGTGCATTTACACATAAAGCAGATCCTGATGTTGGTTTTATCTTAAAAACAATTTATCAAACAGACCATCCTTATGATTTTATTTCACCTATTTCAATTCCAGATGCATATTATATTGATCTAATTGATGCCACTAAAAAAGAAGAATCATTACAAAAAATTAAAGATGCTTATGAACAAATCACTAAAGATATGGATTATATTGTTATTGAAGGTAATCCAAGTATTAGAAAATTTATTAGGATAGGATTAGACGATGTGAGTATTGCCCAAACCCTAGGAATTAATGAATTAATATATGTTTCGACAGAATCCTCTGATCGAGCAATTGATAATATATTTTTCACAAAAAATTATTTTGAATACCGTAAAGTCTCGATCAAAGCTATTTTATTTAATAAAATCGATTTTGAGTATATTGCCCGAATTAAAGAACTTACAGAAGACCATATAAACAGATATGATATTCCTGTTTTAGGAATAGTAGAAAAAAGTTTAGAATTATTTTCACCTCGAGTAAGTGAAATTCAAGAACAAATAGGTGGAGAATTAATAAATGAGCAAGCATCATCAGGGTTAAATAATTTAGTCGAAACATTTCTTATTGGTGCTATGAATGCACAAGCAGCTTTAAAATATTTACGACAAGTGAAGAGAGCCGCATTCATTACAGGAGGAGATAGAACCGATATGGCTATGGCTGCTTTAGATCAAGATGTATCTACACTGATTTTAACAGGTTTTATTCAACCTGATATGAGTGTCATCACTTTAGCAAATAAAAAAGGGATACCAATAATAATAAGTCCTTCTGATACTTATACTACCATGAGAAATCTAGAACGATTAAAACCAGGCATTCAAGAAGATGAAATGGAAAAAGTTCTTGAACTGATTGAAAAAGAAATTGATTGGAATTTGATATTATAAATCTGATTATTTAAATTTTTTTTTTGATGTTATACTTAATTTAAAGTGGAAATAAAAAAAAATTGAATTTGAAATTACATAATATTCAAATAAAGAATTATGGAAATAAACCAGCAAAGAATGCTAATAAGCCAAATAGTGCTAGAATCGGCCAGATAAACCATATAATCAAAGTAATAATTCCTAGTATTAATCCGGCAATTCCTAATCCCTTTGAATCGTCCTTAGCAATTCCAATTCCACCAAAAACGATTGCGAGAATCCCAATTAATAAAGCCCCGAAATAAAAGAAAAAAGTTATAAACCAAACACCTATAATGCCAATAAGGCCAAAAATCAAGCCAAGTAAACCAAATATTTTTCCCATCTTTTACACCATATAGTTTTTTTGTAGATCCCACACTTTAAAAGTGTATAATACTAATGGGAGAATCATATATTTAAGTCTATTTTTTTTTCTATTGTTTTATCTTTTTAACCAAAATATTTTTTCCGACAAAATTATTAAAGTCTATATAGAATTTGATAATTTTAAGGCAATTGTAATTTTAAAATATAATTAAAATCAGAAAATTATTTATGATTAAAACATGATTTTTAGTATATACATAATTCAGCAACTATAAATTAAATTTAGAAAGATAGATTATGCTTACTCAAAGAGTTAAGGAAATTTCTTATGCAATTCGTGAAATAGCGGCAGTTGCCAATCAAGTTGCTAAGAGTGGAAGAAAGATATATCATTTAAATATAGGAGATCCAGTCATTTTTGATTTTAATACTCCTGAATATATTTCAAAAGCTCTAGCTGATGCTTCTTTTCGGGGCAAAAATTTTTATGTTGATTCATTAGGTGCTCCAGAATTGAGAGAAGAAATAAAAAGGGATTTGTTGGAAAAATATAATATAAAGACTACTATTGATGATATTCTAATTACGGCAGGAGTTACAGAAGCAATATTTTTTCTAATCGCTGCACTTATAGAAAAAAAAAATGAATTACTTATACCTGGTCCTAGTTACCCTCTTTACATAAATTATACAAAATTTTTTGAAGGTGTTCCAATCGAATATGAATTAGATGAAAAAGATGATTGGGAGCCTAATATTGAAGATTTAAGAAATAAGATAAATGAAAAGACAAAAGCAATTTTAATTTGTTCCCCAAATAATCCTACTGGAGTAATGTATAGTGAAAAAAAAATTAAAGAAATTATTAATTTAGCAGGAGAATATAATCTACCTATTTTTTCTGATGAAATTTATGATCAAATTGTTTATGATAAACCTTTTAATTCACCAGCAAAACTTTCAACAGATGTTCCAGTCATTGGGTTAAACGGTTTTTCTAAATCTCATCTTGCTACTGGCTGGCGTTTAGGATATTTATATTATTATGATCCAGAAAATAGATTAGATGAATTAAGGAATGGAATAGCTAAATTAGCTAGAGCTAGGCTTTCTGCAAGCTCAGTTGCTCAATATGCCGCAATAGAAATCTTGAAAAATCCAGGAACACATACCAAAGAAATGGTGAATAAGCTAAAAGAACGGAGAGATTATTCTTATACTAGATTGAGGAAGATTGAAGGTATGACTTGTGTTAAACCTAATGGAGCTTTTTATCTATTTCCAAAGTTAGATTTAAATGAGTTGAAAAAGTGGAAAGATGATAAAGAGTTTACTATTGATCTTCTTAAAACTACTGGAATATGCGGTGTTTATGGGTCTGGCTTTGGCAACTATGGAAATGGACATATTAGGTTTACGTTTTTACCTAATAAGGATATCTTGGAAACAGTATTTAATCTGTTGGAAAATTTTTTAACTAAGAATTAATATATCATCTACATTGTTAAAAGAATTTTGAAAATTGATAATTATGGCTAAGACAAAACAAGAAAAAAATGAAAGAAGAGCTATTTATTTTGATGTATTTTGTGGTATGACATCATCCAGTATAGCATTAACCGGAATTGCTTATGCTATTATTAATCAACGAGTCGCTAGTATAGGGTGGTTTACAATTCATATGACATTCTGGATTGGTTGGTTATTGTTTTCATTATTCATATTAAGTTTAGGCATTTTTACTTGGTATAAAGAAAAACATTATGATGATTATGAACAAAAAAAAAATTTAAAAGCACCAATAGTTTGAAACACTTATTTATCCGGTGCTTTTTTTCCTAACCATTTTTCATAGAATGTATCAATATCAGGTAGAAAATTAAAGATTGTTGGATATCCTGGAGGTACTGCTTCAACATCTAATAAAGTAAAACAACTTGGACAAATATATTCTCGAAGCTCCTCCCAATTAGGATCACATCCCATATCTTTAGGATAAAGTTCTTCAATATCTTTAGCTGTATCTCTAACTCTCACCCGACATTTAGTTTTCCAATTTTCGCGATAATCTCCAAATTCAAATCCGCAGTCACATTTTACTATTCTCTGTCCTTCTTTTGAAACAATATAAAGATGTTCATGTAGAGGTAATATTATTTTTTCATTCCATGGTACCCGTCCTTGTAAAATTTCTATAATCTGATCAAATCTTTTTGCATCCTTTCTCCCACTAATAATTGGTTTTAATTCTTCCCAAGATAATTTTCCATCAATCATTCTTTCCAAAGTTTTTATATCGTATGATACCATTTATTTCACCTCCATATCAAAACTTTCAGGTAATTTCCAGAACATTTTAAATTCTTTTGCCCAATTTTTTGATAATTTAAGACTTTCTGAATACATTAATCTTACAGGATCACTTAATCTGTTTTCAATTATTTTCTGTTTTTCATTTTCCCAATATTCCTCAAACATTACTGATTTTTCTCTCCTTTGCTTTTTTAATTCTTCTTTTTGAATCTGTGTAGCTTTTTCATCTATCTCCCACTCTTTTTTATCATCATTGTATTTAGCAACTATCCCATAAACATTTTTAACAATACCTTCAGTATAAAAACCATCATCAAGATCTTGTTTTATTTGTTCAATTTCCCGTTCGAGTGGATCACCGTATCCAGGGCCTCCACACAAGAAATAATAGAAAAGATCATAATTATCAAATGTAATTGGATAAATACTACAATAAGGCTTTCTTGTTATATTTCCTTTTAAAAGACGTTCAAATTCACCATTACTTGGATCCGGATCACCAAGAGGATATTCACTCCGATTTTTAATTATTTCCTGCATATTTGTATTTTTTGCATATAACCGATATCCCGTTGCGTTGGGATAACCGCCATGCATTCCTCCTGCTCCATGGAATACCAATCCTTCTCTGGCTCCAAAGAAATCTACATCTTTTGAATTAGCTACCATACCTACACCTTCGTAATTTGCTCCTCCTCTATATTTTCCATGTCCAGACAAATTAGGTTTAACTCTTCGTGATAGATAAGGTACGCCCCCTTGAAATAATTCCCACGTTTCTACATCTCCTAGATCTGATTCAGGATTCCACATTGCATATCCCCAATTTAGACCATCTCGGACAGCACTTGCTCCAAAACCTTGACCACTTATTTCAAAAGTTGATAATGACCATCTTTGTCCCATGAGTGGCCCATCTGAATAAATTCCACCACCTTGGATAGCATCTCCGGTAAAAGGGTATCCTGAAACAACTTCTTCTCTAAAACCTCGAGAAAATAACCCATAAGAAATACACTTCATCATCCCAGTGTATGCAGGAATCAAATTACCCCAAGGAGCTTGGTAAGAGAGATAAATATCACCTGGATTACACCATGAACCTTTAGGATATTCTTTCTCTACAGCGAAATATGCACCATCATTTACTTTATCTGCATAGATTAAAATTTGAGTCAATAGAACCCATTGACCTCCTTCCATCGCTCCTTTGTCAGCATTCATGGGATTATGTCCAGGACCACTCGCACCATCAAATGAGATCGACATTTTCCCAGTTTCATTAATAATAATCTCTATCGGCAAGTTAGTTATTTTATCAATTTTTGCTCTTGGTTGCCAAGCTTCAGACTTTTGTGGCATATCAAAAAAACCTGCTGCCCTATACTTACCAGGTATTAATCGCTCTTTTACTCTTTCTTGAAAAATAATCCTTCCTTCTTCAATCGCTTCTCGAATAAAGCGTTTGTAGTAATTAATTCCTTCTCTTTTAATAAATTCCAAAACAGCATCTCTGATCATCAAATTTCCTGCTAATCTACATTTCTCATCTAATTCCCAATACATAGGAGTTCTTACAGATCTTTTGGCACCAATCATATGATCTTTCGAAATTTTATCATTGGATCCAATTTTTCTGCATGTATAATAGATTCCGTCATCGAAACGTTGTATAGCGGGGACTAGATCATGACCTGGAGTAATGCCTCCCGTATCAATTTGATGAGTGACTCCGCCCGCCCAACCGACTAGCTCATCTTCCCAAAATATCGGAATTAATGTTTGAACATCTGTAGTGTGAACATTTCCACAAGCGGGATCATTATTAAGGAAAATATCTCCTGGGTTGATTCCTGGATCATCTTCATATTCTTCTCTAATCATAAACTTTATAGCTTCGCTCATAGTATGAACATGGACTAGTATTCCAGTTGATACAACAATTGAGTCACCCTCAGGAGTATAAAACGCGAAACATAATTCTCCAATTTCTTTAACAATTGGTGACGCAGCTACATGTAATGCAGTTTCTCTAGCAGAAACAAGTGCACCTCTCAATGAAGCATAATTACGTTCAAATCGAAAAGGATCCTCTTCTTTTAAAGATAATTTATCAAGAGCATAATATCGACCGGATTCTACAAATAATTTTTCACTTTCTTGAAGCATTTTTTTTAATGTCTTTCCATTCCACCCTAATGCCTTTTCCATTATGATTTCACCTCCATATGGAATATTCTATGTTCATCGATTTTAACTTTATAACCTGGAGGAACAACAAGAGTTGTAGCTGGTGCTTCAACAATAGCAGGGCCTATTATCACATTTCCAGAATTAATTAATGCCATCTCCCATAATGAAGCCTCATGCCATTTACTATCCCAATAAATATCTCTCGATCCTTTTGAAGCATTGTCATTCGGCTTTTCTGTGAACGTACTACGTTGCGGTAATTTAGGTTTCGGTACAGGGACAATTCCCGTACCAATGCATTTAGTTATATGGTAACCCAATTCTGGACTTTTAGTTCCTCTTTTAAAAATTTGTTCAAAAAGTTCATCATAACGATGCGTGATTTCTTTTAAGTCAGGTGAATCATATCTTTGTAGAGCAGCAGAATAATCAATAGTTAATTCTTCTACTTGAGATTGTACTTCTAAATCATCTAACATTCCGAAATATTGTAGACGTAGAGAAGGCTTAAAAATCATTTCACTTGGATCCCTTCCTTCATCCTCAAACTCCTTAATAATATTGTTCTTCAATTCCTTCCAAGTTGAACTTAGAATAGAAGCAACAAATCCAATCATACTCCCGTCTGGAGGAATAACTAGATCAACTGATTTTTCATGTCTATATGAATGATCAGCACAAGCGCAACCAAAAGCCGAGAATGCAGGAGCCCATTCTGGTACCAATATATTCTGAAAGTTCAAGCCTTTTGAATAACCAGCTACATGTAAAGGTCCTCCACCTCCAAATGAGATTAAGGTATAATTTTCCGGTCTAAAGCCTAATCCTTGGATCATACCATTGAGATGGTTTTTCATATTAATTTCAATTAGATCTAAAGCACCTCGAGCCGTATCATGAGGATCTGCTTTGAATGGCTCTGCTAATTGTTGTTCAATGTATTTCAAGGCTCGACCTTTATTTAATAAAACCTTACCACCAAGAAAATATTCTGGATTCAGGTAGCCTAAAATTAAACTACAATCAGTCATTGTAACTGTTTCTACACCAGATTGTTCATTACAGACACCTATTTTATAACCTGCGCTTTCTGGTCCGAACTCTAATCGCCCTGAAACATCGTTATACCTCACATACATACCTGTACCTGCTCCTATTGAATCTAATGCGATCATGGGAATATTTAAAATAAATCTTCCGAGTGAACTTTCCCACTTAGTAGGAACATATCGTTCCATGACTAATCCGACGTCAAAACTTGTTCCTCCAACGTCACTAGAAACAAGATTCTTTATTCCATATTTCTCAGCGATAAATCGAGTACCAATCATACCTCCTATTGGCCCTGAGACCATAGTCGGTATTAATGTTTTATGATATGGAGACATTGTACCACCATATGTTGTCAATATTCTTAAAGGGGCAGAAATCCCTTTCTCTTTCATTGTTTCAGCTATTCTTATCAATTGCTTTCTTGAAGGTTCAGCTGCGTATTGTTCGATAATTATGGCGTTTAATCTTGGTGTTTCACCTCTCACAGGATTATGTTCGCAAGATAAAATTATAGGGATCTTTTTCCCTTTTTCTTCCATTACCTTTTCAGCAATTGCTTTTACTTGTAATTCATGACTTGTATTCATATAGGAACATAATAAACATACACAAATACTATCTACATTCATTTCAAGCAAGTCTTCAACAACTCTTTTAGCATCCTCCTTATAAAGTGGTATTAGCTCATCACCCCAGAAGTTAATTCTTCCACGGACACCCTTAATTTGTTTTCTTGGTATTAAGGGTTGAGGATGTTCATGTTCTCTTGCGTGTAAACGCCCACCATAATCGAGATAAATCCAACATTGCAATGCACGGCCAAGCCGATGTAAATCTTCAAATCCAGAATTAACAATTACCCCTATATTACTATTACCTTGTCTTTCCAGAAGCCTATTGACCATAGCGGTACCAGAATATACTAATGCCTCAATTGAATGACCAGAAGCTTCTAATGAAGTATTCCATTGTTCTAATGCGTCTCTAATTGAATTTAAAATACCTTCAGATTCATTTTCTGGAGTTGTTTGTGCTTTTCCTATAACAAAAACACCTTCTTCATCAATTATGAAAGTATCTGACATTGTACCCCCAGTATCAAAAGCCATAGCTACTAATTTTTTAGATTTTGACATAAAATTTCACCTATTTTTTTGAATAATATATAACAAATTTAATTCTCTTTCGAATTATTTAAGTTTTATATTTTTATAAATATAAAAATGAGATGAATGATTTTATAGAACATGATAAATACCTTTTATGAAAGATTAGCAAAATTAGCGATTAATTATTCTACAAAAATAGAAAAGGGAGATAGAGTTTGTATTACAGGACCTGATTTAGCTAAAGAGCTTTTTCAAGCCATATATGTTGAAACTATTAAAGCTGGAGGTCATCCTTTTCTACTTGTTCAAATTGAAGGAACTCAAGAATTAAGGTTAAAGTTTGCCTCTGAAGAACAGTTACTTTACGTGGATCCTTTATTTAAATCAATTATTAAAGAATTTGATTCCTATATTGTAATATCTGGTGACTATAATACTCGAAAAATGAGTTTAATTGATCCCAAATTATTAGCAAAAATACAAGGATCACCTGATAATAGAAAGATATGGGACACTTTGATGGAACGAATTGCTTCAAAAGAACTAAAATATCTTATGATCCCTTTTCCATGCAATGCAAATGCTCAAGAAGCGAATATGGATCTTTTTTCGTATTTTGAATTTGTTCAGAAAGCCTTATTCCTTGATAAAGAAGACCCTGTTAAGGAATGGCTAGAGATGGAGAAAAAACAAGATAAGATTTGCGAAAAACTAAAAGATACTGAAAAAATCCAAATTATTGGTGAAGATACTGATTTAATAATGTCAGTTAAAGGGAGATTATGGATAAATGATTGTGGTCATCTTAACTTACCCGATGGTGAAGTTATGAGTGCTCCCATCGAAAACTCTGTTAATGGGCATATTCGGTTTACATATCCAGGTATATTTCAAGGGAAAGAAATTCAGAATATATATTTAGAGTTCAAGGATGGAAGAGTAGTAAAATTTTCTGCAGAAAAGGGTGAACAATTACTAGAAGAACTATTAAAAATCGAAAATGCAGATATAATTGGAGAAATTGCTATTGGTACTAACTATGGCATAAAAAAATTTACTAAAAATATTCTTTTCGATGAAAAATTGGGTGGAACAATTCATTGTGCTCTTGGATCCGGAATTGAAGAAGCTGGTTCAAAAAATAAAAGTGGGTTACATTGGGACATAATAAAAGATATGACTATCCCAGGTTC
>JBHLNS010000094.1:0-4244 GCA_048941285.1 Promethearchaeota archaeon
TTTTTCGATTATTTTAGGATTATTAACTTTGTATTGTTCGGGAAATAAAGAATTAGTTAGAATTTCGGCCATTTTCTCATACTTGCCTTCCTTCAATAAAAGTGACATTTTTAGAAATGGATTCTCCTCTGGAATGGGACCAACACCATGGGGAGGCCCGCACCAAGAAGATGTAAGAATTAATTTTGTTATTCTGTTTGGGTAATTTAACACCATTTCCTGAGCGATGCATCCCCCCATTGAAAAACCTAATAGATATGTCTTCTTAATATCTAACGCATCCATTAGGCCAATTGCGTCGTCTGCCATCATTTTAGCCGAATATTTACCATGAGGTATGTCAGTTTTCCCTGCTCCTCTATTATCAAAGATGATAATCTTAAAATGTTTTGAAAATTGACCAATGCTATAAGGAGGCCAACTATTTAATGAACTGCTAAGCCCACGTATCAAAACAAACGGATCTCCTTCTCCATGAATTTCATAATAAATATTAATATCATTAATTTTAACACTTGGCAATTTAAAATCACCAGAAAAGACTCGTATAGTTTTTATAATTATTAGGTTTTAATGTATTTTTTTATTAAAATTTATTAGAATGCTCAGAAGGAAATTAAAATCATTATAGTCAAAATTCTTTCAATTAAAAAACTAAAAATTTTCATTTCTTTAATATTTCCAATTTAATGATTTCTTTTAATACATTTTTGAGTTCTTGATAATCTTCAAATTTGAATTTTACATTAAAAGTGAGATTTTGATTAAGATCAAAAATACGCTTAAAGTGAAAAGATATATTATAATTTGACCTAATTTTACTGACTATTGCTCTTTCTATGTTGTTTATATTGATGCAGGTTATATCTTTTGTTATGGAAATGGCTTCATTTGGTAGTTTATTTGCTCCAAAATATATCAAAGATCTATAATCTTTTTGAATCCATTGTTTATTAGTTAAAATATGAATTTGATGGTATGAATGTAGATCTGCCAATTTTAAGTCCACTCTTCGGAGGCCTCGTTTAAATAACTTAATAGCGTATGCGATTGCTGCTATAGCACCAGAAATAAATATTGATAAAATTATTAAATATATAACCAGTGGATGAACTACAATATCTGTCCAAAGTAGGTAAAAAGTACCACCCCAACTAGGGACATACCAAAAAAAAAGTCCTAAAAGGGTCATCAGTACACCTATAAGGAAGACTGAAATAAAAAAGGATTTAAATATTTTATTTCGATAATTTATGATTCTATATTTCTCCCATTTTATTGTTTCGTTATCTTTAATATTCTTTTTAATGATCTCCATTCTGTATCACAAGGAACATATTATGATTGTTTTAAGAATTATTCGGATTATTCAATAAGTTTTATAAACAACTGTTTCAAGGAAAACTAACATTATAATAAAAATACTAGTATTTATATTTTAAAATCACATTCCTCTATGACCTTAATACCCATCGAAAATCATATACATTATAAATATGATTAACCTATTAATATGCAAATAGAAATTCTTTAAGTTGATCAGTCTAAGTAACAATTATATTATAATTTTTTATGAGACGGTATTTATTTTCAATTTTGTATAAACAAGGTCCCATTATTAGCAACGATGCCTGAAGAGAATAATATCACAGCACAGTTGGAGGTTGTTCTAAAAAGATTATTAGCAAGTAATCGAGATATAACACTTGCGATAATTACAACAATAGAGGGGCTCCCAATCCTTTCATTAGTACCTCGTGGATATAATGAAACGAGGATTGCTGCTATGGTTGCTACTTTACTCTCAATATCTGAAAGAACTGTAGTAGATATGGAAATTGGAATATTCAAACAGATATATATTAAAGGACTTGATGGCTATTTATTAATTTTTGATGCTGAGGCTGCGGTTCTAGCAGTTTCAACATCGGAAAAAGCGAAATTGGGTTTAGTATTTCTTGAATGTGAGCGCGCTTCGCATGATATATCCAAAATTCTTGAAAATGAGAAATAAGGTATCGAATTCTAGTTCCTTTTAAACATTTTTCAAAGAACGATATATGCATCATTTGAAATTTAAAGTACATTTATTATTATAAATGAAATTTTCCCTTAATTCATGCGACAAAAAGGAATAAAGACGAGATCCTTATCAGTGATCCAAGTTTCCATTAGTTACAGCAAAAAAGACAAAAAATTGGTCAATCATTAAAAAAAGATTTAAATATTAATGTTACTATGTAGACCATTGCATAATTTTGATCTAAAACTTGCTGATCTACTAAATATTTAGGAAAAGCATTTTAGGTTGTTGTGTAATAGCAATATTACGCTTTTAGAGTTTTAACCTAATTAGAATATAGGAGATTAAATAGGATTAATATGTATGATGTAATTTTCAAGGTCGTTATTTTTGGAGATGCAGGATGTGGTAAAACAACCTTAAGAAAGAGGTTCATGACAAATAAATATATATCAAGTTCACAACACACTATTGGAGTTGATTTTGAAACCAAAATCCTAGCATTAGATGGAAAAGAAATAAAATTATTAATCTGGGACTTTGGCGGGGAAGAGAGATTTCGATTCATGTTTCCTCAATATATTTATGGCGCAATGGGGGGTATTTTATTGTATGATATAACAGATTACTCTTCTTTTTCTCATATTGGGGATTGGTTATCAGTGATAAACGGAACGAAAGAAAGATTTCCAATTATTTTACTTGGTGCTAAATTGGATTTGGAAGAGTTTAGAGAAATCTCCTATAGCGAAGGCTATAGAGTCGCCAAAATGTTGAATTTGAAAGAGTTTGATGAATGTTCAAGCAAAACAGGCGAAAATGTTCATGAATCATTTGCTAATTTGACAAGATTAATGTTAAATAGAATGGAAATCAAACAAGCAAATACCCAAAGTAGTGCGGATATAATCGAAGCTATAGAAAAAGACTTTTGCTAAAATATCCTCCTAAATTAATGAAAAACACTCTTTTTTATTATTAAATAAAAAAAAAATCATTTCATTTTGAATTATTTAAAAAGATAAAAGTATAAAAATTTCATAAAATATAGGTTTTAATTTTCCTATGCCTTATTTTAATAAAATTGCTTTTATATCCACTTAAAGGTCAATTTGAACTATATAAGGCTAAGTTCTATTTTAATTTATAATTTATACTTACTCTCTTGAATTTAAATTAATTTTGAAAATCAAATTTAGAGGAATATAATATTTCTTAATCATGAGATTTTAATCTTTGATTTTAATTTATAATCTGAATGATTCAATTTAAGAGAAAACTATAAGGTGATTCAATAATGAAGATTAATCGATATATTATTATTGGCGGAGGTCCTGCAGGAGCTACAGCAGCGCTAGAGATAAGAAAAATAGATCATAATGGAGAAATTATTCTAATATCTTCTGAGAATTATCAATTCTATAAGAGGAGTAAAATTATTAGCTTAATATCCAAATCCTGTTCTGAAGATGATCTTTTTTTAAAAGGTAAAAAGATTTATGATGAAAATAATATTAAATTTATTTATAATCAAGTTGAAAAGGTTATTCCTGAAAAGAATGAAATCATATTAAAAGATGGGAGAAATTTTTATTATGATTCTCTTTTAATTGCTTCTGGAGGCTCCCCTATCTTATTACCATGGAAAGGTGTTGAGTTAGAAGGTGTTAGTCCACTCTATAACCTTGATGATGCCAAAAAAATTGCTGAACAAGCTTGTAATGCTAAAAATGCTGTAATAGTAGGCGGGGGAGCTATAGCTATGAAAGTTATTCAAAATTTTTTAAAAATTGGTCTAAATGTTTCAATTATTGAAAAAGCTTCACATTTATGGCCTATTGGTTTCGATAGAAAGATTGCTCGAATTGTAGAAAAAAAGATCAGAGAAAATGGAATTCAAATTTATCTTAATGAAGAAGTTGTTGAATTCAGAGGAGATAATAATAAGATATCCACTATAGTTTTGAAAAGTGGACGAAAAATTTCTACAGATTTGGCCATTATTACAATTGGAATGAATCCTAATATAAGTTTTCTTACAGATAGTGGTATAAACTTAGATAAAGGTGTTTTGGTAGACATGTATATGAGGACTAATATTCCAAATATATTTGCTGCTGGTGATGTTGCTCAGGTATATGATTCTCTTTATGAAATCCCGATACTTCATCCAACATGGGGAAATGCTAAAAACCAAGGAAAAATTGCTGCTATTAATATG
>JBHLNS010000060.1:0-17825 GCA_048941285.1 Promethearchaeota archaeon
ATCTCATTGCAGTCTTCTTTTTTAATTTGTAAATTTTCGGAGTTTACTAAATCGAGCTTATTTCCAACAAGTACACTGCTAAAATTTTCAATTATTTTTTCAATCTCATCTTTCCAGTATCTAAGATTTAAAAGGGTATTTTTATCTGTTAAATCAAATACATAAACTATCCCTTTTGCTCCTTTATAAAATTCCTGCCTAACCCATTTAAAACGCATCTGACCAGCTAAATCCCATATTTGTAAAGTTATTAGATTACTAATGTTAGGAATTTTGACCCGTTTTACAAAAAAATTAGAACCTATTGTAGATGCTACATTCGGGGCAAACCTTCTTTCTAAATATTGATGGAGTAGTGTTGTTTTGCCAATTGCATAATCTCCAACTATACAAATTTTGAAAAGAGAAAGTTTTAAACCCATTTTTTTATCTTATTACATTCTTATCTAAATATTAATGCGAACTCAATTTAATAAATTTATAGCTCAAAATTTATGAAAAAAATGAGAATATTTAATTAATACTTTTTTTTCATCCATATTACATATTGGATTCTTGTTATTAATAATATACCTGCAAGCAAAAGAGCAATGCTAATTGACATTAACAAAGGAGATGCATTTTCAGGTGAATTTAAAAAAATTATCATCCAAATTATCAGAAGCAAAATAGCAATAGATATAATTAAAAAAGCGATATTTCTAAATTTCTTATCAAATTTATCCAATTCTTCCATTTTTTTAAAAATGGTAATTCGAAATTGTCAATTTAAATTTAATTAAACCTAATATAATTATTAAAAAGAGAAAAAATATATAGATTCTATATTTACCCTATAATTTATTCTGGAAAAAATGAATATACAGAAAGAAGGAATAGTATATACCCCAGAAAAAATAACAGATTTTATCACTAATATTACTGTTAGTAAATTTCTAATAGATAAATTAAATAACAAATTTTCAACCAAACTAACAAACATAGATAAGTTATTTGAAAATTATATCCAAGAAGTAAATTTTAAGAAATTTTTCATCAATATCCCTATTAATGAAAATGATAGAGAGAAGTTTGAATACGTTATTGAAATCTTAAAGAGTTTAACAATTTTAGATCCTGCTGTAGGAAAGGGTCACTTTCTTATTTCCGTATTGAAAGTTTTGGAGAAATTTTTTCACGCATTAAAAATTTTAGAATTGCTAGATTGGACCGATTATAAAATCAGAGAATATATTATATCGAATACGTTGTATGGTGTCGATATTGAGGATGAAGCTATAAAAAATACAAAAAAGAGATTATTACAAGCGCTAACAGATTTGGTTAAGGATACAAATAGTCCTTATACTTTACCCAATATTGATTCCAATTATAAAATAGGCAATGCAATAATTGGTTTTACAAAGAATCCAGAAATCAAAAATCCCGATTATACTGACTTAACTGAATGTTTTTATAATGAAATTAAATGTGTATTTCAAACTCATATGGATTTAAAAAAGACTGAATTAAATGAAAAAAAAAAGAAAGAAATGTTCTATAATTTGAAACCGTTTCATTGGTTTCTAGAATTTCCAGATGTTATGTTAAAAGGAGGTTTTGATATCATCATTCAAAATCCTCCATACATTTCTAATAGAAAACTGACTGCGCTAGAGAAAGCGATATTTGAAAAGAGGTTTAAAACACCAAAAGGTTTAATGAATACATTTGGAATATTTATTGAACGTTCAATTGAATTATGCCATTCATCTTCAAAAATCAGTAATATAGTCCACAAAAATTTGATACGTTCAAATAATTATTACTTAATAAGGAAATTATTATTAAAGAATACTACAATTGAAGAGATCATTGATGTGGGGGCTGGAGCTTTTCAATCAATAACAGCCGAAACGGTAATTATAATAGTGGCAACGAGACCACCTTTAGATGACCACAAAATATTGATAAAAATCAAGTTTCCTTATCACAAATGTTTTTCTCCTGACAATCTATTAATTAAGGAAATACCTCAAAAAATCTTTCTGGAACAAGAAAATTATAACATTAATTTAAACCTTCAATATGAAGAACTAGAAATTATTAACTTTATGAAAAGATATAGGGATAGTGAATTAAGGAGATATTTCGAAGCAAAAACCTGTATAGCTACTGGTAATGATAAGAAATTTTTAACAAATCATAAGATGAATGATTTCTATAAAAAGACCTTGAGAGGGAAGAATATAGGACGTTTTTACATGGAATTTGATAATTTGTATGTATATTATAATCCTAAAATGTTACATAGAGCAAGAAATGAAAGTATATTTCTGAAACCAGAAAAATTAATAATGCAAACAATTAGTTCAGATCTTACTGTAGCTTATGATGATCAGAATTATTATCCCTTAAGTACTTGTATTTCAATTATACCAAAAGAAGGAACAAATAAAGACATTAGCATAAAATATCTTCTACTTTTAATGAATTCAAAACTTATGAACTTTTATTACGATTTTGTATTCAACTTAGGCGCACATTTAACAATAGAGATTTCAGTGAATAATATTAATAAATTACCAGTTATGTTACAGGAAGATTATAGAATTTTTAATATATTGTCAGAGATTATGATAATTCTCAACAGTAAAACTTTAAGAAAACAAAGTAAAAAATATATATCATTCTTTGAGGAATTGATAAATCTTGTAATCTATGAGGTTGTATTTATCAAAAAATTTCAATTAGATGGCTTGAATATATGTTTAATTAACAGATTGTCTCAATATTTAATTGATATGAATTTAAGTTCGATAGAAAAGATTCAAGAATGCATTGTAAAAATACAAAACGATCAATTTATTTATCTTGAGTCCCAAAAAATTAAAAATCATCTATGGGTGAAAATTATAGAAAAATATTTTGCTAAAAATGGTTAATATTATAACAAAGACAATCTTTCTTCTCGAATTTCATTTCTTAGATTATTTATTTCTACAACTAATTTGTTTCTTTTTTGTAACCATTCATTCAGATGTTGATCTAAAGTATTTCGACTATTATTAAGCTGATAAAGTGCGTTTTCAGCCCGTTCTCTTGTTCGAGTTATTTTAGTATTACCAAACATATCAAAGAAAAAATTATCAAAAAACATATCAAAAAATAAGTTTGGAGCTTCAAAATCAATATAAATATCATCAATAACATCAACTAAATCTTTCGCTCGTCTTACCAGACTTTGAGCTTGATTTATTTCATTGCGTGCCTTATCTAGATTACCATGTTTCATTGAATCAACAAAGAAGCCCCCTCCAAAAAAAGTATCCCATGTGCCAAGACCCTCTGCTGATCTTAGACTATTTGCTGAATTCTGGAGATAATTTCCTGCTTCTTCTAAAAGAGAATCAGCTTGTTTAAATCTACTTTCAATGTCTTTTACTTTTGCGATCTCCTGTTGTATCTTTCCATAATGTTGTTCTAACTTTTTTAGATTATCAGTTTCCTTACCTGTTGTTATTTGAGTTAAAATCTTTTCCATTTCAGCTTCTATAGCTGGGATTTTTGATTTTAATTCTTGAATTTGAGTAATTTGTTTTTGAATATTTTGGACATCTTCCACGAGGATTTTATATTCTTTTTCTACATATTCGAAATTTGCTAAAGCTTCTAGGTATTCTGTTTCTTCTCTTCGTTTTCTGTCGTCTAATTCTCCGCTTAGGCGCGCTTTTAAAGAAGAAAAACTTACTTTTAAAAGAGAATCATAATCTTTTTTTTCCTTTAGCATTACATTACGGACCATTTGAAGTTGATTATGTTTTTGATCTCTTGATTGCACTAATCGATTTAAATAAGCATTTTTCGAATTTAATGTGCTTAATTCATCATTAATGTCCTCTAATTCAAACTCTAATTCATGATAACGATTAAGTCCTTCAGATTCACTAATCCATTTAGTAGCATTTTCTTTTCTGATTCTTATCCCACATTGTTCACAATAGATTGCAGAGTCGTCAATTTTTTGACCACAATTATGACAAAACAAAATATTTACCAGTAATTTATTTATTTGATAATAAACATCTAAATGCTTTAATCTTCAAAAAATTTTGTGTATCTAAATTGAATAGTCTTTTTACCTTTTAGTATCGAAGTTAGTAAATCATAATAGGATTTATTAATTTGATATTAGTGTAGCATGTCAAAAAATAAATCTTCATCTCAAAAGATTAAATTAAAAATACAAATAAATAATTTAATAGCGATCTATGAACAAAAAGCAGAATGTGGAATATTTTTTAAGCTTGAACCGGAAAAAACTCCTTTAGAGATCCTAGGAGTATTGGAATTTTTAAAAGACAGAATTAAGAAATGGGGAAATTCTAATATCTTCAGTTATAAAGGTAATCTATTTAAGCGGGGTTCTGTTCTTGTGGTTGGAGCAAGGAATTTGGAAGAAGCTTTAAGTATAATAATTTATATGTATTTAACCAATGTTATTGATAATGAACAAGCAATTGAAAGTCTAATCGAAAAATTAGGCTCATTTAGTGATCTTGAAGAGTTTTTAAGAAATCTAATTTCAAAAACCATTGAAATTGGATATCCGAATAATCCAGATTTGGAATTAAAATTAAAAGATCACATAAACAACATAATTTATGACTATGATTAAAAGAATTTAAACACTGAATTTTTTTAAATTAAATTCTTTTCTTTTAACATTTCGGGAAATTAAAATTAGGAATATTAAAATTACGGGACCTAGAAATGTTAAAAACCAATGTATTCCATATAGATATATTTCAATGACATATCCAGCGACGATTGGGGTTAAACCAAAACCTATTCCTACTATTATTTCATTTATTGTAGAATATTTTGATGTGTTTTCCGCAGTCCCGTATTCAAGCATAATTTTCATTCCAACACCATGAATTAATCCTAAAAATAACCCAACAACGGGAGTTATAATAGATATATACCAAATATCTCCTATTAGGGCAATAGTAAAGGTAATTATAGCAATTGTTATAACACTCAATAATGAGGATATCTTTCTAGTATATACTTTCATGTTATTTATCCAAGTCAAACCAAGAAGTTGGAAAAATTGTACTCCACATTGTATAATGTAAGTGAGATAAGAAAAATCATCAGATAATAAGTGATCTACAAGGAATTGATATCCGAAAATAAATATTGATTTTGATATTGCTAAAAACATTATACTGACCCAAGAAAAAAGAACGGAGTATACAATCATGGGCGTTTGTGAATTAACAGCTAAATCTTCTTTAATATCCAAGTGAGAAAATGGATCTTCGGATTGATAAATTACAATTTCCTTTAATTTATCTGGCTTTTTTTCTTTCTTAATGAAGAAACTTATAGGGATTAATAGAAATGATAATAACCAAGAAATTATCATAGCTAAAAAATCACTCCAAGTAAATGCCCAAACAAAACCAACAATAAGGCCAATAATAAAGCCAGAATTCCATGAAAGATTAAATAATGCGAAATTCTTTTTTGATTTTTCAATACTGCTTATTTTTTGCCATCTACTTAATAAATTAAGGCAGTTCGGCCAAAAAAATCCTAATGTTAATCCTAGTAAAACCCGACTTACAATTAAAAACCACGCCTCAGGATATACTATTTGAAGTCCAGTTAAAAGTGGTGTTAATATTGAAGTTAAAATAAGAGCATTTCTGGTTCCTAGATATTTTTTTGTAATAATTTGTCCTAGCAATGGAGCAAAAATATAAGTAATTGCTCCTGTTGAAGAAATAAAACCTAATACACTCGGTTCAATACTTATCTCCCATAATAAATAATTTGATAATGCTCTTTCAAAGATAGATACATAAAATAATCTAACAAAAGCTAAAAGAAAAATTGGCCAAGCTTGGTAATTTTTTGATGATTGATTATTTATTATGTTCATTGAAAATTGATAATAATGCAGTATTAATTATTGAGACCTTTATCCATAAAATTTAAAAAAAAAAATTGTACTTTCCTCATATACTTTTTTAAACAAAGAATCGATGAGGATTGTCTTGTTTTTTAGTTTTTCTTAAATCTAGGGATAAACATTGGAACTCTTTTCATGTAATCCTCGTACTCTTTACCGAATTCTTTAATCAATTCTCTCTCTTCCTTCCAGGAAATTAAAAAGTTTAATAAAATAATTATTGGAGTCGTTATTAAAGAAAAAATAGCAGATAAAAGAATTGTAATTCCAATATGCGCTACGACTCCTCCAAAATATTGAGGATGCCTAATTACAGAATATAAACCTCTTGAAATGACTTTTTCGGGTCTATGTGTTTCAGCTACCTTTAAAGTAACTTTCTTCACACCTCCAATTCCAAACCATATACCTATTATGATAAAGGGAATTGATAGAATAAGATGTAGTATTGATATTGATATATTAATGACTGGAATATTAAATGTTAAGTTTTCAAATATGGGTATAACAAATCTAGGTTGAGGTGAAAGCCAAACACCAAACCAGAATAAAAAAAAACCCCATCCAGAAATGAAACTTAAAATAATACCTATTTTAGTTCCTTTCTCCTTTCCATATTTCTGATGTAATCTTAAATGTTCTACAGATAAAAAATGAAATGGTATCATAAAACACATACCCAAAATTGATATTATAAACAAGAGACACATTATTATATTCTTTAAAAATTATAATTTCTGTTCAATCTATTATAAATATTAATTAAATTCTATATTAAATTATTTTCGAACCATACAACTGAGATAGAAAATTATTATCATTTGCTACAAAATAATCACTCTTTCAAACTTTAATTGTATCCGTTAATTAGATTGAAAATTGACCATTTAATGCAAGAATTGTTTTAACTTGTTTATATTTTTTTTAGCATAAACTTATTATTATCTAATCCTTAAGAATCTTAATTGGTACAATTTTGACCGAATGTAGATAATAATATGGTCGTATCAATGGGAAAAGGAACTGTAAAATGGTTTGATAAGAAAAAAGGCTATGGCTTTGTTACGCCAGATGATGGATCTGCTGACATATTTATTCATTATTCTGCGATTCAAGGGGATGCTGAAGAATTTAAGATTGTTTATGAAGGGGATATTGTAGAATATCAAATTACAGAGGGAAAAAAAGGGCCACAAGCTAGTAATGTTAAAATAATTGAAAAAGGACCACGAACAAATACCCGTAGCCGCAAATCTTTTTATTAATTAGTTAGGATATTAATTAAAAAAAGAACGAATGGTATAAATATAAGGAATTATGGAAGATATGAAATATATGAAAATGAGTTTTTGAACTTAGATTTAATAGTATTTTAAATCTTACAGATTCCCTTTTTTTTATTTTTAGTATAGGTTGTTTCAATATATCAGTGATTTCATCTACAAGGCATCATTATATTTTATAAGTCTCATGGTCTTTTAAGAGAACAGCATTATCAAATTTTTCAATAAACCAATCAGGATTATCGGTATGTACTGGAAGTATTATCTCAGGGTCAACAATTTCTATAGCTTTAATTAAATCAGATTTTGAGGCGTGTCCAGAAGCATGGTATCCCTCCATAAATTTAGGTTTAAGCCGATCCCCTTCTTCAATTATCTCGAATCCGATTATTTCTAGGTTAAGATGTTTTAACCAGTTGTATAACCTAATAAAATCGAAGGTACTCTCTTCCTCGAAGGCCTCCGATGAAGAATATATATAAGTTCCGTGGTTTGGTTGAATATCCAATAAATTTTTTAAATCAAACAAAGAAAAACAAATTAGATATTTATCTTGTTGCTTAGAGATCTCAATTGGGTCGATATATTTAATATCGGAATTTTCATTTAGAAGTATTTTTTCCCAATTCTGTTTAACACTTTTTAATTCCCCATAAACTACAAGATCTTCTATAATTTTCACACCGTTAGCCTTTTCAAGAGCATTAAGTAGGTATATATCTTTAGCAGTAACAACTAGAGATCTTCCTATTCTTTTTGCTATTTGATTAAAAATTTCTAACCGCTCAAAATTGCGCGCTGTGAAATCCGCCACTATTAAGCCTTTTGATTCTTCAGCTATTTTTAAACAGTTATTATATACTATATCTTCTGATTCATCAACATCTTCTCTTGCTGCTCTTGTTCCTTCAATTATTAGAATAGAAGCATCTTTTGCATTTCGAAAAAATATTTCACTTTTTTTCCCTTGTTTTCCATGCAAACGGAAATCTCCCGTATAAGCTATAATATTGTCTCCATAAATTAAATACCCCGTAGCTCCATAAATAGAATGGTCAACTTCGAAAGCTTTAATTTGCATATTAAAAGACCCACTTTCTATATTAGAAATCGTTCCTTCAATGAATTCTTTTCTTGGCTTGACAGATCTAATAAGAAAATCATTAAATGATTCTGAAAAGTCGTCAATACATACCAGGTCTCTACATATTTCTTTGCCTCTGTGTGATTCTAAAACTCTTCCGTTATCTTTTGGATTTTTAGGTGAATAATAAGCAACATCAGAACCTAGCTTTGCAGAAGTAGTATCTAACATAGCTTTAAGAAGTAATAATGTTGTTGCAGAAGCTATTATAGGGTATTCTGGTTTAAGTAATCCAATATTGCCGCAATGATCCATATGAGCATGACTAATTGCTATTCCTTCTACATTCAAAGATCGAAATAATGAAGTATCCAAATCAGATGGAATTAAATCTTTTCGATAAATATTGAGTTTAGGAATTAAGTTTAAGTTGATTAAATCATAGATTCCCCTTGAAGATCGAGGGAGAAGGTATTCCTGAAAAAACTTTCCGTATTTTTTAAAATTCATACCAAAATCGAGAAATAATCCTTTCCCATTTTCTTCTAAATATATTTTATTTCCTCCAATCGTATCGTTACCATCAAATATTTGTATGGAAGTCATTTTTCAGACTATTTTATTTTATTTATTTTTTATAATCTTTTGAATCGAAAAACAATTATTCACAAACTACTTTATTTTCAATTTTATTGAAATTATGAAAAGATATTGTTCTTTTACTCTATGAATTAATTTAAATGACTTATTATATATTTTTTTATTAACATTATAAGATATCATAGTTTTAATTCATAGAATCTGGCTTTCTCAAATGGATTGTAACGATACGGAGGAATTTCTTTAAATCCTAAAGAGATATATAAATTTATTGCCTCTTTCATAAATGGTAAAGTATCTAATCGTATATATTTATATCCAAGTTCTTTTGCCCTATTAATAATTGATTTTGAGAGTTCTAATCCAATTTTCTTTCTTCGAAATTCTGGACGAACATAAAGGCGTTTCATTTCACATATTCCATTTTCAAAATATCTTAAACCTACACATCCAGCTAAGTTATCTTCAAAGTAAGCTAATAAAAGACAACCCTTTCGGATACTATAATATATTGAAAGCCACCTTAATTCCTGATCAAAGTTTTGAAAATTTAAGTCAATGTTTAAAGATTCTGCATATTCAATAAAAAGATTCCGCACTTGAGTCATTAAATCTTTACCATATGCCTTTCTGATTAGTATCATAATTGAATCTTAAAGAAATTAAATAATAACCTTTAATTGTTTAACCCATAAATTTATATAAACTTCCTTTATATTAAAAAAGAATACTTTAAATAAGAATTATCAATAGGAAAAATAATGAATCATAATATCCAAAAAAATCCTAAGAATTATTCAAAATGGCTTGAATTTATAATATTTTTACTATTTCTATTAGGTCCTTTAACTGGAAATATTATCAATGTTTTATTCGCCGTTCTTTCTTCTTATTTTCATGTCTCCCCTGATAATATATTGATTGCTATTCCAGCATTTATGTTCCCATTTGCAATAATACAACTTTTCTCTGGCGCAATTTCTGATATTAAGGGTAGAATCCCCGTATTAATTACAGGTTTAGTAATATTCGCGATCGCAATGCTAACAGCTGCATTATCTTTAAACCTCCTGATGTATGTAATAGCAAATGTACTTGGAGGAATAGGTTTTGGTTTTATTAATCCTGTTCTCATAGCTTTAATGACAGATATTACATCTCCTCCACAGATTGCTAAAAAAATGGGATATTTGGGAGCAAGTGCGAATTTAGGGGTTGGTTTTGGCCCTTTACTTGCCTCTCAAATGATTTTAATAGGTTGGCAGTCAATTTATGTATTATTTATCGTAATAACTTGCTTTTGTTTAGTATATTTTATTTTAGCTAGAAGACCTCCACAGAATATTTCAGTACAGTCAGGATTGCATACTTTTTTGTCTCAACTTTCAAAAGAATGGCGAAGAATTCCAGTTTTTCTAATGATATTATCTGCATTCTTTATCTCATATACATATATAGCAATTAACATCTGGACGTCTAAAACGCTAGCAGGAGTACTTGATCCAACAATAATAGGAGTTGTACTTTTTTTAGCAGGTTTTGGAGCTGCTATAACTGGAATTCTTACTGGGTTTTTAATAAAAATGAAAGGCGCTAGATTGCCTTTAATAATTGGCTCATTATTCTTATTTTCCTCACTTCTTATCCTGTTAATCATTGGAGATATTACAATTCCAGAAAGATTCATACTTTTAGCTTCGGGTTGGGTTCTAGCTGGATTTTCAGGAGGAATACTTTTTACTACTATAACTTATTATAGTCAAATTTTGTCTCCTGAACGACGTGGTGCTCTAGCAGGATCATTGACTGCTAGTTATTTCACAGGTATTGCCCTAGTTCCAATGATACTTGCTCCATTTTCTGATAATTATGGAATTACTGGAGTTTATATTGCTATACTGATTGCGTCTACTTTTTTTATAATAATCACATTTCTATTGTATATCTGTTCCAAAAGTATTGTTACAGAAAAACAGAATGCTCATAGTTGATTATAATATGCCTTTTATTAATCAAATTTCTAAATAAAGAGAATTTTTAATTCCTAAATTTTTTTTTAATTCGTTCTTCCTTTGTATCTAGAGCCTCTTTCTCATTTCGTATAATTCTAAAAATATCTCTTTTTTTCTCATCATTTTTAAAAGCCTCTTCAAGTTCTTCTTCTAATTCATCATCATCGATGTCTTTATTATTCACAAATTTTAAAAATTAAAAAAAAATTTAAATTTTTTTATTTGGGTGTTCAAGATTTTATCATTATTAGCATCATTTTGAATTTCTCTATTGCTTTTAATGCATGTGGTTCATTCGCAGGCATAATAATCATTTGACCACTTTTTAATCTAAATTTTTCATTTGAAATGGTTATTTCTGATTCTCCATCTAAAATATAAACGAGTGCGTCAAACGGAGCCGTGTGTTCACTTAAACTCTCTCCTTTATCAAATGAAAATAATGTTACGGTTCCAACATCTTTATTAATTATTGCTCGACTAACTACAGATCCTTCTTGATAATCAAGTAAAGATCCTAAATTTAAGATATTCTTTTTGATATTTTGATTGTTCATAAATTTCCCATTATATTATTTCAAATTATGTTATAATAATTAAAAAGCGGAATATGATTTAAATCTAAAACCGAACATGTTTAAAGAGTTAATATTTAACTATTTATTATGTAAAGAATAGAACTTTTAGATTTTTATATCATATTATAAAT
Organism: Promethearchaeota archaeon; assembly: GCA_048941285.1. Lineage (GTDB taxonomy): Archaea > Asgardarchaeota > Lokiarchaeia > Sigyniarchaeales > SOKP01 > Loki-b32. The sequence continues at coordinate 11,651 of JBHLNS010000060.1, forward strand.
ATGTCTACATTTCTATGGGTATACGCCACTCTCTTCCACATTCACCGCACTTATACTTTTTACCGTAAAGTCTCGGATAAGCACTTATGATGTGTGTTCTGTCAACATTTTCATAGATAAGAGCTTTATTAGTATTTCCACATATTGGGCATTCTCTTCTTGACAATCCATCTACAATTTGTGCTTTTACCTTCTCAGATAGAACTGTATCTTGAGAAAATATGGAATTTGAAACAATTACTTCCTTCTCTAAACTAGGAATTTTTGTCTCATATTCAACTTGAGGTATTTCGATTTCCTTAATTGACTCACTTGAACCTAAAAGTGTTCTAATCTCTTCTTCTAACTTAACAATTCTCATTTTTAAGCTCGCATTCTCATTCTTCAATTCTTTTATTAATTTTTCATATTCAATGAGAGTTGCATCCTTTTTATCAATATTTTCTTGGCTCATCTTCCTACAAGTTGGATATTAAATAATAGAAAATTGTAATTTTTCTCTAACAATATAATAGAGTTGGTATTAAAAAGTTTGAGGAATCTTAAAAATTTCGAATGATAGTGAAAAATTGTTTAAATCCTTATTTTTTCAGTTCTCAATAAGTAAGGAAGAGAATAAGAGAGATCTTAATAAACAAAAAAGATTTTTAAACTTTTAATTTATTTATTTCTATAATATTAGAGTTTTCTAAATAGAGAGAGTTATGCAATTATATAGTATAAGTGATAAAGGAGAATTAGTTGAGTTAGATAAATTATTATTTGAAGAAAATGATGTTTATCTGATAGATGATGAGGAAAAGAATACAATTTATATTTGGGTGGGATTAGAAGTACCTCAACCAAAAAAGGATATAACCGCTGAAATTGCTCGAAAAATAGATAAAGAACGTGGGGGATCTATCAAAATTCTAATAATGAAGCAAAAAAGAGAATATGGATCCTTTTTAGCTATGATGCATAATTTGGAGAAGGGACTAATACCTGGTAAAACTGTTGAAAGAAGGCCAGAATTTGTATTTGAAACGCCCCCAGAGAGAATCAAATCGATTGGTCTTAATGGAATTCCAGAAGAGAGAGAAATAAATATTGAGACAAGAATAAGACAATGGTTTCAGCAAATTCAAGCCCACCAAAGAATTGAACCTCCCAGAAAACCTCAAGAAGCCACTGATACTGTTAAATTCATTAGGTTTGAAAGCTCTAAAGAGAAAAAAGAAGGAAAAATTCAACCTCAAAAAGAAAAACCCGAAAAACAAATAGTCGACGAAGAACCAGAAACTACTCCAATTAAATTTCAAATTAGAGAAGCAGCATATTATTTTTCATTAAAAGGATATACTTATAACGAATTATGTTGGATTTTGGCTGAAAAAATTCAAAAAATTAATCTTGATATGCCTTCTATTGAAGATATTAAACAAAAGGCAGAGCAAGTATTCAATTCAAGCTGTACTTATGATGAATTATGTTGGTTGAATGCAGAAATGGATATTTTAACCAAAGAACGTTTTCTTGAAAAGGAATACAAGTCATTTAAATATTAAAAATTGGCATAAGAATTCTAATTCTCTTTTATTTGATAGCATCTCTCAACTAAGAAACATTAAGAGAGATTTTAACTCATGTATTTGAACTTTTTTGCATAAAAAGCCTAGTCAATTTTAAATACTCTTTTTGATTTCTACTACCTACAAAACTTTAACAAAATTAACGTGAATTTTCAATGGAAAATGAAGTAAGCGATGAAGTATTTTGGAAAAAGAAAATCAAAGAGTATTTTAAGACTTTTATTGTTATAATTATTGCTGGAGTATGCTTAATTATAGGTGCAGTTTTAGTATTCTTTTGGTTTATGTACACATCTCCTATCGGTGGACAGGGTTTATGGACTCTTGATCAATGGACGTTAATGCATCTAGTATGCTTTTGTATTCTACTCATTTTATGGGAATTATTATTTGTAGGATTACCTGCAGCATTATTCTTTGGTGTAGGAGGATATATCTGGTGGAGTAGATTATCAGAAGAAAAAAAGCAAGAATTTAGGGACAGAGAAAAGAAGAAAACACATAGAGCCAGAAATGCAGGTGGAGGTGGAGGTGGTACTGCTTTTATATTCATAGCCTATTGTATTTACATGGCGATCCTAGGTTATTATGATGTACCATTTGGCACTTATCGATATAGTTTTTGGATCGAACATTGGTTCTTTACAATAATGTGGATAATAATTGTATTAGGAATCCCTGCTTGTCTTATTCTACTTATTGTCTATCTCACAGTATGGCGTAAGAGAGCAAAATAATAATAATTACTATTTTTTTTTTTTATTTTCTGAATTTTATTATAATAAATTAAGTTGAAAAGGAATAAATTAAAAAAAATTATAGAAATTGCATTTTAGGCTGAAATACTTTCTTTTTCAATAAATGGAGAATTATTTCAGCTTCTTTTGCATAAAAACCTTTTCTAATAGAAAGCAGGTCAGTTACTGTGAAATAGTCTAAATTTTTCTTTTTCATTATTGTTTTGGCCCGATTGACCATCGACTTTTCGTCAGATTTTAATTTAACATCTTGTTTAACTGTCTGTAATGGATATATCAATGAAGTTTGCAAATGTTGCTCAAGCAAATCTCTTATTCCTGTGAAAGCGTCAATATTTCCTTTGAAATTTTCGATTTGATTCCCATATTTGTGATCAATATCATATGACAGATCTTTTATTGATTCTAAAAAATCTTGAGAAGGACTTTCTTTCATGATCAGTAAAATCCTGAAGCTTTTAAATTCTGACATTAAAACTTTAGATTTCTGATATTCCAACTTTATTGTTTGAGATTGCTCATCAGCACCTGTAAGCTCAATTCCAAAAGTCCGAATTGCCTCCAAAAAGCCTGTAATTAGTGTCGCATCTATAGTCTTACTTGCCAAAATTTGTTCATAAACATTTAATCCTGAATTTTTATGGATTATTATGAAATACTCAAGATTTAAAACATCCATATATTTATTGAATATAGTTTGTCTGTGTGCTTCATGCTTCCTTTTATTATTTTTAACCAATTTATATGTTGTAAAACTAAAAACTGAGATAAATGCAATTACTCCAACTATGGTAACTATTAGCATTGGATCTAAAACAAATGGAATAATAATTTCGAAAGCTTGAGAAATGACTCCTGCCGCAGTTCTATTATGCCAAAAGATATAAGCTGTATAAGTTCCCTCATAAGGATGGTCTGAAAGTTGATAACTTAGCAATAAATCTTCAGTTTCAATTGTGTGTAATACAATTATATAGTCGGATTGAGCCGGAAAACCTAAAGGATTTATTAATCTAAAAGTTAGATTCCCAGGAAATATTGGCGCAATAACAGAGAATAGGATTTCTTGACCGCGACCGAATTCAGTTGTAGGCACATTTAAAGATAGACCTATATTTGGAGAATTTGCCGTTATCCTCCAATCTGCTCCCTCAATTATAGTGCTGTTTGATATAAAAACAAGACGATTTGTTGTATTTATAATAATTTGCGTTGATATATCCTCCCAGCCACCGCCTGAATTCCTAAAGACTCTAACATTATACCAACCTTGAGGATATTTAAATTTGAATGAATAATTACTATAACATCTCTGAATATCAGGTTCAAAAGACCAAATATTTGCTAGATTCTCTTGTATTAACACATTTCCTGTTGTACTCAAATAATTTTGTATTTTAATATGATAACTTAGATTAAATAAAAGTGATATTGAACGATTATTGATAACTGAAACATGAAAGATATCACTATTAGGAGATATTTTTTTTTTCAAAATGATGGTTCCATTTTCACTTATTTGATATAGAGAATCATCAATATTTAATGTCATATTTACTTCTTCCGGGCTGAATGATCTATCAACTCTTTGAATTATTTTGTATAATAAAGGTTCTCCTGTTGTTTCAACATTCCATTTTGACCCATCATATTTAGATGTATGTAGATTTTCATGAATAGAACTAGAGTCATTAAAATACCAATAATAAGCAGTTTTTTCAGAAGGTATCAATAGGGATCCATTTATCGTAAGATAGTACTGCCCCGGAGCAAGAGAAATCTCATTTTCAAAAGTTTGAAGATACCAATTAGGAATGGTAGAAATATTTATTAAAGTTGATCTCATAACGTTTCTAGTAGGTGTATGGGTAAGCCCATTATAACCCGTTAATTGGAAATATATTGGGATAGTTGGGGGGATTACACTTCTAAAACCTAAAATGTAGGCACCAAATAGAATTGTTGGTTCTGTAATATTGAGTTGTACACCCCAACCTTTTAATCCATTGCCAATTGTTATTTTAGAACTACCATCACTAGAATCCTCAACAGTTTTTAGTTCCTTTCCTAGCTTAATATTTGTGAAGTTCATCTCAATATTAGTGATATTCCAGGACGCAGATGGTAATTGAATATCAATCGAACTTAAATTTTCCTTATAGCTTAACTGTTCTGAAAATTCAGTAATTCTAAAATCTGAATAAGAATTCAGGGTATCATGATTATTTTGAGCATATGAGGAATGAACCAAACTGAACAGGTTCAGAAATAGAAATGATAAAATTAATAATAAAGCAATAAAGTAATCTTTTTGAACCCTAACTTTCATATATTATAACCAATTGTATTAAAAAAAAAATAAAACCATATTATTAAGTAATCTAGTAATGGTATAGTTATTTAAATCTTAATTAGATTCTCTAAAATTGTTCTAGAGTTCAGAACAATTAAAATATATTAAAATTTCTATTGACTAAACTCTTAATTCAAAATTTAAATCAATTAAGTTTTAAGATAAAGGACTCAAATTGTCTCAATTTTTAAAGTTAAATTCTTGTATTTGAAATATATTTCTTTCAATCATGTCAAGTATGCTTTCTATATCTTTGGGGGTGCATTCTTTTTCCGGTAATAACGATATCATATAGAAATAACTTGTCTTATTTACTTTCATATAATTAATAGCTCTATTGATCAATGTTCTATCGTTTGGACTTATTCTAATTTTGTCCAACTTTTCTATTTTAGCCAATGTCATTGGATAAGTAAGAGAAGTATTAAGATGAATTTTAAGCAATTTTTCTATTGATTTGAAAGGTTTAATATCTCCTACAAAATTATCAACTAAATTCCCAAAATCTTTATAAATGTCATAGGCTAAATCTTCAAGTGAATATAAGAAATTTGAGGAGGGGGGTTCCTTCATGATTAAAATAATTCTTAAATTTACAAATTCAGTCATGATTATAATGGAATCTTTATATTCCAACTTTATGGTTTGCGAGCTATCTTCAACTTTAATCAATTCAATTCCAAATGAATGAATTGCCTGTAAGAATCCCGAAATCATCGCAGCATCAATTTCTTTTTTTGAAAATTGTTGTTGATAAAAATTTAATCCAGATTTTTTTTCTGATACAATAATATAATCCAAATTCAGAACATCCATACATTTTTTATAGAGTTTTTCACCCTCTTCTATCTTTCTAATCTTATATTTCTTAATTGTTCGATAAGATATCATTCCTACTGTAATTCCTACAATGACAATTGTAATACTTATTACAATCCAGACGGGATGAATAGTAAAGGGAGGTGGAGGAATTTCAAATACTTGAGATTTAACACCTGCATCTGTATAACTATTCCAATAGATTATGATTGTATAAGAGCCTGCTCGCGAATTTGATGGGATCATATATGTAAAAAGAGTTTCTGAGGATACAACCTCTCGAACCTCCACAGCTTCATCATATCCAAATCCTAATGAATTAATGAGGTAGAATGTTAAATAGCCATCTATGATCGGGGCAATAACTGAAAATTGTAATTCTTGTTCAGGTTTCCATACTGATTCTGGTAGATTTATATTAAAATCTAAATTTGGTGAATTTACCATAATTTCCCATTCAGCACTTTCAATTATTATGTGATCAGGAAATGTAATAATCTTGTTATATGTATCAAATATTATGCTTGAAGTGATATTTTCCCAGGAAATTCCTAATTTTCTATTTATAGTAAAATTGTTCCAACTATCTGGATAATTAAATTGGACTAAATGATAATTAAAAGCTCTAATAAACTCAGGGTTTAATGTCCAGCTGTTTGTAAGACCTCCATTAA